>CAVVRH010000020.1:0-68096 GCA_963750585.1 uncultured beta proteobacterium
CGCCGGGCCACGAGGATTTTTCCGAGGACACCTACCGCGTGCTGACTGCCGTCGACGCTGCCGTGATGGTGATCGATGCGGCGAAGGGCGTGGAAGCGCAGACGATCAAGCTGCTCGACGTTGCCGTCTGCGCGACACGCCGATCATCACGTTCGTCAACAAGATGGACCGCGAAGTGCGCGAGCCGCTTGCGCTCCTCGAGGAAATCGAATCCGTTCTGGCGATCGATTGTGCGCCGATCACCTGGCCGGTCGGCATGGGCAAGAGCTTCCGCGGCGTCTACCACCTCGGCAACGATCGCCTGTTGCGGTTCACACCGGGCGGCGAGCGCATCGCCGACGACACCGAAGTGATCGGCGGACTCGACAACCCGCGGCTCGCGGGCCTGTTCCCGGGCGAGATCGACGCGCTTCGCCATGACGTGGACCTGATCCGCAGCGCGAGCCACCCGTTCGAGCTCCCGCTCTTGCGCGGAACGCAGACGCCGGTGTTCTTCGGTTCCGGGATCAACAACTTCGGCGTGCAGGAGATCCTGCAGGCGCTGGTCGAATGGGCACCGCCGCCGCAGCCGCGCGACGGCGGCGTGCGCATCGTGCAACCGGCCGAGCCGTCCTTCTCGGGCTTCGTTTTCAAGATCCAGGCGAACATGGACCCGAAGCATCGCGACCGCATCGCATTCTTCCGCGTGTGCTCGGGACGCTTCGTGCCGGGAATGAAAGTACGCCACCTGCGTACCGACCGCGAGATGAAGATCGCGCATGCGCTGACGTTCATGGCCAACGAGCGTGTCGCGAGCGAGGATGCGGTCGCCGGCGACATCATCGGCATCCACAACCACGGCCAGCTCGCGATCGGCGACACGCTGACGCCGGCGAGCCGCTGGCCTACAAGGGCATCCCGTATTTCGCGCCCGAGATCTTCCGTGTCGCCCGCCCGCGCGATCCGTTCAAGGCGAAACAGCTCGCGAAGGGTCTGCACGAACTCGGCGAGGAGGGCGCGATCCAGGTGTTCGAGGCGATGCACGGCAACACGCTGCTGCTCGGTGCCGTCGGAACGCTGCAGTTCGAGATCGTCGCGCACCGGCTCGCGACCGAATACAAGGTCGATGCGCTCTACGAGCCCGCCAACATCGCGACCGCGCGCTGGCTGGTCTATCCCGACGAGACGGTGCGCCGCAACTTCGAGCGCGAGCAGGCAGCGCAACTCGCGAGCGACGTCGACGGCAACCCGGTCTTCCTGGCGTCGAACAAGTACAACTTGCAGGTCACGATCGAACGCTGGCCGAAAGTAGGGTTCCACGCCACGCGCGAGCACGGGCAGGTCCTCGCGCACGCGTGACGGGCTGCGTGGCCGCCCGGGCGCGCGGGCCAGCTGCGCTCGCTGTATCAGGCCCGGCTCAGCTGCCTGCCGCGTTCTTTCCGCCCGCGGCCGGGGGTTCGCGGGCCCGGACGGGTACAGATCGTGGTCGCGCATGGTGCGCTCGAGATCGTCACGCTGCGCGTTCTCGCGTGCCTGACGTTCCAGATACTGTCGATTCGCGCGTCGAAGCGCGCCCCTTTCTGCTGATCCGCGTCCTTCGCCGGCACCGCCTGCGCCGCCGGCGGGAACACCCGGACCGGGGCGTGCTGAAGTATCCGAACGGCAGCACGACGCGAGGCGTGTACGCGGCCGCGCGATCAGGGGCTGCGCCGGTCGCACAGGCGCCCAGCACAACAGTGGAGAGCGCAGCCGCCAGCATCCGTCGGTTCATCCTCGATCCCTTTGCGCGTTCTGCATGACCGCCATTGTCGCCCATCCGCGCGAAACGGTCCGCAGCCGTCGTTGCACGCATCCAGCCGCCAGCGGCGATTCCGACGATGGCGCGCCTCGTCGACTGCGCCGCCTGCTGCGCAATCGTTCGGGGTGTCAACCGAGCGGCGGAGGCGGCGTGCCGGATGGCGGGTAGCCCGACGGCGGAGGAACGGTGCTGGGCGGTGGGTTGCCTCCGGACGGCGGCGACGACGTAGGAGAACGCCCGTCCGGAGCATTGCCGTAGGGTACGACGTTGGGACCGTAGCTCGGCGGCGGCGTGTTGGCGGGTGGATAGACGGGCGGCTGGCGATACCCCGGGTAAGTCGGCGACGACGGACGGTACGCGACGGCGCCGGGTACCTGGTTTCCACGCGCGTACATGCACTGCACGTACGAACGGTCGTAGACACGTTGCATGGAAAAGGACGAGGCGCCGGCGACATTGCTGCCGGCGGCACTCCCGAACAACAACCCGGTGCCCGCGCCAATCGCTGCGCCCGCACCCGCCTGGCCCGTGACCGAGCCAATGATCGCGCCGGTGGCCGCACCGATTGCGGTGCCAGCGACAGCGTTCGCTACGGCTGCATTGCTCGCGTCCTGGCCAGCGTAGGGACCGAGCGCGTTCTGCGCGAACTGCCGGCAGACCGCATCGTCGTTGGCGAACTGGTCGAAGCTCTTGCGAGGGCCGGGGAGCACGGTCACCGCGGGCCCGGTGGGTACGGTGACGCATCCGGCGAGACAAGCGTCGCGACGGCCGAAGCGATCAGGCGGAGTCGGGCAACGGCCATGGATTCTTCTCCTGTCAGCCGCGGCTTGCGGCCGCTCTGGGCGCGCCCGGTCCCGATTGCGGGATCACGGGGGTCCATGGCTTGTTGCAGCGCTGCACGTGCGGGTAATAGCCCGCCGGATCGTTGCAGTAGTACCAGTAGTTCGTCACGCTGGCGGCGTCGATTCGATCGGCTGCTGGTCGTACGTATTCGCCTGAGGCGCAACGTTGCTGACGAACGCGTCGGTCGAGCCGAAATAGGGGTCGGATACGGAATCGACATAAGGCCATCCCCCCAGATACCAAGGCGCGCCGATCACCGCCACGCTCGGCGCAGCCCAGCCGCCCCAACCCCAACCCCAGCCGCCCCAGCCCCAGCAGCCGCCCCAACCCCAGCCGCAGCCGCCCCAGCCGGGCGCCCACGTAGCCCCCCAGCCCCAGCCAGGTCCCCAGTAAGCACCGCGCCAGCCCCAGCCGGGTGCCCATCCACCGCCGCGCCAGCCCCAACCGGGTGCCGCCCAGGAACCGCCCCGCCAGCTGCTGCCGTTCCAGCTTCCACCGCGGTGCCAGCTGCCGTTGTTCCAGCTCCGCACCGCCACCGCTCCATGAGCCGCCGCGGTTCCAGCTGCCACCGCCACCACTCCATGCGCCGCCGCGGTTCCAGCTGCCACCGCCACCACTCCATGCGCCGCCGCGGTTCCAGCTGCCACCGCCACCACTCCATGCGCCACCGCGATTCCCGCTGCCACCACCGCCGCTCCAGCTGCCACCACCGCCGCTCCAGCTGCCCACCGCCACCCCCGCGTCCGCCGCCACCACCGCCACCCCGCTGGGCATCGGCAGTGGTGCCGGCCAAGGCCAGCGCGGCCGCCGCAACGATCGTCAGTGCGAGTTTTCTCACGGATGCCTCCGCTTGCGTCTTCCGGAATCGGCGCCGGTTGGGCGCGCCGCCAAATACCTTAACGCGCGAGGCCGGCAGCCGGTTGAACCCGGACGGCGCTGTTACGTCTTGTCGTCAGTGCGACATCAATACCGGAATCGTCATCGAGTTCAGGATGAGGCGGGTGACACCGCCCCATACCAGCTGGGTGATCCGTGGCCGGCTGTAGCCGCCCATGACGATCAGATCGGCGCCGATGTCGGCCGCCTGCGAAAGCAGGAGCTCGCCGGCGTCGATGTCGGGCGCGACGATGCGCTTGACGATGGCCTCGACGTCATGGCGCGCAAGGAACTCGTGCACCTGCTGGTCGGCTAGCAGCTCGCGCGTGCTTTCCTCGGCCTCGGTGGTGATCGCAACCGCATGCACTTTCTGCGCATCCTTGAGCAGGGGCAGCGCGTCCGCCACGGCACGGGCTGACTCTCGGGAATCCTTCCACGCGATCAGGATGCGCTCGCCGATCGACTTTTCCGCACCTGCGAATGGCACGAACAGGACCGGCCGCCCCGACAGCATGAGCACGGCGTTCGCCAATTCCGCGTTGAACGCGGCGTCGGGCTGGTCGCGGCTCGGCTGACCGAGCACGGTCAGGTCCGAGTAGCGCGCCTCGCGCACCGCGAAGTCGAACGGATCGATCTTCGGCGTGCGCCAGCTGACCCGCGCGATCCCGGCCTTGGCACCCGCCTCACGGAAGCGCGCCTCGGCCGCGCGCGCTTCCTCGATCGTCTGCTCCCGGCGGCGCTGCGCGATCTCGGAGGCCATCATCGCGCTGGCGAATGGCGTCGGGTTGAAACCGGGCACCAGGTAGGCACCGACGAGTTCCGCGGGGTAGGCCTGCGCAAGGCGCGTCGCGATGTCGAGGCGGCGCTCGGTGTCGGGGCTGTCGTCGTTGTGGACAAAAATTGACCGATAGGTCATCGCTCTCTCACTCCGGGAGGGGATAGGATGGATTGTGCCGAATTGTCGGAGGGCAAAGGTTGACGCCGCTTAAGGAGCCCCTGCACAAGCGCGCACATGTACAGATGCTACTTGACGGTCATGCCCGGGAGGCGCAGATAAACCCTTCGAGCGACCCGGGGTCAGCGCTCGAATCCGCCCTTTGCACGAAGGGGCGCGTTTGCCTCGCTCGTGAGCAGGGCGAGCAGGCCAGCCGCGAGTTCCGGGTGCCGCGCACCGGTCGAAATGCCGGCCGAATACACGGTGGCGAGTTCGAACTCCGCCGGCAGGATGTCGACCAGCGCGACTCCGGGCGTATAGAGGATCTCGGTCGACTGCGTGCAGCCGATCGGGCGCACGTCCTTCGTCGCCGCAAGCGCCGCCATGGCCGCCGCGCCGTTGGGATGCGGCCGCAGCCGGGTGGCGACCGACCGATCGATGCCCAGCGCTCGCAGGACCTTCATGAAATGGATGCCGGCGGTCGCGCGCTCCGGGTCGGGAAGATAGATCGCGTCTGCGCTCGCGAAGGCGGCGGAGAGCGCATCCCGATCGCCGACGGCAGGTCGCGGGTCGCCGGCGCGGATGGCCACGCCGGTCCGCACACGACCGAGCGGGATGATCGTGGCGCCATCGACCAGCCCCGCGCGGGCGAGATCGTCGAGCATTGCGCCCGTCAGGATCAGCAGGTCGCACGGAGATCCTTCGAGCAACTTCTCGCGAATCGCGCCGACGGCGTCGAAGGTGCCCCGGACCGTCGCGCCCGTCGCGTCACGGAACGCGGACTCGAGCGCGGCGACGAGGCCCTTCGCCGCGCCGGCCGAGAGGAGGTCGAGTTCCATCGCTCGACTATTGGTCCGGCTTCGCGCCCGAGATCTTTACAATGCGCTCCCATTTCGCGATGTCGTCGGTGAGATAGCGGCTGAATTCGTCAGGCGGCATCGCCATGCCGACCGCGCCCTGTCTTGCCCACTCCGCCTTGACGTCCGGCCGTCCGACGATCTTCGCGATTTCCGCGTTGAGCTTGGCGACCACTGCGGGCGGCGTGCCCTTCGGCGCCATCACGCCGAGCCAGATCGTCGCCTCGTAGCCGGGAACGCCCGCTTCGTTCACCGTCGGCACTTCGGGCAGCACCGCCGAGCGCGTCTTGCCCGTGGTCGCGAGCGCGCGCACCTTGCCGGCCTTCGCCTGCTCGCTCATTGTCGTCACCGCGTCGAACATCATCTCGACCTGGCCGCCCAGCACATCGGTGCGTGCGCCCGAGCTGCCCTTGTAGGGCACGTGCACGATGTCGAGGCCCGCCATCGCCTTGAAGAGTTCGCCCGCCATGTGATAGGGCGTACCCGGACCGGAAGACGCGTAGTTGAGCTTGCCCGGGCTGGCCTTCGCGAGCTTGATCAGTTCGGGGAGCGTGTTCGCCGGCACCGATGGATGCGCGACGAGCACGAGGTCGGAGTAGTTGACCGGCGCCACCGCGGCGAAGTCCCGCATCAATGCGTAGGGCTTGTTCGGGATCAGCGACTCGTTGACCGTGTGCGCGTTGGACATGAGGAGCAGTGTGTAGCCGTCGGCGCGGCTCTTGGCCACCATGTCCGTTCCCGTCACCGAGCCGGCACCCGGGCGGTTGTCGACCACGAACGGCTGGCCCGTTGCCTCCTGCAGACGTTGGCCGAGGTAGCGCGCATAGACGTCGGCCGGCCCACCGGTGGCGAATGGCACGACGATTTTCACCGGACGGTTCGGATACTCCTGCGCGGAAAGCGGCGCGCTCGCGAGACCGAACGCGAGCAGCGCGGCGCATGCCCACAGCAATCGACGCATGATTTCCTCCTGAGTTCCCGGGTCGTGGGGTGGTGGCCGAATGTACCCCAAAAGCCTCGTTCGTCGCGAACGCGCACGCCCCTGCAGGCGCAATCCTCCGCCCGCTTGCGATTCGCGTCGCCGGGCCCGAGCGGCCCGTGACGCTCCCGGCGTGTTCAGCGTCCGGCGCAGCGCCGCGTGCGCCGCCGCGAGCCGCGCGACCGGCACGCGGATACGGCGAGCAGCTGACGTAGTCGAGGCCGATGCGGTGGCAGAAGGCGATCGACTTCGGGTCGCCGCCGTGCTCGCCGCAGATGCCGACCTCGAGGTCGCGGCCGCGTCGCGCGGCCGAGCCGCACGCCCATCTCCATCAGCTTGCCCACGCCCGCCTGGTCGATCGTCGCGAACGGGTTCTCGGGCAGGATGCGCCTTCTCGAGGTACTCGCGCAGGAAGCCCGTCTCGGCGTCGTCGCGCGAGATGCCGAACGTCGTCTGCGTGAGGTCGTTGGTGCCGAACGAGAAGAACTCGGCGTCGCGCGCGATGTCGTCGGCGGTGAGCGCGGCGCGCGGGATCTCGATCATCGTGCCGAACTGGTACTTCACGCGCACGCCCTGCTCCTTCATCACCGCGCGCGCCTCGTCCTCGAGGATCGCGCTGCTCGACCTTGAGCTCGTTGTTGTGCGCGGTGAGCGGGATCATGATCTTCGGGCTTCACCTTGATGCCCTCGCGCGCGCAGAGGCAGGCCGCCTCGATGATGGCGCGCACCTGCATGCGCACCAGCGCCGGCAGGTGGATGCCCAGCCGCACGCCGCGCAGGCCGAGCATCGGGTTCGCCTCGCGCATGCGCCTCGACCGCCGCGAGCAGCCGCTTCTTCTGCGCGAGCGTGCCGGCGAGCCCCAGCGGATCGGCGCTCGTCGCCAGCTCCGTGACGGCGAGCTTCGCGCGCGTCTCCAGCTCGCGTCACGTCGCGCAGCAGCTCGTCGTGGCTCGGCAGGAACTCGTGCAGCGGCGGGTCGATCAGCCGGATCGTGACCGGCAGGCCGTCCATCGCGCGGAAGAGCCCGACGAAGTCCTCGCGCTGGAACGGCAGCAGCTCGCGCGAGCGCCTCGTCGCGCTCCGCGTCGTCCTGCGCGAGGATCATCTGCTGCACGAGCGGCAGCCGCTCGGTCTCGAAGAACATGTGCTCGGTGCGGCAGAGGCCGATGCCCTCGCGCGCCGTAGCCGCGCGCGCGCTGCGGCGTCGCGCGGATAGTCGGCGTTGGCCCAGACGCCGAGCGTGCGGAAGCCGTCGGCCCAGCCCAGCAGCTCGCAGCAGGTACGGGTCCTTGAAGTCGGGCACGACGGTCGTCGAGCTGCGCCGGCGAACACCTCGCCGGTCGTGCCGTCGATCGAGACGGCGTCGCCTTCGCGGAAGACGCGGCCGCCGACGCTGAACTGCGCGCTTCTCCGGATCGACGTCGATCGCCGCGACGCCGACCACGGCCGGCTTGCCGAACTGCCGCGCGACGAGCGCCGCGTGGCTCGTGCGGCCGCCGCGGCTGGTCAGGATGCCGCGCGCGGCCAGCATGCCGTGCACGTCGTCGGGCTTGGTCTCCGGCCGCACCATGATGACGGCCTTCCTCTCGTCGCGGCCCCAGCGCTCGGCGGTGTCGGCGTCGAAGGCGAGGATGCCGCGACGCCGCGCCCGGCGAGACGTTGAGGCCCGGTGGCGATCAGGTCGCCGCGCGCCTTCGCCGCCGCGCGCATCTCGCGCCGGATCGAACTGCGGATGCAGGAAGTAGTCGACGTGCTCCGGCGTGACGCGCAGCACGGCCTCCGCGCGCGTGATGCAGCCGCTCGTCGGCGAGGTCGACGGCGATGCGCACGGCGGCCTGCGCGGTGCGCTTGGCGTCGCGCGTCTGCAGCATCCAGAGCTTGCCGCGCTCGATCGGTGAACTCGACGTCCTGCACGTCGCGGCAGTGCCGCTCGAGCTTGCGTGCAGATCGCGCGCGAACTCGCCGCCAGATCGCGCGGCATCTCGTCGGCCAGCGTGGCGATCGCGCTGCGTCGCGCGCGTGCCGGCGACGACGTCCTCGCCCTGCGCGTTGATGAGCCAGTCGCCCTCGATCTCGGGCTCGCCCGTCGTGACGTTGCGCGTCGTCACCACGCCGGTGCCGGAGTCGGCGCCCAGGTTGCCGAACACCATCGTCTGGATGTTGACCGCGGTGCCGAGGTCGTGCGCGATGCCCGCGGCGTTGCGGTAGTCGATCGCGCGCTTGCCGTTCCACGACTTGAACACCGCCTCGGCCGCGAGCGCGCAGCTGCGCGAGCGGATCGTCCGGGAAGGGACGGCCGCGTGCGGGCCTTCACGATCGCCTTGAATTCCGCGGTGATCGCCGGAGGTCCTCGGCCGCGAGGTCGGCGTCGTTGGCCACGCCGCGCTCGGCGCGGTAGCGCGCGAGCACTTGCCTCGAACGGCTCGTCCGGCAGGTCCAGCACGACCGTGCCGAACATCTGCACGAGACGGCGGTAGGCGTCGAAGACGAAGCGCGCGTCGCCCGTGTCGCTGCGCGAGCCCCTGCGCCACCTCGTCGTTGAGCCCGATGTTGAGCACCGTGTCCATCATGCCGGGCATCGAGAACCGCGCGCCCGAGCGGCAGGAGACGAGCAGCGGATTGCGCGGGTCGCCGAAGCGCTTGCCGGTCGCGTGCTCGACCTTCGCGAGCGCGGCGACGTCTGCTCCCACATGCCCGGCGGCGAAGCCGCCTGCGGCGAGATAGGCGTTGCAGGCTTGCGTGGTGACGATGAAGCCCGGCGGCACGGGCAGCCCGAGCGCGTCATCTCGGCGAGGTTCGCGCCCTTGCCGCCGAGCAGCGCCTTCATCGACGCGTTGCCCTCGGAGAAGCAGGTAGACCCACTTCTCGGCACGGCGCGGCCTGGACGCCTGGGCGCGCTTGGCCGCCTTGGGCTTGTCGATACGGCGGGAGGTCGAGCGTGAATTGGCAACCGGACGTGCGGACTCGCGCCGCCGGGCTGGTGCGGAACTGGTTGGTGACATGGTGGACCTGCCGTGGGTAATGGGCGGGGCCGACCAGACCATGCACACCGAACGCGGGGCCCCGGCGCGCGCAAGCTCCATTGTCGGCGCGTGACGGGGCGCCGGTCATGACGAGCGTCAAGGCGGTGCGTTGGCAGCCCTCGGCAATGCGACGACGCCACGGCCACGGGTGGGGCGGCGACCCGCGGCGGCCGCGTCCGCGTGCCAGCGGAATCGGGGAAAGGGGCCTTGGCGGCGTCGCGCTACATCCCCGGATAGACCGGGCCGCCGCCGCCTTCGGGCGGAACCCAATGGATGTTCTGCCGCGGGTCCTTGATGTCGCAGGTCTTGCAGTGAACGCAGTTCGTGAAATTGATCTGCAACCGCTTCGACCGCGGGGCGTCCGCCGTGACCTGGGCATCCGCGACTTCCGCGTCGACGAACTCGTACACTCCGGCCGGGCAGTAGCGCGCCTCTGGTCCCGCGTAGACCGCCAGATTGACTGCGACGGGGATCGCGGCGCTGCGCAGGCGCAGATGCACCGGCTGGTCCTCCTCGTGGTTCGTGTTGGACAGGAACACCGAGGAGTTCTTGTCGAACGTGAGCACGCCGTCGTATTTCGGATACTCGATCGGCGTCGCCTCCGCAGCCGGAACGAGCGACTCGTGGTCGGCTTTCCGGTGGCGCAGCGTCCACGGGACCAGCGCGCCGAGGCCCAGGTCGTTCAGCCACATGTGCATGCCGCCATGCGCCATGCCTGTCCACAGGCCCCAGTCGAGGCCCGGCTTGACGTTGCGCACCTTGTAGAGGTCCTCGTACACCCACGATTTCTTCCAGCCATCGGCGTACTCGGTCAGCGTATCGCGCTGGCGTAGGCTGCCGAGCGCCGCGAACGCGGCGTCGGCAGCGAGCATCCCCGTCTTCATCGCATTGTGGCTGCCTTTGATGCGCGGCAGATTCACGAATCCCGCCGCGCAGCCGACCAGTGCGCCGCCGGGAAACGCGAGCTGCGGCACCGATTGCAGGCCGCCTTCGTTGATTGCGCGCGCGCCGTAAGCGAGGCGCTTCCGCCCGGCGAACGTCTCGCGGATCACCGGGTGCGTCTTGAAGCGCTGGAATTCGTCGTAGGGAGACAGGTACGGATTCCGGTAGTTGAGGTGGACGACGAAGCCTACCGAGACGAGGCCGTCGCCGAAGTGGTAGACGAACGAGCCGCCGCCGACGTCGTCGGGAAGCGGCCAGCCCTGCGAATGGATGACGAGTCCCTTCCGGAACCTTTCGGGCGCGACCTGCCACAGCTCCTTGATGCCGATGCCGTACTTCTGCGGATCGACGCCGTCGCGCAGGTTGAACCGCTGCATCAGAAGCTGCGAAAGCGAGCCGCGCGCGCCTTCGGCGAACAGCGTGTACTTGGCATGCAGTTCCATGCCGCGCTGGAATTCCGGCTTCGGCGTGCCGTCCTTGCGCGACGCCCATGTCGCCGGTGGCCACGCCCATCACCGCGCCGTCTTCGTCGTAGAGCACCTCGGCGGCCGGCGAAGCCCGGGTAGATCTCCACGCCCAGCGCCTCGGCCTGCTGTGCCCAGCCAGCGGCAGACGTTGCCGAGGCTCGCGATGTAGTTGCCGTGGTTGTTCATGAGCCTCGGCAGCGCCCAGTTGGGGATGCGCCAGGCCGTGTCTGCGCTGAGGATCAGGAAGCGATCCTCGGTCACCGGCGTATCGATCGGCGCGCCCTTGTCCTTCCAGTCGGGCAGGAGCTCGGCAAGCCCGATGCGGATCGATCACCGCGCCCGAGAGGATGTGCGCGCCGATTTCGGCGCCCTTCTCGAGCAGGCACACCGAGACCTCGCGGTTCGCGGCCGAGGCGAGCTGCTTCAGCCGGATCGCGGCGGCAAGCCCGGCGGGGCCGCCGCCGACGATCACCACGTCGTATTCCATCGCTTCGCGTGCGGTTGCTTCCATCACTTCACTTTCGGGCAGGCCGCGAGAGGGATCGGCCGAAGCCGCGATTGTATAATCGACGCGTTGGCCCGTCCGGTGACGCGAACGGGCATCAGAACTTTGGTGCGGTGGCTCGCGCGCAGATCCGCCGCGGCCAAGCAGCGTCGATCCGCAATCTTGACCTCGCACACCGAAGGCCGTCGATGAGTCCGGTCGGCATCACGCTGGCCCTTGCCGTCGCGTTTGCCGGTTTCTGCGCGCTGGCATGGCGCAAGCTCGCGATCGTCGCTTGCCTCGCGGCCGAGCCGCGCTGGGATCGCCCGGTGCAACGCCTGCGGCAGGTGCTGGTCAACGGTCTGCTGCAGCGGCGGATGATTCACGGTGACCGCCGATCGGGGATCATGCATGCGGTGATCTTCCTGGGTTTCCTCGCGCTGCTCGCGCGCAAGGTCCAGCTCATCGGCATCGGCTACGCGCCGGATTTCGTCTATCCGGGGCTGCTCGGCGGCCTGTTCGCGGCGTTCAAGGACTTGGTCGAGATCGCCGTGCTGGTCGCCGTCGGCTACGCGTTCTGGCGCCGCTTCGTGCAGAAGCCGCGACGGCTCGAGGCCAACCGCGAGGCGATCCTGATCCTGTCGCTGATAGCCGCGATCATGGTCACCGATTTCCTGTTCGACGGCTTCCGCTTCGCGCTGCTCGCGGACAGCGACCCCGGCATTGCGCACGAGGCGTCGTATGCGTTCATCGGTGCACGCATTGCGGCGTGGTTCGCGGAGTTGCCACGAGCGACCCTCACGATCGGTTATCACCTTTCCTACTGGGTACAGATGCTGACCGTGCTTTCGTTCCTGGTACTGCTGCCGGTCGGCGAGCATTTCCACATCGTCACTGCGTTGCCCGCGCTGTTCTTCGCGCGCGGCACCCCCGGAAACCGGGTGCCCTCCGTCGATCTCGACAAGGTGATGAATGCCGCCGATGGCGAGGAACCGAAGGTCGGCATCCGCACCGCGCGCGATCTTGCCTGGAAGGACGGTTTCGACGCATTCACCTGCACCGAGTGTGGGCGATGCAAGGACGCGTGTCCGACCTTTCTCACCGGCAAGCCCCTCGCACTCAAGTGGGTGCACGACAAGGTGAAGCAGCATCTGCTCGAACAGCGCGTGACATTGCTCGCGCCCCCCTCCGTGGAGGAAACGCTGCCGCCACTCGTGCCCGAGGTGATCGGCGCCGACACGCTGTGGGCCTGCACGACCTGCGGGTACTGCGAGGCCGCTTGCCCGATCGAGCTCGAGCATCTGCCCAAGTTCTTTCGTCTTCGCCAGCACCAGGTGATGATGGAGGGGGCGTTTCCGCACGAGTTGAAGACCGTGTTCGACGCGTACGAAGTGCAGAGCAATCCATGGGGGCTGCCGGCCGACACGCGCGGAGACTGGGCGAAGGGGCTCGGGATTCCGGTTGTGGCGAGCGCCGATGACGTCGCCAAGCTCGATTACCTCTTCTATGTGGGCTCCGCCGCGTCCTTCGACACGCGCGGGCAGAAGATCGCGACCGCGTTCGTGCGTATCGCGCAGCACGCGGGACTGCGGATCGGCATCCTCGGCCCGCGCGAGACGTCCACCGGGGAGTGTGTCCGGCGAGTCGGCAACGAGATGCTGTTCCAGACACTGGCGCAGCAACTGGTTGCAACGCTCAACGAGCTTGGCGTTGCCCGTATCGTCACCACCGACCCACATGCGTTCAACACGCTGCGCAACGAATATCCCGAGTTCGGCGGCCGCTTCGAGGTGATTCACCACACGCAGTTGATCGCGGAGCTGGTTGCGCAGGGCAGGGTCGCGCCGGTGCCTGCGCACGAGCGCGTCGCCTTTCACGATCCGTGTTACCTCGGTCGCCACAATGGCGAGTACGATGCGCCGCGGACCGTGCTCGCGCGCGTGACCAAGGATGCGCCGCTCGAGTTTGCGCTGGCGCGCGACAAGGCGATGTGCTGCGGTGCAGGCGGCGGTCGCATGTGGATGGAAGAGACGATCGGAAAGCGCATCAACATCGCGCGCGTCGAGCAGGCGCTCGAAAAGGGGCCCGCCGTGATTGCCACCGCCTGTCCCTATTGCGCGGTGATGATGAGCGACGGGCTGAAGGCGCTGGGCCGCGACGCGGAGGTAAGGACTTTGGACATTGCCGAGCTGGTGGCTGCCGCCTTGCCAGCGCTCTCCGGCGACGTACACTAGCAGGTTGTCCATGACGCACCACGTTTCCCGTCTCCACGTGCACACGTCCGTGCAGCCCATCCGCTGGGCCGACATGGACGCACTGGGACACGTCAACAACACCGTCTATTTCCGTTACATGGAGCAGGCGCGCATCGAGTGGTTGTACGCGCAGGCGCAGGCTGGCGTCGGATACGATTGCGGTACCGGGTCGGTGATCGTCAACGCGAGCTGCACGTTTCGCGAGCCCCTCGTGTACCCGGGCGACGTCGAGGTGCGGATGTTCCTCGGTGGCCTCGGCCGCACCAGCGTGGGCAGCTTCTACGAGCTCTGGAAAGACGGGCGCATGTACGCCGACGGCGCCGCGAAGATCGTCTGGATCGAGCTCGCGAGCGGCCGGCCGACGCCGCTTCCCGAGGCGATCGCTGCGTCGGTGCGCGCGCTGGCCGACGCGCCGCAGCTTTCGGCTTGACCGGCAGGGAGCGCAAACGATGGAGATGACGAGCGCCAAGCTGTGGGAGCCCTCGCCCGAGCGCATCGCCAAGGCGACGATCACCGATTTCACCCGGGTGCTGGCCAGCAGGAGTGGCGCGGCGCTACCCGATTACCACGCGTTGTGGCGGTGGTCCGTCGAAAACACGGCCGCGTTCTGGAACGCGCTCTGGGACTACACGGACGTGATCGGGGAACGCGGCGCGCGGACGCTGGTCGACGGTGACCGCATGCCGGGTGCCAGGTGGTTCCCGGACGCAAGGCTCAATTTCGCGCAGAACCTGCTCGAACGTCGCCCGGCGGACGACGCGGGCGACGCACTGGTGTTCTGGGGCGAGGACAAGGTGCGCCGCCGGCTGTCGCACGCGGAATTGCACCAGGCGGTGTCGCGCTTCTCCAGCGCACTCGCCGCGCTGGGCATGCGGCCCGGCGATCGCGTCGCGGGCTTCCTGCCCAACATGCCCGAGGCGATCGTCGCGATGCTCGCGGGCAGCGCGCGCGGAGCAATCTGGTCGTCATGCTCGCCAGACTTCGGGGTGCAGGGCGTTCTGGACCGCTTCGGGCAGATCCAGCCGCGCCTACTCGTCACGGTCGATGGCTACTGGTACAACGGCAAGGCGATCTCGATTCTCGACAAGGTCGCCGAGATCGTCGCCAAGCTGCCGTCGTTGGAGCGCGTGGTGGTCGTGCCCTACCTCGCGCCTGCGGAAGGCGTGCGCAACGAACTGCCGGCGATCGCGGGGGCGACGACCTGGGACGCGTTCGTCGCACCGTTCAACGCAGGCCCGATCGAATACGCGAAGCTCCCGTTCGATCATCCGCTCTACATCCTCTATTCGTCCGGGACGACCGGTGTGCCCAAGTGCATCGTGCACGGCGCAGGGTGGCACGCTGCTGCAGCACCTGAAGGAGCATCGGCTGCACGGCGACGTGAAGGCCGGCGACCGGCTTTTCTACTTCACGACCTGCGGCTGGATGATGTGGAACTGGCTCGTCTCGGGCCTCGCGTCGCAGGCGACATTGCTGCTCTTCGACGGCGCGCCGTTCATCGTGCGCGGGCGCATCCTGTGGGACTTCGCCGAGCAGGAGCGGATGACGCATTTCGGCACCTCGGCCAAGTACATCGACGCGCTGAAGAAGATCGCGCTCGTGCCAGTCAAGGACTACGCGCTCGACACGGTTCGCGCCGTCTTTTCGACCGGCAGCCCGCTTGCGCCGGAGAGCTTCGACTACGTCTACGAGTGCATCAAGCACGACGTCTGCGTGTCGTCGATCTCGGGCGGCACCGACATCGTCAGCTGTTTCGCGATCGGCAATCCGACATTGCCGGTGTGGCGGGGCGAGCTGCAATGCCGGGGCCTCGGCATGGCGGTCGAGGCCTACGACGAGGACGGCCAGCCCATCGCGCCCGGAAAGGGCGAGCGAGGCGAACTGGTCTGCACCAAGCCGTTCCCCTCGATGCCGATCGCATTCTGGAACGACCCGGACGGCAGCAAGTACCGCGCTGCGTATTTCGAGCGCTTTCCCGGCATCTGGTGCCACGGCGACTTCATCGAGATCACGGAGCATGGCGGCGTCGTCATTTACGGCCGCTCGGATGCGACGCTCAATCCCGGCGGCGTGCGCATCGGCACTGCCGAGATCTACCGGCAGGTGGAGCAACTGGACGAGGTGGTCGAGAGCCTCGTCATCGGGCAGGACTGGCCACCCGGCGAGGTCGGCGATTCGCGCGTCGTGCTGTTCGTCAAGCTGCGCGAGGGCATGACGCTCGACAGGGCACTGATCGAACGCATCCAGAGGCACATCCGCCAGAACACGACGCCGCGGCACGTGCCCGCCAAGATCCTCCAGGTGACCGACATACCGCGTACCAAGAGCGGCAAGATCGTCGAGCTCGCGGTGCGCAATGTCGTGCACGGGCGCGAGGTGAAGAACGCCGACGCGCTCGCCAATCCCGAGGTGCTCGAGCAGTATCGCGACCGCGAGGAGCTCAAGACGTGACCCGGTGCGTCGGGCTCGCCCGCCGATGCTGATCCGTGCCGATCGCTCCCGGTTGCTGGTCGTCGACCTGCAGCAGAAGCTCGTGCCGGCGATCGACCGTGGGCAGGCCGTGGTCGAGCGCGCGGCGTGGCTTGTCCGCGCTGCCCAAAGGATAGGCGTGCCGGTTGCGGCGAGCGAGCAGTATCCGCAGGGGTTGGGGCCGACCGTTGCACCCATCGCGGCGCTGTTGCCGCCTGGAGCGGTCGCGGCCAAGCAGCACTTTTCCTGCACGGAAGCGGGCTGCCTCGCGGCGCTGCCGGGCGGCGAACGGCCGCAGGTCGTGATCGCCGGCGCCGAGACGCATGTCTGCGTGCTGCAGACCGCCCTCGGCCTCGTTGCCGAAGGACGCGAGGTGTTTGTCGTCGCCGACGCCGTCGGCTCCCGACGCCCGAGCGACAACGCACTCGCACTCGAGCGGATGCGCGCGTGTGGCGTGAGCATCGTGTCTGGCGAGATGGTCGTGTTCGAGTGGCTCCGGGTGGCCGGCACGGCGCTCTTCAGGGACGTGAGCCGAGAGTTCCTGCGCTGAGCGCGTCGCTATTCCGAACCCGCTCGCCTTGCCCCGATGAACTTCCTCGCCATCCTCGCCGCCCTCGGCCTCGAACAGTGGCGGGCGTTCCGCTTTCGTGCGGCGATCGAGCGGACGTTCGTACGGTATGCGCGATGGCTCGAGGAGCAGCTGAACGGCGGCTCCGTGCGGCACGGGGCGATCGCGGCAGCGTTCGCGCTGTTGCCGCCCGTCGCCATTGCGGCGATCGTGTGGTGGGTGGCCGATCGCCTGCATCCGTTCCTCGGGATTGCCTGCAACATTGCGGTGCTCTACCTGCTGATGGGGTTTCGCCGGTTCAGCCACGCGGTGTCGGTGATCATCGCGGCGCTGAAGGCAGGCGATTTCGGTGCGGCGCGCCGGGCGCTCGCCGCCTGGCGCGGTGGCTACACCGCAGAGCTCTCGTCGCAGGAGATCGCCAAGCTCGCGATCGAGCGCGGGCTCACCGACGCCTACCGCCAGGTTTTCGCGGTGCTCTTCTGGTTTACGGTAATGCCGGGTCCCGCGGGTGCCGTCCTGTATCGAGCGGCGGTCCTGCTCGCCGACGAATGGCGCGGTGACGAACCGGGCGAGGATTCGACTGCGATCGGGCGCTCGCGCCTTGCGTTCGGCTGGCCTGCGCGCGAGCTGCTGTGGCTGCTCGACTGGATCCCCGTGCGGCTCACTGCACTGTCGTTCGCGATCGTCGGAGACTTCGAGGATTCGGTCTACTGCTGGCGTACGCAGGCACAGTCGTGGCAGCAGGAGGAGGGCGGCGTGCCGATGGGCATCGTGCTCGCGAGCGGCGGTGGCGCGCTCGGCGTGCAGCTCGGCGGGCCGCTGCCGATGCTGGGGGGGCAGCCGGAATTCCGCCCGGACCTCGGCGTGGGCGTGACGGTCGAGCCCGAGATGCTGCCTTCGGGTGTCGGTCTCGTCTGGCGTGCGCTCGTGCTCTGGCTCCTGCTGATCCTGCTGCTGACGCTCGCCAATCTCGCGCCTTAACGCGATCGGCGCAATCAGCGCGATCGCGCAGGATCCCGCGCTCTTTCGCTCTCCGCCCGCATCGCATGCAGGAGCGCAAGCCGGTGCGGCGCGATCTCCCCGCGCCTGACGGCCTGACGCACCACGCAATCCGGCTCGCTGTCGTGACGGCAATCGCGAAAGCGGCAATGTCCGAGCAAGGGCCGCATCTCGACGAAGGCCGCCGCGAGCTCGTCCGGCGCAGCGTGCGCGAGGCTGAAGGCATTCATGCCGGGCGAATCGATGATCCAGCCACCAGCCGGGTCGTCGGGTATCAGGTGCAGCGTCGACTCGGTGGTGGTGTGGCGGCCGGTTTCGAGCGCCCGCGAAATATCGCCGACGCGGGCCGCGGCCGCGGGCGCGAGCGCATTCAGGATCGTGCTCTTGCCCATGCCCGACTGCCCGACCAGAACGCTGTGCTGTCCGAGGAGATGAGGGCGAAGCGCGGACGCGTCACGTTTCGCCGCGAGCGGCAGCACGCGGTAACCCAGGCGTGCATAGGATGCGAGCTTCAGAAGCAGCGCGTCGAAGCCGGGAAGGTCTGCCTTGTTCGCGACGAGCAGGAACTGGCATCGCTCGACCTCGGCGGCGATCGTCCAGCGTTCGATGAGCTCGAAGTCGGCCGGCAGGTCCGGCGCGACCACGCCAACGACCAGACTCACGTTCGCGCCGATCAGCTTTTCCTTGAACGCATCCGAGCGATAGACGAGGTTGCGGCGCGGCTCGACCGCGACGAGGACGCCGCCGCGGTGCGCGAGGCGCACTTGCACCTGGTCGCCGCACGCGACCTGCAAACGGCGACCCTTGAGCACGCATTCGACAAACGCGCCATCGTCGAGCAGCACCTGGTAGTGCCGACGATAGGTAGCGACGACGAGCCCTCGTCGCGTTCCGGAGGACCCGCCGTCCAATGTGGATGTCGCTGCGTGCGCGTGGCTCACGCAATTGCGCGCGCTTGCGCGGCGGCTCCCTGGCCGATGGTCATGCCGCCAGCCGCTCCACGCGCGCGGCGCAGATCAGGTCGTTGCGCGTGACCCCGCCCGCGTCGTGGGTCGAGAACGACACGACGCATCGGTTGAAATGGACCGACAGATCCGGGTGATGATCCTCGCGATGCGCGATCCACGCGACCGCGTTCACGAATGCCATCGTCTCGTAGTAGTTGGCGAAGCGCCACGTCTTGGCGATGCGGTCGCCGACGTGGCTCCACCCCGGCAGGTTGGGCAGGGCGGCGACCAGTTCGGCGTCCGGAAGGCGCGGCGCGCCCGCTGTACAACGATCGCCGGCGAGTGCTGCGAGCGTCGGGGGGAGGGATGGGCTCATGGCTTGAACTTGTAGTAGTGGAGATTGAGGTACGCGGCGAGGTGCTCTTCCTCTTCGGGGAAGTACCCGGCGCCGAGCTCGGCGTTGCAATAGGCGATCTGCGCGCGCAGCTTTTCCGGTGTCGTGGACTTGCGATCGGCGCGCGTGTAGATCGCGGTGGAATCGCCGCCGAAGCGTCGTGCATGGCAGGCGACGCAATCCTTCTCGTGCAGCGTCGCTCCGGCGGCCGGATCGCCGCCGGCGAAGGGCTTCGGCTGCTGTGCGGAAGCGGTCGCCAGGACCGAAAGCAGAAGCGCCAGCAGCAAGGGGATCATCGGCCGATGAGACATGCTGGCCTCCTCGTGGGTTCAGGCCGGCGCCGTCGCAGCGGATGGCGGACCGATGGACTCGAGCCGGGCAATGCGTACCGCCGCCGGCGGATGCGAATCGTAGAACGCGGAGTGGAGCGGATCCGGCGTGAGCGTGGCCGCGTTGTCCTCGTACAGCTTGACGAGCGCCAACACGAGCGCCGGAGCCGAGGCCGTCCTCGCAGCGAACGCGTCGGCCTCGAACTCGTGCCTGCGCGAATAGAGCGCACCGAGCGGCCCGAGCGTGAACAGGAATACCGGCAGCGCCAGCGAGAACAGCGCAAGCGCGATGCCAGGGCGCGCCATCGCAGTCTCCACCTGGTCAAGCGGAATTCCGAGACCCGCGTAGAACCAGGGTTCGCGGGCGAGCCAAGCGAGAAGCGCGAGGAATGCGAGCGAGAAAAGTGTCGAC
The DNA here is from genome assembly GCA_963750585.1 of uncultured beta proteobacterium. Lineage (GTDB taxonomy): Bacteria > Pseudomonadota > Gammaproteobacteria > Burkholderiales > Casimicrobiaceae > VBCG01. The sequence continues at coordinate 19,557 of CAVVRH010000020.1, forward strand.
CAGACGATGCGCTTCATCACATGTCGAAGCTTGAAATGGCCGAGCTCGTGGGCGAGAACCGCTTCGAGCTCGTCGCCGCTCAGCCGCAACAGCAGCGTGTCGAAGAATACGACACGCTTGGCTCTGCCGAAACCGGTGAAGTAGGCGTTGCCGTGACCGCTGCGTTTGCTGCCGTCCATCATGAACAGGCCGGAGCTCGCGAATCCGCAGCGCGCGAGAAGCGACTCGACGCGGGAACGCGCATCACCGGCAGGCAGTGGGGTGAACTTGTTGAAAAGCGGCGCGATCACCGTCGGATACAGCACGAGCACGAGCAGCTGGAACGCGGTCCAGGCGAGCCAGGCCCACACCCACCACCAGCTCCCCGCACTGCGCATGAGCCACAGCACGAGCAGGAGCAGCGGCAGTCCGAGTGCGATCGCGACCAGCGTGCCCTTGACGAGGTCCGCAAGCCAGAGGCCAAGCGTCATGCGGTTGAAGCCGAAACGCTCCTCGATCACGAACGTGCTCCACCACGAGAAGGGCAGCCCGACCGCACCCGACACGAGTCCAAGGGCGCCAAGCAGCAGCACGTCCTGCCACAGCGGCGATGCAACGAGGCTGCCGCTGAGCGCGACCAGCAGCGAGAGGACGCCGCCTTGCGTCAACGCGAGCAGAACCAGCGCGTCGACCACGGTCTCGATGCGCAAGAGTCGCTGGCGCGCGACCGTGTAGTCAGCCGCCTTCTGGTGGGCGACGATACCGATGCGCGACGCGAACACCGCAGGGACTTCGCCGCGATGCGCGGTGACGTGTGCGATCTGGCGGGCGGCAAGCCACAGACGCGTCGCGACCTTTGCGGCCAGCGCGGCAAGGAAGAGCGCGGTGAAGAGCGGTTGTGTCATTCGGTGGCGTCCACGACAGCCGTGAGGCGCAGGTGCTGTGCGACAATGAGCGCCCCATTTTACGCGATCGCCATGCCGCAGGACGCGAACAACCTGATCTGGATCGACCTCGAGATGACCGGGCTTTCGCCGGACCGCGATCGCATCATCGAGGTCGCGCTCGTCGTCACCGACGCCCCATCTCGAGACGATTGCCGAGGCGCCCGTCTGGGCCGTTCACCAGAGCGACGAGGTGCTCGCGGCGATGGATTCCTGGAACCAGGGCACGCACGGCCGCTCCGGGCTCATCGACCGGGTCAAGTCCTCGACGCTCTCGGAGGCCGATGTCGAGGGTGCCGCGCTCGCGTTCCTGCGCGAACACGTGCCGGCCAAGGCGTCGCCGATGTGCGGCAACTCGATCTGCCAGGACCGCCGCTTCCTCGCGCGCTGGATGCCGGCGCTCGAGGACTGGTTCCACTATCGCAACCTCGACGTGTCGACGCTGAAGGAGCTGTGTCGCCGCTGGAAGCCCGACCTGATGAAGGGCGTCACCGAAGGAAGGCAAGCACGAGGCGCTCGCCGACGTCTACGAGTCGATCGACGAGATGAAGTATTACCGCGAGCATTTCATCCGCGCGCTGCTGCCGTTCGCAGGCGGCGAGGAGTAGGTCCGGCCGGTCGAGCCACGACGGCCCGGCAGGTCTTGCCGCGATAGCGGTCGCGCCGTTGCGGGCCGACTACGGCCGCGGTCAGGTCCGTGGTGACGCGGGGACCGGGCGCGTTGCAGCGCCGGGATGATCGTCGCGCTTGCGCACCGCCGCCTGCGCGAGCGCCACCAGTTCGTCGACCGCGTGCCGGTACTCGTCCAGGCCGACGCCGCCGAAGTTGCTGTGGGTGCCGCCTTCGATGATCAGCAGGCGCTTCGGCTCGCGCGCGGCCTCGTAGAGCCGCCGGCTCATCGTGGACGGGACGATCGAGTCGGCGGTGCCGTGCACGAACAGAATGGGCACGTGGATGTCCTTGACGTGCTCCAGCGCCTCGAAGCTCTGCGACAGCAGCAGGCCGACCGGCGCGTATTTCTCGGCGATCACATCGGCGAGCGAGGTGAAGCCGGACTCGGCGATGACGCCGGCGGTGCCGTCCTCGTTGGCTGCGAGGTCCAACGCGACCGCCGCGCCAAGCGAGTGGCCGTAGATGAAGCGGCGCTCGCTGCGGGGCTCTCGGCGCTGCAGCTCGACCCATGCCGCACGTGCGTCGGCGTAGATCTGCGCCTCGGACGGCAGCTCGCCGTCGCTGCGGCCGAAGCCGCGGTAATCGACGGCCAGCACGTTGAATCCCAGCTGATGCCAGCGCGCGATCCGGAACAGGTTGTTGCCGAGGCTCCAGCGGACGCCGTGCAGGTAGAGCACCGACGGAGCGTTGCCTTCCCGCCGGCAGCCACCAGCCGTGCACGCGCTCCTCGCCCGCACCGTCGGCGCGCGGCACGGAGAGCCAGACGTCCTCGAAGGCGAGCGCAAGGTCGGCCGGCGTTCGCGCATAGTCGCGCACCGGTCGATAGACGAGCTCCCGTTCCTTCGCCTCGAGCAACACGCAACCGGCCGCCGACACGCCGGCAAGGCTCGCCAGGGCGATCAGTGCGATCCGCCGGTATTTTCCGCGGGAGGCGCATTCAGGATGTTCCAGTCATTGATGAACGCGCGCCACGCGCGGGATGCACCAATGGACCGGCGCTTCCCTTCGGACAAGCCGCCGACGAATTTGGTTTCAATGGCATCGAGCGTACGATTGCGGGCCGCGGTTCGGCGCCCCGATAATGCAATCATGAAATTCTGCAGCACCTGCGGCTCGGCGCGGCTCGAGCTGCGCGTCCCCGACGGCGACAACCTGCCGCGCTTCGTCTGCGCCGGCCTGCGGGACGATCCACTACCGAACCCCAAGGTCGTCGTCGGCTGCCTGCCCGAGTGGGAGGACCAGGTGCTGCTGTGCCGGCGCGCGATCGAGCCGCGGCACGGGCTGTGGACGCTGCCCGCCGGGCTTTCTCGAGAACGGCGAGACGGTCGCCGCGGGCGCGGTGCGCGAGACGCTCGAGGAGGCCGATGCGCGCGTCGAGCTCGGCGAGCTCTACACGGTGATCAGCCTGCCGCAGATCGGTCAGGTCTACATGATGTTCCGCGCGCGCCTGCTCGACCTCGATTTCGGGCCGGGACCGGAAAGCCTCGAGGTGCGGCTCTTTCGCGAGGACGAGATTCCGTGGGAGGACGATCGCGTTCCGCACGATCGCGCGCACGCTGCGCAACTACTTCGTCGACCGGCGCAGCTCGGAGCGTTTCCGCTGCGCGTGTCGCGCGCTCGAGCGGAAGGCCGCCGCTGCCGCCGGACCTGCTGGCAGCCGGCTGAACGCACGGCCCGCCGTCAGCCCTGGCGACGCGCACGGCCGCACGGACGACGATCGCGCCGTCGTCCGCGTCGCCGACCAGCGCGCCAGCTCGCGGCATCCGTCGGCGCTGCAGATCGCGTAGTCGGGCGTGAAGCGCGAGCGGCGTCAGCGCGCAGCTCGGCAACGCTGCGAGTCGGGCCGCCACGTCCACCCGCCGTCACGGCAGACCGCGCTCGGGCCGCGGCTCCATCCCGGCGCCGCTGCCCTGCGACGCGCGCCTCGACCAGGCACAGCGCTGTCGCCGTCGACGCGGTAGCGCTCTTCCCAGCGCGTCTTCTGCGACCGAGTGCGTCCAGGCGAGCGTGAACTTCGGGTCGGGCAGCGTGGCGCGAGCGACGCCGGCGACGAGCAGGCAGACCGCGTCCACGGCGCCGGCTCGCGAGGCGGTCAGGCCGCTGCGCCGCGCGCCTGCGGCGCGTGCGCAGCCAGTGCCAGGCGACGAACGCGCGCGCTCGCCGCGAAGCCGATCTCGTCGGTCAGCGGCACCGCGGCGACGAGCAGCGCCGCGGCGGCGAACGCGACGATGCGCTCCGGCCACGTTGAGCGGCCCGCGCAGGTAGCCGATCGCGGCGCCGCCCCACAGGCCGATCGCGACGATCGCCTTGAACACGACGTAGACGACGGCGATGTCGACAGCCCCGTCGCCGGTCTGCAGCATCAGCGCCGGGTCGTAGACGGCCATGTACGGGATCACGAAACCGGCGATGGCGATGTGCGTCGCCTTCCAGCCGATCCTCATCGGCGACGCCTTGGCGATCGACGCCGCGGCGAACGCCGCGAGCGCGACCGGCGGCGTCAGGTCGGCCATGATCCCGAAGTAGAACACGAACATGTGCGAGACGATCAGCGGCACGCCGAGCTTCAGCAGCGCCGGCGCGGCGATCGCGCTGGTGATGATGTAGTTCGGGATCGTCGGGATGCCCATGCCCAGCACGAGGCAGACGATCATCGTCAGCAGCAGCGACAGGAACAGGCTCTTCTCGCCGATCGTCGAGCACGAAGCCGGCGAAGTTCGACGCGGCGCCGGTCAGCGTCAGCACGCCGATGATCACGCCGACGATCGCGCAGGCGATGCCGACCGGCAGCCGCCTGCTTCGCGCCGTCGATCAGGCTGCCGCGCATGATGCGCAGCGTCTCGCGGCCGCCCTTGACGACGAAGTTGACCGCGACGAGCAGCGCGATCATCGACGATGATCGGCCAGATGCCGTACTTGAAGAAGCTCGCGGTGACGAGGCCGAGCGCGACCCAGAACACGACGCGGAACAGCGTCGAGCCGAAGCCCGCGGCGATGCCGACGCCGAGGATCAGCATCGCGGTGAGCGCGAGGCCGATGATGCCCGCGAACATCGGCGTGAAGCCGTCGAACAGCATGAACACCAGCACCGCGAGCGGCAGCATCAGGTACCACTTCTGGCGCGATCGCCTGCCACGGATTCGGGCACTCGTCCTTCGGCAGGCCCGAGCAGTCCGCGCGCGGCCGGCCTCGAGGTGCACCATCCAGAACGCCGTGACGTAGTAGAGGATCGCCGGGATCGACCGCGGCCTTGACGATCGTCGACGTACGGGCACGTTGAGCGTCTCGGCCATGATGAACGCGACCGCGCCCATCACCGGCGGCATGATCTGGCCGCCCATGCTCGACGTCGCCTCGACCGCGCCGGCGAAGACCGGCGAGTAGCCGAAGCGCTTCATCAGCGGGATCGTGAACTGGCCGACGGTCAGCACGTTGGCGACGCCGGAGCCGGAGATCGTGCCCATCAGCCCCGACGAGATCACCGCCACCTTGGCCGGGCCGCCGCGCGCGTGGCCGACGAAGCCCAGCGCGATGTTGTTGAACAGGCTGATCATGCCGGCGTGCTCGAGGAAGCTGCCGAACAGGATGAACAGGAAGATGTAGGTCGCGGACACCAGCGTCGGGATGCCGAAGATGCCCTCGGTGCCGAGGTAGAGCTGCGCCGACGATCTGGTCGAAGCCGTAGCCGCGGTGCGCGATGACGTCGACGGCAGGTACTGGCCGAACAGGCCGTAGGCGAGGAAGGTCGCGCAGATGATCGGCAGCGCGAGGCCCAGCACGCGCCGCGCGCCTTCGAACACCAGCACGATGAAGAGCGTGCCGACGACGAGGTCGGCGCGTGGTCGGGTCGCCGGAGCGCTGGATCAGCTCCGCCTCGAACACCAGGTGGTAGAGCGCGAGCGCGAACGCGAGCGCCGCGAGCGCGCAGTCGTAGAGCGCGATCCGCTGCCGGTCGGCGCCGCTGCCGACGGGATGGATCAGGAACGCGAGCGCCAGCAGGAAGCCGACGTGGATCGAGCGCGTCGGCAGGCTCGACAGCGGCGCGAACGCCGCGATGACCAGCTGGTAGCGTCGAGAACGCGAGCGCGACGCCGGCGACGACCTTGGCCGCGAAGCCGGCGAGCTCGCGCTTGACGCCGGTCTCGTCGAAGCGCGGCTTCGGCGGCTGACGTGCGGCGGCACTGGCGACGTCGCCGGTCTCGGTGCGGCTGCGTCTCGCGACGATGCGGCGGTGCCGGCTCGCGCGGCGGCGCGGGCGCGCCCGCGGCGCCGTCGCGCCCGATTACTTGAGGAGCCCGACTTCCTTGTAGTACTTCTCGGCGCCCGGGTGCAGCGGCACCGGCATGCCCTCGAGCGCGTGCTTGAGGTCGATCGCCTTGGCCGCCGAGTGCGCGGCGACGAGCTGGTCGAGGCTCGTCCACAGCGCCTTGGTCATGCCGTAGACGGTGTCGTTGCTGACGCCGTCGTGCGTGACCAGGAAGTTCTGGACGCCGCGGTCGGCACGTCGGCGGTCTGGCCGCTTGTAGGTGTTGGCGGGAATCGTCGCCGCAAGGTAGGCGGGGTCGTTGGTCTTCTTGATGACGTCCGGCGGGATCGGCGACCACGACGATGTCCACCGACGTCGCGAGGTCGCGCAGCGAGGACACGCCGAGGCCGGCCGACTGCAGCGTCGACGTCGAGCTGGCGGTTCTTCATCAGCTCGACCGACTCGCCGAACGGCAGGTACTCGACTTTCGCGAAGTCCTTGTAGGTGATGCCGGCGGCGTTGAGGATCGCCCGCGCGTTGAGCTCGGTGCCCGACTTCGGCGCGCCCACCGAGATCTTCTTGCCCTTGAGGTCGGCGAGCGTCTTGATGCCGGCATCGGCGCGCGCGACGATCTGGATGTAGTTGGGATAGATCGCCGCGACGCCGCGCAGCTTCTTGAGCGGCGTCTTGAACCCGGCTTCCTCGTTGCCCTTCCAGGCATCCGACAGCGAGTCGCCCAGCGTGAACGCGATCTCGCCGCGGCCGGCCTGCAGCAGGTTGAGGTTCTCGACCGAGGCCTTCGTCGCCTGCACCGACGTCTTGACACCCGGCATCGCCTTGCCGATCGCGTTGCCGAGCGCGACGCCGAGCGGATAGTAGACGCCGCTCGTGCCGCCCGTCAGCACGTTGATGAACTGGTCGGCGGCGAGCGCGGGAAGCGCAACAAGGGTTGCGCCGGCGGCCACCGCCAGCGGAAACAGCCTGTGCAATGCTCGTTGCATGATTCCTCCAGAGTAGCCACCCGCATTGCGCCGCGTCGACACTTCGCGTCGCACGCTGCTCGCGCGGGTGCGCGGTGGCGGCATTATAGTGCACGGTCATTCGCCTGCGGCTGTCCGCGGGCGGGGAACGAGGAAGCAACGCATGCGCAAGGTCGACGAACTGTTCGAACGCTACGGCGAGTCGCACCGCCATCCGACGAACAAGGCGATCCACTGGGTGTGCGTGCCGCTCATCACCTGGAGCCTGATTGCGCTGCTCTGGGTCGCGTCGCCCGCGCTCGCCTATGCCTTCATCGGCGCTGCGACGCTGTTCTATCTCCGGCTGTCGTTTCCGATCGCCATGGGAATGCTCGCGATCGCCGCGGTCATGGTGTATCCGCTGACGCTGCTCGGCGACGACGCCCTGCCGGTCGCGCTCGCCGTCTTCGTCGTCGCGTGGATCGGACAGTTCATCGGTCACCGGATCGAGGGCCGCAGGCCGTCGTTCCTCGAGGACGTCAAGTTCCTGCTGGTCGGGCCCGCCTGGCTATTGCATTTCGTGTATCGCCACATCGGCATCGCATGGTGAAACGAGCAGACATCCGCACCGGTCCACGCCGGGCGCGGCAGTTCGGGGCTATGCTGGCGCACCCCCATCGTTTTTGCCGAAATACCGGCGATGGGGTAACGTCTCGACCTTCGGGCCGCGCTCTTCGCCACACGATCGCAGGGACTGCCACGAGAATTCGCCGATGAGCCCAGACGTCGACACCGTGCTGCTCGCCCGCATGCAGTTCGCGTTCACGATCGCGTTCCATATCGTGTTCCCGAGCTTCACGATCGGGCTCGCTGCGTTCATCGCGACGCTCGAGGTGATGTGGGTGCGCACCGGCCGCGAGCATTTCATCCGGCTTGCGCGCTTCTGGACCAAGGTATTCGCGGTCAGCTTCGCGATGGGTGTCGTGTCCGGGATCATGATGAGCTACCAGTTCGGCACCAACTGGAGCCGCTTTTCCGAGATCGCCGGCAATGTCGTCGCGCCGCTCATCGGTTACGAGGTGCTGACCGCGTTCTTCCTCGAGGCGACGTTTCTCGGCATCCTGCTTTTCGGATTCGATCGCGTGCCTCGCTGGCTGCATGTGACGGCGGCGATCCTGGTTGCCGTCGGCACGTCGCTCTCCGCGTTCTGGATCCTCGCGGCGAACAGCTGGATGCAGACGCCCGCCGGGCACGTGATCCGTGACGGCGTGGTCTATCCGGCCGACTGGCTCGAGGTGATCTTCAACCCGAGCTTTCCCTACCGGCTGCTGCACATGCTGACCGCCTGTTATCTGACGACATCGCTGGTCGTGCTCGCGACCGGTGCACGCTACCTGCTTGCGGGCCGCTTCGAGGACGAGGCGAAGACGATGGTGCGGATGGGCCTCGGGATGGTGGCCGCTGCTGGCGCCGCTGCAGCTCGTGATCGGCGACCTGCACGGGCTCAACACGGTCAGGCATCAGCCGGTGAAGATCGCGGCGATGGAGGGGCACTGGGACGGCACCCGGCCTGCCGAACTGCTGCTCTTCGCCTGGCCGGATGCGCGCGCCGAGAAGAACCATGCGGAGATCGGCATCCCTCGTCTCGCAAGCCTGATCATCACGCACGATCCGGACGGTCTGTTTCCCCGGCCTCAAGGAGTTCCCGCGCGAGGACAGGCCGCCCATCCTTCCCGTGTTCTTCGCCTTCCGCGTCATGGTGGGCATCGGCATGGTGATGATTGCCGCCGGGCTCGCCGGAGCGTGGCTGTGGTGGCGCGGACGCGTGTTCACTTCCCGAGGCTATCTCTACGTCGCCGGCTTGCTGTGGCCGCTCGGCTTCATCGCGATCCTCGCGGGGTGGACGGTGACCGAAACCGGGCGGCAGCCGTGGCTCGTGAACGGCTTACTGCGCACCGCGGACGCGGTGTCGCCCGTCGCCTTCGGCGCGGTCGCAACGTCGTTCGCGCTCATTGTCGTCACGTATCTCGGTCGTGTTCTCGATCGGGGTCCACTACGTGCGCAAGCTGATCCGCAAAGGACCGGTGCAGGGAACGACGTCGCCTGCCGAGGGTGTCGCGAATCGCCCGCTCTCCGCCGCGCAGCAGGCGGCGCGCGATGCGCGCAGCGGCGAGCTGGCGATCTAGCGAACACGAACGGGGCGCACATGCTAGGACTCGATTTCTCGCTGCCGGTCGTTTGGGCAGCGATCATCGGCGTCGCAACGGCACTGTACGTCGTGCTCGACGGCTTCGATCTCGGCGTCGGCATCCTCTTCCCGCTCTTCCCCGAGGAGCGCGACCGCGATCAGATGATGAACTCGGTCGCGCCGTTCTGGGACGGCAACGAGACGTGGCTCGTGCTGGGCGGCGGCGGCCTCTGGGTCGCGTTCCCGAAGGCGTTCGCGGTGATCATGCCGGCCGTGTACCTGCCGGTGATCGTGCTGCTGCTCGCGCTGATCTTCCGCGGCGTCGCGTTCGAGTTCCGCTGGGTGGCGAAGCCCCACCACGGCAAATGGGACATCGCGTTCGCGGTCGGCTCGCTCGTCGCCGCATTCGCGCAAGGCTGCGTGCTGGGCGGCATTCTGCAGGGGTCACGGTGAAGAACGGCCAGTTCGCGGGCGGCCCGTTCGACTGGCTGACGCCGTTCAGCCTGTTCTGCGGATTCGGCCTCGTCGCCGGCTATGCGCTGATCGGAGCGACGTGGCTGGTGCTGAAGACCGATGGCGAGGTCGAGGCGCGCTCGCGCGTGTACGCGGAGCGCCTGTGGCTCGTGTTCATGGCCTTTGTGGCGCTGGTGAGCATCTGGACGCCGCTGGCAATCGACCGCATCCGCGAGCGCTGGTTCACGATGCCCAATTTTCTCTGGTTCTCGCCGCTGCCGTTCGCGACGGCGCTGCTCGCGGTCGCCGGCTGGCTTGCGCTCCGGCGCGGCCATCACGCGCGCCCATTCGTTTGCGCCGTGGGTGTGTTCCTGCTCGCATTCCTGGGGCTGGTCGTGTCGAACGTGCCGTATCTGGTGCCGCCGACGATCACCGTGTGGGAAGCGGCCGCGGCGCCGACATCGCAGATGTTCGTGCTCGTCGGCGTGCTTGTGCTGCTGCCCATCGTTCTGGGCTATACGGTTTTCAACTACTGGGTGTTCCGCGGCAAGGTGCGGCAGGGAGAGGGATACCACTGACAGTTGTCAGTTGTCAGTTGTCAGTTGCCAGGATCCGGGAGGCGGAGGGCGGCAGGCGGGTCCGGTACGTTGTGGCACATTGCGCGCGTCAGCCGACCACGTTGATCCCGGCCTTCGCGAGCGCCTGGTGCAGCTCGCGCACGTGCTCGTGGCCGGTGGTTTCGACCACGCACACGACGCGCACGGCCGAGAGATCCGGCCCCGAGAACGCGCGGTCGTGCACGATCTCCTTGATCGAGGCGCCGGTCGAGGCGATGACCTCGGCGAGCCGCGCGAGCCCTCCGGGTCGGTCCGGATCGAAACGGTGAAGCGCGCAGAGGCGACCATCGGCGACCAGGCCGACTTCGATCACGCGGTCGAGCATCGTGAGGTCGATGTTGCCGCCGCACAGCACGAGCACGACGTTGCGGCCCTTGAGCGAGTCGAGCTTGCCGGCGAGGAAAGCCGCGAGCGGCGCCGCGCCGGCGCCCTCGACGACGCTCTTTTCGAGTTCGATCAGGCGCAGGATCGCGAGCGCGATCGCCGCCTCGTCGACGGTGACGACATCGTCGACGACGCCACGCAGCATCTCGAAGCGGACGCGTGCCGACCTGCGGGACCGCGAGACCGTCGGCAAGTGTCGGCGAGCACGCGGACCGTCGTCGGCGTCGCCGGCCTTGAGCGACACCGCCAGCGCAAGCCGCGTGCTCGGGCTCGACCGCCGACCAGCTCGACGTCCGGTCGGCGAGCGCGCACCACGGTGCCGATGCCGGCGAGCAGCCCGCCGCCGCCGACCGGCACGACGATCGCCTCGACGTCCGCGGCGACTGATCGAGGATCTCGAGCGCCATCGTGCCCTGCCCGGCGATCACGTCCTCGTTGTCGAACGGGTGGATGAACGTCAGTCCCTCGTCCCGCGGCGATACGGTCGGCGCGTTCGCGCGCGCCTCGGCCAGATCGGACGCCGTGCAGCACGACGCGCGCGCCGAGCTGGCGGCAGTTCGTCACCTTGATGAGCGGGGCGAAGCTCGGCATCACGACGGTCACCGGAATGCCGAGCAGGCCCCCGTGATACGCGACGCCTTGGGCGTGGTTGCCCGCGGACATCGCGATCACGCCCTTCTTCTGCAGGTCAGGCGAGAGCTTCAGCAGTGCGTTGCGCGCGCCACGCTCCTTGAAGCTGCCGGTTCGCTGCAGGTAGTCGAGCTTGCACCAGATGTGCGCGCCGGTCAGCTGCGACAGCGGGATCGACTCCACGCACGGCGACTCGTAGATGCCACCCGCGATGCGCGCGCGCGCAGCCAGCACGTCGTCGAGCGTGAGCATCGCGGGGTTCTGCGTCAGCCTGCTAGAACGGCAGGCTCACGCCCGGCTTCGCCGCCTGGATCACCTGCCGGAACTGGCGCTGGATGCGCTCGAGCGCAGACTTGGTGTCGGCCTCGAAGCGCAGCACGATGATGGGCGTGGTATTCGATGCGCGCGCAAGCCCGAATCCGTCCGAGTATTCGACGCGCAGGCCATCGATGCGGATCACCTGCTCGGCACCCGGGAAATCCGCGCTCTGCTGCAGTTTGGCGATGAGCGAATGCTGTTCGCCCTCGGCACATGGCAGGCTCAACTCCGGCGTGGACACGGCGTCCGGCAGCGCGTTCAGCACCGCGGATGGGTCGGCGTGGCCGGACAGGATCTCCAGCAGGCGCGCGCCCGCATAGAGGCCGTCATCGAACCCGTACCAGCGCTCGCCGAAGAATGTGTGGCCGCTCATCTCGCCTGCGAGGGCGGCGCCGATTTCCTTCATCTTGGACTTGATGAGCGAGTGGCCCGTCTTCCACAGGAACGGCACGCCGCCGCGCGCCTTGATCCACGGGCCGAGGTTGCGGGTGGACTTGACGTCGTAGATGATCGTCGCGCCGGGTGTGCGCGTGAGCAGGTCGGCCGCGAACAGCATGAGCTGCCGATCGGCGTAGATGATCTTGCCGTTGGTGGTCACGACACCGAGACGATCGCCGTCGCCGTCGAACGCAAGCCCGAGGTCCAGTTTGTCGCGCCCGACTCGTTCGATCAGGTCCTGGAGGTTCGAGGGCTGTGACGGATCAGGGTGGTGATTCGGGAAATTGCCGTCGACTTCACAATAGAGCTCGGTGACCTCGCAGCCCAGCCGGCGGTAGAGCCCCGGCGCGTACGCGCCCGCGACTCCGTTGCCGCAATCCACCGCGATCCGGAGCGGACGCCTGAGCTTCACGTCGCCCACGATCCGGTCGATGTAGACGGGGCCGATGTCGTGCGTTCGATAGCTGCCGTTGCCGCTGGCGACGTCGCCGCGCTCGAGACGCTGGCGGAGCTGCTGGATGTCGTCGCCGGACAGCGTGGTGCCGTCGATCACCATCTTGAGCCCGTTGTAGTCGGGCGGGTTGTGGCTGCCGGTCACCATCGTGCTGCACGCGGTGCCGAGCGCGTAACTCGCGAAATACGTCATGGGCGTTGCGACCATGCCGACGTCGATCACGTTCGCACCGGCGCTGCGGATTCCGTCCGAAAGTGCGCCCGCGAGCGCGGGGCCGGACAGGCGGCCGTCGCGGCCGATCGCGATCGTGTCGCGACCACGCGCAAGGGCGAGCGTGCCAAGGCCTCGACCGATGGCGGCGACGATCTCCGGTGTGAGCGTTTTCCCCACGACACCACGGATGTCGTAGGCCTTGAAGATTTCCGGGGGCAGGTGGGTCATGTCTTCGGGTTCGGGACGAACAGGGCGGGAACGTGGACATCATACCGGCAGGTCGGGCGCGGCCGCTGTCGCCGACTTGCAATCGCGAAGCCTTTCAGTGCCGCGTGGCGAAGAAATGCAGCAGCCGTCGCGGCAGCCAGTCGATGCGGCCGGGCGCGGGCCCGGTCAGGAAACCCACGTGGCCGCCCTCTGCCGGCTGCTCGAGCAGCACACGCGAGGACACCTCGTCCGGGCCCGGCAGCGAGGCGGCCGGAATGAACGGATCGTTGCGCGCGTTCAGCACGAGGGTCGGCACGCCCACGCCGGCGAGCCAGCCTTTGGAGGAGGCGCGGGTCCAGTAGTCGTTCGTGCCGGCGAAGCCGTGCAGCGGTGCGGTGACGACATCGTCGAATTCGCGCATCGAGCGCGCACGCTTCACGCGCGCGATGTCGACACTTCCTGGAAAGCGCTGGGCGAGCGACAGCGCCTTGGGCTTGAGCGTCATCAGGAAGTGGTAAGTGTAGATGCGGTTCAGGCCGCGCCCGATCGCAACGCCGGCGGCCATCAGGTCGAGCGGCGCGGATACCGCCGCTGCCATCGCCACCGTGTGGCTCGCATCCGCGCCAACCCGCCCGAGCCAGTTCAGGAGCGCGCTGCCGCCGAGCGAGACGCCGACCACGTGCACGACCGTCTCAGGGGAGACGCGCGCCCGGACGGCGGCAAGCATCGCGGCGATCTCCTCGTGATCCCCCGAGTGATAGGCGCGCGGCAGACGATTGGGCTCCCCGGCACAGCCACGGAAATGCGCGACCACGCCCCGCCCGCCCGAGGCCATCAGCTCCACCATCAGCGCGCATGCGTAGTGCGAACCCGAGCCGCCCTCGAGTCCATGGAAGAGCACCACCAGCGGGGCGTCCCCGCGCGCGCTCGCATCGAGCCAATCGAACGCCCAGAAATCACCGTCCGGCGTTTCGACGCGCTCGCGCCGGTACCGAATTTCCGGACGGCGCAGGAAATACGGCCAGATCGTCTGCGCATGGCCGCCCGCAAGCCACGCAGGCGCGCGATACGCTCCAGGTCCGCCGGGCGTCGAGGCCGTCTGGTGCGCGTGCATGGGCCGGTCAGCCTTCCCTGCGCGCCGCGTCCAACCGGTCGACGATCGTCTTCAGCACCTTGATCCGCGCATGGCGCTTGTCCTCGGCCTCGACCAGCGTCCACGGTGCGATCTCGGTGCTGGTGCGATCGATCATGTCGGCAATCGCCCGCTCGTAGAGCGGCCATTTCTTGCGGTTGCGCCAATCCTCCCCGGTAATCTTGAACTGCTTGAACGACGTCTTCGCGCGTGCATTGAAGCGGGCAAGCTGCTCCTTCCGGCTGATGTGCAGCCAAAGCTTGACGACGATCACACCGTCGCGGGTCAGGTCCTCCTCGAAGCGGTTGATCTCGTCGTAGGCGCGCAGCCAATCGGCCTCGTTGCAGTATTTCTCGACGCGCTCGACCAGTACGCGCCCGTACCACGATCGGTCGAAGATCGTGACGCCGCCCCGGCTGGGCACGTGCCGCCAGAACCGCCACAGGTACGGGTGCACCCGCTCCTCGTCGGTCGGTGCGGCAATCGGGACCGTCGTGTACTGGCGTGCGTCGAGCGCGCCCGTCACACGACGCACGGCGCCGCCCTTGCCGGCGGCGTCGACACCTTCGAAGACCAGGACCAGGGCGCGCTTCCGGAACCACTTGCCGCGGGTGAGCTTCGCCAGCGCACGCTGTTGCCGTTCGAGCTCGCTGTCGTATGACTTTTCGGAAATGCGCAGCGACAGGTCGAGGTCGCGCAGCAATTTGGTGTTGTCCAGCACCTCCGGAGTGGCCGGCGCGGCCTTGTGGACCACTGGAGCGCCGCGTTCGACGGCTGCATTCATCGCCGAAAGCAGCAGTTTGCCGGCGGTCAGGTCCCGGTAGCGGTCGTCGGTGCCTTCGACGATCGTCCAGGGCGCCGCGCCGGTCGATGTCTCGCGCAGCACGTGCTCCCACAACTCGCGCCGCCGGGTGTAGACACGGTAGGCATCCCAGTGCTCGCGCGTTACGCGCCAGCTCGTTTCCGGATCGTCGTCCAGGCGCTTCAGCTTGCGCTTCAGGTCCTCCTTGCGCATGTGCAGCCACACCTTGACGAGCGTGTAGCCTTCGTCGACCAGCATCTGCTCGTGTTCGCGAATGCGCTGCAGGTAGCCGTCCAGACGGTCGGCCGAAATGGCGCCCCGAACGTGGCTGGTGATGGCTTCGCCGTACCACGCGTTCATGAAGACTCCGAAGCGGCCGCGCGGCGGCAGCGCCTTCCAGTACCGCCATGCCGGCGGGTGCGCGAGCTCCTCCGGGGTCCGCTCGCCGAACGCAACGACGCGAATGAACCGGGGATCCATCCATTCCGTAAGGCGGTTCGCGATTTCGCTGCGCCCGCCGCCGGCCAGTCCGGAGAGCAACATGAGCACGGGCCCGCGACCCTTCTCGCGCAGGTCGAACTGGGCATTGAGCAACGCCTCGCGGAGCTTCGGTTCCGCGCGGGCGTACTGCACCTTCGCAATAACGTGGCCGACTTCGGCGGACTCGAGCATCTCAGGTCTCCTCGTGATCCTCTGGCCGGACCCAGAACGGCCGGCACTCGAGGAAGTCTTTCCATGCAGCGGCGATCACCCGCTCCCGGCTGCTACCTTGCGCCGCAGCCCAGCCCGCCAACGCTGCCGTGGTCGGCGATTGTGGTCCGGCGATCTCCGCCGCGAGCTGCAGCGCGACCCGCGCATCGTTGCCGAGGCCCAGGCCATCCTGCAGCCGTGCAAGCGCCTTGGCAAACGCGCGGGTGCGCTTCCCGGGGAAGAGCGAGCCGAAGAAGTCGATCGCGTACCGAAGGCGCTTGGCAGCGATCCGGATCTCGTGACGTTCGTCGGGTGTGGCGGTGGCGAAGTGCTCGCCCGCGCGCGTGAGCTTGCGGTGCCGGCGTTGCAGCACACCACTCGCGAACGCGTCCGCGCGACCGCCGAGCGAAGGGATCTCCTCCGTGCCCGGGGCGTTTTGTGGCAGCTCGGTGACGCAAAACGCGCCGAGGGAAAGCAGCAGATGCTGGAAGCGACGTGTTCGCAGCGCCGCGCGTGCTTTGGCGCGGGCGGTCGCTCGCCTGCTTGCGACCTGCGCTGCCAGCGGGTCGATGAGGGGACCAAGCCCGGTATCACCGGGATCGGCGGCTGCCTTCTGTAGCGGCGGCAGCGTTTCCTCGAGCAGCACGTCCAGATCGCGCGCTGCACCGAGCGTCTTTGCGAGCCAGCGCACTTCGCTTTCGAGCGCATGCAGAGGTTCCGCGGGCATGTGCGGGCGCAGCAGCGCGAGGCAGGAGCGCAGGCGTCGCGTGCCGACGCGCATCTGGTGCACGCATTCTGTCGCGTGGTCGCTGCCGATGCCCGGCGCATTCGCCTCGATCTGGTTCAGGCAGTTGGCGATGATCGCGACGAGCGCTTGTGCGGCGGTAGCATCCGCGGCGAGCTCGATCGGTACTGCGCGCACCGCCAGGATTGCCGGAGGGCGCACGAGGGCGTAGCCGCGCTCGGCCTTGCTGCGCGCTTCCACCGCGACCGGCAAGTCGGCCGCGAGTGCCCGTGCCAGCTCGAATAGCCGCGCAGGGTCTCCCGTCTCGAGCTCGATCTCGACTTCGGAGAGCGGGATGCGACGGTCACGGCCGCGCCCGTCGCCACGCCGGATTTCGCCGACATCGAGGCACAGCAGCGCGAGCGTGCCGTCGGGAAATGCGAGCGGGATGGTCGTGCGGCGGAACACGGTTGCAAACACCGGGGCAAGCGTGCCCTTGCGGATCGCCTTCGCGAAGGTGCGCCCATACGGCGACTGCAGCAACCGATCGAGATCGAGTCGCGGCACTTCCGTGCCCGTGCCGAGCGGCCATTGGATCTCCGTCCGGCTGGCAAGGCCGGCGCCCGCGGCGGTCGGTGCGGCCTTGACCGCCTGGACCCAGCGCCGGCCTTCGCGGCGCACGCGCAGTGCGAGCCTCGCCTCCGTCAGTCGCAGGTCGGGGGTGTCGAAATAGAGCGCATGAATGGGCTCGCTGCGTGCGCGCTTTCGCTTCAATGCAAGGACGGCCGGATGCCGCGCGATTCGCTCGACTGCACGTGCGGGCACGCGCAGCTTGAGCTCGATCTCGATGGGTGGCGGCGCGCTCATCGCGGGCGGGACCCGGGTTCCCTTGTCAGGCGGCCCTCGCGTTGCGTGCGAGCTCCACGCGCCGTTCGTACGCCGCGCGCGCGAGCGCGACGTCGTCGAGGAAGTGCGGCAACTCGGAAATGAGCAACGCCTGCGGTCCATCGACGAGCGCCTTCGCCGGGTCGGGATGAAAGTCGACGAGGACCATGTTGGCGCCGGCGACCACGCCTTGCGCAACCACGTGGAAGATGTCGAGCAATCCGTCCGGTGCGGCGGTGCGTGCGCCGACCGAATGCGACGGGTCGATGCAGACCGGCATGCGGGTCAGCCGCTTGACCACCGGTACGTGCGCGAAGTCGACGAAGTTGCGGTGCGGGTCGCCCATGTTGGTCTTCATGCCGCGCAGGCCGAACACGACCTTGCGGTTGCCCTCGGTTGCGAGGTACTCGGCCGCGTTCAGCGATTCGTCGAGCGTGATGCCGAAGCCGCGCTTGATCAGCACGGGGAATTCCTGCTGCTTGCCCGACGAGCTTCAGCAGCTCGAAATTCTGCGTATTGCGCGTGCCGATCTGCAGCATGACGCCGGTCGGATTGCCGGTCCGCGCGAGCGCTTCGCGGATTTCGTCGACGTGCGACTCGTGCGTGATCTCCATCGCGATGACCTTGATGCCGTACTTGCCCGCGAGCTCGAATACGTACGGCAGGCACTTGGCGCCGAATCCCTGGAACGCGTAGGGCGATGTGCGCGGCTTGTACGCGCCCATGCGCGTGCAGACCTGTCCGTTGTCGGAAAGCGCCTTCATCATCGCTTCGACCGACTCCGGCGAATCCACGGCGCACAGCCCTGCGAAGACGTTGAGCTTGTCCTGCCCGAAGCGCACGCCGTTGTACTCGAACGACGACGGGCGGTCGTCGCCCTGTTTGTGGCGGCCCAGCACCCGATAGGGCTCGGAGACCCGGACCACCTTTTCGACGCAGGGAAGGACCTGCATCTGCTCGATCGTGAGCGCGCCGGTATTGCCGATCAGGTAGATCTCGGTGAGCGTCACCTCGGTGCCGATCTCGCGGTGGACCCGGAACGAGACGTTGGGCAGCCGCTCGAGCTGCCCGATGAGCATGCCGTAGTCGGTGCCTTCTGGCTGGGTATTGGGTTCGAGCACGAGAATCATGGCGGACTTTTTCTTTCGTTTCAGCAGGTTGTGCGACAAGTGACGCACCTGCACCGCATTTTATCCGATGCCCTGTTGCGCTGCGTGATGCACGGTCGCAACAGGTCGCGCAGGGTTGTCAGCGAATTCGTTGCCCCGCGCGATGACCATGCCGTAGACTGCCCGCAAATCGCCGAACCCTGCCGCAACGTGGTGTCGGCCTGCGGTTTTCGATGTCCGTTCCAGTTTCGGGAGGAAATTCCATGAAGAAGCTGCTCGCCCTGGCCATCCTGGGCGCGTTTGCCGCTGCCGGAAGCCCGGCCTATGCCGAAAATGCACAACAGGAGCGCATGAAGACCTGCAACGCGAAGGCCGGCGACAAGAAGGGCGACGAGCGCAAGACGTTCATGAGCGATTGCCTGTCCGCCGAGAAGAAGACCTACGACACCAAGATGGGCGCGTGCAATTCCAAGTCGAAGGGCCTCAAGGGCGAAGAACACAAGAAGTTCATGAGCGAGTGCATGAAGGCCCCGGCGTGACGCAGCGGAGACCGCCTATCGGTTAGCACCGTTTCGAAAACGGCCGGGTGACCTCCTGTCCATCCGGCCGAAACTACAAGGCCGCACCGGGTAACCGGCTGCGGCCTTGTTTTTTGGACTGGAGGATGCCGAGAATTCCGTCAGCCCGTCTTCCGGATCAGCAAGCCTTTGAGATAGTCCCCCTCGGGAAAATTGAGCGCGACGGGATGGTCGGCGCCCGGGCCGAGGCGACCGACGATCGACGCTTCGACCCTGGCATCGAGGGCGGCGCCGGCCACGATCTTCTGGAACAGGTCGGCGGAGACGCCGCCAGAGCACGAGAACGTCGCGAGCAGGCCGCCCGACCGAAGCAGCCGGAGCGCCGAGAGATTGACGTCCTTGTAGGCGCGCGCGGCGCGTGGTGCGTGCTGCGCAGTGGGCGCGAATTTCGGTGGATCCAGCACGATCAGGTCGAACTGCGTTCCGGCATCGCGCAGCGTGCGCAGGTATGCGAAGACGTCGGCTTCGATCCATTCCGCCCGCGTCGCTTCCAGCGCGGGGTTTGCCGAGACGTTCGTACGGGCGAGCGCGAGCGCCGCAGCGGAACTGTCGATCGAAACAACGCGCATCGCCCCGCCCGCGAGCGCCGCGAGCGAGAACCCGCCGCTGTAGCAGAACGCGTTCAGCACAACCCGGCCGGCGGCGCTTTCGCCGACAAGGCGCCGGTTGTTGCGCTGATCGAGATAGAAGCCGGTCTTCTGACCGTGCAGCACGTCGACGTGATAGGCAAGTCCCGCTTCGACAAACCGGAGCGGGTCGGGCAGGCTGCCGTGGACGACCCCGACTCGCGGGGCGAGACCCTCGAGCGCGCGGACGTCCGAGTCGGAGCGCTCGACGATGCAGACGACGTCCGGCAGCGCGGCGAGCATCGCGACGATGGGATCGCGCCGCGCCTCTGCGCCCGCAGTCAGGAGCTGCAGGACCAGCGTGCCGCCGTACCGATCCGCGACGATGCCGGGCAGCCCATCGGATTCCCCATGCACGAGCCGGCACCCTGTATGACGATCGTCGAGGAGCCCGACGCGCGCCGCCGCGGCCGCGGCGATGCGCGTCTCGAGAAAGCGCGTGTCCACCGCTTGCGTCGCGTCGAACGTCCAGACCCGGGCACGGATCTGCGATGCGGGCGAATAGGCTGCGCGAGCGAGGAAGGCGCCATCCGTGGCGATCACCTCGACGGTGTCGCCTGGCTGCGGCTCGCCCTCGACGCGCGCAATCGCGCCCGAGAAGATCCACGGATGCCGCAGCCGCAGCGACCTCTCGCGCCCCGGCTTCAGGACCAGGGCGCTCGCGCGGCGGGCGGCCATCGTGCCAGCGGCGCTAGCCCAGCGTAACGCCGAACAGGCGTCCGATCGCGAAGGTGATTCCCCCTGCGATCGCGCCGAGCGCGAGCATGCGCGCGCCCGAGAAGAGTGCGCCGCGACCCGTGAACAACGACAGCGTCGCACCGATGCCGAACAGGGCGGCGCCGGTGATGCCGATGGCCACGGGGAGCGCGCGCGGCCCGGGCAGCAGCAGGAAGGGCAAGAGCGGCAGCAGCGCACCGCTGGCAAACGAAAGGAACGAGGACGCCGCCGCACCCAGCGCCGAGCCCAGCTCGTCCGGATTGAGGCCCAGCTCTTCGCGCGCGAGCGTGTCGAGCGCGTGCTCCGGATCCGCGATGAGCCGCTGCGCGATGCGATCCGCTTCGCGGGCGGGAACGCCCTTCGCGGCGTAGATGATCGCGAGTTCCTGCGCCTCCGCTTCGGGGTATTGCTTCAGCTCGTCGCGCTCGAGACCGATCTGATGCTCGTAGAGCTCGCGCTGCGACTGCACCGAGACGTACTCGCCCGCCGCCATCGCGAACGCGCCCGCGGCGAGGCCGGCGATCCCGGTCAGCAGGACGACGTGCGGATCGGGATTGGCGCCCGCGATTCCGAGGATCAGGCTGCCGTTGCTGACGAGGCCGTCGTTCACGCCGAATACCGCCGCACGCAGGTTGCCGCCGCCGCCCAGACTGCGATGCCGGAACTCGGGGCGAGCCCCGGCGGCGGGGGCCGCATGTCCGGGGTCCTGCACCGGCGCGTTCGAATAGATCGCCATGCCGCGCACCTTCATCGCGGCGAGGACGCTGCGCATGCGCCTGGGGCCCAGCGCCTGCACGAGGCGCGCCACGAGCCGCGTGCGCGTGTCTGGCGTGAACGGTGCGGGAGCCGGATGGCCCTTGGCGGTCAGTTGCGCGCGCCAGATGGCGGCCTGCGCCTCGGCCTCGCCGGCGAGCCGGCGAAACAGGTCGGCGCGCCGTGTGCCAGCTTCCGCATCGGCGCACGCCCGGTAGAGGTAGGCGGAGCGCTGCTCCTCGGTCCAGGATTGGAGCGGATTCATGGCGAGGGCTTGCATGCGGCGCGGATCGCTTCGATCCGCCGGCGGTTCACGCCGAAATCGCCATAGCCGAGCCGCGACGCGGAACGGACGCGGATCACATCGGCCGCCGGGTCCGCGAGGAACTCGACGTCGTCCACGAAGCCCATGATCCGGCTCTCGAATTCGGCATACAGGTAGTCGTCGCGCCGCAAGATGATGCGCGCCCCCGGCAGCTTGGCAACGGCGAGCGCGATGCACGCCATCGCCGCGGCCGTGTCGCCCCGGCGCGGCAGCGGCGCAATCGCATGGCGCGGATCGGCGACATCGCTTGCAACGCAATTCGGCCGGTCCGGGCAGGCAGCCAGGCGGCCGGTACCCACTCCGGTCGGACGCTCGCCTGCGAACAGCGAACCGAACGGCGAAGCAAGGGCCATCGAAGGAACGGCGGCGGCTGTCACGATCAGGAGCGTGCGATGGACCCGATGCGCGATTCGCCTGGGTCGCGGCGGCCCCAGGAGGAGGACGCGGCGCGCGCAGTGCGTGCGTTGCATCGGACCAGTCATCATAACGGCGGGCGGCGCGCGCCGTCGAGCAGAGCGATTGGTCCGCGCGAGCTTTCCGGCTTGCGGCTGCGCACGATGCCGTCAGCCGGCGAGGACCGCGTCGATGCGAGCCATGAACTGTGCGTCGAGCTTAGGCACGACCTCCAGCGCCCGCATGTTTTCCACAACCTGCGCCGGCCGGCTCGCGCCCGTGATCACCGTCGAGACGGCGGGGTTCTTGAGGCACCAGGCGATTGCCAGTTGTCCGGGCGTGCAGGACAGATCGGCCGCCACCGGCGCCAGCTTGCGGACCTTCGCGAGCTTCGCCGCGTCGGTCAGGCGCTCCGCAAGCCATTCGTAGCCCCTGAGCGTGCCGCGCGAATCCGGCGGTATGCCATCGTTGTACTTGCCGGTCAGCAGGCCCGAGGCGAGCGGGCTCCAGGTCGTCGCGCCAATCCCGATGTCGCGGAAGAGCCGTGCGTACTCGACTTCCATGCGCTCGCGATGCAGCAAGTTGTACTGCGGTTGCTCCATCGTCGGCTTGTGCAAGTGGTGCTTGTCGGCGATGAGCCATGCTGCGTAGATCTCCGCGGCGCTCCACTCGGACGTGCCCCAATAGAGCGCCTTGCCGGAGGAGACGATGTCGTGCATCGCCCAGACGGTTTCCTCGAGCGGCGTTTCCGCGTCGGGTCGGTGGCAGAACACGAGGTCGACATGGTCGAGGCGGAAGCGCGCGAGTGCCGCGTCGATCGCCTGCAGCAGGTACTTGCGGTTAAGCGTGTTCCTCTCGTTCGGCCCGTCGTGCAGACCCCAGTAGAACTTGGTCGATACGATGTAGGACGAGCGCCGCCAGCCGAGCTTGCGCAGCGCCTCGCCCATGATCGTCTCCGACTCTCCCTTGGCGTACACCTCGGCGTTGTCGAAGAAGTTGACGCCTGCGTCGCGCGCGGCCGCCATGCACTCGCGTGCGATGTCGGTGCCAATCTGGTTGCCGTAGGTCACCCATGACCCGAACGAGAGCTCGCTGACCTTGAGCCCGGAGCGGCCGAGCCTGCGGTAATTCATCGCGGCCATGACGAGGTCAATGGGACGTTTGTGGGGCGCATGGGCACGACGGTCGGCGGTTAGAATCGCGCGTCGCCATTCTACGCGCAAGGATCGCCATGCCCGTCCCGCGTCGTTCCCGCAATCGTCGCGCGCTTTCCGTCGAGGCGCTGTGGGCGCTGCGCCGGATCGCAGCGCCGACGCTTTCGCCGGATGGTGGTGTCGCCTGCGCGACGGTGACGGCGCACGACATGGCTTCCAACGAGGGCACGACCTCGCTGTGGCTGTTTCCGACGGGATTTGCTGCGCGCGGCTTACGTGCGAGGCGCCTTACGGCGGGCGACAAGGACAGCGAACCGTGCTGGTCGCCGGACGGACGGCACATCGCATTCACCGCCAAGCGCAAGGACGACGATGTCGCGCAGCTCTACCTGATCCCGTCCGACGGCGGCGAAGCGCGCAGGCTCACGACACTCGCCGGCGGCGCAGCCGCAATCCGCTGGTTTCCGGATGGCAGGCGCGTGGCCTTCGTCTCCTGGGTATGGCCCGACCTCGCAAGCGCAGCCGCACAGGCGAAGAGGTTCAAGGAGCGCAAGGACGCGAAGGTCAAGGCGCACGTGACCGAGCGTGCCGAGTACCGGTTCTGGGACCACTGGCTCGCCGACGGTCGCGAGCCGCATCTGTTCGTCTGCGACATCGCGACCGGCCGCAGCAAGGACCTGTTCGCGGGCACCAGGCTTCGGATGCGGCCATGGGAGCCATCTGCGGCGGAGTACGACATCGCCCCCAATGGCCGCGAGGTCGCGCTCACGTTCGACCCGGGCGACGAGCCGCAGATGATGACCCGTGCGGACCTGGTCGTGCTCGATCTCGCGACAAGGCGCGTGCGCAACCTGACGGCGGCGAGCGGCATGTCGGACGAGCATCCGCGGTATTCGCCCGATGGCCGGACGATCGCGTACCACGCCTACGACACGAATCGCGCGTTCAACGACCAGGGGCATCTGCGTACGCTCGAGCGCCGTACCGGCCACTGGCGGCATCTGGCGCCGAAGCTCGACCGCGCAACGACGAACCTCGAGTGGACGCGGGATTCGAAGGCATTGCTCTGCCTCGTCGAGGATCGCGGCCGCATCGGGCTCTGCCGGATCGCGCTGGACGGGGCCGTGCCGCAGAAGCTTGTCGGAGGCGGGACGATCGCGAGTTTCGCGCAGTCGGCGGACGGCAGCGTGATCGCCTACGATCGATCCTCAGCGCGGCATCCGCCGACGCTCCATGCCGCGCGCGGTGACGGCAGTGGCGAGCGGGCGATCGAGCGCGAGAACGCCGCGCTGCTTGCGCGTCACACGTTAGGCGAGGTGCGCGAGTTCACGATCAAGGGCTGGGGTGGCGAGCAGGTACAGATCTTCGTCACATATCCGCCGGACTTCGATCCGAAAAGAAAATGGCCGCTATTGCACTCGATCCACGGCGGTCCGTACGCGGCGCATCACGACGGCTGGCACTTCCGCTGGAATCCGCACGTGTTTGCGGGATGGGGCTATGTGGTGGTCGGCGTCAACTACCACGGCTCGGCGGGCTTCGGGCAGGCATTCCTCGAGACGATCGTCGGACGCTACGGCGAGAAGGAGTTCGCCGACATCGAGGCGGCGACCGATTTCCTGCTCCGGCAGGGTTACATCGATCGCGATCGGCTCTTCGCTTCCGGCGGCAGCTATGGCGGCTTCATGGTCGCTTACATGAACGGCCACACGCACCGCTACCGCGCATTCGTATGCCACGCCGGCTGCTACGACTGGGTGAGCATGATGGCGACGGACGGCTATGCGTACTTCGCGAAGGAGCTGGGCGCGTTCCACTGGGACGACGAGGCGCGCGTGCTCGCGCAGTCGCCGCACCATTTCGTCAAGGAGGCCAAGACGCCGACGCTGGTGATTCACGGCGAGCAGGATTTCCGCGTCCCGGCCACGCAGGCGCTGCAGTACTACGATACGCTGAAGGCGAAGAAGATCGCCGCACGGCTGGTGTACTTCCCCGACGAGAACCACTGGATCCTGAAACCGCAGAATTCGCGGCTCTGGTTCCGCGAATTCCGCGACTGGCTTGCGCGCCACGCGGGGTCCTCGCCGCGCGGACGTCGTTCCCGCCGGACGGGTTAGGACGCGCGACCGGAGGGGCTAGGGCGCGCCTGCCCCTCGTCGCTCGACCGCTCCCTGGCAGTCGACACAGCGCGTTGCCGCGGGGTTCGCCGCGAGCCGCGCGTACGGTATCGGCGCGCCGCAATCCGCGCACACGCCGTAGTTGCCCTCGGCCGCGTGGCGCAGTGCCGCCTGGACGCGCGCGAGCTCTGCGAGGTCGCGCGCCACGATCGCGATGTCGAGCTCGGACAGCGCATCGGCGACGGCCCAGTCGTCGGTGTCCTCGAGCCGGTTGCGCAGGCCCACGATGTTCGGATCGTCGGAGCCGGACAACTGCGCCTTCAGCTCCTCCCGCAGCTCGTGCTGGCGCTCGCGCAGCCGGCGCTCGAGCGCGCTTCGTTCGGCGGTCGTGAGGCGGGAGGCAGTCATCGCGTTCGCTCCTTGGGGAGGTGTCCGGAACCCGGCTGGGCGGGGGCCCCCACAGCATGGCCGGGCCGGAGCCGCCGGGAGTTGACCGCGGTCAAGGGCGCGAGGGCTTGAAATCGGGCTTTCGGCCATCAAATCCGGGATGCTCGGGCGCGAACGCCCGATTCAACCCCCAACGCAAGACACAGGAGCAACCGATGGCTAATCTGCAGGTTTACGACCCGTTTGCCGATGCCGGCATCGACGAGCTTTTCCGCGGCTTCTTCCGGCCGGTCCGCTTTGAGAAGGGCAACGCGCTGGCGATCAAGGTCGACGTCACGGAGAACGAGACGGGCTATGTGGTCCACGCCGAAATCCCGGGTGTGCGCAAGGAGGACATCCAGGTGACGATCGAAGGCAACCAGGTGACGATAGGCGCCGAAGTCAAGCGCGAGAAGGAAGCGAAGGAGGGCGAACGCGTGCTGCGCAGCGAGCGCTACTACGGCGCGGTCCATCGCAGCTTCGTGCTGCCGGCCGAGCTGGACGAGTCGACGAGCGAGGCGCGTTACGAGGACGGCGTGCTCGAGCTCAAGCTCGCCAAGAAGGCCACCGCCGCCGGCCGCCGGCTGACGATTCGGTAGGCGCGACCAACACCGCGCCCTGCGGCCGGATCGCCGGCCCGGGCGCGCGGTGTCGTGCTGTGGACGCGGGCGTCAGCGGATCCGTTTCGCCCCGTATTCTTCCTCGATATTGTCGCGGAAGAAGCTCCAGGGCGAGCTTGCGCTCGCGAACCGCCGCCAGAGGTCGGGCGAGACGCCCGCGTATTCGAACGTGCCGGCGGTAAGCTCGACCACGAGCTTGCGATTGCGCTCGTCATAGCCGGCGGCGCGCAGGTTGCCGCCCGACAGCCGCTTCATTTCCATCATCGCTCTCCCCAATCGGGCGACCCGCGCGAGGTGCGCACGGCAAGGCTCACGCGTGGACCCCGTACAGTTCGACGGCGCACTCCACAGGTCGACGGCGGGCCACTATACTCGACCGATGCCGGAAACCTTGCGCCGCATCGTCGGGCTGATCGCGTCGCCGCGCGTCGAGTGGGACCGGATCGCAAGCGAGCCGACCTCCGTCGACCGGCTGATCCGCCGCTTCATCGTGCCGCTGTCCCTGCTGACGCCGATCGCGACCGCGGTCGGCATGCGCACGTTCAACGCGGAATGGGACGCCGATGCCGGCTTCTTCGTACCCGCCGAACTCATCTACGCGGCGAGCGCGACGACGCTCTTCACGAGCATCCTGTCGATCTTCGTGCTGGCCGGCATCTTCGTCGCGATCGCGCCCATGTATGGCAGCTCGCGCAACTACCGGGCAGCGCTGAACGTCGCCACCTACGGCGCGGTACCGGTGCTGCTTGCAGGCGCCACGCTGCTGCTGCCCGCGATGGTGATCGTCACCATGGTCGGCGTCTGCCACTCGCTCTACCTGTACTGGATCGGGGTGCGCCGGGTGCTCGAGGTGCCCGCGGAGGCGAATGCGGAGTTCATCGGCGTCTCGATGACGATGCTCGTCGGGCTTTCCACGATCGCCGGCGCGATGGCTTCGCATGCTGGCCTGTTCTAGGGACCCCGAAGGCTGCGGCTATTTCGGCGCCTCGCCCCACAGGTCCTTCAGGCGGCGATCGCGACCGCAACCCGTCCGATAGTAGCTGTAGCGGATCGGGTTCTTCACGTAGTAATCCTGATGGTAGTCCTCGGCGGGCCAGAACTCGCCGGCGGCGACGATGGGCGTCAGGATAGGATCCTTGAACGGCCGCACCTTCTCGAGCGCCGCCTTGGAAGCTTCGGCGGCGCGCCTCTGCGCATCGTCGTGCACGAAGATCGTCGTGCGGTATTGGCTGCCGACATCGCAGAACTGGCGGTCCTTGACGGTGGGGTCGATGTTGCGCCAGTACATGTCCAGGAGCTTTTCGTAACTTACCTTGGCCGGGTCGTAGCGCACCTGCACGACCTCGGCGTGGCCGGTCCCGCCGGCGGATACTTCCTCGTAGGTAGGGTTCTTCTTGTTGCCACCCATGTAGCCCGATGTCGTCGCGAGCACGCCCGGCAGCTTGTCGAATGGCGGCTCCATGCACCAGAAGCAGCCGCCGGCGAACGTCGCGACGGCGACCGTCTGCGCGAGTACGAGCTGCGCAGGCAGCAGGCCGGCGGCGAAGGAAACGAACAAACGGACCATTTTGCGGGTCGACATCATCGACCTCCAGATGACGGGGTGCCGGGGGAGGGACGCCTGCCCGCCGCGCGAACAGCTTGACGATCGCCGCATCGTCCTGCGCCGCCAGTCCTTCCCCGATTGCGTCGAGGAATGCCTGCCGCGCCGCAGTCGCGAACGGCGCATCGACGCCGAGACGCAGCGCAAGGTCGGCTGCGATCCCGACATCCTTGGCAAGGATGCGCGTCGCCGCGCGCGGCGCATAGTCGCCAGCCAGCGCACGGCGCATGCGATCCTCGAAGATCCAGCTTGCGCCGGAGCTCGCGCACACGACGTCGAAGACGCGCTGTGGATCGAGGCCGGCCTTCCGCGCGAGCGCCATCGCCTCGGCGCCGGCGGCGAGGTTCGCGGCGGCGAGCAGGTTGTTGACGATCTTGAACGTGGCGGCGTCGCCGGGGCGCTCGCCTACATCGAGCACGGTGCCTGCGATCGCGGCGAACACCGGCGCACATCGTTCGCAGGCCGCGCGCGAGCCCGAGGCCATGATCGTCATCGTGCCTGCCGCCGCCTTCGCCGGGCCGCCGGAGACGGGTGCATCGACCAGTTCGATTCCTGCGGCGGAAAGGCGCGGTGCGAGCCCGGCCACGTAGTACGGGTCCACCGTGGACGAGACGACGACGATCCGGTCCGCGGAATTCGCGCGGACGAAGCCGTCGGTGCCGAACAGGACCGTTTCGATCTGGCCATCGTCGACGACGAGCAGGATGGTGATCGAGGCTGTCGCGGCCACTTGTTCCGGCGAGCGCATCACCGTGGCGCCGAGGCTTGCCGCTTCCGCGTCGGCCTCGGGCCGGATGTCGCGCGTAAGGGTCGCGATGCCCTGGCGGCACAGCGAGCGCACGACACCCAACCCCATCGCTCCGGTGCCGATGACCCCAACCACCGGAGGTGTCACGGTTGCGATCGTTGCGGCTGCGGCATCATCCGCTCGAACATGTTCGGCTCCTGCTTCGGCACCATGACCGGCTTGCAATCGTCGAGCGGGCGTGCGAAGCCGTCCTGCACGAGTTGCAGTTCGGTGCCCTTGCCGCGGAGCTCGATCAACCCGTTCGTGTAGCGCACGCCGGACGCCGCGGCAATCTGGTAGAGGATGATGCGATTCGCGTCCGGCGTCAGGATGCGCGCCTCGCCCTCGATGAAGCGGATCACGTAGCGGTCGCCACGCAGCGTGCATTCGAACGTGTCCTTCGAGGGTTCCTCTTCCTTCTTTTCGGGGCTGGCGCAGGCGGCAAGCAGCGCCATGGCGAAACAGACGGCGAGGGGAATGGCGAGGGCGGGGACGCGCATCGAGCCGGGCTTCCACTAGGGGTTCGCGCCGAGCATAGCATCGCGGGCAGCGACCCGGCGACTGCCGCGCGCACTCTGCGGCAATGATCCCCGCGACGTTCAGCAGTCGGCGACGCTGATCGCGACGCCGCCGAGCGACGCCTGCTTGTAACGTCCGGCCATGCCGCGGCCACGTTCGACCATGACATGGACCAGGGCGTCGAGCTTGATCCGCGGCATCGGGTGGCGCAGCGCCTCGCTCGCCGCCGCGAGCGCGCGGGCGGCGGCCGTGGCGTTGCGGTCGATGCACGGTTGCTGGATGCGCGCCCCCTCCGGGTCGCACGATAGCCCGAGATGCGGTTCGAGCGCGAGTTCCGCCGCGTAGAGCACGTGTGCGTTGCTGCCGCCCTGCACCGCGGCGAAACCTGCGGCGGCCATCGCAGCGGCGAGTCCGACCTCGCTCTGGCAGCCGGCGTGGTGCAGTCCCTGCGCGCGCAGCCACCCTCCAATCGCGGCAGCGACCATCAGGAACTCGATCGCGCCCTCGTCACCTGCGACCGGGTCCAGCTCGCGACAATGGCGCAACAGCGCCGCCACCGGGCCGGCGGCGCCGGTGGACGGGACGCCAACCACGAGTCCTCCGGCGGAATTCTCTTCGGCGACGGCGGTCGCGTACACCGAGCACCTTTGCGTCGGCGTCGCGCCCGCGACCCTGAGCGCCGCAGCACGTGCACCGGCGTGCCTCGGCGCGCCTCCGGGCAGCGGATCGTCAGCGGCCAGCCCGCGCTCGATCGATGTCTGCATTGCGCGTGCCGCGCGCAGCAGGGTGCCACGCACTTCGCCAGGGCTCTTGTGCACGCACGCGTTCGCGAGCGCCATGTCGACGAGCTTCTTGTGGTGGACGCGCCCCAGCTCGATCACGTGATCGGCCGTCGTGAACGGATAGGGTACGCGAGCGACCGGGAACTCCGCCCCGAGCTCGTTACTTGCCACGACCTTGCCGCCTCCGGTGGAGAAGTAGAGCCGCTCCGCAACGGCCTTCCCCGCGCTGTCCTGGGCGACGAATCGTATGGCGTTGCCGTCGTAGGCGAGCGTGCGATCGACGCAATAGGCGATGTCGCGCTCCAGGGCAAACGCAATCATGTGCCGCCCATTGAGCGCAAGCGCACCGTCGCGTGCGATGGCAGCGGCACAGCGCGCGAGCGCCGCGTTGTCGCACACCTCGGCGCGCAGCCCGGAAAGGCCGGCGAGGATTGCGCGATCGCTGCCCAGGTCCCGTCCGGTGCAGGCAAGACCTCCAAAAAGCTCGACACGAAGGTGCGCAGCGAACGGCAGCACGCCGTCGGCGGCAATCTCGTGCACGAAGCGTCGCGCCGCGAGGAGCGGCCCGATCGTCCGGGACGAGGACGGACCCGGCCCGACGCTGAATAGCTCGCCGACGTTCACGTACACGCTGCCATCCCCATGCGGTCGGGCGGCGACCACGCTGCCCGTGCAGTGCACACTCGCGTCGTGGCGCGAGCCGCTTGTAGCCCGAACGCGATCATCCGCGCGCGGACTTGCATTCATAGCGGCGAACGGAATGGCGGCTGTAACGAGCCGCCAAACGGCGCTTTCGGCCACAGCAGGCCTTGCAACCTGTCGTCGACAGGTTGCAATCGGCGGGGTCAATCGTCCGTGCGGGGCCGCGCGGGTCCTGGCGGAGGGGCGAAGCGCACGCTGTCGGGATAGGAAAGCACTTCAGGCCATTGCCCGCTGCGCAGCGCGGACTGAACCTGCTGCCACCAGCGAGCATCGAGCAGGTCGGCATGGTGGCGCATGAATGCTTCCCGAACCTTGGTGTCGGTGAGCAGGAAGGTGGCGAACTCCTCGGGGAATATGTCGCGCGGCCCGACGGGGTACCAGACCTCGCCTGCCATCTCGTCGTACCCCGGTGGCGGCGTCGGCATGCGCCGGAACACGCAATCGGTCAGGTACTCGATCTCGTCGTAATCGTAGAAGATGACGCGGCCGAACCGCGTGACGCCGAAGTTCTTGAACAGCAGATCGCCCGCGAAGATGTTGACGGTGGCCAGCTGGCGGATTGCATCGCCGTACTCGCGCATCGCACTCTCGCGCTCCCAGTCGTCCGCGTGCTCGAGATACAGGTTGAGCGGCGTCAGCCGGCGCTCGATGTACAGGTGGCGGACGATGACGTACGCGCCGTCGCGCTCGATCTGCATGGGCGCCACGGCCTCGAGCTCGGCAACCAGCTCGTCGCTCATGCGCTCGCGCGGGAAGGCGACGTCCGAGTACTCGAGGATGTCGGTCATGCGCCCGACCCGGTCATGGTGCTTGACGAGCGCGTACTTCTCCGCGACGCGCGCGCGATCGGTGTCCTTGCTCGCGGCGATCTTGTCCTTGATCAGCTTGAAGACGTAGGGGTACGAAGGCAGTGTGAAAACCGCCATCACCAGGCCCTTGATGCCCGGCGCCACGCTGAAGCGGTCGGTCGAGTGTCGCAGGTGGTGGAGGAAATCGCGATAGAAGAGGTTCTTGCCGTGCTTCTGCAGACCGACCATCGTGTAGAGCTCGGACGCAGTCTTGTCGGGCAGCAGCGAGCGAAGGAAATTGACGTACCCCGCCGGCACTTCCATGTCCACCAGGAAGTAGGCGCGGTTGGCCGAGAAGAGCAGCGCCAGCTCGGTGGTCTCCATCAGCAGCGCGTCGACGTACAGGCGACCCCCGGCATCGTGCTTGATCGCGACGACCAGCGGCCGCATGTCGAGACCGTTGACGACACGGCCCACGACGTACGCGGTCTGATTGCGGAAGAAGAGGCTGCCGAGCATCTGGATCTGCAGGCTTTGCGCCGACACGAACGGCCGCGGGTACTTCCTTCGCAGCGCGCGCAGCACGTTGCGCAGATCGCGCCGGAAATCCGCGAACGGGCGCTCGAAGCCGAGGTCGAGCACGATGTCGATCATCGCCTGCCGCAGGCCCCGCCTGCGCGGGTAGTAGCTGCGGTAGGTCGGCGGATCCGCATCCAGGTACTCCGTCGAAATCGCCGGGCGCACGAAGATGAAGCGGTTGTGGAAATAGGTCCGGTGCAGGAGCTTGCACGACACCGAGTTGAAGAACGTCTCCCCGCACTCGGGCTGCCGGTGCTCGATCAGCAGGCCGATGTAGTGGAGCTTGACGCGCTCCCACAGCGCGTCATCGAAGCCGGTATCCGTCGCGGCGCGGAACTCGCGCTCGACGCGCTCCACGGATTCGGCGACGCGCCGGTCGTAGAAGTCGATCCGGTCGCGCGCGACGTGGCTGATCGCGCGCCAGTTGCCAGCCTCGAAGTGCCGTTTCGCCGCGCGCGCGCAATCGCGGAAGAGGGCGTAGTGCTTGTCGAAGCCCTCGAGGAGTACGCGGGCAATGCCCCGCGCGATTTCCTCGCGGGGTTGGGAGACGGGCAGTGCGGCCAGCGCGCGTGCGGGCATGGCGATCGTGTTGGCGGAGGGCCGGGTTGAGCGGTATCGCGACTGGAGCAACTTGCGCCGCGTGGGCGGGGCGTTTCGGCCTGTCCGGAAGGTTTCCGCGGCCGCCCGACGGCGACGCGAGCGGTCGCGAAGCATGATACCGTAAGGACGGCTCGGCCGCCCTGCGCGAATTTCCGTCAACGCCCATGAATTCAGGCGATCTCGTTTCCGACGTCAAGTGCACGCAGGCGCTGCGGTGTGCACCGTTGGCGCTGGTTGCGCTTCTCGCACTCGTCGACGCCGCGCCGCTCCATGCGCAGGTCTACAAGTGCGTCGACGCCGCAGGGCGCACGACGTACCAGCAGGCGCCATGCAAGGGTGCCCAGCAGGGTCGCCAAATCCAGATGCAGCCCGACAACGGCTCGACCCGTGGACCGGAGACGGCGGCGACATGGAATGCGGCAGTCGCCGAGCACCGCGTTGTGGTCGGCATGCCGAAACAGTGGGTGATCGAGTCGCTGGGCTCGCCAGCCGAGCGTCGCGCGGCGCGATCGGGCGAGAGCGCGACCGAGGTGTGGGTCTACATGTATCCCACCGAAGCGATGCGTGTCGGATTCGTCGCGGACGCCGTCGCGTGGACGATCAAGGATGCCGTGCAAAGCCCGACGGCGGACGACCCCGAGAAGATGCGACGTTTCGTCGCGCGGCAGAAGGTGGCGGCGGGCCGCGATTGCGCTCAGGTTCTGGCAGAGCTTGGGCCGCCGGACCGCGAGGAGCCGGCGAGCGACGTCGATCAGAAGACCGGACAGCCGCGCGGACCCCTGATCACCCGCTACGTCTATCAGCCTGGCGCGGGCGACCCGCAGACCCGCACGTCGTTCACCTGCATCGACAACCGCGTGATCGACGTCGAGCGCACGATGGTGCGCTGACGCACCACGAAGCGGCGCCGAATTCCTGGCTAGTCCTTGCCTGCCGCGTTGAACTCGGCGATCTCCTTGTTCAGCGTGCCGATCGCAGTGTTCGCGGCGTTGTAGTGGGCGTCGCCGATGCTCTTCTGCTCGTCGATGAACTTCTTGACGCACTCGACATAGAGGTTCACGTCCTTGCTCCACGCCCGCTTGCGGCTCTCGGAAGCGAGCCGTCCCGGGAATTCGTCGGGTTTCGTGCAACTCGGCTTGGGCCCGGCGGCCGTGGACGCCGTGGGGGCGGCGGGGGCGGCGGCAGCAGGCGCTGCCTGCTGGGCCAAGGCGGTGAGCGAGACGGCGAGGCCGGCGAGGCCGGCGAAAAGGGCGGCGGTTTGGCGGATGCGCATCGGGAAGCCTTGTAGCGTTGGCAAAGGCGGAATTCTAGAGCGACTCGTGCGCTCCGGCCAGACGGCGCGCTGCGCGTGCAGAGGCTGCTACCGCGACAGCAGTCGCGACAACGCGCCCGCGCCGAGCTCCAGCAGATCGACGATCGGGATGGAGCCCGGGTCGCGCCGCACGGCGCCGCGTTCGCGCTCCATTGCGATCAGGGCATCGACCAGCCGGTCGGGATCGGGCGACGGCGGCTTGCGTTCGCCATCCACCAACTCCGTGACGCGGTTGGCGACTGCGGCGGGATCGAGCGCGAGAATCGGCGAGCGGCAATAGCCGCATACGGTCGAGCATTCGATGTCCACCGGCGCGCCGCAGCTGCCGCAGCGGACGACCTTCACCGCGGACTTGAGCCGCTCCAGTTCCGCGTCGGAGAGCGGACGGATGAAGTCCTTCTCGCGCAGGAACTGCACAAAGGGCGTGAGCCGGCCGTGGCCGCGCGGGCAGCGCCAGTAGGTGAAGCGCGTCGCGCGCTGCAGGTCGTGCGTCTCGGTCAGCACAATGCCGCAACGTGGGCAGGGAAGGCGCGCCGGCAGCGGTGCCCTCGACCCTGGCCCCGAGTCCTGCAATGCGCGAAAGAGCGTGAGAATCGAACCGGCCGTGAGCTGCGGACTTTCGAAGGCGTCGAACCAGATCGTCCGGCAGTCGCGGCAGAAATCGATGCCGAGCGCGCCAAGCGGCTTGCGCTCGAGCATCAGCTGCTGCATCGGCCGGCTGCAGCCAGGACAGCTCAACGGCATGGGCAGCGCCGGGTCATGCGAGCGGTGAAGCGATGGCCCGCTAAAGACGTCGTCCGCGATGCCGGCTTCGGCCAGCGGCAGTCTGCGGATCGCCGGACTGACGATCTTCGCCGATCCGGCACAACCTGGAAGGACAGTCGGCCGGTCGCGTCAGCTTGCACCGGACGCTCGCCGCGGCGGCCGCTGTGCCCCGGCTTCCTCCCGGATGCGCGCCTGGAACCAGCGATAGAGGAACACGGCGATTCCCATCAGCGCAACGAGGACGAGCAGGCTCATGAGCCCGATGTCCGTGGTGAAAAGCTCGCGCAGCGCTTGCATGGCCATCCTTCGGGTAGACGACGGGATGGAAGTCTAGCCGCTGCCGGCGCGCGTGGCTTGACGGTGGTCAAGCCA
This sequence comes from uncultured beta proteobacterium, assembly GCA_963750585.1. Classification (GTDB taxonomy): domain Bacteria; phylum Pseudomonadota; class Gammaproteobacteria; order Burkholderiales; family Casimicrobiaceae; genus VBCG01. The sequence goes on from CAVVRH010000020.1 coordinate 54,119, forward strand.
CGGCCGGGCATCGAGCGAAAGGGGGTGTTCAACGGGACGCTCGCAGGCACATTGCCGGTGGCCTCCGCACGTGCCGACGCCGGGGAGAAGGTCGCGATTGCGCGAAAGGTTCGGTTCGCCGACGTACACGGCTGCCTTGCCGTTTCCCGCCGCTGCAGCGTGGTCGCGTAGGGGGCTTGCAGAGTCACCCTACGGCTGTGCGACGCTGAACGTGTCGCACTTGCGCGGGTCGCCTGTCGTCAGCCCCTGCTGGAACCAGCGCATCCGCTGCTGCGCCGAGCCGTGCGTGAAACCGTCGGGCACGACGTATCCTTGCGTCTGCTTCATGATCTGGTCGTCGCCGACCGCGGCCGCAGCCCGCAACCCCTCCTCGAGGTCGCCCGGCTCGAGCAGGTTGCGCTTTTGCGCAAAGTAGCCCCAGACACCTGCATAGCAGTCCGCTTGCAGTTCGAGCCGGACGGACATCGAGTTGGCGCCACGGCTTCCACTGCCGCGCGCTCCCATGCGATCCATCTGCTGCATCGTTCCGAGCTGGTTCTGCACGTGATGGCCGACCTCGTGCGCAATCACGTAGGCCTGTGCGAAGTCGCCGGGCGCGCCGAAGCGTCGCGAGAGCTCGTCGAAGAACGCCGTATCGAGATAGAGCTTCTGGTCGCCGGGACAATAGAACGGGCCTGCCGCCGCGGAGGCCATGCCGCACGCGGATTGCACGCGGCCGCCGAACAGCACGAGATTGGGCTTCTGGTACGGCGGTCGGCCGAGTGCGCGAAACAACGACGTCCAGACGTCTTCGGTGTCGCCCAGGACCGCGCCCACCATCTGCTTCTGCTTGTCCGCGGCGGGGGGCTGCCGACCGGACGGTGTTGCGACCTGCGGACCATAGCCCGGTTGTGGCGTCGGCGGTGCGGTGGCTGGCCCATCTGCACCACCCAGCATGTCGAGCGGATTGACACCGAAAAGGAGGCTCAGGACGACCACAAGGATCAGCCCGCCGCCGCCCAGCTTCAGGCCGCCACCGAGAGCTGGACCCATGCCGGTCCGGTCCTCGATGTTCTCGCTCTTCCGCATGTCTTCCCAGCGCATGTCCAATCTCCGGTCGCCATTGCCGTCCCGATTATAGGCATGCGCCGGCGACTCCGGATGCCAGACTTCCGCAGCGAATGGCGCGCGCGGCCACCGCGTGCCTCGTGCAATGTCAGCGCGGTGCGGCCAGCGCGCTCTCGAGCGCGCGATACTCCGCGCAATCGGTGCACAGTTTCGCAAGGATTGCGAGCTGCTCGCGTGACTTGGTCCGATCGCCGACACGCAGCAGCGTCTCGCCCAGCGCCGCGTGTGCGGCGCGGTGTCCGGGATCGATCCGCACGGCGATGCGGAACTCGGCAAGCGCGGCATCGTCGCGCCCGAGTTTCGCCTGCGCGAAGCCCAGCCAGTAGTGCGCATCCGCGTTCTGCGGCTCGCTCCGCAGCAAGATGGTGAAATGCTCGATCGCCTGCGCGTAGTCCTGCGCCTGGATCATTTCGCGTCCGGCCAGATAGTCGGTCGAATGCGCGACAGGGCTCGATCGCGGGTCGACATAGCCTGCGCGCACGGGGAACGTGGCGAGCATGGCGACCAAGGTTAGCGCAGCAACGGCCGCCACGCGTGCCAGGGGGAGATGGAGGCGAATGGCGAAAGGCATCGTCACCCTTCTCGGGTCGAAGGCGTGACCACGATCTTGCCACGCCCGTGGCCTGTATCGATCCGTGCGTGCGCCTGTGCTACGCCGGCCAGGTCGACTCGCGAGTCGATGTGCGGGTGCAGGACGCCGGTTGCGGCATATGCGGCTATCCGGCGCCACGTCGCGGGTTGCGCCTTGAGAACGACGCTCCGCGCACGCACGCGGCCGCCGACCCTCGCCAGCAATCCATCGATCGCCGTGCGCACCGCCGTTCCCGTGCTTCCCGCGGTACCGAGATAGAGGCCGCCCGGCTGCAACAGGTGGCGGCATTCGGAAAGCGAAAGCGCGTTCGCGGCGTCGAACACGAGCTCAAAATGGTCGCGCCGCGCGGCCACGTCGTCCGTCGTGTAGTCGACCACTTCGTCTGCGCCGAGCGAGCGCACGAAATCCACGTTGGCGGGTCCGCAGACCGCGACGACGTGCACGCCGAAATGACGGCACAGTTGCACTGCGAAGTGGCCGACGCCGCCCGCGGCACCGGTCAGCAGTACTCGCTGCCCCGGCTGGATCGCCGCCTCGTCCTCGAGCGCCTGCACCGCGGTGCCGCCCGCGACGGGCAGTGCTGCTGCGACCTCGGCGCTCACGCCGCCCGGCACCGGCACGACGCGATCGGCGGCGATGACAACGAATTCCGCGCAGGACCCCTCGCGTCCGAACGGGTGCAGCGAACCGAAGACCAGCTCGCCTACGTGCCGCTCGGTAGGGCCACCGCCGACTGCGACGATCTCACCCGCGAAATCGCAGCCGGTTCCGCGCGGCGGGCGCGCGAGCATCGGGACAAGGCGCAGGTGGCCGGCGCGGATCTTGGCATCGACCGGATTGAGGCCTGCTGCATCCACGCGGACCTTGACCTCGCCGGCATGCGGCACCGGGTCGGGCACCTCTGTGACGTGCAGCACGTCAGGGCCACCGAAACGATCGTAGCGTACGGCGCGCATCGGCGTCTCGTCAGGGAATGCTATTTCTTGAGCGCGCGGTAGAGGAACGGCAGGCTCACGTCCATCCGGTAGTCGATCGACGAGTGCGTGTCGTCGAACTCCTCGTAGCGTGTGCGCGATGCCGTGCGCGTGCGAGCTGGCGCGACAGGATGCGCGCGCCGTAGTGCAGGTGATACTGGTCGCGCCATCCGCAGTCGATGTAGATGCCGCGCAAGCGACTTCAGGTTGCCGCGAGTAGCGGCCGACGAGGTGGATCGGGTCGTGCTCGCGCCACGCGCTCCAGCGTGCGGCGATGAGCTCGCCCGTCTCGAGGTCGACCGGCAGCCGGAAGCCGAGCGGCGCGTCGGGATCGGCGTCGTAGGTCGCCGCCATCGCGATCTCCATCAGCGCGTGCGCCTCGGCGTCGTTCATCTTGTCCTTCGACCAGATGTGCTCGAGGAAGCGCCGCACGCGGCCGTCGTCGATGCCGTCGCCGGCGCCGCGTTCGTCGCGCGGTACGCTGATGCGGCCCGGCTGCTGCGGCGGTCTTGCGGTAGCGGTCGAGCTCGTTCAGCGTGCGCGGCCAGTCCGTGCAGGTAGCAGAATTCGAAGTACGCGTCGCCGGAGTGATCGCCGATCGCGCCCCAGTGCTTCGCGTACTTCATGCCGTGGATGATCGCGCCATAGCCGCCCGACGACTTGCCGAAGCAGCCGCGGTGATCGCGCGACGCGAGCGTGCGGAACTCGCGGTCGACGAAGCGGAACGATCTCGCGCGTCAGGTAGTCGGCGTAGCGGCCGATCGCCGTCGAGTTGATGTACTGGTTGCCGCCGAGGCAGGTGAAGCAGTCGGGGAACACGACGATGCACGGGCCCATCCGCTGCTCGGCGATGAGGCGCGCGCGCGCGCTCGGGGACGTTCTCGTCGAACGGGCGCCAGTTGAGGTGCGCGAGCCCCGAACCGGTGAAGCCGACGAGGTCGTAGAGCACCGGATAGCGCTTGCCGCGGCCCGCGCGACTTGCCGCGCCCCGCGCCTTCGTCGTACTGCGGCGGCAGCCAGACGGCGAGCTTGCGGATGTGCGGGTCGCCGAGCGGATTGTCGGCGAGGACGCGCGAGTCGATGCTCGACGATGACGATCGTGCCCTGCGGGCGGTGGACGTTCTTGCGAGCCATGCGCGGTTCCCCGGAAGGCCGCCTTCGCAGGCGGCAATCCGCGATTCTCGCCCATCCTCGACGAGCGCCGCAAACGGGGATGCCACCGCGGATCGCGCCGCGGCGGCATCAACCTATTGCGCTGCCACGTTCGAGCGCGCGTGGTTGCGGGCTACGCGGCCGCGCGCAGTACGTCGTCGGGGACGGCCGGCGCGGCTGCGAGCACTTGCGCCGCGGCATTGATCACGGCGGAGATCCGCCCGACGTCGCGCAGCTCCTGCACGGTGACGCCACTCTCCTTGAGGAGCCGGTAGTGCGAAGCGATGCAATATTCGCACTTGCCGACAATGCTGGCCGCCAGCGCCCACAGCTCGAACGCCCGCTTGTCCGCGCCGCCATGGTTCGCATAGACGTTCATGCGCAACTCGGCACGCATGGACTTGAGCTCGGGATCCGCGGCCATTTCAACGTACGGATACCAGAGGTTGTTCATGCCCATGAGCGCGGCAGCCGCCAGCGCTGCATGTGCATCGGCGGGAGCGAGCGCGCCGCTGTCACGGATCGCGGCGACGAGCATCGGCGAGCGGGCGGCAAATGCGGCGGCGAGCGCCGCGCCGCAGGCCTCTCGGGAAGGCAGGCTCGACCGTGCGATGGCCCCGTCGAGATTCAGCCGGATGTCCTTCGCGTAGTCGGGAATCTGGTCCTTGATGGTCGTGAGGAAATCCATGGTGCCCTTTCGTTGCATTGGGTATCGCCTCGGCCCCGGGATTGCCGGGACCGTGATGGTTCGGTCAGGTGAGTGGTCGCCCGGTGCGGCGGCGTTATGCCGCGAGCAGCGTCGGTGCGCCCACCTCGCGGTTGCACGGACACAACTCGTCCGTCTGCAGCCCGTCGAGGATGCGCAGCACTTCCTCGGGATTGCGTCCTACGCTCAGGTTGTTGACGGATACGTGCTGGATGACGTTTTCCGGGTCGACGATGAACGTGGCCCTCAGCGCGACGCCTTCCTGCGGGTCGCGAACGCCGAGCTGGTCGACGAGCGAGCCCGTCGTGTCGGCGAACTGCCACTGATTCAGGCCGTGCAGGTCCTTATGATCGCGCCGCCACGCGAGCTTGGTGAACTCGTTGTCCGTCGAGCCGCCCAGCACGACGGTATCGCGGTCGGCGAAGTCGGACTCGAGCCTGGCGAAGCCCGCGATCTCGGTCGGGCAGACGAACGTGAAGTCTTTCGGGTAGAAGTAGATGACCTTCCATTTGCCCGGGAACGATTGGTGCGTGATGGTCTCGAACGCCGACTGGCCGTTCTCCTCATGGCGGTTGAAGCCGGGCTTGACGCCGGTCACCTTGAAGCTTTCGAGTTTCTGTCCAACGGTCTTCATGCATTGCTCCTGTGATTTGTAGGCGCGCCTGCGCCACAAGTGTGGAATAGGCGTTCGACATAACGAATATTATGGACGTAACATTGGTAATTCAATTTGTTTATTCTTATCGCGTCATTAGCCGGCCCTTATGACGTGGCCGCTGCCTGTCCGTCGACCGCTGCCGATCGCCCGACGTCACGAAGCGCGCGTCACGTGGCATGGGCACCACGTCGCGGCGGGTCGTCGCATGCCCGGACGGGCCGGACCTCCGCGCGACATCCCGCGGGGATTTCCTTTCGGCGGTGCACGATGCGTTGGCCACGGCGCTGCGCTATCGTGGTGCGGTTCGCGGAACGGGAGACAGCAATGCCCGGTTTGGGATGCATTGCAGGTTCGGTGTTCGCGGCGGCGCTGACATGCGCCCAGGCGGCGGCGAGCGTGCCGACGCTTGCCGACTGCATCGAAGGCGGCGAGTTCGTCGCCAACGCTGCGCATGCGCGCGACAACGGAATGGAGCGCGCCGAGTTCATCGGGCGCATCGAGGACGACTTCCGCTTGATCCAGGCGTTTCCGCCCGAGTTGCGCTGGTTCGCGCGCGACGCCGACGACGAGGCATTCCTGCTCGGGGCGGCGGCTTCGGTATTCGACGCGCCGGATGCACCGGAGCGCCATCGCCGCGAGTTCCTGGGCGCGTGCTTCGATCGCGCCCGCACCCGGGCGGCGCTGCAGGGCGAAGGCGCGGGGTCCGTGGCAGCTACTTCTTCTTCTTCTTCTTCTTCTTCGACCGCTTCCCGAGCTTCTTAGGGTCGAGCATCGTGCCGCGGCAATCGGGCGCGCCGCAGCGGCAGGCGTAGGCCTTGCGCTCGCGCTTGCGGACCTTGCCGTCGAGCGTGAGCTTGTAGTCGTAGGCGAGTTCCTCGCCTTTGGGGATTTCCCGCTTCGCGTAGATGAAGACGCGGCCTTCGTCGTCTTCCTCGGTCTTGCAGTTGGGCGCGCACGAGTGGTTTATCCACCGGGCGACGTTGCCGCGCCGGCCCGCGTCGATCACCCAGCCGTCGTCCAGCGCGAAGAAGAACGTGGTACGGATTCTCTGGGTCGCTGTCCGGCAGCGCCTGCGCCTCGTCCCATGTGATGCGCTTGCCGCGGTACTCGATGATGCGAGTTCGCTTTGGAATGGTGCAGGCCGCGAACACGCCGCGACCGTGGATCGGGGAATTGCGGACGACGTAGGGTCGGAGGGGTTTGGCTGTCTTGGTCATAGGTTGGAGAACCTATGCAAGATCCGCGCATTGTCGCGACGGCGCCCTGCGGCGGTTCCACGGAGTCAACGCCCAATGGTAACCGATCCCCCGCGTACGACCCGGCAATTGCCGACGTCGAACACGGTTCGCCGATGCGCTGGATTTCACGCAACCGCCTGCATGGGGGCGCGGTACGCGGCGAGCGCGAAGCACGCAAGCGAAGCGATCCCGAGGACGAGCAGCAGCGCGATTGCTCCCGAAACGGAAAGCGGCGCAAGCATTACGGCGAATCCGACTGGCGCGATCGCCTTCGCGACGAAAGTCGGCGCGGCGATGCGCCCGAGCAGCGCGCCGTAACCCTCGCGGCCGAACAGTTCGGCCGGCGCGGTGCCCCGCACGATGGTGATCACGCCGTTGGCCACGCCGTAGAGCGCCGCGAATGCGAACGTCGCGTAATAGCCGGGAAGGTAGAGGATCGCGAGCAGCAGCGTGAGCGCGATCACCAGCAGTCCGAGCGACAGCAGGCCCACACGAGTGGCGGGCAGATGCCGTCCGAATCCCATCTCGAGCAACCGCCCGGTCACCTGCATCGGCCCGATCAGCGCACCAGCCCACACCGCCTCCGCCGCGGTGAGGCCGGTCGCGGCGAGTACGCCCGGCATGTGCGCGGCCAGCGCACCCGCGATGAACGCATTGAGCGCAAACGCGGCCGCCAGGGCGCCGAGCCGGCGCAGGTCGCGCGGCTGCGGCGCACACGCTGTCGCGTGCGCATCGTCCGTGAGGGGCACGTCTCGGCGTTGCGCCTGGCGCGGCACGAGCATGAGATGCAGCGGCAGGCACACGAGGATCTCGAGCCCCGCGAATGCGAGCAGGGTCGTGCGCCAGCCCAAGTGGTCGAGTCCATAGAGTGACAGCGGCCAGAAGACGGTGCTCGCGAAGCCCCCGAACAGCGTCAGCACGGTGACGGCGGTGCGGTATCGCGTGCCGAAGTGCTGCGCGAGCGTGATGAAGCCCGGGTCGTAGAGCGTCATTGCCATGGCAATGCCGCCCAGCAGCCATGCCGCATAGAACTCGGCACCGCTGCGGGCCATGGCGATCGCGATCAGCGCGAGCGCGGCCACCACGCTGCCGATTGCGAGCCAGCGGCGGCCTCCGTCGCGGTCGAGGCGGCGCCCTATGGCAGGCGCAACCAGCCCCGACACGAGCATCCCCGCGGAATAGGCTCCGAACACGCCCGCAGTCGACAGGCCGAGGTCCCGCGCCATGGCCGGACTCAGCACGCCGATCGCGTAGAACAGCGAACCCCACGAAATGATCTGGGCAACGCCCAATCCGCTCACCATGCGCCACGGGTGGTGCAGCGGAGCAGGGCGGTCGAGGGAATTCATCCGGAACGTTGGCGGTAGCACGCCGCCCGGTCTCGCGTCGACCTGAGCGTGCGCCATTGTAGGGGTGCACTGGGGGGTCCCGCGAAATCCGGGCAGCGGCGTTGCGATTCGCGGACTGCCAGGTCCGCGCGCGTGGCCTGTGAGGCGCGCCCGAGATCGACGCCGCGCACAAGGCGGGCAGGATCAAGCCGGACACGATCGTACTCGAGCCGACGTCGGGCAACACGGGAATCGCGCTGGCGATGGTCTGCGCGGCGCGCGGCATCAAGTGTGCATTCGTGATGCCGGAGACGATGAGCCGCGAGCGCCGCTTGCTGCTGAAGGCGTTTGGCGCCGAGCTGATCCTGACGCCGGGGCCCGAAGGCGTGACCGGTGCGATCAACAAGGCGAACGAACTCGCGGGCGCCGATCCGCGCTATTTCATCCCGCAGCAGTTCGAGAACCCCGCGATCCTCAACACGAAGATCTATGACGAAGTTATTCGCGTGAAAAACGACGATGCGCTGGATCTCGCGCGGCGCGCGGCGGTCGAGCAAGGCCTGCTGGTCGGAATAAGCTCCGGTGCCGCGCTGTGGGCGGCGATCGAGGTGGCGAAGCGGCCGCGGAACGCCGGCACGCTCGTCGTTGTTGTGATTCCTTCGTTCGGCGAGCGGTATCTCTCGACGCTCCTCTACCAGCACCTGCAGGTGTAGTCGCGGAAGATCCCGCACCGGTCCGCGCGTCGTGCAGCAGGCATCCGGGCCGGTAGGTCAGTGCCGCGTGCTCCTGCCTTCCTTGTCCTTGTCCTGATCCGGCTCATTGCCGCGCCCGCGGCTGGATGCGTCCGGCTGTCGACCCTGCGGCGGTGGCGTGTTCGTTGCAGGTGCTGCGGCGGATGGCGATGCGGAGGCCGGCTGCGCGCCGCGCGGTTGGCGCGGCGCCTCGGCAGACGACGAGCCAGGGGGCATCGTCGGCAACACCGCCTGTGGCGCACGCGGTGGCTGAACGGGCTGCGCGACCTGTGGCTGAGCCTGCGGCGCGCGGCGGGGCTGCGAGGGCTGCGCGACCGGTGTCTGTGCCTGGGCCTGCGGCGCGCGCTGAAGTTGGGCCGGTGCCGCCGGCGCCGGGGCGGGGAGCATGGCAGGCTGCGGCGTTGCCTGCACCTCGCGCCGTGCCTCGTCGCGTCCGCGCCGGTTGCCCTCCATTGTGCGGGGCGCCGCACTGGCCGGGGTCTGTGCTGGCGGAGAAGCAACTGGAGGCATTGCAGGCGACTGCACTGCCGCGGGAGTTGCCGGCGCCTGCGCCGCGCGATCCTCGGGGCGACCGGGCTCGCGACCACGTCCGCTGGTCTGCGAGGTGTCGGGAGTAACGCGCTGTGGCGTGGCGACGGGCGGGCTCGAGGGCTGCGGGCCTGGAAGCGGTACTGCGCCGGCACCCACGTTCGCGTCGGTTCGCGGGGTGCGACCAGAGCGCATCTCTGGTGCGGAGGCGGCCGCGGGCCTGGCGGGGACTGCCTGGGCTTCCTGCGTGTTCACGACCCTGACGTTCGCTGACGCTGAACGTTCGCGGCGCGCAGCGCCCGGCGCACCGGCGACGTCCGCTCCGCGCGATACCGGCGCTGCCTGCTGGCGAGGAGTGGCGTCGGGCGAGGGCGATCCGGGCTGCCGCTGCAACTCGCGCAGCCGCTGGTCGACCGGCACCTGCGCCGGTGCGGGGGACACTGTCGCAACCGTGCGGCGCTCGAGCACGCCCTGCGGCGGGCGCGAGCGCGCCGCGGGTGCGGCGCCGGTGAAGCTTGCCGCCTGTGGCGCGACGGGTGCAGCCGCCGTCGTCTCGATGCGTCGCACCTGATCGCGCTGGACGCGCATCGCATGCGAGCGCACCGGCTGCGCCTGGGCGAACACCGTCGTGGGCACCGCGGTAATTGCCCCGGGCGCAGTTTCCAGGTTGCGGTACGTGACGTTCGTCACATTCATGTTGTTGTTGTAGATGTTGTTGATCACCGTCGTGTTGACGATCGTGTTGCTGACGTTCACTTCACGGAAATACTCGCGGCTCGCGTGATAGGCGGGGCGGTAGACTTCGCCCGGCGCAAGCGGGAACCAGCCGACGGTCGGTCCGGATGACACGGCCAACTGGAAGTTGGGCCCGCCGACAAAGGCGACGAGCGCGGGCGCGTACACCGGGCGAACGTTTGCCGGACCGGGCACCCAGCCCCAGCGCCCGGTCACGTACGCCCAGCGGCCGTAGTGGAAGGGCGCGAAGCCCCAGGGTGCATCGTCCACCCACGTCCATCCCCATGGGTCCACCCAGGCCCAGTGGCCTTCGCGATAGGGAACCCAATCGCTCGCCACGCCGCGCGGAAACCACACATTGCCGTAGGTAGGCTCAGGCTGCCACGTCCCGTACGCGTCGAGGTCGGCGTAGCCGATCATCTCGGGCGACACGTAACGCGTGGCGACCGAGCGCTCGTCCCGGCGGTCGCGCTCGTAGGCCCAGCGGTCGAAGTCGTCGCGCGGCGGGATCGCCCACACGTCGGCGCCGGAAATCTCGTTGCCGTAGAAGCGGAACGCGAGGCCGCGCCCGGTGTGCATGCGTGCCTGATCGCCATAGACTTCGCCGTCGCCGTCCCGTACGAACACGGTGGTCGACTCGCCCTGCGGATCGACCTCGACGCGATACACGCCCGGGGCGTTGGCGCGGAACGCGAGGTTGGGCGTCGCAATCTCGATTACGCCGCCGCGGAAGAGGTTGCGCACGCGCAGATTGATGCGTCCCTGCGCGAGCTGCAGCTGCGTCACGCCACCATCCAGGTTAAGTACGGTGACCGCCGTGTATTCGCCGAGGCGTGCGACGCCCGTGCCGAATTGCACCTCGGCGCGCGCGTCGTTGTCGACCCAGAGGCGGTCGCCCGCGATCAGCGGCCGGTTGATGCCCGCCTGCACCCACTGCTCGTCACCGGCCGGCTGGAAGCTGACCGCACCCGCCGTGAATGCGAGTCGCGCCACACCGGTTGGGGGATCGGCGAACGCGACCGGGGACGCAGCCGCAAGCACAAGCACGGTCAGCGTAGCCAACGCTCGACGCAGGTTTATCGATGCCACGGTCAAGAGCTTCATGCCACTTCCTCCAGGGTCTCGCTGCGCGTCCGCTGTCGCGCTGGGCGGGACGCGAGGCCAATCGTCAGCTGCGAATGGTGATCGTGTAGTTTTCGACCCGTTCTGACGGATCGGGGTCATCGATCGCTACAACGGGCTGTCGCCGCTTGGCGATGACATGCGGTCCTCGCGAATACAAGTTGTTACACCCGTTCCCGCAGCCCGGTTGAAGCGGGGTTCGGCCCGGGCGTCGGCACTACGTACTTGTCCGTCACGGCGAGCGGCAAACCACACCGCGGGCGAAGCGTCCTGCCCGGACCTGGATTCAGCGTGGCACACCGCCTGTCAATGCGATGATCACGGGCGTGGTGAGCGCCGCCACCGCCGTGGAAAGCACGAGGCTCGCGGAGACCGGGCCCTGCAACGCGTCGAACGCGCGCGACATCAGGTAGACGTTCGCGCCGACCGGGGAGCGAGGCGAGCATGACGATCGCCGAGTCTCGATCGCCGGCAGGCCGAGCATGAGTGCAAAGGCGTAGATCGCCAGCGGGTGGACGACGAGCTTGATCGCGGTCATCGCCGTGCTCTCGCGCCAGCCCGCGCGCGACGCCGTACTCGCGCGAGCCCCATGCCCAGCGCAACGAGCGAAAGCGGAATCGCCGCTTGCCGCGAGCTGGCCAGCGTCTGGTCGACGACGCTCGGCAGCTGCCAGCCCCGGTGAAGTCCGAAAGCGGTGCCGAGCAGGATGCTCGCGACGACCGGATTGAGGATGACGCCGCGCGCGGTCTTCGCAATGCCCGACGAGCGAGAGGCTCGCGATGCTTCGCCCATTCCACCGACACGGTGACGAGCGTCCACAGTATCAGCGAGTTGAACACCAGCACCAGCGACACCGCGGGCAGCGACGCCTTCGCCGAGCGTCGACCTTGGCGAGCGGCATACCGAGCAGCACGTTGTTCGAGAAGATGCCGCCGATCGCGAACACCGACTGCGCGACGCCGTCCATGCCGGAACAGCCATGCACCGCGACGAGCGCGGCCGACCGCGTAGACGACGAGGCAGCCGCCGAAGTACGCGATCAGCAGCCGCGCGTCGACGGCGGCAGCCGCGAGAAGTCGCTCATCAGCCGGAACAGCAGCGTGGGCATCGCGACCGTGAACACGAAGCGCGTCAGCGCGTCGCGATGCGCTGCCATCGGCCAGCGCCGAATCGCGACAGCGCATAGCCGCAGCAGCGACCAGCAGGAACAGCGGCGCCGTCAGCTCGACCAGGTGCGCAGCAGGCGTGCGCCGTGCGCGTGCGGCGTCCGGCCGGCGGGCAGGCATCAGACCGCGCGCTGGCCGATCAGCGCGAGGAACTCCTCGCGGGTCGCCTGCGATTCGCGGAAGGTGCCGAGCACCGACGACGTGACCATCACCGAGTTCTGCTTCTCGACGCCGCGCATCATCATGCAGAGGTGGCGCGCCTCGATCATCACGCCGACGCCGCTCGCGCCGATCGAGTCTCCATGCACCGCCTGCGAGATCTGCTCGGTGAGCCGCTCCTGCAGCTGCAGCCGGCGCGCGTACATGTCGACGAGCCGCGCGAGCTTGGAGACGCCGAACACCTTGCCGGTCGGGATGTAGCCGATGTGGCAGCGGCCGAAGAACGGCAGCATGTGGTGCTCGCAGAGGCTGTAGACCTCGATGTTCTTCACGATGACCATGCTGTTGGTCTGCCTGCGTGAAGATCGCGCCGTTGATCACCGCGTCGAGGTCGGTGCGGTAGCCGGAGGTCAGGAAGGCGAGGCTTCGGCGACGCGCTCCGGCGTGTTGGCGAGCCCCTCGCGCTCCGGATCCTCGCCGATCGCCACCAGCAGTTCGTGGATCAGTCCTTCGATCTTGCGCTTGTCGACCGGCATGTCGTCCTCCGTGGCCGCGCGCGGCGACCGATTGGCACGTGGGATCAGAGCAGCTCGCGAAGTGTCAGCGTGTGCTCGTGGCCGTCGGCCAGCTTGACGCGCACGCGCGTTCCCGGTGCGGCCTTGAGCTCCTCGCGGATCTTCGCGAGCGGCGTCGCCCGCGGACGACTTGCCGTCGATGGCGACGATGACGTCGCCGGCCTTGATGCCGGCTTGCGCGCCAGGCGCACCGGCGACGGCCTCGACGACCGCGAAGCCGTTGTCAGCAGGCTCGACCCAGAGGCCCGACCGGTCGAAGACATCCGGGTCCGCGAGCGCCGTGTTCGGTTCGAGGTCGAGCTTGCTCTCGCGGAAGGTCGAAGACGATGGCGAAGCGCCGCAGCACGCCGTAGCCGACGTTGCCCGCGAATCCCTCCTGCGCGTACGGTCCGCTGGGCGCGGTGGCGAGCAGCGTGACGGGACCCTTGATGTCGGCGGCGCCGAGCTTGAGATGCTCGGCTCGGCCGACGCGCGCCCGCAGCGGTCCGGCAGGGCCCGCGTCCGCAATCAATTCCGGCTTCGCGCCCAGCTTCTGGTCCAGCTTGTTCGCGCGCCAGTACGGCCCCGCCAGCGTGACCGAGGCCGCAGCGGCGACGTCGAGTCCGAATTTCCCGGGGATGCCGTCGATGCTGCCGTCCACCTGAGGCACGCGACCCAGGAACGCAAGCGGCAGCGGCGCACTCTTTCCTTCGTAGCGGAAGCGGTCCGGATCGTAGAAGGTGATCTTCGAGGCTGCATAGTCGATCCGCGTCGGGAAGCGCTTGACGAGCTCGAAGCCCAGCAGTCCGTCCATCGCCACGCCCTCGGCGCGCTGCGCGGAAGCCTGCGGCGCGACGATGGCGAAACGCGGGTTAGTCAGCACGAGGCCGCCAATGTCGAGGGTCCCGACGTCGACACTCGGTGCGCCCTTGGTCGCCGGGTTCGCGCCCTTCGCGTTCGCGTCACCGCTCCGGCCGAGCGCACGCGCGACATCCGGCGTGATCACGTTGACGCCGCCCGCATCGAAAAGCATCAGGAACGGACCCTTGCCGTCGAGCTTCGCGCGCACGTACAGGTGCCCGTTATGAATCTCGAACGGAACCTCGACCGCGGCCTTGCCGCCGGGAAATCGCCAGTCGGCAGTCGCGACGCCCGGTTGCGTGAACTTGATGCCGTCGAGCGGCACGTTGTATTCGAGCTGGTCGAC
>CAVVRH010000021.1:0-7557 GCA_963750585.1 uncultured beta proteobacterium
ATCTCCAGCACGATCGTCGAGACAAGCCCCTTCGCGGAATCGACCCAGGCGCCCGTGAGGGCGAGGCCCTCCATCGTGAGCCGTGTGCCATCTGCCAGTCCGGCTCGGGATTCGTAGTTCTGCAGCCGATAGAACTGGCCCGGCCTGAACCGGCGCGCGGCGGCCGGTGCCTTCACTACGACCTCGACGATCGTCGGCGTCAGGCGTTCCACCCGCGCCACCGTCGCGCGCAACTCGTGGTCGAGCGTGGCGAAGAACGCGTCGTCGCCGCCAGCGCGCGCCGGAGCGATGCGGGCGAGCTGAGCGCTCACGATCGGATAGCCCTGCTTCGCGCTCGCCATCGCCTTGACGACGTTGCCGTGGTACGAGGGGTGAAGGTCGCCGAAGAAGCTGACCGCGCGACCGTCCGGTCGCAGGTCGGTCAGAATCGCCGGCTGATCCGGCTTTGCCAGGCCACGCACGGGATGCACCGGCTTGCCGGCAGCGTCGAGCAGCCGGAAATAGCGGCCGTCGAGGTGGAAATGCGCGGCGTCCTCGCGCGCGAGCACGGTGTTGGGCTGCGTGCCGGCCGCGACGAGGATCGTGCGCGCCGGCAACGTCGTCTTCAGCGTCTCGTGCCAGACACCGTCGCCGTCGTTGTGCTGCACCGAGACGGTCAGTCCCTTCGCGCGGCCGCGCTCGTCTACTTCAACGGCGAGCGGCGTCAGGCCTTCGGCGAAGCGGATGCCCTCCTCCAGCGCCTTCTCCACTTCCTCGTGGTTCAGCGTGTACGAGGGGCTGTCGATCAGCCGGCGGCGATACGCGATCGTCACGCCGCCCCATTGCTGGACGAGCTCCGCAACACGCGGCTCGCGGTTTTCTGCCGTCGCCGCTTCACGCTCGGTGCGGATCGACCGCGCATGGGCAATGAACTCGGAGGCAATGGCGCGCTCTTCCGCGGTCCACGCGGCTTCAACCGCGTCGCGGCCGCGTTCGGCGACCAACGTTTCGTAGCGGGCGAGGAATTTTTCCACCTGCACCGGGTAGTAGGCGAGCGATTCGGTGGCCGTGTCGATTGCCGTGAGGCCGCCACCGATCACGACGACCGGGAGCTGCAGCTGCATGCTGGCCAGCGAATCCGCCTTGGCCGCACCGGTCAGCTGCAGCGCCATCAGGAAGTCCGATGCGGTACGCACGCCAGTTGCGAGCCCGTTCGGCAGCTCCAGCACCGTCGGCTTCCCGGCACCCGCGGCGAGCGCGATGTGGTCGAAGCCGAGCTCGAACGCACCCTCGACGTCCAGCGTGCCGCCGAACCTCACGCCGCCGTACAGCGCAAAGCGATCGCGCCGCTCGAGCAGCAGCCGGATCATCTTGAGGAAGTTCTTGTCCCAGCGCACGGTGATGCCGTACTCGGCCACGCCGCCGAAGCCCGCCATGACGCGGTCGTCGAGCGGCTCCAGCAACGCGGTGACGTCGTGCACGGGCTCGAAAGGCACGCGTGCTCCGTCGACCGCAACACCGGATAGCGACGCGGGCAGTGGCTCGATCTTGAGACCATCGATGCCGACAACCGTGTGGCCATCGTTCAGCAGGTGGTGGGCGAGCGTGAAACCCGCCGGTCCCATGCCGACCACCAGCGCGCGCCTGCCCGACGGCACCATCGGCAGCGGCCGGTGGAGATTGAGCGGGTTCCAGCGCGTGAGCAGCGAGTAGATCTCGAAGCCCCATGGCAATGCCAGCACGTCCTTCAGCAGGCGCGTCTCCGACTGCGGAATGTCGACCGGTTCCTGCTTCTGGTAGATGCACGACTTCATGCAGTCGTTGCAGATCCGATGCCCAGTCGCGGCCGCCATAGGATTGTCGATGCATACCATCGCCAGGGCCCCCACCGGCCAGCCATCGGCGCGCAGCTTGTGGAACTCGGAAATCTTCTCGTCGAGCGGGCAGCCGGCGAGCGTGACGCCGAATGGACTCTTCTTGTACGGGTTCGCCGGAACGGTCCCGTCCGCGTGCTTCTTCTCCAGGAGCCCGGTCGCGCACGAATCCTTGCCCTGCTCATGACACCAGATGCAGTAGTGAGCCTGATCGAGTCCCCCGACCAGGTCGGTTCCGGTGTCGGTCAACTTGAATCCCTCGCGATGGCGCGGCGCGTGGCCCTCGCCGAGCTTGATGACACTCAGGTCTCCGCGAGGCTCGTGCGCGATCGGCACGAGGTTCATGTAGTCGAGCTTGCGCGGCGCGCGAAAGAGCACGCTGCCCTTCGTGGCGGCACGACCCTGCGGCGTCTGTGCCGACCACGCGGCATAGCGCATGGCAATGTCGAGCGACTCGGCATTCGCCGACTCGTCCTCCTGCCACGCCGTCACCGCGTTCGCGTAGGCGAGCTCGCCGTCCTGTCCGGTGATCGGGCGTCCGATGCGATGCGTGAGCTCCGCGCGGAGTGCCATGCCGTCGAGTGCCGCCGCGGCCTCCCCCTTGTACGCGTTCATCGACCTGCGTTGCACGAATTGGCGCTTGACGGCGTAAAGCGGCGCGAGCTCGTGGTGACGCGCCTCCAGAGCGCGGACCTTGCCCTCGATGCCGAACAGGTGAGCGAGAAAATCCTCGAGATGCGGTGCGATCGCGATCAGCAACTCGGACTGCGACTTGCGCGGCAATGCACCGGGCTGCGCCCGGGCCGCGACGAGGCGCTCGGCGAGCTGCGGCGCGGCTGCTTCAAGGTGTGTGATGAAATGACGGTCGATCGCCTGCGCGCCGGGGACCGAGTACAGATCGACGAAGTTCAGGCCATGGGCAAGTTTGAGCATGACGGTCGGATCGTGCGGCGCCGCTTCGGGCGCAGCCCCTTGGTGGGCGCCTTCCATGACGGGGGTCAATGCCTCGCTGGCGAGGAGGCGCCCGCATAGTGGGGCGCGGAACGGCAAGGCGAATGGCGGCGACGCCTTCGAACCTTGGGAAAAGCCGCCATTCTAGCCTTTCGCGCAGCACCGCCGCGGCGTGCCGTGGGCATATGGATAGAATGGTGGCGTTCGCGGATTGCGCAAGGGCATGCGATGGCATCGTGGTGCCCTTGTCCACCGCCGCGCGGCCGGGCGCGTTGTGGCCCCTTGGCTGCACGTTTCCCTTGATGGAGATCGCATGAACCGAACCGCCCGTGCTGTGGTGCTGCTCGCGAGCCTCCTGCTCGCCATCCCCGGCGCCGCTCAGACGATCAAGCTCGGCGAGCTCAACAGCTACAAGGTCTTTCCGGCATTCCTCGGACCCTACCGGAACGGGATGGAGCTCGCGCTGCAGGGAATCAACGAGAGCGGCGGCGTACTGGGGCGCAAGGTCGAGATCGTCTCGCGGGACGACAACGGTACCCCCGGCGACGCCGTGCGCGTCGCCGAGGAGTTGATCTCCCGCGAAAAGGTCGTGCTGTTGATGGGGACATTCGCCTCCAATGTCGGACTCGCAGTGGCCGACCTCGCAAAGCAGCGGAAGATCGTATTCGTCGCCGCGGAGCCGCTCACCGACAAGATCGTCTGGGAGAACGGCAATCAGTACACTTTCAGGCTGCGCGCCTCGACGTACATGCAGACGGCGATGCTCGTGCCAGAAGCCGCGAAACTCGGCAAGAAGCGCTGGGCGATCGTCTACCCGAACTACGAGTACGGCCAGGCGGCGGCCGCTGCGTTCAAGAAGCAGATGATCGCGTTGCAGCCTGGCGGCATCGAATTCATCGAGCAGGCCGTGCCTCTCGGCAAGATCGAGCCGGGTCCGGTGGTGCAGGCGCTGCAGGATGCGAAGCCCGATGCGATCTTCTCGGCGCTGTTCGGACCCGATCTCTCGCGCTTCGTGCGCGAGGGGCAACTGCGCGGTCTTTTCAAGGATCGCCCCGTGTTCAACCTGCTTGGCGGCGAACCGGAGTACCTCGACCCGCTGAAGGACGAAGCGCCGGTCGGCTGGTGGGTAACGGGCTACCCGTGGTATGCGATCGACACGCCGGAGCACAAGCGCTTCCGCGACGCGTACCAGAAGGCGTTCAACGACTATCCCCGGCTCGGCTCCGTCGTCGGTTACAGCACCGTGATGGCCGCGGCCGCCGCGATCCGCAAGGCCGGCTCCACCGACAGCGAGAAAATCGCCGCCGCGCTCAACAACCTGACGATCGAGACCCCGTTCGGCCCCGTGACCTTTCGTGGCATCGACCATCAGTCCACGATGGGCGCCTTCGTCGGCCGTACGGCGGTCAAGGACGGCAAGGGCGTGATGGTCGACTGGCGCTACGCGAACGGCAAGGATTACCTCCCTTCCGACGACGAAGTGCGCCGCCTTCGCCCTGCGCCGTAGGGAACCTCTGCATAGCCCCCACACGGCCGCGCTGCAGGGCGAAATGCGGATGAATGTGAGCCGAGCGACGAAGGTCGTAGCCAGGCCTACGATGCCGAGGAGCGAGGCGAAGCAGGAGCCGCATGGAGCGAGAGCCCGATGGGAGGGCGCGTGGCGGGCGGTCTGCTTTGTAGCTCCGGCCGCCGCTTCGCGGCTTAACGTGTCGCCTCGCAACGCTCGGCGCCAGTTAGCCTTCGCTGAAACAATCGTTTTCGCGCGGCTTGCCAAGGGGGGCGACCATTGGCTTCGCCGCGCGACGCGCGTACGCCTGCGGAGCGCGGAGCAGGGGCCCTGGAGCGAACGCGGAACGCGTGAGCCCGGGGATGCGACCGCGAAGCAGGCGCACGCCCCCGCCTCCGCTGCGCTCGTTCCCCAGCGCAACGCTGCGGCGGGGGTATCCCGCCAAGCTCCGTCGCGACCGTGCGCGGGCTATGCAGAGGTTCCCTGGTTGCGAAGCCGGTGGCGATGAGGGCCTCCGGCCAACGGCGTTGATCGCTCCCGCGCGGCGTCGCCCGCGGTTTCTCCCGTGACGCTCGTCTCCTTCGCGCTGCAACTGCTGAACGGTCTCGCGGCCGCGTCGTCGCTGTTCCTGGTCGCGGCCGGGCTCACGCTGATCTTCGGCGTCACCCGCGTCGTCAATTTCGCGCACGGCTCGCTGTACATGCTGGGAGCCTACCTTGCATTCTCCCTCGGCGAATCATTGACCGCGCAGATGGGCGAGAGCGCGCTCGCCAGCTGGTGCGGCGTCGTGCTCGCCGCAATCGCCGTCGGTGGCATAGGCGCGCTGATCGAGGTCCTGCTGCTGAAGCGACTCTACGCCGCGCCGGAACTCCTGCAGCTCACTGCAACGTTCGGTGTCGTGCTGATTGTGCGCGACGCGACGCTCTACGTGTGGGGCGCCGAAGACAGGCTCGGACCACTCGTGCCCGGCCTCGACAGCGTCGTGCAGATTGCCGGACGCGCCGTGCCACAGTATGACCTGTTCCTCATCGTCGTCGGCCCCCTGGTACTGCTGCTGCTCACGCTGCTCGTCACCCGCACCCGCTTCGGCGTACTGATCCGCGCAGCCTCGGAGAATCGGATCCTCGCCTCCGCGCTCGGCGTGAACCAGGCGCTGCTCTACACGGCGGTGTTCGCGCTCGGCGCGTTCCTCGCGGGACTCGCCGGCGCATTGCAGCTCCCGCGCGAGCCGGCAAACCTCGGCATGGACCTGGCGGTGATCGCCGAGGTGTTCGTCGTCACCGTCGTCGGTGGACTGGGGTCGATACCCGGCGCATTCCTTGCAGCCCTGATCATCGGCCTCACCAAAGCACTCTGCATTGCACTCGGCACGGTCCAGATCGGAGGGTTGGCGTTCGCGTTTCCGAAGCTCACGCTGGTCGCCGAATTCATCGTCATGGCGATCGTGCTGGCGGTGAAGCCGCACGGCCTGCTCGGTCGCCCCCCCGGCACGCCTGCCACCACGCCGTTGCCGGAGCAACGTGCGCGCGTCATCGCCCCCGGGCGCAAGGAAGCGTGGATCGGCATGGCGGTCGTACTCGCCTTTGCCGTCTTGCCGCTCGTGCGCGACGACTATGCGCTGGTGATCGCCACCGACGTGCTGATCGCCGCGCTGTTCGCTGCCAGCCTGCAGTTCATGATGGGGCCGGGCGGGATGGCAAGTTTCGGCCACGCCGCCTACTTCGGCGTCGGAGCCTACGCGGCGGCGCTCGCGGTGAAGCACGGTTGGCCGATGCCTGCGGCGCTCATGCTCGCTCCGGCTGCGGCACTCACCGCAGCGCTCGCATTCGGCTGGTTCTGCGTGCGGCTGTCGGGCGTGTACCTCGCGATGCTGACGCTCGCATTCGCCCAGATCACGTGGTCGATCGCATTCCAGTGGGACAGCGTGACCGGCGGGTCGAATGGCATCGTCGGCGTATGGCCTCCCGAGTGGCTTTCGGGGCGCGTGCGCTTCTACCTCTTCACGCTCGCGCTGGTGGCGCTCGCGCTCGCTGCGCTGGCCCAACTCGTGCGCTCGCCTTTCGGCTTTTCGCTGCGCGCTGCCCGCGACGCCGCATTGCGGGCGAGCGCCATTGGCATCGACGTGCGCGAAACGCAATGGCGTGCATTCGCGATGGCGGGTGCATTTGCAGGTCTCGCAGGCGGACTGTTCGCGTTCTCCAAGGGCAGCATTTCTCCCGAGACGCTCGCAATTCCACGCTCCGTCGATGCGCTCGTCATCGTGCTGCTCGGCGGGCTCAACCTGCTGTTCGGTCCGCTCGTCGGTGCGGCGACATTCACCTGGCTGCAGGACGTGCTCGCGCGGCTCTCCGACTATTGGCGGGCGCTGCTGGGTACGGGGATCATCGCACTGGTCACGCTGTTTCCGCAGGGTATCGGCGGAAGTTTCGCCCGCCTGCGCCGTTTCGTGCCGGGTGCCGCATGATCCAGCCCGTGCTCGACGCGCGCGATCTGTACAAGGCGTTCGACGGCGTGGCCGCGGTGCGCGGGGTCACGTTTCACGTCGCGGCCGGCGAGCTCGTTGCGCTGATCGGCCCGAACGGCGCGGGCAAGACGACTTGCTTCAACCTCGTCAACGGGCAGCTCGCTCCCGATCGCGGCACCGTGACGCTCGCCGGCACGTCGATCACGGGTCGTTCGGCGCGCGACATCGCGTTGCGTGGCGTGGGCCGTACGTTCCAGGTCGCCGCGACATTCGCCTCGATGAGCGTCCGCGAGAACGTGGAGATGGCGCTTCTCGCGCACGAGGGGCGCGCCGAATCGCTGCTCGGTCGGGTCGCGGGCAGCCGAGCCGGACCGGCGGCGGCACTTCTCGCCCGCGTCGGCATCGGCCATCTTGCGGACGCCCACTGCGCGACGCTCGCCTACGGTGACGCCAAGCGCGTCGAGTTAGCGCTCGCGCTCGCGGGCAACCCGAAGCTGCTGCTGATGGACGAGCCCACCGCTGGCATGGCTCCGCGCGACCGCAACCTGCTGATGGCGCTCGCGGCCGAACTGGCGCGGCAGGATCGCATCGCCGTGCTGTTTACCGAGCACGACATGGACGTCGTGTTCGGTCACGCCGAGCGCGTGATCGTGCTCGACCGCGGGCGGGTCATCGCGCAGGGGCCGCCGCGCGAGATCCGCAACGATCCGCTGGTGCAGGCGGTCTACCTTGGCGAGACAGGATCGCTGACGCGCGGCTAGCCTGTCAGCCGCTCGACCAGA
>CAVVRH010000022.1:0-27547 GCA_963750585.1 uncultured beta proteobacterium
CATGGCCGTGAGCGTAGAGGACCTGCTCGACCTCCGTCAGCGCGAGATCGTCGCGCGACGGGGTGAGGTCGCGATAGAGCGCCTCCAGCGCGGACTGCTGCGACTGCGACTCTGCGAGGCGCGCCTCGAGCAGAGCGAGCTTCGCCTGCGCCTCGCGCAGTTCGCCCGCGAGGTTGTTCTCGCGCGCCTGGCTTTGTGCGAGCGCGGCGTCGCTTTCGGTGAGCCTGCGGGCGACCTCGCTTCGCAGCGCCGTCATTTCGCGCCGGGTATCGAGCCACGCGGCCGTGCCTATGGCGAGCAGTGCCAGCGTCACGATCGCGAGCGCGAGCCGGGTTGCGAACAGCGCGCGTGGTTGCGGCGCCTTCTCGCGCAGCTCGGCCGGGTCCGGATCGGCGGCGAGGTCGTCCGCGTCAGGCGGCGGAGGCGAAGTGAGGGCGGACATGACGGCGAGATGGAAGCTGACGATTCTAGCAGCCCGCTACGCCCGAGGCCCTGCCGTCGCTCCTTCGACACGCAGTGTCGCGTCGCCATTGCCGCACCGGGCGCTTCGGCAACGCCACGGCAGCTTTGGACATCACGCGAACAGGCCCTAGAATGACAACCGTTCCGTTGCGGCCCAGGCGCCGCCCTCTCCCGACCCAGCCCGCCCCGACGTGAATGGCCTGACGCTGCTCGCGATGATCGCGCTGGCAATCAGTATCGTGGTTGCCTATCGGATCGGCACGGCACGCGGGCGTCGCGAGTCGCAGTCCGGCGTCTCGCATCCGCTTTCCACGGCGGCTGCCGCGCCGGCGGCGACCGATGCGCCGATGTTTCCGGTCGAGGCAGTTGCGGTGCCGGTCCGGACCATTTCCGCAGCGGAACTGCCGGTGCCCGCATTCTCCGCAAGCGATCTGCCGGACGCTGGCACCGGCGCCGACGCGGAGCGCGCCCGGCTCGTGCGCGCCTACGAAGCCGAGATTGCCGCGCTCGCGCAGACCCGCACCGATGGCGAAGCCGAGCGTCATCAGCTCGCGCAATTCGCCGACGACCGCCGCTGCCTTCTCGATCAGCTCGCCGCAAGCAAGGCGGAGACGGCGCGTTACCGGCAGCTGGTGGTCGACATCGAGAACAACGCGCCGTCACTGTTTCTCGGAGGACCCGGTTCGCCCGACGACCTCAAGCTGATCGTCGGCGTCGGACCGGTGCTCGAACGCATGCTGCACCAGCTCGGTGTCACGACCTATCGGCAGATCGCGCGCTGGACCGAATACGATATCGACGAGATCGACCGCAAGCTGCCCGAGTTCCCCGGCCGCATCCGCCGTGATGCATGGGTGACACAGGCGCGCGAGCTCCATCACAGCAAGTACGGTGCGGCGCGGTGAGTCCGGCGCCGATGCACGGATGATGCGCGCGGCGCCCTCCGCCCAGGGCGGCGGACTGGCCCGCTCGCTCTTGCCCATTGCGGTGCTGACGCTGGTCTGGGGCTGCAACTGGCCGATCCTCAAGCTGGGCGTCACGGAACTGCAGCCGCTCACGTTTCGTGCGCTGACGCTGCCGTTCGCCGGCGCGCTGCTCCTGCTGGTCGCGCGCCTGGGCGGTGACGACATCCGTATCCCGCGCGGCCTGTGGCCGATCGTCATGCTGCTCGCGCTCTTCAACATCGCAGGCTGGAACGGCCTCGTGCTCTTCGGCCTGCGGCAGCTGCCGGCGGGCCGAAGCGCGATCCTCGCCTATACGATGCCGGTGTGGGCGACGCTCTTCGCGACTTTCGCGCTCTCCGAGCCGCTATCGCGGCGCAAGCTCGCCGGGCTCGGACTCGGAATGGCGGGCATGCTCGTCCTGCTGGGCGACGACGTGCGCGCCTTCGAGCGCAGCCCGTTCGGCGCGCTGATGATTCTGGGCGCCGCGATCGCCTGGGCCATCGGCACCGTGCTGCTGCGAAAGCTCAAGCCGCCGATCGCGCAGAACGCGCTCTCCGGCTGGCTCATGCTGGTCGGCTGGCTCCCGATCGCGGTGGTGGCGCCAATCCTCGACCCCAACGGGCTCACTTCGCTCGCGAACGTTTCGGGCAAGACATGGTTCGCGATCCTCTACAACATCTTCCTCGCCGGCACCGCCGCCCACTGGGCCTGGTTCACGCTGGCGCGCACGTTGCCGGTGGCGGTGTCGTCGCTCTCCTCGCTTCCTGTTCCCGTCGTCGGCGTGTTCGCGGGCATGCTGGTGCTCGGCGAGCAGCCGGGCGCGGCCGAATGGACCGCGCTGGCGCTGGTCGTGAGTGCACTCATCGCCGTGCTGTGGCCAGGCGAGCGCAGGCCCTCGTCCGCGCGTCCCGTGGCACCGGATGATTGAAACCGCTGACACTTCGCTACAGGAGAACCGATGGGAATGGTCAAGGAGGAAGAGGGGGCGAAGTTCGTCCGTTACTTCGGTCCATTGTTGAATGCACTTCGAGGATTGGGTGGATCGGCGAAAGCCGATGAGGCCGTTGACCGTGTTGCCGAAGACCTGAATCTGTCCGATGAAGCACTGAACGAGGTGCTCCCTTCTGGGGGTTCTCGGTTCAGAACCAGGTCGCGTGGGCACGGTTCTACCTCGCGCGCGAGGGGCTCCTCGACTCTTCCAAGCATGGCGTCTGGAGTCTGACGAACAAGGGCCTTGCGACGTCACTCACCCACGAGCAATCCCGGGAGATATTCCGAAAGTGGGTGAAGATATTTCGGGAGCAGCGGAAGTCGAAGGGCAGCATAGAGCCGCGCAGACAAGGGAATCATCATCACGACCGGCACATTCACCGCCGAGGCGCGCCGGGAGGCAACGCGCGATGGAGCCCCGCCCATCGAATTGATCGACGGGAAAAACTCTTGGATATGCTCGAAAAGTTGGAGCTCGGGCTCAAACCCGTCACCACCTACGAGGTGGAGTATTCGTTCTTCAAGGAGTTTCAGGTTGGCACCTGAGCCACTTGGGGGATTCACCGCAGGCCAACGCCTCGTCCAATTAACCGATCGATCCTTTGATCCAGCGAAGCGCTAGACGCCGAGATACCGCCCAGGCTTGTGGTTGACCGCGACCACGAGGTTCAGCGCGACAGCTCCCAGCACGGAGAGTGCGACTCGCGAAGGCGCAACCCACGCGAACGAAGCGGCGACGATCATGCAATCGAGCGCCATCTGCACGCGGCCTGCGGGCCAGCCGTGCCGTTCCTGCAGAAACAGCGCGAGCACGTTGAGCCCTCCCAGGCTCGCGCGGTGACGGAACAGCATCAGCAGGCCCACGCCGATCAGGCAGCCCCCCATCACCGCAGCGAACAAGGGTTGCAGTGTCCCGAACGTCAGCACGCGGGGCAACAGGTCGGTGGCGAGCGACACCAGCACGATCGCCGCGAACGTCTTCAGCGTGAAGCGAACACCCATCGCCCGGAGCGCCAGCGCGTAGAACGGCAGGTTGATCGCGAAGAACACGGCCCCGAAGCGCCAGCCGGTCGCGTAATGCACGAGGAACGCGAGCCCGGCGGTGCCGCCGGTCAGCAGGCCCGCCGACTGGTACATCGCGATGCCGAGCGCGACGAACAGCGTCCCGGTGACGAGCGCCTGGATGTCGTCGAACAGCGTGTGGTGGACCGGCGCCTGCGGTCCGAACAACGACCGCGTGGAGGATTCGTCGGCAGGCATCGGATGCGTCATCGCGCCGCGGCGGGCGCGCCGGCTCTACGCGAGCTCGGGGATGAGCGTCAGCAGCGGCCTGGCGCTGAACCACGCGTCGAGGTTGGCCTTGCAGAGGTCGCCCATCGCCTGCCGCGTCTCGCGCGTCGCGCTGCCGACATGCGGCAAGAGCACGACGTTGTCCATCGTCAGGAGCTCCGTCGGAACGTTCGGCTCATCGGCGAACACATCGAGACCCGCCGCCTTGATCGTCCCGTTGCGCAGCGCCGCGACCAACGCCGGCTCGTCGACGATCGAGCCTCGCGCGATGTTGACGAGCGTTCCCTTCTTGCCGAGCGCCGCGAGGATCCTGGCATCGACCAAGTTCCTCGTCGCCGCGCCGCCGGGACATGCGACGATCAGGAAGTCGGACTCCGAAGCCAGCATCGCAAGATCGGGTACGAAGCGATAAGGCACATCCGATTGCGCCTTGCGCCCGGTGTAGGCGATCTGCATGCCCATCGCCACGAGGCGCTGCGCGATTGCCTTGCCGATACGGCCGAGGCCGAGAATGCCGACCTTGCGCCCGCCGAGCCTGTTCGTGAGCTCCAGCCCCCGCTTGAGCCACTCCCCCGCGCGCACGAAGCGCTCCGCCTTCGCGAAACCGCGTCCGGTCATCAGCACCAGCCCCGTCGCGACATCGGCGACGTCGTCGGTCAGCACGTCGGGCGTGTTCGTTACCCTGATGTCGCGCTTGCGACAATAGTCGACGGGCACTCCGTCGTAGCCGACACCGAAGACGGAAATGATCTCGAGTTCGGGCAACTGATCGAGGAGCGCGGTCGGCGTCACCGTGCCTCCTCCTTGAACGAGCCCGCGGATGCGCACGCCCTGCGCCGCGAGAAGAGCCGGCTTGTCGCTCGCCTGATGGTAGTCGTGGCAGCGATAGTCCGCCTTCAGCGGGTTGTAGAGGAAGTCCGGCAGCGGAGCGGTGACGATGACGTCGACGTCGGGCATGGTGTTCGGGGCTCCGGAGATCTTGGATCAGGGCGCACACACGCGGGCAACTATCACGTCGCTTGACCGCGCGCCGCGCCTGCGCCGCGTCGCTCGTCGCGGTCATGGGCCCATTCTAGCAATCCGGCGATCAGGCCGGCGTCGCCTCCGGCCGTCTGCCGCACATCGAGGCCGAGCGTGCGTGCGTGCGCGGTTATGCGCGGATGCGGCACGAAAGCCGGCAGGCTGGCGATCAACGTCCGCCCATCCGGGTCGAGCAACGCCCACAGGTTGTCCACGCCCTCGCTCGACGTAAGCGTGAGCACATGGGCGCGTCCCTCGCGGATTGCGGCGAGCAGTCCCTCCGCGCCACCGGCCGGTGCCGCGCGCCGGTAGCAGCTTACGTAGCTGACGCTCGCACCTCGCGCCTTGAGCGTGTCACCGAGCAACTCGCGACCTCCTTCGCCGCGAAAGATGACCGCATGCCGGCCGGCGATGTCGGCGAGCTCCGGAAGCGCAAGCAGGCCTTCGCTGTCCATCGTCGTCGCCGGGATGCGCACATTGTCGATGCCGACCGCCGCGAGCGCATCGGCGGTACCCGGGCCTGGCGCAAAGGCGATCAGCCGCGCCGGCCAGTGCGCGCGATCGGGCGCGCCATACTCGACCGCATTCGCCGATACGAAGAACGCGAAATCGAACGTCGGGAGCTCCGCGTGCACGCGGTCGAGCGCCATCCGGTCGTCCGGCGGAAGGATCGCGATCGTCGGGAAGATCACCGCCCGGCCGCCCAGTGCGGCGAGCTTCGCCGCGAATCCCGCCGCCTGGCGCGCCGGACGCGTCACCACGACGCCGATGCCCGCGAGTGGTGCCGGAGAATTGCCGGACATGCCGTACCGCGCGGCGCCGTCGCCCTGGCGGGCGCGATCAGCCCTGAATCAAGCGCGCAGCGCCGCGCGAGATCAGCTCGCCTGCGAGCTCGAGCCCGAGCGCATCGGCACCGTCGGCATCGGTGATCTCCGCGTCGCGCTCTCCGCGCATCACTTCGCGCCCGTCCAGGCTCGCGAGCAATCCGCGCAACCAGAGCGTGCCCTCCTGCCACTCCGCGTAGGCCGCAAGCGGTGTGCGGCAGCTTCCCGACAACGCGCGCGAGAATGCTCGCTCGGCGACGGTCGCAAGCGCCGTCGCCTTGTCGGCGAGCGGCGCGAGCGCGGCCACGACATCGGGACGGTCGGCGCGGCATTCGAGTCCGAGCGCGCCTTGCCCTGGCGCCGGCAGGCTGTCGGTCGGGTCGATCAGGTCGGCGATGCGCTCGGCCAGCCCCAGCCGCTTCAAACCCGCCGCCGCGAGGATGATGGCGTCGTACTGCCCTTCGTCGAGCTTGCGCAGACGCGTGTTGACGTTGCCGCGAAGTGGCTTCACGACGAGCATCGGGAAGCGTTCGCGCAGCTGCGCTTCACGCCGCAGGCTCGATGTCCCGACGATCGCGCCGGGCGGAAGCGACGCGAGCGTCGTGTACCTGTTGCCGACGAATGCATCGCGCGGATCCTCGCGTGCAGCGATCGCGGCGAGGGTGAAGCCCTCTGGCAACTCCATCGGCACGTCCTTCAGCGAATGCACGGCAAGATCCGCCCGGCCCTCGCTCATCGCCATCTCGAGTTCCTTGATGAACAGCCCCTTGCCGCCGATCGCGGCAAGCGGGCGATCGAGTATCTGGTCGCCCTGCGTGGTGAGACCGAGCAGGTCGATGCTCGCGTGCGGATACAATCTGGCAAGACGCGCGCGAACGTGCTCGGCCTGCCAAAGCGCCAGCGCGGATTCGCGCGTCGCGATCACGAGACGTCGCGGCGCGTGCGTGGGAGTCATATGGAGGCAGTTCGGGACGGCGGGGCGCGTGCACGACGCGGCGAAGCGCGCCGCTTGACATTGCGCGCCATTCTAGCATTCGGGTTGCCGATAATCGCCTCCGTGGCTGCAGCACAACGGGCTTCGGCGCCTGGCGCTGGCGGGCACCCGCGCACCCGCGAAGCCGAGCTGCCGCTCGCCCGCAATCTCGCGGCGGACGGCACCACTGCGACCCGCGAGCGCACTCCGATCGTGCTGTTCTTCGATCGCGACAACTGCCCTTACTGCGAGCGGGCGCTGCGCGAGTACTTGGTGCCGATGAGCCGCGAGGGACGCTGGCGCACCGACGCGGCGTTCCGCCAGGTCGAGATCGACCGGCCGCTGCCCGTGGTCGACTTCGCGGGAACCGCCACAACGCACCGCGAACTCGCCGCTCGCTACTCGGTGCAGCTTTCGCCGACCGTGCTCGTGGTCGATGCCCGTGGAGAGCCTCTTGGCGCGCCGATCGTCGGCCTCCTGACGGTGGACTTCTACGGCGCGTACCTCGAAAACGCATTCGAGGCCGGCATCGAGCGCGTTCGCGGCAGTGCGGGCACGGGTCGCTAGACCGCTCGGCGACGGTACCATCCGGTAACCGAAATCCGTTCGCGACGCGCCGGACGAACTTCGTGCTCGAACCGATCGGCGAGAAACGCAGCGAACGTGCCGGCCTCGGGCATCGTCTCGACAGTCGTGCCGTCGTCGAGATGGAGGACCAGCTCGCCTCCGTCCGGCGTGCGCCAGCCGACGTTGAGATAGAGCACGCACGACAGCACGCGCGCGCCCGGAACGCGGGACTCGCCGTGGAATACGTCGCGGTGGCGTGCATAGGCCGCGCCGGGCGGGTAGATCGCGTAATGACCCTCGAACTCGAACAGCCCGAGCGTGAGCGCCTCGTTCATTGCGAGACGCAGTTCCTCGAGCGCTTCGAACAGCAGCGCCTCGTGTTCGTCTGCAGGCGACTCATCGAGCCAGCAAGTGCGGTCGCCGCGAACATCCCCACCCGGAGAGCGCCCCGCGCCCTTCCCGATCGCCGCGGGCCGCATCGCACCTGCCGCATCGAGCGCCAGCGCGCGCGCCGCAAGGCCGGCGACCGCGAGGGGCCCCAGAAAGCCCGGGACGACGGCATAGCCCGCGGCGGCAATCTCGGCCACCACCCGTGCGAAGGGCGACGCGGAATCGGATTCGCCTGGCATCGTCTGATAGATCGAACGACTGCTGAGGCTATCATAGCTTCGCAACGATCCAACCACCGGAGCCCCTCATGCGCGTGATCGTCACCGGCGGCGCCGGTTTCCTCGGCCAAAAGCTCGCCCGCGCGCTGCTCGCCCGCGGCACGCTCACGGACATGCGCGGCGAGAAGCGTCGGCTTCGCGAACTCGTGCTGGCGGATGTCTCGCTATTGCCCGCGATGGACGATGCGCGCGTACGCTCGGTCGCCGGAGACCTGGCCGATGCGGGATTCGTTGCACAGGTATTCGCAGGCGGTGTCGACAGCGTGTTCCATCTGGCCGCGGTGGTCAGTGGCGAGGCCGAGCAGGACTTCGACCTCGGCTGGCGCGTGAACGTCGACGCGACCCGGCTGCTGCTCGAGGCGTGCCGTCGCTTGTCTGCGCCGCCGAAGGTGGTGTTCACGAGCTCGGTCGCGGTCTTCGGCGGCCCGCTGCCCGACGTCGTCCGCGACGACCAGCTGCTGATGCCGCAGTCGTCCTACGGCGCGCAGAAGGCCGTCGGCGAGTACCTCGTCTACGACTACACGCGCAAGGGTTTCCTCGATGGCCGCAGCCTGCGGCTGCCCACCATCAGCGTGCGCCCCGGCAAGCCGAACAAGGCCGCGTCGTCGTTCGCAAGCGGAATCCTGCGCGAGCCCCTCAATGGCATCGATACGGTCTGCCCAGTTCCTCCGGAAACGCGGATGTGGCTGCTCTCGCCGCGCGCCGTGGTGAAGAACCTCGTCATCGGACACGAAGTCCCGGCCAGCGCGTTCGCACAGACACGCAGCGTCAACGTCCCGGGCATTTCCCTCACGGTGGCCGAGATGGTGGAAGCGTTGCGGCGCGTCGCCGGCGAGGAAGTCGCTGGTCGAATCCGTTGGCACGTGGACCCGGCGATCAACCGGATCGTGCAGACGTGGCCGCGCAGTTTCGACGCCGCGTTCGGGCGCTCGCTCGGCATGGCGGCCGATTCCGACTTCGACTCGATCGTCCGCCAGTACATCGCCGAGGAGTTGGCCGTATAGGTCCTGTCGACTGCGCCCGACGCTACGCCGCGCGCTCGCCGTCGGAAGCAGGCTCCACCGCGGCAAGGGCCTCGAACAGCAGCTCCGCGCCAGCGTCCCTGAGCCTCCGGCTGTCCGACAGGATCTGCCGGAAGCGACGTCCGCCCGACTGCCCGTGGTAGAGCCCGAGGACGTGCCGCACGATCGCACGCAGCGGCGTGCCCGCCGCGAGTTGTGCCTCGACGTACGGGACCAGCGCGCGAATCACCTCGGTGCGCGAGCGCACCGGTACGTCGTCGCCGAAAACCTTCCAGTCTGCGGCAGCCAGCAACCACGGATCGTGGTAAGCGGCACGGCCTAGCATCACGCCGTCCGCCTGTGCGAGCTGGTGCTCGATCGCGTTCCACGTCGCAAGGCCACCGTTCTGCACCAGCGTCAGCGCCGGGAAATCGCGCTTGAGCTGGCGCACGACCTCGTAACGCAGCGGCGGCACTTCCCGGTTCTCCTTCGGCGACAGGCCCTTGAGCACCGCGTTGCGCGCGTGCACGATGAAGACTTCGCAGCCTGCGGCGGCCACCGTGCCGACGAAATCGCGGACGAACCCGTAGTCCTCGTTGGCATCGAGCCCGATCCGGTGCTTGACGGTCACCGGCAACGCGACCGCCGCGCGCATCGCCGCAACGCAGTCGGCGACGAGTTGCGGCTCGGCCATCAGGCAGGCGCCGAAGCTCCCCGTCTGCACGCGCTCCGACGGGCAGCCGCAGTTCAGGTTGATCTCGTCGTAGCCCCAGCGCTCGCCGAGCTTCGCCGCCTGGGCAAGCTGGGCCGGATCGCTGCCGCCGAGCTGCAGGGCCAGCGGATGCTCGGACGGATCGAAGTCCAGATGCCGCGCGACGTCGCCGTGCACGAGTGCCGGCGTCGTCACCATCTCGGTGTAGAGCCGGGCGTGGCGCGTGATCAGCCGGAGGAAGAATCGGCAATGCCGATCCGTCCAGTCCAAGGCGGCGAACGGGCGCTTCATCAGTCAAAGCTCTGCGGGCGCGCCGCAGCCGTCGTCACGACGCGTATACGTGCCCGACGATTCCTGCAGAATGCGCTGTGCACGACCGAATCGCGGCGTGGACACGACGATCGTTTTCCCGCCAGAAACGACTCGTGGATCGTTGGCGCGGCAGCCGCAGCTACTACGCCGATCTGCTGGCCGCCGGGGTAAGATCCAAGTACGAAGGCGGCCTCTGCACACGAAGTCGCTCACTGTGGACGGCGAGATCACGTTGATCGGCTCCGCGAACATGGACCGCCGCAGCTTCGAACTCAACTACGAAAACAAATCCTGTTCCACGATCCGGCGCTGACCGGCGAGATGCGAAGCGCCAGACGTTACATCGCGCAGTCGCATCCTGTCACGAAGGCGGTGTCATCGGCGCGATGCAAAGGCGGTGATCGTGCGAAGCCAACGTGCAGAGGAGGCGAGCCGCGAAACGGGAAGACGCGTATGTACGCAGTATGCCCGATGCGTCGCGCCGGGCGGGCAGGGAAGCGCACCTGCCCGCAATCGTACGCAGTGATCGGCGGCCGCTGTGCCGGCCGTCATAGTGGAGGTATCATCGGCGCGGTATCGCTAGAAGGCGACCCTCGAGATCGCCGCCACGTCCGCTCGGAGGAACCCATGAATCAGCGCAGCAGTCTCGTCGCCGCCGTGCTCGCGCTCGCGGCGGCCGTCGGCATCCAGGGCGCCGCAATCGCGCAGCAGCCGATCATCATCAAGTTCAGCCACGTCGTCGCCGTCGACACGCCGAAGGGCAAGGGCGCCGAGCGCTTCAAGCAGCTCGCCGAGGAGCGCACCAAGGGCCGCGTCAAGGTCGAGGTCTATCCCAACTCGACGCTCTACAAGGACGGCGAGGAGATGGAGGCGCTGCAACTGGGATCGGTGCAGATGCTCGCCCCGTCGCTTGCGAAGTTCGGCCCGCTCGGCGTGCGCGAGTTCGAGGTCTTCGACCTGCCTTACATGTTCGACAGCTATGCCGAGCTGAACCAGGTCGCCGAGGGTCCCGTCGGGCAGGGCCTCTTCAAGAAACTCGAGGGCAAGGGCTTCGTCGGACTGGCCTACTGGGACAACGGCTTCAAGGTGATGAGCGCCAACAAGCCGCTGCGCACGCCCGAGGACATGAGGGGGCTCAAGATGCGCATCCAGTCGTCGAAGGTGCTCGGCGACCAGATGAAGGCCGTCGGCGCGCTGCCGCAGGTGATGGCGTTCTCCGAGGTCTATCAGGCGATGCAGACGGGCGTGGTCGACGGCTCGGAAAACACACCGTCGAACATGTACACGCAAAAGCACCACGAGGTGCAGAAGTACATCACGACGACCAATCATGGCTATATCGGCTATGCGGTCATCGTCAACAAGAAGTTCTGGGACGGGCTGCCCGCCGACGTCCGCGCCGCGCTGGAAAGCGCGATGAAGGATGCGACCGCGTATGCGAACGACATCGCCAAGAAGGAGAACGACGAAGCGCTCGAGGCGATCCGCAAGGCCGGCAAGAGCGAAGTGATCGTTCTGACCGACGCGCAGAAGGCCGCGTGGAAGAAGGCGATGGTCCCCGTGCACAAGGAGAACGAGTCGCGCGTCGGCAAGGACACGATCGAAGCGGTCTACAAGCAGACCGGCTTCAAGCCCTGACCCGGCGGCCATCCGGCCGCGGGTCGTTGCCATGCACGTCGATTTCGCGGGGCTCGAACACCGGGTCTAGCGCGGCGGCGACGAAACGCGGCCAGGGGCGCGGGATCGCGCGGTCCACCTCGCGATGGGCGCAACC
This sequence comes from uncultured beta proteobacterium, assembly GCA_963750585.1. Lineage (GTDB taxonomy): Bacteria > Pseudomonadota > Gammaproteobacteria > Burkholderiales > Casimicrobiaceae > VBCG01. The sequence goes on from CAVVRH010000022.1 coordinate 11,538, forward strand.
GCCGCGTTGCGCTGATACACGACGGACCTGATTGCGGAGGCGCAAGGCATGGTGAACGGACCCGAAGCGCATCAGGACATCCGCGACGCGGTGCGCGACCTGTGCGCGCAGTTCCCTCCGGAATATTTCCGCAAGATCGACGAGGCGCGCGGATACCCGGACGAGTTCGTCGACGCGCTGACGAAGGCCGGGTGGCTCGCGGCGCTGGTCCCGCAGGAGTACGGCGGATCGGGCCTCGGGCTCACCGAGGCGTCGATCATCATGGAGGAAATCAACCGCTCCGGCGGCAACTCGGGCGCGTGCCACGGTCAGATGTACAACATGGGCACGCTGCTGCGCCACGGCTCGGAGGCGCAGAAGCGGAGCTACCTGCCGAAGATCGCCAGCGGCGAGCTGCGCCTGCAGTCGATGGGTGTGACCGAGCCGACCACCGGCACCGACACGACCAAGATCCGCACGACCGCGGTGCGCAACGGCGACCGCTACGTGGTGAACGGGCAGAAGGTCTGGATCTCCCGCGTGCTGCACTCGGACCTCATGATCCTGCTCGCGCGCACGACACCGGTCGACCAGGTGAAGAAGCGCTCGGAAGGGATGTCGACCTTCATCGTCGACCTGCGCCAGGCGATCGGCAAGGGAATGGAGGTGCGGCCGATCCCCAACATGGTGAACCACGAGACCAACGAGCTCTTCTTCGACAACCTCGAGATTCCGGTCGAGAACCTGATCGGCGAGGAAGGCAAGGGGTTCAAGTACATCCTCGACGGTCTGAACGCCGAGCGCACGCTGATTGCCGCCGAGTGCATTGGCGACGGCTACTGGTTCCTCGACAAGGTCGTCGCCTACGCGAAGGAGCGCGTCGTGTTCGGGCGGCCGATCGGTCAGAACCAGGGCGTGGCGTTCCCCATCGCCCGCGCGCACGTCAACGTGGAAGCCGCGAACCTGATGCGCTTCAAGGCGTGCGCGCTGTTCGACGCACACCAGCCCTGCGGCGCCGAAGCCAACATGGCGAAGCTTCTCGCCGCCGACGCGTCCTGGGAAGCTGCGAACGCCTGCCTGCAGTTCCATGGCGGCTTCGGCTTCGCCTCCGAGTACGACGTGGAGCGCAAGTTCCGCGAAACGCGCCTCTATCAGGTCGCGCCGATCTCGACCAACCTTATCCTGTCCTACGTCGCCGAGCACGTCCTCGGCCTGCCGCGATCGTTCTGACATCCGGTATCGCGATGCGCCCCCTCGACGGCATCACGGTCGTCACGCTGGAGCACGCGATCGCCGCGCCGTTCTGCACGCGGCAGCTCGCGGACCTGGGCGCCCGGGTGATCAAGATCGAGCGGCCCGGCGTCGGCGACTTCGCGCGTGGCTACGACGAGCGCGTGCACGGGCTCGCGTCGCACTTCGTCTGGACCAACCGGGGCAAGGAAAGCCTGACGCTCGACGTCAAGCATCCGGATGCACCGGCGATCCTGCAGGCGCTGACCGATCGCGCCGACGTGCTCGTGCAGAACCTCGCCCCCGGCGCGGCGGCGCGCCTGGGACTCTCGTACGCGGCGCTGTCGTCGCGCAATCCGCGACTGATCGTCTGCGACATTTCGGGCTATGGTGCCGATGGGCCCTACCGCGACAAGAAGGCCTACGACCTCCTGATCCAGAGCGAGTCGGGATTCCTGTCGATTACCGGAACGCCGCAGGAGCCCGCGAAGGCGGGTTGCTCGATCGCCGACATCGCCGCCGGCATGTACGCGTACACGAACATCCTCGCCGCGGTGATCGAGCGCGCGACGACAGGGCGCGGCAAGTCGATCGACGTCTCCATGCTCGAGAGCATGGTCGAATGGATGAGCTACCCGCTCTACTACGCGTACGACGGCGCCGCACCGCCGCCGCGCGCCGGTGCCGCGCACGCGACGATCTATCCCTACGGCCCGTTCCCGGCGGGCGACGGCAAGATCGTGATGCTGGGCCTGCAGAACGAGCGCGAGTGGGCGGCGTTCTGCGCCAAGGTGCTCGGGGCGCCGAAGCTCGCCTCCGACGAGCGATTCTCGTCCAACTCGCGGCGCACCGCAGCACGGCAGGCGCTGCGCGAGATCATCGTCGCGGCGTTCGCGCCCCTCACCGCCGCGCAGGTCATCGAGCGCCTCGACGCGGCAGGCATCGCAAATGCACGCATGAACGACATGCACGAGGTCTGGGCTCACCCGCAGCTCGCCGCGCGCGCGCGCTGGGCCGAAGTGGATACGCCGACGGGCAAGGTGCGCGCACCGCTGCCGCCCGGACTCCCTCCCGAGCCGCCACCGCGCATGGACCCGATTCCCGCACTCGGGCAGCACACCGATGCCATCCTCCACGAGTTCGGATACGACGACGCGGCCATCGTCCGTCTGCGCGAAGTCCGGGCAATCTGAGCGATGAAAGACGACGCCGTCTCCCCCACGGCGACGCTCGCGCGCTTCGCGAGCACGCTCGCCTTCGCCGACATTCCCGCGCCGGTCTTGCGCCGCGCGGAGGACCTGATGCTCGACTGGTCCGGATCCGCGCTCGCCGGCAAGGGCGCGCGTGCGATCGAGACCATCGAACGGTTCGCGCGGCAGATGGGCCCTGCGGACGGCCCATCGGAAGTACTGACGTCCCGCCGTCGGACAACGCCCCTGTTCGCCGCGTTGGTGAACGGCGCCGCGTCGCATTTCGCCGAGCAGGACGACGTGCACAACGGGTCGGTGTTCCATCCCGCGACCGTCGTCTTCCCGCCGGCGCTGGCGGTGGCGCAGGCGTTTCCACGCTCCGGCCGCGAGCTGCTCACGGCCGTCGTCGCGGGCTACGAAGTCGGCATCCGCGTCGGCGAATTCCTCGGCCGCTCGCATTACAAGGTCTTCCACACGACCGGGACCGCGGGCACGGTGGCGGCCGCCGCGGCGGCCGGTCGCCTGCTCGAACTCGCGCCGGACACGATGCAGCATGCGTTCGGGTCGGCCGGCACTCAGGCGGCCGGATTGTGGGAGTTCCTGCGCGACGCGGCGGACTCGAAACAGCTGCACGCGGCCAAGGCTTGCGCGGACGGGCTGCTCTCCGCGTATCTCGCGCGCGACGGGTTCACCGGTGCTGCGCGCATCCTCGAGGGCGCGCAAGGGATGGCCGCCGGCATGTCGAGCGACGCCGACCCGGCACGACTCACGGACCGCCTGGGCGAGCGATGGGCACTCGCGGAGACCTCGTTCAAGTTCCATGCATCGTGCCGGCACACCCATCCGGCCGCCGACGCGCTGCTTGCGCTCGTCACTGCGAACAACCTCGCACCCGCGCAAATCGCGAATGTCACGGCGCACGTGCATCAGGCCGCGATCGACGTGCTGGGGCCGGTCGTCGCGCCGACGACCGTGCACCAGGCGAAATTCTCGATGGGCACGGTGCTCGGCATGATCGCAGCCTACCGCAGCGCGGGCCTCACCGAATTCCAGCAGCACTTCGACGATCCGACGATTGCCGCATTCCGCGATCGCGTATCGATGGTGCTGGACCCGGAGGTCGACCGCGAGTACCCGCGACGCTGGATCGGCAAGGTCACGGTGCGCACGACCGACGGCCGGACGCTCTCGGCACGGGTGGACGAGCCCAAGGGCGACCCGGGCAATACGCTGTCGCGTCCGGAGATCGAGGACAAGGTGCTGCGCCTCGCCCAGTTCAGCGGCGCGGCGACACCCGCCGAGGTGCACGAGCTCGCGCGAACGATCTTCGCGCTCGCCGACGCACCGCGGGTCCGAATGCTGCTCGGGGCAGCGATGCCGCAAGTCGATCGCTCGCTTACGCTGGGATCGGCACGATGAACCGGCCACTCTCGACCAGCGGTCACACCACTGCCGACTTCGACGTCCGCGCAGCGACGTGGGACGACGATCCGTCCAAGATCGAGCGGGCACGAGCGGTTGCCGGGGCGATCGAGCGCGAGGTCCGGCTCGCGCCGTCTCCGCGCGCGCTCGAGTACGGTGCCGGGACGGGGCTATTGAGCTTCCTGCTGCGCGACCGTCTCGGCGAGGTCGTGCTGGCCGACGTGTCGGAAGGAATGCTCGCAGTCGCCCGGGCGAAGATTGCCAGCGCCCGCGACGAGCGAATGGAGGCCGTCAGGCTCGACCTGCTCGCCGACCCGATGCCGGCACAGAAGTTCGATCTCGTCTATTCGCTGATGACGCTGCACCACATCGGCGACACCGACGGCATCCTGCGCCGCTTCCACGACGTGCTGGCGCGCTCCGGCGTGCTCTGCATTGCCGATCTCGACCGCGAGGACGGCTCGTTCCACGGCCCGGGCTTCGACGGCCACAACGGCTTCGACCGCGCCGAGCTCGCCGCCAAGGCGCGACAGGCAGGGTTTGCGGACGTGCGCTTCACGACCGCCTACGAGATGAAAAAGGAGGCGGGCGGTGCCATGCGCACGTTTCCGATCTTCCTGATGATCGCGGTCAAGGCATGACCGACGCTCTGGGCGCCGCAAGTGCGCAGCGCGCGGGGGCGTCGGTTCGCTCGTATCTCTTCGTCCCTGCCACGCGTGCCGAGCGCTTTGCCAAGGCGCTGGAGTCCGGCGCGCATGCGGTCATCGTCGACCTGGAAGACGCAGTGCCGCCGGCGGACAAGGACCGCGCGCGCGCGGCGCTGGCCGGGTGGCTTTCGCCCGCGCGACCCGTGCTCGTGCGAATCAACGCGGCGGGAACGCCGTGGTTCCCAGCCGATCTCGCGTTGTGCACGCAGCCCGGCATCGCGGGCATCGTGCTGCCAAAGGCAGAGAATGCCGACGACATCGAGCGCGTGGTCCGTGCATCGAACGAGCGGGTTCCCGTGCTGCCGCTGGTCGAGACTGCGCAGGGGCTCTGGAACGCGCGCGCTCTCGGCGAGGCCCCGGGGGTCGTGCGACTGCTCTTCGGGTCGATCGACTTCCAGCTCGACCTCGGCGTGCGCGACGACGCGCTGCTCGCCTACCGCGCGCAGATCGTGCTCGCCTCGCGCGTGGCGGGCATCGCCGCGCCGGTGGATGGCGTGACGACCGCGATCGACGACGCGGACATGTTGCGACGCGACGCGGAGCGCGCCCGCGAGCTGGGCTTCGGCGGCAAGCTCTGCATCCATCCGAAGCAGGTCACAGTCGTCAATGCAACGTTCCGGCCGTCCGAAGGCGAAATAGCGTGGGCGCAACGCGTGGTCGCTGCCGATGCCACAGCGCAAGGGGCGGCGGTCGCCGTCGACGGCAAGATGGTCGACCGTCCGGTGCTCGCGCAGGCCCACGCAATCCTCGCCGAGGCCGAGCACCTGCCGCGCGATTGACCGTCGCGCGCTCCCGCCGGTCCCTGCGCCGCACGAACGCCGCAGACCTGTTAGGGAACCTCTGCATAACCCGCGCACGGTCGCGACGGAGCTTGGCGGGATGGGATGCGCGAAGCGCGGCGAAGCCAATGGTCGACCCCCTTGGCAAGCCGCGCGACAAAGCAGACCGCCCGCCAAGCCCCGTCCCCTCGGGCTGCTGCGAAATGCGGCGCCTGCTTCGCCTTGCTCCTCGGCATCGTAGGCCTGGCTACGACCGTCGTCGCTCGGCTCACATTCATCCGCATTTCGCCCTGCAGCGCGGCCGTGTGGGGGTTTTGCAGAGGTTCCTTATGAGTAGATCGACACTTCGATCAGGTTCAGGTCCGGATCGCGGAAATACACCGACTGGATCGGACCGGTCGCGCCCGTGCGCTCAACCGGCCCCTCGAGGATCGGCACGCCGCAGGCACGCAAATGCAATATCACTTCCGCTAGCGGCGCGCCCGCGATCAGGCACAGGTCCGCCGATCCGGGGGTCGGCCTGTCTGCCTTCGGATCGAACTCCCTGCCCGCCTGGTGCAGATTGAACTTCTGCATGCCGAAGGCCAGCGCCTTGCGTCCGGCGCCGAACGCCACGACCTGCATGCCGAGCACCCGCGAATAGAATTCGCATGTCGCATCGATGTCGCGTACCGTCAGCACGAGATGGTCGATCCGCTCGATTTGCATGGTGGCCTCCTTCCAGCGTTTCGTCAGCTGCCCATCAGCAGCTTCGGCAGGAACGTCGTCACCGCCGGCCAGACCGTGATCAATGCCAGCACTGCGAACAGCGGAACGAGATAGGGCATCACGGCGCGCGACATCCTGCCGAACGGAACGCCGGCGACCTTGGCGGTGACGTACAAGACCACGCCGACCGGCGGGGTGATCGTGCCGATCATCAGGTTCAGTACGAAAACGAGCCCAAACTGCACGGGATCGATGCCGAGCGCGTTTGCCGTCGGCACGAGGATCGGGATCAGCACCAGCATGGCGGCGAGCGCCTCCATGAAGCAGCCGACGACAATCAGCAGCAGGTTGACGATCAGCAGGTAGACCAGCGGATTGCGCGTCAAACCGGTCAGCGCGGCGCCGAACTCCTGCGGCAGGCGCGACACCGAGATGCAATAGCCGAGCAGTGACGCGGTCATCACCAGCGCCATCACCACGCCGGTCGTCTCCACGGTATCCAGGATGATCTTGGGAAGATCCTTGATGCGGAAGTCGCGGTAGACGAACAGCCCGAGAATCAGCGCATACGTCACCGCCACCGCGGCCGCCTCGGTTGGCGTAAAGATGCCCGACAACAATCCGCCGAACAGTACGAACGGCGCCATCAGCGCCCAGAACGCACGCCGGAATGCGCGCCACAGCACGCGCGCGCCGCCGAACGGATGGCGGGGCATGTTCTGGCGGATCGCGAGATGGCGCACCATCAGCATCAGCGCCGCCGCCATCAGCAGGCCCGGCACGAAGCCGGCCAGGAACAGCGCACCGATCGACGTCTCCGCCGCGACGCCGTACACGATCATTGGAAGCGACGGCGGAATGATCGGCCCGATGGTCGCCGAGGCCGCGGTGATCGCGGCCGCAGTCTCGGCGGAATAGCCTTCCTTCTTCATGGCCTCGATCTCGACGGTCCCGAGGCCCGCCGCATCGGCGACTGCGGATCCGCTCATGCCCGCGAAGATCACGCTGCCCAGGATGTTCGCCTGGCACAGCCCGCCACGCATCCAGCCGACGATCGCCGTCGCGAAATCGAAGATCCGGTAGGTGATCCCCGCCGAATTCATGACGTTGCCCATCAGGATGAACAGCGGAGCGGCGAGCAGCGGAAACGAGTTTGCCGCCATCGCGACCTTCTGCGGGATCACAATGCCCGGGATGCCGGCGATGAACAGGAACGCGAAGCCGGCAAGCCCCATCGCCGCATAAATCGCCGGACCCGCGAACAGCGACACGAACCATGCGGCGAGCACGCCGAGCATCAGCTCGATCATCGCAGAGGCTCCGGAGCGCCGCGCATCCGTTGCAGCGAGGCACGCGCGTCCGCCAGCGCATGCAGCGCCACCGCGGCCGCGGCGGCAGGCACGATCGCGTACACGATGCCGACCGAGAAGAATAGCGAGGTCGTCTCGACGTCCCAATTGCGCATGGCGATGCGCACGCCATAGAAGACGAGCACCGCGGCGAACGCGATCGCCGCGAGCGCGCCGACCAGCCCGAGGAGGCCGCCCAGCCTGGCCCGCAGCCGTTCGCTGCCGACGGCGATTGCGAGATGACTGCGCCTTCGCGCTGCGATCACCCAGCCCAGGAATGCGCACCAGACGAAAAGGTAGCGCCCGAGCTCGTCGCTCCACACGAGCGGGCTGCCGAGAAAATACCGGAACACCACCTGTCCGAGCACGCAGAGGAACATGCCCACGAACGCGACGATCGCAAGCGTGTCGATCGCGCGGGCAGCGAGGCGGGCGACGCGGTTCATGGCAGCGACCCCACACCTTCGCGGCGCGGGGAGAGGAACGCGGCGTCGGGTGCTACTGGATCGCCTGGATCTTCTCGAACGTGCCCGCGCCCCACTTGGCCTCGAACATCTTCGGCACCTTGGCGAGTACCGGGTCGCGAAACGCCTTGGCATCGGGCGTGATCACCGTCATGCCGGCTGCCTTGAACGTGTCGACCAGCGCCTTCTCCTGCTTCTGCAGCTCCTCGTCCTGCCACGCGATGCCGGCCTTCACCGCGTCTTCGATGATCTTGCGGTCGGCGGGCGCGAGGCCCTGCCAGAATGCCTCGTTCACGACAACGAGGCGCGGCGTGATGATGTGGCCGGAAAGCACGAGGTACTTCTGCACCTCGTCGAACTTGCCGGACTTGATCGTCGGCAGCGGATTTTCCTGTCCGTCGACGACGTTCTGCTTGAGCGCAAGGTAGAGCTCGCCGAAGTTCATCGGCGTGGGCTTCGCGCCCCACGCTTCCGCCATCGCCTTGAACACGTCGTTCTCGGGCACGCGCAGCTTGAAGCCGACCATGTCCGCCGGAGTCTTCACTTCCTTGCTCGTCGTCGTGATGTGGCGCGTACCGTAGTACGTGGTGCCGAGAATGCGCATGCCGCGCGCCTTGACCAGCGTGTCGTTGAACTGTGCACCGATGGGCCCGCTCATCGCCTTCTGCAGGTGCGCCGCATCGCGCCACACGTACGGTGCCTCGACCACCGAGATCGACGGCACCCACGCGCCGAAGTTGGCGGCGCCTTCGGTCACGACCTGCTGCGCGCCATTGGCGACCGCGTCGATCATGTCGCGCGAACCGCCGAGCTGCCCGGCCGGAAACGCCTGGATCGCGATGCGGCCGCTGGACTTGGCCTTCACATCCGCCGCGATTCGTTCGATCATCTGCGCCGATGGATGGGTGGCGGGAACGACATCACCCCAGCGGATCGTCACCTGCTGGGCATTCGCGAAAGCGGCGATCACCGACAGGGCGACCGCGATCGACGTGCGCATCATCTTGTTCCTCCCGTTGGTCGCGCCTTCATGGCGGCGCTTGACGTGGTATCTGACCGTCGCGACCGGACCGACGGTCCATTCGGGCCGCACCGCAGGCGCGACTGCCGCAGATGATACCGCGCGAAGGCTCGACCGGAGGCGACTGTCGCTGCCGGCTCGTCACACCCCGTGCCGTCGGCGGAAAGTCGTCCCTGAACCAGCCGACGGAAGCGGCCGCTACATGGCTGGCGGGACTGCTTGTGCGGGAAAGCGAGATGGACGAATCGCAGCGGAACCGTCACCCGGCTCGCGCGGGGCGACTTTCAATCGTGCCTGCCGACGAGCTCGACGAGCTGCACCATGAGCGCGGATAGCGCCAGCTGCGCGCCACAGCGCTCTTCCCGATCCTCGCTTGCAAGCGCCGTGGCGAGCACCTTCGCAAAGGTGTGGGTGAGCCGCGGGCGAAGTTTGGGTTCCGCCTCGTACGTCTCCTCGATCTGCTCGACCAAGGCGTTGGCGAACCGCCGCACGCGGTTGGTATCCAGCGCCCGAGCGCGCGGTGCCGGCAACCTGTTCGGCGGAGCCTCGAGCGTCGCGCGCATGAACTCGAGAAACGCGATCGCGGCATCGTCCTCCGGAGAATTCCAGAACACGGCCGCCGCCTCGATCTCGCGCAGGTAGAAGCCACGCTGACGTCCGGCGAGACCGTTCCATGCGGTCAGTAGACGGATGACCTCAGAGGTCAGTTCGATCGAGCGCGGGCGGGCTTTTGGAGCCATAACGTCAACGCGTCACAAAAAGCCCGCCGAAGCGGGCAAAGGAAACTCACAGGTACGTCCGTACGGCTTTGGCTCGCGCTTCCAAAATCTTGGCAGCGTTCCGAGATCGTAATTGGAAAGTGCGCGGTATCGGCGGGGCGCTGATGAGCGGCGGTCTTGTACGGTTCACCCGGCATTCCCGGACCGCAAACGTCGCTCGAGCAACCTCGATGCACCAGGGAGCGAACGTTGCGACATCCAGGACCCCGCTATACTGGCCAGCGCATCGGCTGTCGCGCACAGCGGACGAACGGAAACGCTGCGGTCGGTGCTCGGGCCGCCCTGCCGCTATTGCGATTACCGCCAGAATCAGACGGGGGCGCCATCGCTTGCATATTCTTGCGGGGGGACGATGCGATGCCGAGGTGCCTGCGTTGCTGCCTCGATGGGTGAGAAATCCGCGGCAGCGCCCCGTCCGTTAAAGTAGGCGCTTTCCCCCTACGGAGCGCAAGATGATCGAACTCCGCTGTCGACTCCTTGCCAATCTCGCATTTCTGGTGGCTGCCGCATTGTCGGGCTGCATGGCAGTGCCCGCGGTTGACTCGAAGGCTGCCGCGGCCCGTTACGAAAGCGTGATCCAGAGTCCGGTCCGGACCGACCAGGACCGGCGCATGGACGCGTCTCGGCACCCGGCCGAATTCCTGGCGTTCACCCAGGTGCAATCCGGCATGCGGGTACTCGACGTGTCGGCAGGTGCGGGTTACACGTCGCAGGTGCTCGCACTCGCCGTGGGTCCTGCCGGCACGGTCTGGGCACAGACGCCACGCCCAAGTCCGGCGCTCATGAAGCGCCTCGAGGACCATCCGCAAGCCAACCTCATCGTGGTGACGCGTCCGTTCGACGATCCGGTTCCCGAGCAGATCGGGAATCTGGACCTGATCACGATCGTCCTCAACTACCACGACATCACCTATCTCCCGGTCGACCGCGCCCGGATGAACGAGCGGTTGTACGCCGCCCTGCGTGCGGGTGGCCACCTCGTGGTCATTGATCATTCCGCACGGAGCGGTACCGGGATTTCCGACGGGAAGACCCTCCATCGAATCGATGAATCAGTCGTCCGCAGCGAGGTTCAGCAGGCGGGCTTCGTCCTCGATGCGGAGGGCGAATTCCTGCGCAATCCAGCGGACCTGCGCGACGAGTCGTCGAACAGCCCGAAGATTCCGACGGACAAGTTCGCGCTTCGCTTTGTCAAGCCGCGATAGCGCCGGAGCGGCTGGCTCGCCGGGAAATATGTTGGTCCAGGAGACGACACTCCGCACTTGTCGCGCCGCTTCCGCAGTCATAGATTGGCACCTCGCGTTCGACGCGCCGTACGGCATCAAGAGCACTTGCCGTCACACTCGGGAACCGTAAATGGGGAATGCGATGAAGCGACGTGATGCCATTCGTGCGCTTGTCGCACTCGGCCTTGCCGCCGCATCCTTCCGCATCGCCGCGCAACCCAGCCGGTCGGATCCAGCACGCGTAGCGATACTCGACGACGCCTCAGAAGCTGCCCGTCAGCAGCTCTGGGCCGCCTTTCGCAACCGCCTGCGCGAACTCGGGTACGTCGAAGGCCGTGACGTGCTGATCGAGGCACGCTTTGCCGAAGGCAACCCGGACCGTCTGCCTTTGCTGGCAGCGGAACTGGTGGCGGGCAGGCCGGACGTGCTCGTCGTGGTTACGACGACGGCTGCGGTGGCTGTGAAGAAGGAGACTCCAACGATCCCGATCGTCGCCCTTGGGCCGGCGGATCCGGTGAAGTCCGGCCTGGTAGCATCGCTCGCCCGACCCGGCGGCAATCTCACGGGACTCTCACCGAACCAGGGAGAGATCGTCGGCAAGTGGCTCGAACTGCTGCGCGCGCTGCAACCGAATGCCAAGACGCTCGTCTATCTGACCGATACTGCGAACCCGGGTGAGATGCTCGTGTATCGCGGCCTCGAGCAACGGGCACGTTCGCTCGGGTTGGAATCGCAGGTGATGGACGGAATCAACGCTGCCAACGTGGACCAGGCGTTCGCATCGATGCAAACGAGGCGTACGGACGCGCTCGTCGTCGCCACGACGGCATCGCTACTCACCCAGCGGCGTCAGATCGTGGACGGTGCTGCGCGCTTGCGCATCCCTGCCATCTACGCGCGTCAGGAGTATCCGGAGGCGGGCGGCCTGATTTCCTATGGAAATGATTCGCAGGCACTCTTCGCGCGCGCAGCGGACTACGTGAACCGCATCTTGCGTGGAACTCCACCGTCGGAACTACCCTTCGAGATGGCGTCGACGTTCAGGCTCGTGTTGAACCTGCCCACTTCGCGCGCACTCGGACTGGTGATTCCCCAGGCCGTACGCATCCGGGCGGACGAGGTGATCGAATAGACCGAAGTGGTGGGGCGGGACAACGTGTGATCTCATCAATCCCGCAGGCCCGCCCTGTGCCGTATGCCTTTCGACTTCGCTCAAACGCAGTCGTTACCTTAGGCATAGGTGCGCTTCCACGTGGAAGTCTGCGTCCCAGCATCACGAGATGGTCACCTGCGACCACTCGCATACGGCGGCCGCCATCGCCCGCGAGATCGGGCTGGGCATCCGCTCAATAGACGGCCATCGAACAATTGTCGTGCACAACGCGGCACACCTTCCAGCGCGCTCTTCGTTGGGCCGACAGCCGGTTGATCGGGGATTCATGCCAAAGCCATAATGCCGCCATGATGGAGCAGCCTGCGCGATGGATCTTGGCATTGGGCTGTGCCCTGACGATCGCATTGCTTCATGGCTGCGCCGCGGTCGCGCTCACGGCTGGGGGTGTAGGATTGGCAACGGGCGTCTCTCACACGCTCGGAGGCATCGTCTACAAGACGTTTTCGGCACCGGAGGCCAAGGTGCGTCGTTCGACCCTGGCTGCACTTGGGCGCATGCAGATCAAGGTCGTCGATTCGACGCGGGACGGCACCAAGGAGTTGATTAAAGCACGTGCCGCGGACCGCGAGATCGAGATCGAGATCGAAGCACTTACGCCGAATACGACACGTATGACGGTGACCGCGACCAAGGAAAACAGTTTCGTGCGTGACAGCGCCACGGCGACGGAGATCATCCTGCAGACCGAAAGGCTGGTAGGTACGGGGTAAGCCCCGCGTCGAGCGAAAGGAGTGAAATCATGAACAAACGGCCAATGAATATTTGCGTGGCACTGATTGCGCTTGCGCTTGCCGGCGTGGCGATGGGGCAAACCGCCACGGGCCCTACCGATCCGAGCAACCCAGGACAGCCACCTATCTCCCCGGGCCCCATCAATGGGAGCAACCCAGGACAGCCGCCTATCTCTCCGGGTCCCATCGATCCGAGCAACCCAGGACAGCCGCCTATCTTCCCGCCCCCCATCGATGCGACCAACCCAACGCCGCCAGTCGGAACGATTCCCGCGCTGCCGCCCGGCCAAACGCACGTCGCGAGCAAGTTCGCGGCACCATTTGTCACGCTGGCGGGGTCGCGCGAAAACGCTGTCGCGCTCGCGACCGCCTTGCGCACTGGGTCCACCGCTACACTGACATACACGTCGATCGCGCAGGATCCGGCAAACCCTGCGATGAGGACGACGACAATCGTCACGATCACGCCGCCGACGAAGACCGATGGGCTGGGGCAACGTCTCGCATTCGTTGGCGCTGGCGCAGTTCGCGCTCAATCAGGCGGGCATCTACAATCCAGACGGCGCCCAGCTGCAGGCGGCATTGCTCGGTGACGCCATCACGACCGCCGATGGGCATACCGTCACGTTCGCTGGCGTCCTCCAACAACGCGCGGATGGAATGGGATGGGGTCGCATCGCACAGAGCTACGGGACGACGATGGGCATGGTGAATCGTGGTATCAAAGCTCCCTCGACTACCGTTGCGACGACGACACGCACCGCGGGCCCCATCGATCCAAGCAACCCGGCACCGCGACAAACGTCCGCGGGCCCCATCGATCCAAGCAACCCGGCACCGCGACAAACGTCCGCGGGCCCCATCGATCCTAGCAACCCATCACGTGCAGCCGGTACGTCTTCCACCTCTGCGTCGCCGGCCAGGACCGCGTCAACCGCCACAGCGCCCAAGGCAGCGTCGGTGCAAGGCGCCGCAGCGGCCCGCGGCGTCACGACGGCAGGCGGGACAGCGGCGACAGGAACGGGGCATGGCGCCAAGGGGATTACGACTGCAGCCGGCGGGACCGCGGCGGCAGGGACGGGGCGCGGCGCCAAGGGGATTACGACTGCAGCCGGCGGGACCGCGGCGGCAGGAACGGGGCGCGGCGCCAAGGGGATTACGACTGCGGCCGGCGGGACCGCGGCGGCAGGGACGGGGCACGGCGCCAAGGGGATCACGACTGCGGCCGGCGGGACCGCGGCGGCAGGAACGGGGCATGGCGCCAAGGGGATTACGACTGCGGCCGGCGGGACCGCGGCGACAGGAACGGGGCATGGCGCCAAGGGGATTACGACTGCGACAGGCGCGACCAGCAGCGCCAGTCCGGGAGGCATCGTCAGCGCAGACGGCGGCGCACACGGCGGCGGCAATGCGTATGGGCGCGGTGTCGTGACGGCCTCGGGAAGTGGCACGGGGGTGGCGTCGGTTGTCGGCCTGAAAAGCGGCGCGTCGAACGGCATCGTTACGGGCACGGGTGGAGCTGGCGGCGTCGTCACCGCGGACCCCGGCCGCGGCGCTGGGTCCGCGAATGGTCACGGCAAGGGCAAGGGCGGCGGCTGACGCATCTGGTTTCCCGGCCAACAGCAACGCGGCCCCGCTCCGCGCTGGCGACGCTACAGATGGCGCGACCTGCTCCGCGAGTGCCTCAGGCAGACATGCGCACTGCGAGCCGGTGCATGGCGCCGCACCCGCGGCGCTGGACTTAGCAACCCTGTGTTGATCCTATCGTCTAGACGTACTTCGGGGCCTAGCTTGCGCTCGCCCGTAAGAGTCCGAGTTGAGCTGGTGGTCCGCGGCGGTTCCAAATTGAAATGACGAGCCAAGCTCTGCTTCCGAGAGCCCAAACTGTCCGCAGGGGGTCGACAGCGGGCCATCGCCCCTCCTGAAAGCAGACAGAGCCCGGAACCTGCGCTGACGGGAAGCGATCGAACTCCGCTGTCGACTCCTTGCCAATCTCGCATTTCTGGTGGCTGCCGCATTGTCGGGCTGCATGGCAGTGCCCGCGGTTGACTCGAAGGCTGCCGCGGCCCGTTACGAAAGCGTGATCCAGAGTCCGGTCCGGACCGACCAGGACCGGCGCATGGACGCGTCTCGGCACCCGGCCGAATTCCTGGCGTTCACCCAGGTGCAATCCGGCATGCGGGTACTCGACGTGTCGGCAGGTGCGGGTTACACGTCGCAGGTGCTCGCACTCGCCGTGGGTCCTGCCGGCACGGTCTGGGCACAGACGCCACGCCCAAGTCCGGCGCTCATGAAGCGCCTCGAGGACCATCCGCAAGCCAACCTCATCGTGGTGACGCGTCCGTTCGACGATCCGGTTCCCGAGCAGATGCGGATTCCTGCGCAATCCAGCGGACCTGCGCAAGGAGTCGTCGAACCGTCCGAAGATTCCGACGGACAAGTTCGCGCTTCGCTTTGTCAAGCCGCAATGGCACCGGAGCGGCTGAACTGTAATATCCACGAAGGCGGACTCGAAGGCGCTTGGTATTGAACGTGTTCCGGCGACCGAACGTCGGCCTGACGATTGGACTTCGGACCATGCCCCATGAATTCAGCAATCGCAAACTGGACACCTCGACTTCTCAGCGTGCTGCGTATCGTCGCGGCCTTTCTGTTCATGGAGCATGGAATGCAGAAGTGGCTTGCGTTTCCAGTGCCAAGACCATCTCCGACCACACTCTGGTCATTGAGCGGCGTGGCCGGACTGCTCGAGCTCGTTGGCGGCTTCCTGCTGGTTCTCGGCCTGTTCACGCGGCCGGTCGCATTCCTGCTCTCGGGCCTGATGGCATTTGCCTATTTCATTGCGCATGCACCCCAGGGTTTCTGGCCGATCGTCAACCGGGGCGAGTTGGCAGCACTCTATTGCTTCGTGTTCCTCTATCTCGCGGCCGCAGGAGGCGGTCCGTGGAGCATCGACCGATGGTTACGGCGCCCGTGAGCAAGTAGCTGCCGATTTAGCCGGGGGCGATGCCTCCGCCTGCGCCCTGCGCCTTATCGCGTGCCTGGCGCCTCGATGTTCGCGCACGCGGTTCGACTGATCATCGGTCGCGGTTGAGTCGTCGCCGAGACCCGCCGCCGGACAGCGGCAAGCGGAGGGGAACCTCCCTAAACCATCCCGTAAGTTCGTTCAGTACGTGTAGAACATGCGTTGAATTTCCTTCGTTTCGCTGGTCTTGGTGAGCGCGAGCATTAGCAGGATCCGCGCCTTCTGC
>CAVVRH010000023.1:0-24284 GCA_963750585.1 uncultured beta proteobacterium
TGTTGGGCTTCTTCGCCGGCGCCTGCGCCAGCGCCGGCGATGCCACGCCCAGCGCCGCGCCGATCCACGTGAACAGCGTGATCAACAATCGACTCGATTTTCATCTCGACTCCTCCTGTCGTGCGTTCAAGACCCGACGCATATCGCTGCCCTGCGTCGACCAAACCCAAATGACCTGCCTCAATTCGAATTTTGCCGTCACGATGTTCCGGCCGCTGCAATCGCACCCTTGACCGTGTGCAGCGGCGAAGCGCCCTGAAACGGCTATACCGGATGCGCCGCGCACCCCGCGGCGTCGAAAGCGCTCGCTGACGCGGCTCCACCCCCAGCGTGTAGCGCATTAACCTCGCACGCCAGCAAAGCCGGCTATTGCACGGCGAGAGCACCATCTAAATCCTTTGATCTGGTTCGAGACAATAGCCTGAGATATGATCTTTTTTGATGGAAACGACCGCCTTTGGCCACGCAGCGACCGGAACCAGGAGCCGAATGCGGAGGCGACTACGGAGTTGTCGACCGCAGTAGCCGCAGCATCCGCACCGCGGATTCGCGCCCTTTGTAGTAGCCGGCAAGACGTACCGTCGGCGCAAACCCCATCGCACGGTAAAAGGCGAACGCCGCCGCGTTGCTGGCGCGAAGTTCGACATGGATCGATGCCATGCCGGCAACGACTGCAGATTCAAGCAGCCATTGGATCAGTCGGCGCGCGATGCCACTACGTTGGCGCGCTGGACGCACGGCGAGGAGCACGAGGTGTGCGCGCTCGTCGTCGAACTTCATGACGGCGAACCCGGCCGCCCGCGGACCGTCCCGCGCTGTCAGAGTCACCACGTCCGCATCATGGATTAGCGCCGGATCCGATCGGGCCGATAGGTCCAGCCGAGGCCGGCCTCGATGAGATCACGCGCGAGGTGCGCGAGTTCCACCGCATCGCTCGGTTGCGCGATTGCCAGCTCGATGTCCACCGCTGCCATGGGAATAAAAAGCGTAGCACCCGCCCGAATCGCGACAATCCACGCGCTGCGCCGACACGTCGCAGGGCCGCTCGCCACGACCGGCGGTCCGGTAGGAGGCAGGGTTCGCGTTAGCTGCCTCACGAGGCAACGTTGAGATCGCCCCTCGCGGTCGCCTGTGGCGGGTCCAGGACATCCGGAGCAAACCGCAGCGTCGCGAGCTTGTCTCCGGTTGGCGAATTGTTGGCCGAGGACGCACCTCATGCGTCCGCAATGAAGTCGGTCTGCATGCCAACCGGTATGCGAATGCGTGGCTTACATCCGTGGTCGCGGCGACGGCGGCGCGGCACGCATTTGCGCCGCCAGTTTCTCCGCGGTCGGCACCGCGTGCGCGAAGAATCGCTTCGAATCCCGGGCACAGATAGTTGAGGCCCGGCTCGCCGTCCGGCGTGCGCAGCAGGCGATTCTTCGGGCACTCACCCCAGCAATCGCGCAGGAATTCGCACGTCCTGCAATACGCCGGCAGCGTGTCGGATTTGGCGTAGGCGAACTTCACCTGCGTCGGCGAGAACACCATGTCGCCGAGTGATTTCTCGCGGACGTTGCCCAGCCGATACTCCGGATACACATAGTGGTCGCAGGCATAGACGCTGCCGTCGTGCTCGATGGCGACTCCCTTGCCGCAGACCTCGGCGTGGATGCACAGCTGCGAAGGCATCCCCATGTGCTGCACGACCAGCGTCTCGCAGAAGTTGACCAGCACCTTGCCGATAGTCGCGGGCGAGCCACTCGTCCCATACCTTGGAAAGGAAATAGCCGTACTCGTCGGGATCGACGGACCACGGCGTGACCACCGAGTCCGGATGGTCCGGTCGCGACTGCGGACTGCCCACCACCGGCAGGCGCACCGGATCCCACTCTTGCGGGGCCGTGGTCTCGAAGTCCTTGATCTCGACGATCGGAATGAACTGCAGGTAGGTCGAGCCGATCTCGCGGCGCAGGAAGCGATAGACATCGAGCGGCCGCGATGCGTTGTAGCGGTTCACGCAGGTGAGCGTGTTGAACGGCACGCCGAACCGCCGCAGCATCTTCGCCGCCGCCAACACCTTGTCGAACGTCGGCCCGCCCTGCTTGGTGATCCGGTAGTGGTCGTGGATCTCGCGCGGGCCGTCGATGCTCAGAGCCGACGAGGAACCGATGCTCCTTGAGGAAGCGCGCCCAGTCCTCGTCGAGCAGCGTGCCGTTGGTCTGCAGGTCGTTCTCGATCCGCTGCCCGGCCTTGGCATGCTTTCTCTGCAGCGCGACGACCTTGCGGAAGAATTCCAGGCCGCGCAGCGTCGGCTCGCCGCCCTGCCACGAGAAGACGACCTCGTCGCCGGTCACGCTCTGGATGTAATCGCCGGACGAAGCGCTCGAGCACTTCGTCGTCCATCTTCCCGCCGCCCGGACCGCCGGCAGCGTCTGCTTGCTGAGATAGAAGCAGTACGTGCAGTCGAGGTTGCAGGTCGAACCGGCGGGCTTGGCCATCACGTGGAAGCGTCGGTCGCACGGTCGCCGAGCCATTGCGGCGCGTGTACTTGTCGATCTTGAGGTACTGGTCGATGGTCGGGGCGGGCATGGCGGTCCCTTCGTCGAGCAACCTAACCTGATTTGCCCGGGCGCGTCTTTGCCGAAGATCAACACCGCGATTCCGTGCGTCCGTGACAAGTCGCCGACGCGAGCTGTCAGCCGAGTGCCCGCACGCGCCGACCGGCCAGACGCGCTCGTGCGGTCGATCAGGACTCAGTCGCTGTGGATGCCGCCGTTTCCATCCATGGCTTGATCTTGGCCAGCGTCTTGGCAAGCGATGCCTTGGCAGTTCGAGTGTCGTAGTCGGCCTGCAAGCGCAGCCACCAGCCGTCCGAAAGTCCGAAGAAGCGGCACAGGCGCAAATCGGTATCGGCGGTGATGGCGCGCTTGCCGGCGAGATCTCGCCGATGCGCTGGGCGGCACGTCGATCTCCTTGGCCAGGCGATAGTTGCTCATGCCCAGCGGCTTCAAGAACTCCTCGGGCAGCATCTCGCCGGGCGATATCGGCTGCAGTCTCCTGCTCATGTTCTTCTCCTGTCAGTGGTAGTCCACGATCTCGACGTCCAGGGCGTCGGCATCCGTCAAGCTGAAGCAGATGCGGAACTGGTCGTTCACGCGAACGCTCCACTGCCCAGCGCGGTCGCCCCTTCAGAAGCTCAAGGCGGTTCGCAGGCGGTGCGCGCAGGTCCTCGATACGCCGCGCCAGATCGAGCTGCTTCAGCTTGCGCAGCGCCGGACGCTCGAAATTCGCGAATCGGGCGACGCGCCGGAGCCTGAACAGCGCCTCGGTGTCGGCGCACTTGAACGTCTTGATCGCCACGCGGAGAATAGTAACGCGTAACGTGCATAACGTCAAGCGTGATTATCGGCCCGCCTCCGACAATCGACCGCAATCCCATCGGGCCGCGGAAACACGGCCGTCCGATGTCCCCGCTTGTCACCCTATCGCCCCGCGCGCGCTGACCGGCCAGACGCATTCGACGCGCACGCCGCGATAGCCGACGACCCAGTCGTAGAGATTGAACGTGGGGTCGACGTGTCCGGGGACGAGTCGCAGCTGCTCGCCCAACATCGGTGCACGCGCGCCCGCGTCCACCGCCAGCACGCCGTGCTCGTCGGAAGCCTTCGCGTACGCGAGTCCCACACGCTCGTGCACGACGGGCAGGCCCGAATCGAACGCGAACGCCTTCAACCCCGCGTCGCACACGGCACGATCGGCCGCGGGAACGCTCATCACCGAAGCGAGCACGAACAGGCTCTGTCCGAAGCGAACATCGTCGGTCGCCGCCGTGTTGCGCGCGTAATCGACGTCCATGAACGGATAGGAGCCGGGCTGAAGCTCGTTCCAGATGCCGGAGTCGCGTTCAAGCTGCCACGTGCCGGTGCCGGCACCCGTCACGATCGGGCACGCGATGCCCGCCCCCTCGATCGCATCGCGCGTTGCGCGCGCGAGCGTGCCGGCATGCGCAATCGCCGCGCGCCGCTCTTCCGGCATGCGCAGGTGTTGCGCGCCACCGTGGTAGCAGTGCAGGCCTGCGAAGCGCACGCCCTCGGTCGCCGCGATCGCGCGAGCGAGCGGAACAGCCGCAGGGCCGGGCGCAACCCCGCAGCGATGCGCACCGACGTCCACCTCGATGTAAGCGTCAACCATGACGCCTGCCCCGCGTGCAGCATCACCCAGAACCGGTAACGCCGCCGCATCGTCCAGCAGCACGCCGATGCGCGCATCGCGCGCGAGTGCGGCAAGCCGCGCCAGCTTGGCCGGCACGATCACCTCGTTGGTGACGAGCACATCCATGATGCCGGCGGCGACAAATGCCGCCGCCTCGTCCGTCTTCTGGCAGCAGATGCCGACCGCGCCGCGCGCGAGTTGCGCCGTCGCGATGTCCGGGCACTTGTGCGCCTTGGCGTGTGGCCGCAAACGCACATTGCGCAATGCAGCGGCCGCGGCCATCGCGTCGAGGTTGCGCTCGAACGTGTCGAGGTCGAGGATCAGCGCGGGCGTGTCGACCGCGGATACGGGGTCGCCGGGACGGGCAGGCGCGCGTTGCATGCAGCGGCTCGGGTAGTCGCGGGGGCCGTCATTGTCCCATGCGCCCGGGCTGCGCCAGTCCCGGGAAAGGCTTCAGCGAGCCTGCCGCGATTCGACGTAGCGGACCACCAAACGGTAGCCGAGCAACACGGCGAGCACCGCACCGTAGATCGCCGGTTGCGTGATGTCCTTCTTGACGAGCCACCAGTAGTGCACGACGCCCAGCGTGCCGATCAGGTAGACCAGCTTGTGCAGCGCGAGCCAGCGCGCCGCGCCCAGACGCTTGACCATCGCGTTGGTCGACGTCGCAGCGAGCGGAATCAACAGCACGAAGGCGGAGAAGCCCACGGTGATGAACGGGCGCTTCGCGATGTCCTTCACGATGCCGCGCCAATCGAAGAACTGGTCGAGCCAGATATACGTGGTGAAGTGCAGGCAGACGTAGAAGAACGCGAACAGGCCGAGCATGCGCCGCAATCGCAGCAGCCAGTTCCAGCCGGTGATCCGCCGCAGCGGCGTCACCGTGAGCGTGATCAGCAGGAACACGAGCGTCCAGGTGCCCGTCGAGCGCGTGATCGTTTCGATCGGGTTGACGCCCAGGCGGTCCAGGAAGAAGCCGCCGACGAGGCGCGCAAAGGGGAGCAGCGCAAGCGCGAACACGACCGCCTTGATCGCGCGGATCGCGCCGGCAGAGGGATTGCGCACGCTGCGCCGGGCTTGCTCGCCTGCCAGCGCGGGGCGCACAGGCAACGGGGCGCGCCGCGCAATATCGCTGGAGCCGTTCATCGCCGTTTGCTTCAGTAGTTCTTCTTGAGGTCCATGCCCGCGTACAGCGACGCCACCTGATCGGCGTAGCCGTTGAACAGCAGCGTCTTGCGCTTGCCGAACTCGCCGATGCGCCGCTCGGTCGCCTGGCTCCAGCGCGGGTGATCGACTGCGGGATTCACGTTCGAGTAGAAGCCGTACTCGCGCGCGTTGGCCTTGACCCAGGTGGTCTTCGGCTGCTTCTCGACGAAGCGGATCTTGACGATCGACTTGACGCTCTTGAAGCCGTACTTCCACGGCACGACCACGCGCACCGGCGCGCCGTTCTGGTTGGGCAGCGTCTCGCCGTAGAGGCCCACGCAAGCAGCGTCAGCGGATGCATCGCCTCGTCCATGCGCAGGCCCTCGACGTACGGCCAGTCGAGCACGCTCGAGCGCACGCCCGGCATCTGCTTCGGGTCGGCGCAGCGTCACGTGAACTCGACGTACTTGGCGTTGCCGGTCGGCTCGACGCGCTTGATCAGCTCGCGCGAGCGGGAAGCCGACCCACGGGATCACCATCGACCAGGCCTCGACGCAGCGCATGCGATAGATGCGCTCCTCGAGCGGTGCGAGCTTCATCAGGTCGTCGATGTCGAGCGACTGCGGCTTCTTCACCTCGCCCTCGATCGCCACCGTCCACGGCCGCACGCGCAGCGTGTGGGCGTTGTCGCGCCGGGTCGTCCTTGTCGGTGCCGAACTCGTAGAAGTTGTTGTAGGTCGTGACCTGCTCGTAGGTGTTCTGCTTCTCGTCCGTTGACAGCGGCGACGGCTTCACGCCGAAGAGCTTGACGGTGGTCTTGCGCGATTCCGCCGCGATGGCAGGAAGTACAGGCGCCGCGGCGGCGGATACGACAAGGCCGGTTCCCATGCGCAGGAAGTCGCGACGGCGCGCGTAGAGCTCCGGCGACGTGATTTCGGATGGCGCGATGTCTTGTGGCTTGCGGATCAGCATTGCGACGCTCCGGAAGAGGCAGGCGCAGGCAGCGCCCATGGATAGGGCTTGGTCGCGCGGGCAACCGTGATCTTACGACCGACGGAGGGCCGCAGGGTTCGGCACCCCTACTGCTAGCGCGGTGACGAAGCCGCGTCGGTGGCCGTGAGCTGCCCGTAGACGACGCGGGCAACCGCCAGCAGCTGGCCTCGATCGAGGCTGCCGGAGATCGCGTAGCCGCAGTCCTGATCGATCCAGTAGAACACGCCGACGCCGTTCTCGACGGAGTAGCGGAAGGCGGTCTCATGGGTACCCGGCTCGAGCTTGCGCACCTGCAGCGTGAGGCGCTGCTTGTCCGAGTTCTCGTACATGAACAATCCGGTGGGCTTCGCGTTGCCGGCAACCAGGCGGCCTCCAACCAGCGCAAAGCCAAGGCCGTTCAGGTCCGGGGCGTGGACCGGGTGCCCCAGCCGGCGGGTGAGCCAGGTGACGAGCCCCTTCTCCTCGTTCGCCCACACCTCGACGGGACGGCGCTGGTCCACTGTGTAGAGCACGTGCGTGAACGCGGCTTCGCGAGCGAACGTGGTCGGCGTGCCCTGCCGCTCGAGTTGCAGGTCGCGGCTGTACCAACCAGCCGCGAGTCCGAGCACCAGCGTGGCCGCCGCGGCAATTGCCGGCCTCCACCAGCCGGCACGCGGCTGCGCAGGTGGGGTCGCCGCAGCCAGCAGCCGTTCTGGGATCGGCTCGGCAAGCCAAGGGTCCAGCGCGGCGACCAGCGCGGCATTCTGCGCGCGGATTTCCACGACGCGGGCCACGAGCGCCGGATCGCGCGCCAGCGCCGCCTCGACCGCCGCCACACGCTCGGTCGGCAGCTGGCCGTCGGCGTAGGCGGAGAGATCGGTGTCAGGCAGCGGTTCGGCCATCGAAGGGTCCTATTTCACGACCTTGAGCGATGACGCCGGCTCGGAAGCCATGCGCCGCAGCTTTTCGCGCGCCCGCGACAGCCGGGACATCACGGTGCCTACCGGAATGGCGAGCACGCTCGCGATCTCCTCGTAGCGAAGTTCCTCGACGGCTGCGAGCAGCAGGACCTCGCGCTGCTCGTCGGGCAGCCTCCCGACCTGCTGCATCACCTGGATCAGTTCCACCCGAGTTTGCTGCGTTGCGCGGACCGGGATCTGCCACACCTCGCCAGAGGGACCTTCCTCGTCCAGCGAGACGGTGGCCGCATCGCGACGCGCGAGCGCCCGCTGGTTGACGAACACGTTGTGCATGATCGTGAAGAGCCATGCGCGCAGATCCGTTCCCGCCTGCCACAACCGGCGCTTCTCCCAGGCGCGCGCCAGCGCTTCCTGCACGAGATCGTCGGCGCGTGCGGCGTCGCCGGTCAGCACGCGCGCGTACCGGCGCAGCCGCGGGATCGCGGCGACAAGGTCGGGATGCGGGAGTGGCGCGTCGGGCACGGACGAGCGGGCAAGCCGCCGGGATGGAACGGGGAGGCCTGCCCGATCGACGATGGTAACGTGTCAGGGCTTCGCGACGTGCCAGGCGCCGTTGGCGAACCCGTCACCGGTCTTGTCGCCGGGCTTCTGGTCCTTGACCCACGTGTAGACCGGCTTGCCCTTGTAGGCCCACTGCTTGCCGCCGTCGTCACGGGTGATGACCGTCCAGTCGCCCATGTCCTTGGCGTCGCCGCTCGCCATCAGCGGCGGCCAATTGCCGGCGCACGGGCCGTTGCAGGCGCTCTTGCCGCCCGCGTCCTTGTCGAACGTGTAGAGGGTCATGCCGGCCGCGTTGGTCAGCGCGCCGTCGGCAGTCTTGACGCCGGCGGGCATCTGCGCCATGCCGAGCGAGGCGATGGCGAACAGCGCCCCTGCTGCTGCAAGGCGGACAAACGTGCGGGATATGTTCATGGCTTTTCCTTGGGGAAATGTCGAATGGGATGACGAGCGAGCCAACAGCACGGGCATATCTTTATTCCGCCACCCGAGCATGCGTCGCAGTGCATACCAGGATCTGTTCGCACCATGGATGCAAATGCGAACGCGCGTCCCGGTGTCGTCGCGCCGCGCAGTCGTATCAACCTGTACGCCACACCTGCTCGACGTCGGTATCCTGAACCTTCGCTACCAACATTGCACCCCCCCGTGCTAGCCGTTCGCATCCACGCCTACGGAGACGCGAGCGTCCTCCGACTTGACGAAATGCCGGTTCCCGCTCCCGGCCCCGGCGAGGTGCTGGTCAAGGTCGTCGCCCCGTCCGTGAACCCGGTCGACTGGAAGATCGGGGAAGGCTGGCGTTACAGCAGGAACAGCGTCGCGAGCCCGAGGAAGATGAAGAAGCCGCCGGAATCGGTGACCGCGGTGATCATCACCGACGAGCCCGACCGCGGGGTCGCGGCCGAGCTTGCAGCATCGTCATCGGGATCAGCACGCCCATCAGCGCCGCGAGCAGCAGGTTCAGCGTCATCGCGAGCACCATCACGAGGCCGAGCGTCACGTCCTTGTAGAGCATCATCGCGACCAGGCCCATCACGCCGCCCCAGATCACGCCGTTGAGCAGCGCGACCGCGAGCTCCTTGCGGATCAGCTGGCGCGACGTGCTCGCGCGACACCTGGCCGAGCGCCACCGCGCGCACGATCATCGTGATCGTCTGGTTGCCCGAGTTGCCGCCGATGCCGGCGACGATCGGCATCAGCGCCGCGAGCGCGACCAGCTTCTCGATCGAGCCCTCGAACGCGCCGATGACGCGCGAGGCGATGAACGCGGTGACGAGGTTGATCGCGAGCCACGCCCAGCGGTTCTGGAACGACTTCCACACCGACGCGAAGACGTCCTCCTCCTCGCGCAGGCCGGCCTGCGCGAGCATCTCCTCCTCGCCGCGCTCGCGCACGAAGTCGAGCACCTCGTCGACGGTGACGCGCCCGACGAGCTTGTCGTTGGTGTCGACGACCGGCGCCGAGACCAGGTCGTAGCGCTCGAACGCGCTCGCCGCCTCGTCGGCCTTCTCGTGCTGCAGCAGCTTGACCGCGGGCGGCTGCATCAGCTCGCTCGACGAGCGCGTCGGGGTCGTTGACGATCAGCGTGTTGATCGGCAGCACGCCGAGCAGCTTCTCGTCGCGGTCGACGACGAACAGCTGGTCGGTCTGCGACGGCAGCTCGTCGAAGCGGCGCAGGTAGCGCAGCACGACCTCGAGCGTGACGTCGGGGCGCACCTGGACGTCCTCGAAGTCCATCAGCGCGCCGACCATGTCCTCGTCGAACGACATCGCCGGCGCGCAGCTGCTCGCGCTCCTCGACCGGCAGGCTTCTGGAAGACGTCGTCCATCACCTCCTGCGGGAGGTCGGCGGCGAGCGTCGGCGATCTCGTCGGCGTCGAGCGTCTCGGCCGCGGCGACCAGCTCCTCGGTGTCCATCGAGGAGATGAGCGACTCGCGGACCGCGTCGGAGACCTCGACCAGGATCTCGCCGTCGCGCTCGGCCTTGACCAGGTCCCAGATGTACAGCCGCTCGTCGAGCGGCAGCGCCTCGAGGATGTAGGCGATGTCGGCCGGGTGCAGCCGGTCGAGCTTGCGCGTGCAGCTCGCGCCTTGTTCTGCTTGGTGACGAGGCTGTCGACGAGCTCCGGCGGTCGGCGCCGTCGGCCGCGTGCTCCATCTGCTCGTGGACCAGGCCCTCGACGAGCCGGTGCTTGCGCAGCAGCGCCGTGACCTCGGCGAGCGCGTCCTGGACGCTGGCCTGCGCGTCGGACCGGCCCAGCGCCGGGGCTTCGATGATCTCGGACATGGGACGGGCGCGCTCAAGGGTGGATGTGGCGGGCGATGACGGAAACGCGCGGCACTGCGGCGGACCTCCGTACGCGCACGGCCGCGCGGCACCGGCTCGCCACGGTCGGGCGGCGCCACGCTCAGGGCAGCTCGGCCGACGGCATCCGCGCGAGGATCGTCGCGATGCGGTTGGCGAGGTACCGACGAGCCCGGGATTGCGCTCGAACACGCGCGGGTTGGGCACCATCGCCGCGAGCCGCGCCGCCTGCTCGGCGCGACAGCTGCGCGGCGGAGACGCCGAAGTAGCGCTGCGCCGCCGCCTCGGCGCCGAACACGCCGTTGCCCCACTCGATCACGTTGAGGTAGAGCTCGAAGATGCGCCGCTTGGGCAGCATCGCCTCGAGCATCAGCGGTGATCACCGCCTCCTGCGCCCTTGCGCAGCGTAGCTCTTGCGCCGGCGACAGGAACAGGTTCTTCGCGAGCTGCTGCGTGATCGTCGAGCCGCCGGCGACGACGCGGCCGCGTCTTCTCGTTCTTCTCGATCGCCTTCCGGATGCCGTCCCAGTCGAAGCCGTCGTGGTCGACGAACTTCGCGTCCTCGGCGGCGATCATCGCGCGCTTCAGGTGCGGCGAGATGCGCGTCGTAGGGCACCCACTGGTAGCGCAGCTTCGCCTTCGGGTTCTTCGCGCGCAGCTCGTCCAGGCGCTGCGCCATGAACGCGGTCTCGCCGGGCGGATGGTCAGCGCCACCACAGGATGTGCGCCGCGAACCAGACGCATGCAGCGCAGCACGACCACGGCGACCGCGCAGCGCCGAGCCGCGATGCGCAGCGCCCAGACGCGACCGCGCGAGGCGCGCCGTCGCCAGTCGCGCACGCGCGATCAGCGGCCGGGGCGCAGCAGCGCGAACACCGGCATCGTCGTCCGGCCGGACGCCGCGCCACAGGCAGGAAGCTCTCGGCCGCCTGCTCGATCAGCATGCCGAGACCGTCGACGGCGCGCGCGGCGCCGTGCGGCCTGCGCCCAGCGCACGAATCGCGTCGGCCGGTCGGCGTAGACGAGGTCGTAGGCGAATGCGCTCCGGCGCGAACACCGCGCCGGCCACGGCCCGTCGTGCGTCGCTCGGACGCGACGCCGACGCTGGTCGAGTTGATCACGACGTCGAAGCGATGCCCGGCAAGCGCGCCGGGCGCGATCGCCGCGACGGGGCCGATCGGCGCGAACGCGGCGCGCGAGCTCGTCGCGCCTTCGCATGCGTGCGGTTGGAGACCGCGAGCGCGTGTGGCAGGCGTCGAGCAGCGGACCGAGGATGCCGCGCGCCGCGCCGCCCGCGCCGAGCACCAGGATGTCGCGGCCGCGCAGCGTCGACGCCGAGGTTGTCCGTCGAGGTCGCGCACGAGCCCGGCGCCGTCGGTGTTGTCGCCGTACCAGCGCGTCGTCCGGCGCAGCGTCAGCGTGTTGACCGCGCCGGCGAGCCGGCGCGCGGCTCGAATGCGCGCCGCGAGGCGAACGCCTCGAGCTTGAACGGCACCGTCACGTTGAGGCCGCGGCCGCCCTCGCGCGCGAACTGCGTCGCACGGTCGCGACGAAGCCGTCGAGCGGCGCGAGCAGGCGCTCGTAGCTCATGTCCTGCCCGGTCGCGCGCGCGAACGCCGCGTGGATCTGCGGCGACTTCGAGTGCGCGACGGGATTGCCGACGACGGCGTAGCGGTCGGTCATGTCGATGCGGTCACTGCGACACGAGCTCGTCGCCCTTGGTGAACGTCCAGGTGCGCGTGATGTGCAGGATGTCGGTGTCGCGCCGGATGTCGGGCGGGAACGGCGCGAACGGCGCCGCCATCTCGACGATCTTGACCGCGGCGGCGTCGAGCACGCGGTGGCCCGACGAGCGGTTGATCTCGACCGCCTCGACGGCTGCCGTCGGCGCTGATCGACACGGTGAGCAGCAGGCTGCCGTAGAGCTTCAGCTGCCGCGCCGCCTCCGGATAGTTGAGGTTGCCGACGCGCTCGATCTTGAGCCGCCAGTCCTCGACGTAGCGCGCGAAGCGGTACTCCTCGGCGCGCGCGCCGACGAAGCGGCGCTTCGGCCGCTTCTGGTACGCGTCCATGTCCTTCGCGATCTGCGCCTCGAGCCGCATCGCCTCGAGCGTGCGCTGCATCAGCTCGGTCGGCGGTCGGGCAGCTCCGGCGGCTCGGTCGACCTCGGTCGGCCGTCGGCTGCGCGGCGGCGCGGTCGGCGCTGCTCTTGAGCTGCGTCATCAGCTCCTGCGTCTGCCGCTCGAGCTGCTGCGACCTTCTGCGGTGGCGACGCGCGATCTCGTTCGTCCGGGCTGTCCTTCGGCAGCACCGGCAGCGGCGACTTCGCGCGGCGGTTCGGCGTCGGTGTTGCCGCCGCCGTCGAGGTTGGCCTGCGCGAGGATGTCGGCCTTGGTCGGCTTGGCCTTCGACTTCGCGTTGACCAGCGCGACCTCGAGCGGGCGGCCCCTTGTCGCGCAATCTCTTGAGATCGAACGGCTGTGAAGTGGATCGCGAGCACGACCGCGTGGATCGCGATCGAAACCGACGCGCGCGATGAGCAAGCAGCCGGTTCTCCGCGGCGCCGCAGCGATTCCGGGCGGAATGCGCGCCGGCGGCAGTGCGCCGCGCGGGCACGAGCTTGGCGGTGCCGCGGGGCCTCGGCACGGGCAATGGTGCCGGCGGCTGACGCGGCGCGTGCGGCGACGCGCCGCGGTGCTGCCTCGGGCGTCGCACGATGGCGACGCTTCGCCGGACGCGGGCTTGGCGGGCGCTCGCTTCTTCGGCGCGGCCGACGCCACGCAGCGGGATCGCCGCCTGCACGTCGGCTGAAGCGCCGGGCGCCCTCCGCCGCGGCGCGGGACGCCAGCCCGGCGCACCGGCTTCGCAGCCGCAGGCGGCGCTGCGTCGGAGGACGACGGCGCGCGGCGAGTTCGGCTGGCGCGGGGCGACGCGGCATCGGGCGACGCTTCGTAGGGAGCGATCGCGCTATTGTAGCGCGGCCATGCCGCCGTCATGAAGCCGACCGTGACGGCGGCGCCCGCGCGGTCAGGCCGGACCGGCGTCGCGACACTCGAGCGTCGCCGCGAGCAGGTCGATCGCGGCCGATCGCGACCCGCACGCCGCTATCCGGGCGCGCTCGCCGGCAGGTCCGGCAGGCGCACGACGAGCGGGATCGCGTCGAAGCGGACCAGGTTCTCGCGGATCACCGTGGCCGTCGTCTCGCGCACGTCCTCCTGCAGCAGCCAGCGCAGGCACCAGTAGTGCTCCATGCGGCTCCTGGAACTCGGCGTACTGCGCGTAGGTCGCCTCGAAGTCGGCCAGCGCCGCGAAGAGGTCGGCGTCGTTGTCGGCGTAGGGCGGGCGCTCGCCCGCGACGACCGCGAGGAGCTGCCGCTGGTTGACGAGGTCGCTGTAGCGGCGCAGCGGCGAGCTCGCCCACAGGTAGTGCGAGAGACCGAGCCCCTGGTGCTCGCCGGGCCGCGTGCTCATCTTCACCTTGCCGTCCGACTGCGTGCGGTAGAGGCCCGCCGCGCCGCGATCGGCGAGCAGCCGCCCCCACGTGTTGTTGACGTAGATCATCAGCTCGGCGACCAGCTTGTCGAGCGGCGAGCCGCGCGGCGCGCGGCACGATCGTCACGCGGCCGCGGCTCGGGAACGCCCGGCGCGTCCCAGTCGACGTCGAAGCTGTAGTCGATGCGCTGGATGTCGCTCTTGCCGCGCGCGTGCGACAAGCTGCTGCGCGAGCTTCCACAGCACGCGCAGCTCGGCCGTCCACGGCGGGTCGGCGGGCGACGGCAGATCGCTGGCGAATGCCTCGCCGATCTCGTCCAGGCGCAGGTTCGCGGCGACGGGCACACGGTTGACGCGTGTCTCGTGGCGCACGACATCGCCGTCGGGCGTGACTTCGACGTAGAGCGACAGCGCGGGCCGCGCCGCGCCGGCCGCCAGCGTGAACGCGTCGACCGCGGGCTCGGGCAGCATCGTGATCTTGCGTCCCGGCATGTAGACCGTCGACAGGCGCGTCGCGCGCGATTGCGTCGAGCGGCGAGCCGCGCGCAATCGCAAGCGCCGGGCGCGGCGATGTGGATGCCGACCTCGAGGTGGCCGTTCGGCAGCTCGCGCACCGAGAACGCGTCGTCGATCTCGGTCGTCGTGTGCGTCGTCGATCGAGAACGCGCGCACGTCGCGCGAGCGGCAGGTCGGGCAGCGCCGGCAACTCGCCCCACGCGGGATAGGCGAGGCCGCGCGGAAACGCCTCGGCGACGAAACGGCCGAAGTGA
The DNA here is from genome assembly GCA_963750585.1 of uncultured beta proteobacterium. GTDB lineage: Bacteria > Pseudomonadota > Gammaproteobacteria > Burkholderiales > Casimicrobiaceae > VBCG01. The sequence continues at coordinate 14,358 of CAVVRH010000023.1, forward strand.
TAGTCGTGCGTCGAGGCGATCGCCCCGCACGCGGCCAGCAGCTCGACCGGACCTGTTTGCGCTGCGTCGCAGGCGGCGTTCAGCGCCTTCCATTCCAGCGCATTCTTGTCGGGCTTGTAGAGCAGCATCGGCAGCTTCGCGCGCAGCGCGTCGGGCAGCTCGCGCCGACCGAGCGCCGCCGACCCACGCCTCGACCTGCACCGCTTCGCTGCTTCTTGCGCTCGACCGACGCGAGCGCTGCGTTGAGCGCATCCGCCGGCGCCTTGCGGTAGCGGCCCTTGCCCTTCTTGTAGAAGTGCATCGGCGCGCCGTGCAGCAGCAGCGCGACCGCGCGCCTGCTGCGGCGCAGTCGTGGCCGCACCGTAGTACTCGCGCGCGAGCTCGTCGAAGCCGAACTCGCCGTCGCCGGACACCTCCCAGAGGAACGTCGGGTCGAGGTCCTGCGCAAGGCGCTGCGCCCTCGGCGAGCGCTTCCGCCGGCGACGGCGCGGCGAAGCGCAGCAGCACGCTCGACGCCTTGATCTTCGAGCGCTTGCCCGAGGCGGCCTCGACCTGCAGCGACGTTTCCTGATCGGCGAGGACGGTCGCGGCCTTGAGCTGGCCGTCGTCCTCGAACAAGACATGCATGGAAGGGGGCGCGGGCGCGGCACGCTGCACCGCTGGGGACGCGGATTATAGCGCGGCGGCACCCCGCTCCCGGGCCGTCCGCGCGCCCCGCACCATCCTGCTGTCCGCTACTCGAGCTTCTGCACCCGCTCGACGTCCGACGCGTAGAGCTTCTGGATCGCCGGATCGTAGGACGCGAGCGTCTTCTCGGAGCGCGATCAATCGGCCGCAGATCCCGTGCGCGGCACGTTCAGGCAAGCGGCACGATCAGCTGGTTGATCAGCTGTCCCGTCGTGGGGCGAACGCCGCGCCACCACGCGAATGCCTCCGCCGCCTGCTCCACGAGCATACCCACGCCGTCCGCGAGGCGCTGCGCACCCGCGTCGCGCGCGAGGCGCAGGAACGGCGTGAGACCCTTGCCGTAGGCCAGTTCGTAGGCAAGGCTGCCAGGCGCGAATGCGGCCGCGGTCACCGGCGGCAGCTCGCCGCGCATGCTTGCCGAGGTCGCGTTGATCACGATGTCGAAGGAACGGGTACCGAGGTCGGGATAGCCGCCGGTGACCAGGGGGCCGAATCGCCCGAACTGCTCGCCCATTGCTTTCGCCTTCGATACCGTCCGGTTCGCAACCGTCAGCAGCGCCGGCTTCCGCTCGAGGATCGGCAGCATGGCGCCCCGGGCGGCGCCTCCAGCCCCCAGCAGCAGGACGCGCCTGCCTGCGAGCGGGAAGCCCAGATTGCGTTCGATATCGTTCACGAGCCCCACGCCGTCGAAGTTCTCGGCGAGCAGGCGATCGCCCTCGACCTTGATGGCGTTCACCGCACCCGACAGGCGCGCGCGCTCGGAGAGATCCGTGGCCAGCGCGAACGCCTCGAGCTTGAAAGGCATCGTGACATTCATGCCGCGGCCACCCTCGGCGCGGAATTTCGCGACGGCGGCGGCGAAGCCATCCAGCGACGACTCGATCAGCTCGTATACGATGTCCTGCCCGGTCTCGCGGGCGAATGTCCCATGGATCAGCGGGGACTTGCTGTGACCCAATGGGTTGCCGAAGAGGGCATAGCGGTCGGGCATGCGAGTGTTCCAAAGATCAGGCAGGAAGGCGGCCTACCGCTGCCTCGGCATAGAGCACGCCGTCCGCCACCATGGCGTCGATGTCGGCGGGTGCGTAGCCGAGCTTCGCCGCGATGGCACGATTGTGCTGGCCGAGCAGGGGCGCCGTGCTTCGCGGCGACGTGTCGCAGTCGGAAAAGCGGAACGGCAGGTTCGGCATGCGGATCCGGCCGAGCACCGGATGATCCTGCTCGACGATCATGCCGCGCGCCTGGATCTGCGGATCGGCCAGCACCTCGTCGATGCGCTGCACCTTGGCGCAGGGGACCTCCACCGCATCGAGCGCCGCGAGACAGGCCGCGACCGACGGCTGCGCCTTCGCCCAAGCGCGGACGATCGGAAGGATCTCCTCGCGATGCGCGTTGCGGCCCGCCGGCGTATGGAAGCGCGCGTCCGCTGCCAACGCATCGCCACCGATCAATCCGGCCAGGCGCTTCCACGCGTCGTCGACCTGGGCCGCAATCACGAAATAGCCGTCGCGCCCGGCGAACACGCCGTAGAGCGTCGAATTGGGCAGGTCGTGCCCGGTCTGGACCGGCACTTCCTTTCCGTCGGAAAGCGTGTAGCACTGCACCGCGTACTCGTGCATCGACACCATGCAGTCGTAGAGCGCCATGTCGATGTGCTGGCCGCGGCCGGACGTCACGCGGCCGAGCAGCGCTGCGCAGACGGCGGCGACGCCATGGATGCCGGTGTACATGTCGGCGAGTGCGATGCGAAAGAGAGGCGGTGGTTCACCGGGCACCCCGATCATCGCCATCGCCCCGCTCTTCGCCTCTGCGATGAGGCCGAAGCCCGCCTGCGCCGAATCGGGCCCGGTATGCCCGTAGGCCGAAACCGAACAATAGACGAGCTTCGGATTGCGCTGTGCCAGTTCGCGATATCCGAGACCCAGCTTGTCGAGCGCACCGGGCCGGTAGTTCTCGACGAAGACGTCGGCGGTGTCCGTCAGGTTGTGAACGAGATCGAGCCCGCGCGGATCCTTGAGGTTCACGCACAGCCCCTGCTTGCCCATGTTCTGCTGGATGTAGTAGCCGCTCTGCCCGTCCTTGAAGTACGGGTGGGCGCGGCCCGCGTCGCCGGCCTTAGGGCGTTCCACCTTAATGACTTCCGCACCCATCGCGGCGAGGCAGCGCGACAGGAACGGGCCGGCGAGGAAATGGCTGTAATCGACGACGCGGATGCCCTCGAGGGGTCTCTGCTGGGACATGGTGTGGGCCCTGGTTCCGATCGGTTGACGTCAGAAGGTTCCGGGACGCCGCGGGATCATCAGGCGATGCTCGCCCTTCTGCACGACCTCGCCGCGCTGGTTGATCAGTTCCGACGGCAGCACCACGATGCCCCATCCCGGTCGCTTGGTCGTGCGCATGCTGCCGACCCGGAACTTCACGTGCAGCGTGTCGCCGATCTTGATCGGCCCCGCGAAATCCCAGGTCCAGCCGAGCGACATGCCCGGCAGGAAGCGGTATTCCGACTGCGTTTTGAGGCCATCCGCCAGCGACAGGCCAAGCAGGCCGTGCGCAACACGGGTGCCGAACGGTGTCGTCTTCGCGTACTCCTCGTCGATGTGAACCGGTGTGAAGTCGCCAGTCAGTTGCGCGTAGGTCATGATCATGTCGCCGGTGACCGTGACCGACGGGCTCATTGCCTCGTCACCGACCTTGGCGTCGTCCCAGTATTTCTCGGGTGGCGGTTCGCCACCCGTGCCCGTGCTCGGCGCAGTCAAGATGTCGTCCCTCCCACCTTCACTTCGCCATCGCATCGACTGCGGCGCGCAGGCCGAGGAGATACGTGTGGGCACCGAAGCCGCAGATCTGGCCCTTGACGATCTCCGCGAACACCGAGTGGTGCCGGAACTCCTCGCGGGCGTGGATGTTCGACATGTGGATCTCGACGATGGGCACCGTCAGGATCGCCAGCGCGTCGCGGATGCCGTAGCTGTAGTGCGTCCAGGCGCCCGCGTTGATCACGACGGCATCGACCTTCTCGGCGAACGCCTGATGGATGCGGTCGCACATCGCGCCTTCGCTGTTGGTCTGGAAGCTCACGACCTCGACCCCCAGTTCCTTGCCGAGCGACTTCATCGATGCGTCGATCTCGGCGAGCGTGATCGTGCCGTACTGGACCGGGTCGCGCTTGCCGAACATGTTGTGGTTGATTCCGTGGAGCATCAGGATCTTCTTCATCGCAGCTTTCCTTGAGTGATGTGATGGATGTCCGGCAGAGATCGTCAGGCCCTGGGATCGACCGCCAGCGCCTCGGCGACCGCCGTCCCGGTCGCCTGCATGACCTCGACGCAAAGGCCGTCCGGCAACTGGAGCCAGTTGCGCCCCTGCGGGAGCGGCTTTACGCCTTTCCAGGCGTAGGCCTCCTTCAGTGCCGCTTCCAGATCCTCGGTCATTACGCCGATGTGCGCGAGCCGACCCTCGGGCCCCGCAAAGCCCGGATCGGCCATCAGTTGCATGCCGCCGATGGTCCACACCTGTTGCGGATCATCGTTGGAACCGTCAACGCTGCGGACGGTGAGTCCCAGCACATCTCGGAAGAAGCGGATGTGCCAGTGGATGTCCTTCACGCGTACCGCGACGTGCTCGACGTAGGATTTCTTCGCATAGGCCATGCGGCGCTCCTCGGCGGCGGTCTCAGACGGCATCCGGAAAATGCAGCATCCGGTGTTCGATCCCCTTCACGCAGGCGACGAGCGCCTGATTCACGGGGGTGGGCACGCCGCACTTCGCGCCGCAGCGTACGACGGACCCGTTGATGAAGTCGATCTCGGTCCGGCTGCCGTTCTCCAGGCTCTGCAGCAGCGATGTCTTGAACTCCGGCGGCAGGCCCTCGGCCGCCTTCAGCCACGGACCCTCAGGATCGGTGTACGAGATCGTGACGCCGGCGGCTTTCGCCACGGCCATCCCCTCGGCGACCGCCGCGAGCGCGCAGGCCTTCACCTCGGGCACCGCGTACAGCCCGGCGTACGGCAGCCGCGTGATGCCCGCGAGCGCGCCGGTCGCAACGTTAATCAAGAGCTTGTCCCACATCGTGCCCATGATGTTGGCGCTCACCGTCACGGCGAGGCCGGCGCGGATGAACGCATCGGCGATTCGCGTCACGCGCTCGGTGACGCGGCCGTCGAGCTCGCCGATGATCGTTTCCTTGCCCTTGACGCCGGCGATCACGTGTCCCGGCGCGAGCAGCACGCCACCCTTGTACGTCTTTCCGGCGAGCACGTGCTCGCGTCCGACAGCCTCGGCGAGGATGTCCTCGTGGCCCATGCCGTTCTGCAGCGACATCACGGCGGTGTCTGGTCCGACGAGCGCGCCTGCGGCCCCGATCGCCTCCCGCGTGTGCTGCGACTTGACCAGGACGATCACGAGATCGACCGGTCCGAGCCCCGCGGTGCTCGTCGCGGCACGGACCTTGACCTTGCGATCGACGCCGCCTTCGCGCAGCGTCAGGCCATCGCGATTCATCGCGTCGACGTGCGCTGTCCATGCGTCGACCAGGATCACGTCGGCACCGGCCTCGGCAAGCGAGCCGCCGATCGCGCTGCCGAGCGCGCCGGAGCCCAGGAAACAGATCTTCATTACGTCGTCCTCCTGCCCCCGTCACCGCCGTCGCTCCGCCGGGTCCCGGCGGGGGATGCACGTCGCCGCGGGCGCACGAAAGGATGTTCGGCTTGCCGACGACTTTTGTACATGCAATGATCAAAATATGGATCATTGCGATTATTAATATGACGGAAGTGCTGGACGGAATTCCGCGGGACGCACGGCACCTCGTGCTGTTCGACGAGATCTACCGCAGCCAGAGCATGACGCGCGCGGCGGAGAAGCTCGGCCTCTCCCAGCCCACGGTCAGCATCTGGCTCGGCAAGCTGCGGCGGCAGATGCGCGACCCGCTGTTCGTGCGCACGTCGACGGGCGTGCGCCCCACGCCGCGCGCCGACGCGCTGATCGGCCGGGTGCGCGAGTCGCTCGGGTTGCTTCGCGGCCTTGCCGGGGACGCACCGGCGTTCGATCCGGGCGCGTCGCAGCGGGTATTTCGAATTGCGATGACCGATGCGAGCCACATCACGCTGCTCCCGATGCTGCTCGCGCGCATCCGCGCGATCGCACCGAACGTCGGGCTCGAGGTGCTGCCGATCTCGTCACGCACGGCGCGTGCGCTGGAGGACGGAGAGGCCGATCTCGCTCTCGGCACCATCGCCGGGCTCGAGGCCGGCTTTCACGAACAGGTGCTCTACGCGCAGGACTTCGTGTGCCTGGTCAGTGCGCAGCACCCGCGCATCGGCCGCACGATGACCGCGCGCGCGTACCGGGACGAGGCGCACATCGGGATTCTCTCGACGGCGAGCTACAGCACGCTGAACGCTTCGCTGGCGATGCAGCACATCAAGCGGCGCGTGTTGCTGGAACTGCCCGGCTTCCTCGGGCTCACGACCATCGTGTCCTCGACGGACCTGGTCGCGACCGTGCCTCGCCACATCGGCGAGACGCTCGCTCGTTCCGGAACCATCCGCGTCGTGTCGTGCCCGGTGAGAATCGCCGGCTTCACCGTGCGGCAATACTGGCACGATCGCTTCCACCGCGATCCCGGGCACCGGTTCCTGCGATCCCTTTGCGCGGAGCTGTTCTCCGGGGGGCCGCGCCTGCGGGGTCCCGTCGATCGCGGCCGACCGGCACGGCGCTGACCGTGACAGTACCGCCGCTGTGGTCATATTCGACCGATTCTCGTCAGCCGTCAGATGTAGACGCCACCATTGACATCCAGCACCTCGCCGGTCACCCACTCCGCCTCGTCGCTGGCAAGGTAGAGGGCTGCGTTGGCGATGTCGTCCGGTCGGCCAAGCCTCGGAATGCACGCCGTGCTGATCAATCGAGCGAGGTCGTCGGGCGGCATGGATTCGGTCATGCGCCCGGCCAGTGGTCCCGGAGCGATCGAGTTCACCGTGATGTTGAAGGAGCCCAACTCCCGAGCCAGGCACATCGTCAACCCGTTGACGCCGGCCTTCGACGCCGCGTAGTTGACGCCGACTTTGGGTCGGCCCGTGCGTCCGCCCACCGACGAAACGGTCACAATTCGGCCCCGTCCGGCGGGTTTTCATACCGGGAACGACCGCCTTGCAGGCGACGAATGTGCCGGTCAGATTGATGTCGAGCACCCAGCGCCAGTCATCCAGCGACATCTGATCGATGGGCTTGTGCCGGATGACGCCGGCGCACGCGACCAGGATGTCAAGCTTCCCGTAGTGTTTCTCGGCGACGCCGACGGCTCGATCCACGTCCTCCAGGCGGCAGACATCTCCGGTTACGGTCTTCAGCGCTTCGCCTGCAGCGAGCCGTCTTTCTGCCGCGGCAAGCAGTTCGGCGTTGAGATCGAAGAGAATGACGCTGGCGCCGTTCTCGAGGAACTTCCCGGCGATCGACACCGCGATGTCCCCGCCGCCGCCGGTGATCAGCGCTACCTTGTGCTCGAGTCTCATTGATCGCGCTCCACCAGCCACGGGTTCGACATCTGTCCGCCCCTCCCGCGGCGGATCGCTACAGCGAGTGCGCCGCGAGGTAGTCTTTCGTGCGCTCCAGAGCACGAAAGACGTGTTCGGCATGGCCGATCACCTTGACGCGCTCCAGATGCGGGATCTCCACGCCGAAGACGATGTCGGGCATTCGCCGCACGACACCCGCGACATCGATGCCACCTTCACCGACGTACAGCCTTTCCGCCCTGCCGTTGTGGATCAGGCCTGCGACCGTCTCCGGAATTTCCGCTGGCGCATCGCACAGGTGCAGGGCGGTGAGCAGCTTTGGCGGCAGGCTTGCGAGCTCGTCCAGCGTGCATCGCGACCGGCTGAAGTGGAGCAGGTCGACGGCGATGCCCGCGTTGTCGCATCCGGCCGCCTCGATGAGGTCGACCGACTCGCGGATGTTCCTGATCGCCGCCCAAGTGACGAACTCGAGGCTCACCTTCAACCCGAACGACTTGGCGTGTTCGCAAAGGCGGGCAAAGCTGTCTACGGCAAGATTGCGATCCGCGGTCCATACGTTGGTAAGCACCGCAGTCGCACCGAGGCTTGCCGCGATTTCCATCTCGGGGAGATACCTGGCGAAATCGGTGGCGTCGTGGATGCGGGCGTTCTCGATGTCGAGCAGCTTGACATCCGTTTCTTCCAGCGCGGTTCGCGTGTCGCGAAGGAGAGCCGGGTTCCTGGCCAGGCCAAATTCGGGTTCTCCCGCCAGCCCCATGGAAATCGTCCGCAGGCTGACGTATTCGAAACCGGCGCGCGCGGCCAGATGGATCATCTCCGGGGGCGCACACCCGGCAGCGGTCAGATAGACCAGCGAGAACTTTCTCGTCATCGCGTGACTTCTGGCGAGCGGGACCGATCGGGCCGTCCGGCCGGAAGCCGGACGGCTGTGCCCGGATCGCGTCAGCCCTGGTAGCCCATCAGCCGGGGCAGGAAGAGCACCGTGTCCGGCACCAGCGTGATTATTGCGAGCGCGGCGAACATGACGTACAGGTACGGCATCGACTCGCGCACGATGTCGCGCAGCGGCACGTCGGCGATCTTGGTCATCATGAACAGCAGCAGGCCGTAGGGCGGCGTGACCAGGCCGAGCATGATGTTGACGATCGCCATCACGCCGAAGTGCACCGGGTCGATGCCCAGGGCCGTCACTGTCGGCAGCAGCACCGGGAGAATGACGAGGATGATCGTCGTGCCCTCGAGGAAGCAGCCGAGGATCAGCAACAGGATGTTGACGAGCAGCAGGAACACGAGCGGCGACAGCTCGTAGGCCTTCAGCATCGCGCTGAGGGTCTTCGGGATGTTCTCGGACGTGATGACGAAGTTGAACACCAGCGCGCCGGCGATCAGCATGCCGATCGAGACCGTGACGCGCGCGCTGGTAGCGAGCGAGTGGTAGACGTCCTTCACGCGGACGCTGCGGTAGAGCAGGGCGGAAATCAGCAATGCATACGCGGCGGCGACGGCAGCGGCCTCGGTCGGCGTGGTGATGCCGCCGTAGAGGCAGCCCAGCAGGATCACCGGCATCAGCAGCGCCGGCACCGCCTCCCACGTGATGCGCGGCAGGTCGCGCAACGGGACGCGTTCCTCGACCGGGAAATTGCGGCGCTTGGCCGTGAACGCAATCAGGCCGCTCTGGACGAGGCCGAGCAGCAAGCCGGGTATCACGCCGCCGAGGAACAGGTAGCCGACCGACGTGTCCGATATCAGCGCGTAGAGCACCAGCGGGATCGACGGCGGCATGATCGGCCCGATGACCGACGAAACGGTGGTCAGCGCGGCGGCATACGCCGGCGTGTACTTGCCGTCGCGGGTCATCAGCGATTGCATCAGCTTGCCGGAGGCCGCAGCGTCGGCGAGCGCAGAGCCCGACATGCTCGCGAAGATGATGCTCTGTACTACGTTCACCTGCGCGAGGCCTCCCCGGAAGCGCCCGACGATCGCATTGCAGAAGTGCAGCAGCCTGTCCATGATGCTGCCGGTGTTCATGAATTCGGCGGCGAGGATGAACAGCGGGATGGCGAGCAGCAGCTGGCTTCCCATCATGCCGTTCAGCAATTGCTCGGCCGCGGTCCCCATGTCGAGGCCCGCGAGGAAGAGGTAGAGGATCGACCCGCCGATCATCGAGTAGGCGACGGGCAGCCCGGAGAGGCTCAAGCCGACGATGACGACGAGCGCCAGGGAGAAGGGGCTGAGCAGGTTCATAGTCCGGAGCTCGCCTTGGTGATGTCGATCTCTTCGGGTGCCTCGCCGCGGAGCAGGCTCAAGATCGCCCAGGCATAACGGACGATGACCGCGACCGCGAAGACGACGTAGACCGAATAGAGAAGGTCGAGGCGAATCTTGAGGTACGACGTGCTCTCGACCTTCATGAAGGCGACGTACTTGATGGTGGCCGGCAGCGCCATGGCGAACAGGATGACCGCGGCGACGGCGACGACGATGCCGACCACGCGCCGCCCCGCCGGCCCCAATGAACCGGAAATGAGATCGAAGCGGATCTCGTCGCTTTCCTTGAGCCAGAACGCCGAGCCCAGCAACGTCATGAACAGCCAGGCGATGACGGACAGCTCGGACGTCCAGCCGATCGGGAAGTTGAAGAAGTACCGGAAGACGATCTGGACGATGAACGCGAGGAACATGATGCCGAGCAGGCCGGCGACGATGTTCTCGGCGCGGCGCCGCA
>CAVVRH010000024.1:0-24256 GCA_963750585.1 uncultured beta proteobacterium
TGCTAGAGGACGACGACGGACCGCAGCACCTCGCCGCGCTCCATCTTGTGGAACGCGTCCTCGACGTCGTCGAGCGTGATGGTCTCGCTGACGAAGCGCTCGAGGTCGAGGCGGCCCGCGCAGATAGAGGTCGATCAGCATCGGGAAGTCGCGCGACGGCAGGCAGTCGCCGTACCACGACGGCTTCAGCGCGCCGCCACGGCCGAAGAACTCGATCATCGGCAGCTCGATGCGCATCGACGGGTCCGGCACACCGACCTGCACGACCGTGCCCGGCGAGGTCGCGCGCGTAGAACGCCTGCTCGAGCACCTCGGGGCGGCCGACCGCCTCGATACACACGTCGGCACCGTTGCCGTCGGTGAGCGCGCGGATCGCCTCGACCGGGTCGGTGTCGCGTGAGTTCACCGTGTGCGTGGCGCCGAACTCCTGCGCCCACTCGAGCTTGCGGTCGTCGATGTCGACCGCGATGACCGGGTTGGCGCCGGCGAGCCGCGCGCCGGCGATCGCCGCGTTGCCGACACCGCCGCAGCCGAACACCGCGACGCTGTCGCCGCGTCCGACGTCGCCGGTGAACATTGCCGCACCGAGGCCCGCCATCACCCCGCAGCCGAGGAGCCCGGCGACCTCCGGGCGGCGCGCGGGCGTCGACCTTCGTGGCCTGGCCCGCGGCCACGAGCGTCTGCTCGGCGAACGCGCCGATCCCGAATGCAGGGGAGAGCTCGGTGCTGTCGGCGAGCGTCATCTTCTGGTGTCGCGTTGAACGTGGCGAAGCAGTACCAGGGGCGCCCCGCCGGCACGCGCGGCAGGTGCCGCACACCGCGCGCCAGTTGAGGATCACGAAGTCGCCCGGTGCGATCTCGGTGACGTCGGGGCCGACGGCCTCGACGATCCCGGCCGCTTCGTGACCGAGCAGGAACGGGTAGTCGTCGTTGATCGCGCCTTCGCGGTAGTGCAGGTCGGTGTGGCACACACCACACGCCTGCACGCGCACGCGCGCCTCGCCGGGCCCCGGATCGGGCACGAGGATCTCGCGCACCTCGACCGGCGCGCCCTTCGCCATCGACACCACACCACGCACTGTCACGGTCATGCGCAGCGTTCTAGTCGAAGCGCAGCCTTGCCCGCACCGGAAGGTGATCGGAGCCGACGTCGGGGAGCACCTCGCCTCTGAGCACGGTGGTGTTGCTGCGCACGAGGATGTGGTCGATCTGGCTGTGCGGACGCCGTCGCCGGCCAGCTGCGCCCGCGCACCGCGCGGCGCCAACCGGGGAAGAAGCTGACCACTCCCGGGCCCCAGAAGTTGTAGTCGCCGGCGACGATGCCCGGCGATCCTGGTGGGGCAGTGCGACTGCGATCCGCCGGAGCTGGATCGGGGCCCGTGCGGCAGGCGCGACGTGAGGTGGAGACCGACGAGGTCGACGGTCGCGCCGTCGACCTCGAGCACGAGGTGGGCAGCGCGGCGCGGTCGGCGCGGAGTCGCCCACACCGGACCGCGGGCATGCGCCTCGCCTCGCGGGCGGGGAGCTGAGATGATCGCAGGCCGAGCCCCCCGGCGCCGTGTCGCTCTGGTTGCGCGGGACGTGTGGCCACGGGTGCAACTCCCCCGGCCGAAGGGCAGCGCGAACAGTTTCGCCCCGATGTCGGCGACCACGCTCGCGACCGCGGCCGGGCCATCGTCGGGCGACCACGACTCCTGGACGACGATGACGTCGGCCTCGAAGGTGCGGAGCACCGCCGGCGAGGTCGTACGGCACGCACACGCCCTTGCGTCGTGGCTGGCGGCACCGCCGTGGCGTTGAAGCTGGTGAGGGTGACTCGGGCATCGGGGCGACCGGTATGGAGACAGTCAGGCGGCCGGGAGCCGACGGGGATCCGGGCGCCACCCAGCGGGGCGTCGTCGATCATGACCGTACCGTCGTGCTGCTCGACGATGGCCTTCACCATCGAGAGGCCGAGGCCCGAGCCCGCCGGCGTCGCGGGCGCGCCCGTCGTCGAGCCGGGTGAACGCAGACACGAGGAGCATTGCCATGGCCACGATTGAATTCACTGCATTCCCCCGCGCCGGCGAAGGCCGCGGCGCATCCCGCCGCTTGCGCCGCGCCGGCAAGGCGCCGGGCATCGTCTACGGGGGCACCGCCTCCGCAACACCGGTCGAGCTCGATCACAACGCGCTCATTCACGCGCTGAAGACCGAAGCTTTCCACGCCTCGATCCTGACGATGAAGCTCGACGGGCAGTCCCAGAAGGTGCTATTGCGCGACGTGCAGATGCATCCCTTTCGCAACGAGGTGCTGCACGTCGACTTTCAGCGTGTAGACGAGAGCAAGAAGATCCACATGAAGGTGCCGCTGCACTTCGTGCGCGACGCCGAGTCGCCAGCGGTCAAGCTGCAGGGCGCGCTCATCAGCCACATCGCCAACGATCTGGACGTTTCCTGTCTCCCCAAGGACCTGCCGGAGTTCATCGAGGTGGATCTCTCGGCTATCGAGGCTGGCAAGTCGATCCACGTCTCGGAGCTCAAACTGCCGGCGGGCGTCGTCGCATTGACCCACGGCAAGGATGCAGTGGTCGCGATCGCCGCAATCCCGAAGGTCCACGCGGAGGTCGAGGAAGCCGCCGAAACTGCGGAGGGTGCCGCGGCCGCCGTTGCGCCCGTTGCCGCCGAGGCGAAGCCCGCCGAAGCGAAGGGCGGAGAGAAGAAGGAAGGCAGCAAGGACGACAAGAAGAAGTAATCGGCCTCCCAGAGGCCGAAGGGGCCCGCCGATCTTCGTGCGGCGGGCCTTTTTGTTGCCGCCCCAGCGCCGCACCATGCCATGGCCAACCCGATCCGACTTGTCGCAGGCCTCGGCAACGTCGGCCGCGAATACCTGATGACGCGACACAACGCTGGATTCTGGTTCGCGGATGCGCTCGCCATGCGGTTGGCCGTCCACTTCGTCAACGAGTCCAAATTCTCCGGGCAGGTCGCCAAGGCGGCGTCGGGCGTACGGCTCGTGAAGCCCACGACGTACATGAACGGTTCCGGACGCTCGGTGGGCGCGCTCGCCCGCTTCTACGCAATCGCCCCCGAGGAGATTCTGGTCGTGCACGACGAGCTCGACCTTCGGCCCGGTGAGGCGAAGCTCAAGCTGGGCGGCGGCGTCGCCGGACACAACGGCCTTCGCGATGTCCAGGCGCAACTCGGCAGCGGGCAGTTCTGGCGGCTGCGGCTCGGCATCGGCCATCCGCGCGATAGCGAGATCCCGCAGCAACCGGTCGTGGACTTCGTGCTCAAGCCGCCCCGCGCCGAGGAGCGCGAGGCGATCGAGCAGGCCCTCGCGCGCGCACTGGACGCATGGCCTGCGATCGCCGCCGGCGACTTCGAGCGGGCGATGATGGCGTTGCACACGAGAAGGGGTCCCACTGAATGAGCCTACGCTGCGGAATCGTAGGTCTTCCCAACGTCGGCAAGTCCACGCTGTTCAACGCACTGACCAGGGCCGGCATCGCAGCCGAGAACTACCCGTTCTGCACGATCGAGCCGAATGTCGGCATCGTCGAGGTGCCCGATCCGAGGCTTGGAGCGCTTGCCGCCATTGCGAAGCCGGAAAAGGTGATTCCCGCGACGGTCGAGTTCGTCGACATCGCCGGTCTGGTCGCCGGCGCGTCGAAGGGCGAGGGCCTCGGCAACCAGTTTCTCGCGAACATCCGAGAAATGGATGCAATCGCGCACGTCGTGCGCTGCTTCGTCGACGAGAACGTCGTGCATGTCTCGGGTGACGTGGACCCCGTGTCGGACATCGAGACGATCAACACCGAGCTCGCGCTCGCCGATCTCGCGGCCGTCGAGAAGCAGCTCGCGAAGTTCGTTAAGGCCGCGCGCGCGGGCGGTGACAAGGAGGCACAGCGGATCGTCACGGCACTCGGAAAGGTCGAGAAGGTGCTGGACGCCGGCCAGCCGGCGCGAAGCGCGGATCTCTATCCCGAGGAGCGCGATGTTCTGCGCCAGTTCTTCCTGCTGACGATGAAGCCCACGATGTACGTGGCCAATGTCGCCGAGAACGGCTTTCACGACAATCCCCTGCTCGCCGCCGTCGAATCGTACGCTGCGCAGGAGGGCGCGCCTGTGGTACCCGTGTGCGCGAAGCTCGAAGCGGAGATCGCCGACCTCGAAGGCGACGACAAGAAGGCGTTCCTTGACGACCTCGGGCTGGCTGAGCCGGGCCTGGACCGCGTGATCCATGCAGGGTACAAGCTGCTCGGCCTGCAGACCTACTTCACCGCAGGGCCGAAAGAGGTGCGGGCATGGACAATCCATGTGGGCGACACGGCGCCGCAGGCGGCTGGCGTGATCCACACGGACTTTGAAAAGGGCTTCATCCGCGCCGAGGTCATCGCGTTCGACGACTTCGTCGCGAGCAAGGGCGAGCATGGCGCCAAGGAGTCGGGCAAGATGCGGCTCGAGGGCAAGGAATACGTGATGCACGACGGCGATGTCGTCCATTTCCGATTCAACGTCTGACCGCGCGATGCCGGCGATGGCACCCGTTGCCCTGCGGCGCCTTGCAATTTCCCTGCTTGCGGCATTCGCGCTTGCCGGCTGCGCGGGCATCGTGCCGCGGCTTGCGGCACCCGAAGTCCGCGCCGCGAGCGTACGCATCGTGCTCGTCGCGCTGCCCGAGGCGCGCTTCCTCATCGATCTGCTGCTATACAACCCCAACGCGGTTGCAATCGCACTGGCGGGTCTCGACGCAACCCTCACGGTCGAAGGCCAAGCGGTAGGCGAGGCCCGGCTTGCGCAGCCGGTGACACTCGTCGCCAGCGGCGAAACGCCCGTGAGCCTCGAAACCCGCGCGAACGCCGTCGCTGCGCTCGGCGCGCTCGCGCTCACGATCGCCCGCGAAAGCCCGACGCTGCGCTACGAAGTCAAAGGCATGGCGGTACTGGCCGACGGCACGCGCCTTGCGTTCGCCCGGCGCGGGGCGACCGGAGACGGAGCGCATCGAGCGGGCGGAGCGGGGTCGCCGCCATGAACGATCGGCTTCGCTTCACGAAGATGCAGGGACTCGGCAACGACTTCGTGGTGCTGGACGGCGTACGGCAGCGAATTGCGCTCACGCCAACGCAGTATCGCGCGCTCGCCGATCGCCGCTTCGGCGTCGGTTGCGACCAGGTGCTGATCGTCGAGCGGCCGAACACGCCGGAGGTCGATTTTCGCTACCGCATCGTCAACAGCGATGGCGTCGAAGTCGAGCAGTGCGGCAATGGCGCGCGTTGCTTTGTCGTGTTCGTGCGCGAGCACGGCCTGACCGACAAACGCGAGATCCGCGTCGAGACGGCATCGGGCGTGATCGTCCCGACTCTCGAAACGGACGGCGAGGTGACGGTGGACATGGGTGCCCCGCGTTTCGATCCGAAGGACGTACCGTTCACGGGCGGGACGGCCGCGGTGACCGAGCGGCTCGACGTCGACGGCGAAGCGCTCGACGTCTCGGTGCTGTCGATGGGCAACCCGCACGCGGTGCAGGTGGTCGCCGACGTCGATCGCGCGCCGGTCACGACGCAGGGCCCGCGAATCGAGAATCACCCGCGATTCCCCCGGCGAGTGAATGCGGGCTACATGCAGGTCATCGATCGCGCTACCATTCGCCTGCGAGTCTGGGAGCGCGGCGCAGGAGAGACGCCCGCCTGCGGAACCGGCGCGTGCGCTGCCGTCGTCGCTGGTATCCGGCGCGGGTTGCTCGACGCCATGGTTCGGGTGCGAACGCTGGGCGGTGTGCTCACGATCAGCTGGGCAGGAGTCGGTGCTCCGGTGCGGATGAAGGGCCCGGCCGCGACGGTATTCGAAGGGGAATGGGAGGTCCCGGCGACCTGACGCCGGCGGGTGCGAAGCGGCACCCGACTTCACGACAACAAGGGAATCCGGAGCGGAATGGAAGCCAGCGCGGTCGCCGATTACCTGCAGCACAACCCGACGTTTTTCGAGGAGTACGCGGACCTGATTGCGCAGATCTTCGTGCCGCATCCGCATGGCGGCCACGCGATTCCGATCGCGGAACGCCAGATCCTGACGCTGCGCGAACGCAACGGCGAGCTCGAGTCGAAGCTCGCGGAGCTGATTCGGTACGGGACCGAGAACGAGGCGACCGGCGAGCGGCTGCATCGCTCCACGCTTGCGCTTTTCGCCGCGCCGGATCTCGAGACGACGCTCGCGGTGCTCTATCACAGCCTTCGGGAAGACTTCGAGGTGCCGCTGGTCGCGGTCCGTCTCTGGGGGCGCGTTCCCGAGCAGTCCTACCTGCCGGAACTCGCGGCCACGTCCCAGGATGTGCGGATGTACGCCGACGCGTTGCGCGGGCCGTACTGCGGGCCGGACGCCGCGTTCGAATCGCGTGAATGGTTCGAAGGCGGCGAGGCGGCGAGCTCGTTCGCCTACCTGCCGTTGCGGACCGCGCAGACCTTCGGCGTGCTCGCGCTCGCGAGTCCCGATCCCAGCGCTTCCATACGGCGATGGGTACGCTGTACCTAACGCGCCTTGCGGAACTGGCAAGCGTCGCGATCGCGCGCTTCCTGCCGTCGAGCTGACGCGGACGGGCCGGACCCGGCGATGCCATCGACCGCGTCCGCAGCTCCGGCGAACGCGACACTGCTGTCGGCATTCGCGGCCCATCTCGCGAGTCGTCCGGCCCACACGAGGCTGGCCTACCTGCACGATGCCACCGCGCTCGCGGGTCTTGCGGGCGACGTGCCGATTGCCGACCTTTCCCGCGCGCAACTCGCGCGCTACCTCGCCACGCTGCACGGCCGGGGTCTTTCCGGACGCAGCCTCGCGCGAATGCTGTCGGCGTGGCGCTCGCTGTTTCGCTTCCTGCTCGAGACGGACCGCACCGTGCGCGAAGACCCCTGCGCGGGCCTGCGGCCGCCCAAGTCGGCAAAGCGCTTGCCGAGCGCGCTTACCCCCGAAGAGGCGGCAAAGCTCGTTACGATCGAAGGCGACGATCCGCTGACCTTGCGCGATCGCGCGCTTGTCGAGCTTGCCTATTCCTCGGGCCTTCGCCTTGCGGAACTTGCAACGCTCGACGTCGGGCGCCTCGATCTGACGACGGGCGAGGTGCGCGTGCTGGGCAAGGGAAGCAAGGAGCGCATCGTTCCGGTCGGCGCGCGGGCGCGCGACGCGCTTCGCGCGTGGTTTGCGGTCCGCGCCGTGCTGCCCGTCAAGGACGAGGCGGCGTTCGTCGGTCGCAGCGGGCGCCGTCTTTCGCCGCGCGCCATCGAGTTGCGCCTCGCCGAATGGGCCGTGAAGCAGGGTCTGGGTCGACACGTCCATCCGCACATGCTGCGCCACTCGTTCGCCTCGCACGTGCTTCAGTCCTCGGGCGACTTGCGTGCCGTCCAGGAAATGCTGGGGCATGCATCGATCGCCAGCACGCAGGTCTACACGCACCTCGACTTCCAGTATTTGGCCAGGATCTACGACCGCGCCCATCCTCGGGCGCGCCGGAAGAAGACCCCCCGCTGAAGCTGCAAGGTCATCCTGTCCGCGCCGCGCAATGCATCGATTTGTCCGGCGATCGTTTTCGCCGGATGAACGGTAGTTCGGCTCTCTGAACACCGAAAATCGACATTGTCATATTCACTCTGGATGCATTCAGATTGTAGAGAATGCATCAGAACTCGTTCGCCACAAACGCGTTCGAAGTAAGCAAGCGCTGACTTTTGCTGATTGAGTCGGGCCCCTTCTGCAGGCGCGATATCGGCAGCTACGGCTGAGCAGGCGAATCGCGATTTGGGCTGTCCAAGAGCCTTGTCCTTCGCGGCGCTGCGTACGGTCTTCGCGGCCTCTAGCCTCCTCTGCGCACCTGCAGAAGAATCGAACTGGAACAGGTCGTTTTCGCGTAACCACCCGACGAATGGCAGGGGTTGCGGGGTTGCAAATTATGCAGTCGTCATGCAACCTCGCCATGCGATTGTCATAAGCGGAACTGCCGGGAAAGTGCGCTGGCAGACCAGCCGTGCCGGGTCTTTTCTCGGGACCCGACAACATACGATACGAGGGAGTCCCATGGTGCGAGCGAACGAGCGTGGTTTTCGGCGGCCGTCAGGTTTCGGCTTCGCGTTGTCCTGGTTGACTTTCGCCCTCCTGAGTGCCGCGCCGCTGGGGGGCCGTGCGGAAACTCCCGACATCGTCAGATCTGCAATCCCGGCGATCGGCGTCTACAGCAACGCCAACAGTACATTCTGGATCGACGCAAACGCCGACAAGCAACCCGACCTGTTCACCATGTTCGGTGGGGCAGGTGGCCGCGGGTTGCTCGCGGATGTCACCGGCTCCGGTACGCGTGTCCCTGTCATCTTCAAGGACGGCGTCTGGTACTTCGACTTCGACCACGACGGCGCCACGGACAAGACGATCAACTTCGGTCAGGCAGGCGACATCCCTCTCGTTGCGGACATGGACAACGACGGCAAGGACGATCTCGTGCTGTTCCGTAACGGCACCTGGCTAGTCAGCACCACGGGAGACGGGGCGCAGACCTACTCGTACACGTTCTCCGGCCAACGGGGAGCGGACATCATCTGGCGGGAAACGGCAACCGGAAACTTCGGCTTCTACTACATGAGTGCGGGCTCCGGTGCCTTTTCCTTCGTCGGACCATCGTCGATGGCTTGGCAGATTGCCGGTACCGGGGATTTCAACGGGGACGGTCGGGCGGAAATCCTGTGGCGCGAAACGGCCACCGGAAATCTGGGCATCAACTACGTGAGCGGCGTGTCGCTGGGCTGGGCGCCGATCGGAAGCTTGCCCGCCGGCTACACCATCGCAGGGGTCGGCGATTTCAACGGGGATGGGAAAGACGACATTCTGATGCGCGAGACCGCGACCGGATTCGTCGGGTACTTCGCGATGAACGGTTCGACGGCGACATGGACACCCGTCAGCCCGACCGCCACCACGTATCAGATCGTGGGCGTGGGCGACTTCAATGGAGATCGCCGGGCCGACGTCCTCTGGCGCGAGACCGCCACGGGAACGGTCGGCCTCTGGTTCATGAATGGGGCCACGGCAACGTGGGCGCCGGTGTCACCCGCCGCATTGGGATGGGAAGTTTCGGGCGTGTCCGATTTCAACGGCGACGGGCGTGCCGACGTTCTCTGGCGGGAAACCGCTACCGGACGCATCGGCATTTGGGTAATGAACGGCGCAAGCAATACGTGGATCGATATCGGCGGGGCGTTGACGACGTGGCAGGTCCGAGGCGTGCGCGACTTCGACGGTGACGGGAGAGCCGATATTCTGTGGTCCGAAACCGGGACCGGAACCATTGCGATCTGGTACATGAACGGCGCCGTTCCGACCGGCCTCTTCGTTTCGCCGGCAGCGAGTGGATGGGTCATCGCAGGGATCGGTGATCTGGGACCGTCCGGCACGGTGGTTCCCGCGCTGGGCGATACCGACGGCGACGGAATCGTCGATCTCATCGTCTATGACACGGGCAAGTGGTACGTGTCGGCGAATCGAACGAACCTCGTCGGGGCGATGCACAGTCACGGCGGGCAGCCGACGGACGTTCCCATCGTGCTGGACTACGACGGCGACGGCGTCGACGACCTCGCGGTGGTTCGCGGCCCGACGTGGGACATCAAGTCGGTCCGGCCGGGCGGTTTCGTCGGCACCTACAACCTTGGCGTGGGCGCGGTCGGCGATACCCCGCTCTACTGGGGCAATGGTCAGGTCGCGAATGCGCGCCTCGAAGCGGCGCGGTTCCTCTCGCGAGCGACATTCGGGCCAACCGAGGTCGACATCAGCGCGGTACTCCAGTGGGGAAACGCGTCGTGGATTGCACAACAGTTCGCCGTGCCCCCGTCGCGCTACTCCGTGATGGCCTGGTGGCCGCAGAATTCGCCGTCGCCTCCCACGGGCACGTCGTGGCCGACCTGCACCAATGCGATGTACAACAGCGGCATTCCCTACAGCGCGAGCGCGCCCTGCAACTGTCAGGTCGGCTCGGGCACCGACCAGTGCCTGCGTGACGTCTACTCGAACTTCGAGGTCCAGCGGCAGTTCTTCGCCAATGCGCTCACCGCGCCGGACCAGCTCCGGCAGCGGGTCGCCTGGGCGCTGTCGCAGATCCTCGTGACGTCGAACATGCAGGATCCGATCGCGTATCCGATGCGCGATTACCAGCAGATGCTGGTCGATAGCGCGTTCGGCAGATTCGAGAACCTGCTCACAGCCATCACGTTGAGCCCATGGATGGGTAATTACCTGGACATGGTGAACAACTCGCGGACGATTGGCACGAGCACGCTTGTCCCGAACGAGAACTATGCGCGCGAGCTGATGCAGCTCTTCAGCATCGGTCTCTGGAAGCTCAACATGGACGGGACCCTGATGCTCGACGGAGGGGGGAACCCGATCCCGACCTATGACCAGACCGACATCACCGAGCTCGCGAGGATGCTGACGGGCTGGACCTATGCACCGTTGCCGGGCACGACGGCACGCTGGAATCCCGGCACCAACTACGTCGGTAACATGATTCCGATCGAAGGCGCGCTCACCGGGACCGGGACGACGAACTACCACGACACGAACGCCAAGACGGTCCTCGGCACGCCCGTTCCGGCGGGTACCCGGGCCGCCGCCGACGTCGCGCTGGCGGTCCAGCTTGTTGCTAACCATCCGAACACCGCGCCGTTCATGTCGAAGCAGCTTATTCAGTTCCTGGTGACGAGCAATCCTTCGCCGGGCTATGTGCTGCGGGTTGCGAACGTGTGGGCCAACAACGGCAGCGGGATCCGAGGCGATCTGGGTGCGGTGGTGAAGGCCATCCTGCTCGATCCCGAGGCGCTCGCACCCGAGAATCCGATCTCATCCAGCTTCGGCAAGCTGAAGGAGCCGGTACTCGCGGTTACGAGCTTCCTGCGCCAGATGGGCGGGACGAGTGACGGGGTGTCGCTGCGCGGGGCGACGGCAACGACGGCGATGGGCCAGAGCGTCTTCAATTCGCCGACGGTCTTCAACTACTACAGCGCGGATTACATGATCCCAGGTACCGGCTTGGCCGCCCCGCAGTTCAACATCTTCGACGCGACGCTGTACTTTGCCCGGACGAATTACTTCTACAACGTCATCTTCAGTACGACCTGCGATGCGTCGAGCACGATCTGTGGACCTGCACCCGACACCACGGTCATGGGCTCCACCGGCACGAAGGTCAACTACTCGGCGCTGAAGGCGCTTGCGCAGGATCCGGCGGCCCTTGTTTCCGCGGTCGACAACATGCTGCTGTACGGCACCATGTCGAAGGCGATGCGGCTCTCGATCATCCAGGCAGTGAACGCGGTGGCACTTTCCGTTCCTGCGACACAAGCGCAGCTACTCGACCGCGCGCGTGCTGCCGTGTATCTCACGGTGGTATCACCGAAGTTCCAGGTGGAGCACTGACATGAGCGGACCCTTCATCTTCTCGCGCCGCACCTTCCTTCGCCAGGCCGGCGCGTTTTCGGCGCTGTCTCTCGCAGCGAGCATGGACAAGCTGGGCCTGTCCAGCGCGTCCGCGCAGGCGTCGGACTACAAGGCGCTCGTTTGCGTCTTCCTGTTCGGGGGCAACGACTCGAATCACATGGTGATCCCGTATACGAACTACGCGAGCTATCTCGCGGTACGGGATGCCGCTTCGAGCATCAACGTGCCGCAGGCCAACCTGCTCCAGATCTCGCCTGCCAACCTTCCGGGGCAAGTGTTCGGCCTCCATCCCGCGTTCACCTCGACCAACGGCAATCCAACGTTGCAGACGCTGTTCAACACCGGCAAGCTCGCTGCGATCGTCAACGCGGGGACGCTCGTGGAGCCGATCACGAAGGCGGAGTACCAGGCACGAAGCAAGAAGCGCCCTGACAACCTGTTCTCGCACAGCGACCAGCAGCAGCAGGGCATGACGTCGATCACCCAGGTGTCGAGCCTTGCCGCGATCAACCGGGTGGGGCGGGCGGCTCGGCGACCGCGTGTTGGCGATGAATCCCGCGGGTGCAACGCCGATGTCGATGTCGTTCTCTGGCACGCAGAGCTTCGGGGACGGCAGATACGTCAAGACCCTCGCGTTGCCGACGGGTGGCACGTTCGGGTACACAGGAGATTCCGCCGCTCCAAACGCTGTTCAGGCGACCCGTGCGGCCGCGCGGAACATGATGATCCAGGCGTGGGACGCAAACGACATGGTCCACGCGACGCAGACGCAGATGGGCGTCGCGCTCAATGCAAGCCAGAAGATCAACCCGATCATCCAGAGCGCGGGACCGACGACGATCACCAATCCTTTCAACGGTCTCAATTCAGGCCTGGCGAATCAGTTGCGGGCGGTCGCCAAGATGATCGATCAGAGGGTGACGCTGCAGCACAACCGCCAGGTCTTCTTCGTCTCGATCGGTGGGTTCGATACGCATACCGGTCAGGGCACGACTGTCGTTACAGCCGGACTGCCGCTGCTCTATCAGCAGATCGGACAGGCGTTGTCGGCGTTCTATCAGGCGACCGTCAACATGGGTGTCGCAAACAGCGTGGCCACGTTCACGGTCACCGATTTCTCCCGGACATTCAAGGCGAACGGATCGGGAACGGACCACGCCTGGGGCGGCCATCACTTTGTAATGGGGGGCTCGGTGGTCGGCAACCGGTTCTACGGGACGTTCCCGAACCTGAGCCTCACCGGGTCGGACACCGTGGACAGCAGCGGCCGATTCATTCCGACGACATCGATCGAGCAATACGGCGCGACGCTCGGCAAGTGGTTCGGCGTTCCTGCCGTAGATCTCGCCCAGGTGTTCCCGAACCTCGGCCGGTTCGCAGCGCCCGACCTGGGCTTCATGGGCTGACGGCCGGGTCCCCCCGCCGCATCAAGAGGCCCCTGGTTCGCCCGGGGCCTTTTTCCTTGTGGTCGCGATCAGTCCAGGACTCGGACAATGCCCGGGAGGTGGGGCAGGTCCGTGACACCAGGATCGCGTCCAGCCTGCTTGAGCAGCGTCGTGACCTGGCCGCGATGGTGCGCGGCGTGGTTGAAAAGATGCGCGACGGCAATCCATGCCGGCAGGCGCCGCAGCTTGCGGTCGGAAGCGGCGCGATACTCGAGCGTGCCGGCGAGCCATGTGGCGTCGAGTTGGCCGGCCCAGTCGAGGATCGCCGCGTCGCTGCGTTCCCGGGCGACGAGCAGTTCGTTCCAGTCGGCGTGCAGGTCGGCGCCAAACGGCGGCTCGTCGTAGGCCGTCCCCAGGAAGCGCGCAAGCCATGCGCAGTCGGCCCAGACCAGGTGGTTGAGCGTGCGGTGGATCGAGCCGAAGAATGCGCCGCGATCCGCCTTGCGCTCCGCGTCGGTCATCTGCGCGGCCGTCGCATACAGCCGTACGTTCATCCAGCGACCGTAACGGGCGAACAGCTGGCAGTACTCTGGGGAGATCACCGTCGTTCGTTCGCTGCGAAGATCAGGCGACGACGGGCGGCGCTCCCGGCACCTGCGCGTCGAGTGCCGTACGCCCGGGAATCGGCTGCGAACCGGCAAGCGTGGTGGTGGGGCAGGTGACCATTGCGGATGCTTGGAATATCGCCAGTCGATTGTAGCCGATCGATTCTCGGCCAGGTCCTCGCTCGCGCGGGCTCCGGATGCACGAGCGGGCGGCGAACCCTCCCAGGGGCAGGAAAAAACGGGGCGCGTTGGACGCGCCCCGAATAGCCACTGAGGAGGAACTTGCCTTGCTACTCGCCGAAGCACTTGCCTCTGCGCACGGGCGGACGGGGAGGAGAGGGAGCCGTCCGCCCGTGACTTGCGCTCGCGCTAGAACCGGTACGCCGATTCGCCGTGCGCGCTGATGTCGAGGCCTTCGCGCTCATCTTCTTCCGGCACGCGCAGGCCGATCACGATGTCCACGATCTTGTAGCAGATGAACGCCACGATGCCGCTCCACAGGATCGTGATGCCGACCGCCTTCGCCTGGATCCACAGTTGCGCGAGGTAGCCGGGGAACTCGGTCTTGCCCGTGACCCAGTCCGCGACCACGCTCGGCCCGCCAAGATCCGGCGACACGAAGATGCCGGTCAGAAGCGCCCCGAGGATGCCACCGACCGCATGCACGCCGAACACATCGAGCGAGTCGTCCGCGCCGATCATCCGCTTGAGACCGTTGACACCCCAAAGGCAGACAAGGCCTGCCGCGATACCGATCACGAACGCACCGGGGATGCCGACATTGCCCGCCGCTGGCGTGATCGCGACAAGTCCGGCCACCGCACCGGAAGCTGCACCGAGCATCGACGGCTTGCCCTTGAACAGCCACTCGCCGAACGTCCAGGAAAGCACTGCGCACGCGGTCGCGAGATAAGTGTTGATGAATGCGAGCGCGGCCGAGTTGTTCGCTTCAAGCGCCGAGCCGGCGTTGAAACCGAACCAGCCGAACCACAGCAGCGAGGCGCCGATCATCGTCATCGGCAGGTTGTGCGGCGCCATCGATTCCTTGCCGTAGCCGATGCGCTTCCCCATCACGATCGCGCCGACGATGCCGGCGATGCCCGCGTTGATGTGCACCACCGTGCCGCCTGCGAAGTCGAGCGCGCCCATCTGCCAGATGAAACCGGCTTTCGCGTTCTGCGCGTCCACGACGTTGGCCGCCGTATAGGCGTCCGGGCCCGGCCAGAACCAGACCATGTGCGCGATCGGCGCGTAGGCGAACGTGAACCACAGCACGGCGAAGAGCAGCACCGCCGAGAACTTCACCCGCTCCGCAAAGGCGCCGAGGATCAGGCAAACGGTGATCGCCGCGAATGTCGACTGGAATGCGACGAATGCGAGCTCCGGAATGACGACCCCCTTGGAGAACGTCGCCGCCATCGCAAACTCGCCCTTGGCCGAGTCGAACGTACCCTTGAGGAACAGCCGGTCGAGTCCGCCGAAGAACGCGTTGCCCTCGGTGAACGCGAGACTGTACCCGTAGACGCACCAGAGCACGCTGATGAGGGAAAACACGACGAACACCTGCATCAGCACGGAGAGCATGTTCTTCGAACGGACCATGCCGCCGTAGAACAGCGCCAGCGCCGGGACGCTCATCAGAAGCACGAGCGCGGTGGAAATCAGCATCCACGACGTGTCGCCCTTGTTGGGCGCGGGTGCCGGAGTGGCGGTCGCTTCGGCGGTCGGGGCCGCTGCCGCCGGAGCGGATGCCGGTACCGGCGTGGCAGCGGCTTTCGCCGGCTCTGCTGCCTTGGCTTCGGCGGCCGGCGGCGCCGGCGCAGGCGCAGGCGCCGGCGTCTGGGCAAAGGCAGGTGTGGCGAGCCCGAAGGCACCGAGCATCGCGAT
Source organism: uncultured beta proteobacterium (assembly GCA_963750585.1). Classification (GTDB taxonomy): domain Bacteria; phylum Pseudomonadota; class Gammaproteobacteria; order Burkholderiales; family Casimicrobiaceae; genus VBCG01. The sequence continues at coordinate 15,328 of CAVVRH010000024.1, forward strand.
CAAAACGAGTAGTCTTTTCATGATGGCTCCTTACAGCGCTTCCGCGCCGACTTCGCCGGTGCGGATGCGCACGACCTGCAGCAGGTCGAAGACGAAGATCTTGCCGTCGCCGATCTTGCCGGTGTTGGCGGCCTTCTCGATTGCCTCGATGACGCGCTCGACCAGATCGTCCTTGATCGCGACCTCGATCTTCACCTTGGGCAGGAAGTCGACGACGTACTCGGCCCCGCGATAAAGCTCGGTGTGGCCCTTCTGGCGGCCGAAGCCCTTGACCTCGGTGACGGTGATGCCCTGGACGCCGATCGCCGAGAGAGCCTCGCGGACCTCGTCGAGCTTGAACGGCTTGATGATGGCGGTGATGAGTTTCATGGTGTCCTCGTTCGGCGATTGGCGCGTCAGAGCGTCTTCTTGATGTAGACGACGCCCGTGTCCTTCGCGGTGTTGTAGCCGGTGAGATCGGTGTAGAACGCGCTGTTCGCGTTGTTGCCCCGTGTAGTACGCGCCGATCTCGACGCTTCTTGAACAGGCCCTCTGGCACCGTGTAGGAGATCCCGACCTTCCAGTCGTCGTAGCCGGCCTTCGAGTTGCCGCTGCCGTCGTTCTTGACGTCGAGGATTCCGTAGTGCGCGATCAGCGTCACGCCGGTTTCGCCGACCGGATACGTCGGCGGCGAGATCGATGTACCAGGTGCCGTCGGTCTTCTCGCCGATCGGACGCGCACCGAAGTAGTCCTTGAGGTTGTACGAGTACTTGAGCGCTCGCCCACTTCCAGCCGACCGCCGCATAGAGCTCCCACGTATCGGCGTTGTAGTAGCCCGGGTTTTGCGAGCCCGGGTAGTAGTAGTAGAGCGTGCCGAGGTCGTAGAAGCAATCACTATCGCCGGAAATTGGCCTTGTAGCCGCCATAGAAGTCCCACTCGAGACTTGACCGCGAGTACGCGCCGAAGTCCTCCAGCCAGCTGACGTTCGAGGCCCACGTGCCCAGGTAGAAGCCGCTCGAGTGCGTGTAGTCGAAGCCGCCCTGCACCGCCGGCTTGCCGGCGGTCTGCGAGATGCCGCGGAAGATGTACTCGACTGAAGAGGCCGACGTTGCCGGTGAACGCGTTGCTCGGGCGCCGCCGGTGCGGGTGCTGCGGCCGGAGCGGCAGCGGGTGCAGGCGCGGTCTGTGCGTTCACCGTGGTCGCGAAAAGCGCGGCGATCGCAAGCGCAATCGGCGTGGCCGTACGAGTTGGGCGCGTCATGGTCAATCCCTTGGTCGAGTTGGAAAGCGTGAATAAGCCCGTGCTGCTCTGCATTTCGTGTGCCATTGCAACAAATCATGAAAAATGAATGAGTTAACGACAGACCGCAATTGCCGGGCCCTGGTCGCGTCTTCCGCCCGCACCAATTTTGTGCGCACTTTCGGGGCGTCCGCCCCGCTTTTGAGCGGATGCAACGAGGGGTGGGAAGTCGGCCGATTGGACGACGCTCGCGCAGGGCGACGGTTTGCTAGACTCGTTCGAAATCACCAATGCCCGGCTGCCGGGCTGGAGCCCCGCCCATGCTGAACATCAAACCCGGCTCCCTCGACGAACTCGCCTCCCGCATCGGGAAGGCGATCGAGGCGAGCCCCGCCCGCGATATCGAGAAGAATGTCCGGGCATTGTTGGCAAGCGGCTTTGCCCGACTCGATCTCGTCGCCCGTCAGGACTTCGACGTGCAGGCGCAGGTACTGCTGCGTACGCGTGAGAAGCTCGAACGGCTGGAAGCGCGTGTCGCAGAGCTGGAAGCCCGCTTTCCGCCGTCCTCGCCGCTGAGCTGACCGCTGTCCGCAGCGGAGCGAATCCGCATCCTGCAGACGGGAGTACGCAGTGCCCGTTGCCGTCGTTCATTCCCGCGCGCTCGCGGGGCTCGCGGCGCCACGCGTCGATGTCGAGGTGCATCTCGCCGGTGGGTTGCCGGCGTTCAACCTCGTCGGCTTGCCGGAGGCGGAAGTTCGCGAGGCGCGCGACCGCGTGCGTGCGGCGCTGCAGAACGCCCAGTTCGAATTCCCGGCGCGCAAGATCACCGTCAACCTGGCGCCTGCGGATCTACCGAAGGAGTCGGGCCGCTTCGACCTTCCGATCGCGATCGGCATTCTGGTTGCCACGGGCCAGCTTCCCGCGGATTCGCTCGAAGGGCACGAATTCGCCGGCGAGCTCGCGCTTGGTGGCGAGTTGCGCAACATCCGCGGTGCGCTGGCGATGGTGCTGTCGGCGCGGCGCGACGGGCGGGCGTTCGTGCTGCCTGTCGCAGCCGCCGCCGAGGCGGCGCTCGTACCCGGCGCGCGCGTGCATCCCGCGCGATCATTGCTCGAGGTGTGCGCGCATCTGAGCGGGCGAGCGCTGCTGCCTGCGCTCGCACCCGTCGAAGCCGCGCCTGCGCGGTCGGCTGCCGACGTCGCGGACGTACGGGGCCAGACTCACGCGAAGCGGGCGCTGGAGATCGCCGCGGCAGGTGGCCACTCGCTGCTGATGATCGGGCCGCCCGGAACGGGCAAGACGATGCTCGCGCAGCGCCTCCCCGGCCTGCTGCCGCCGCTTGCAGAGGAATTTGCGCTGGAGACCGCGGCGATCGCCTCGCTTGCCGGCCGCTTCGCACCGGATCGCTGGCGCGAGCGGCCATACCGCGCGCCGCATCACACCGCGAGCGCGGTAGCACTCGTCGGCGGCGGGAGCAACCCACGTCCCGGCGAAATATCGCTCGCGCATCATGGCGTGCTGTTCCTCGACGAACTTCCGGAATGGGACCGGCGCGTGCTCGAGGTGCTGCGCGAGCCGCTCGAGTCGGGCGTCGTGCACATTTCGCGTGCCGCGCGGCAATGCACGTATCCTGCAGCGTTCCAGCTCGTCGCGGCGATGAATCCTTGCCCCTGCGGGTGGCTCGGGGACGAGAGCGGCCGCTGCCGCTGCACTCCTGACCGGATCGCGCGTTACCGCTCACGGGTATCGGGACCGCTGATCGATCGCATCGACCTGTGGCTCGAAGTCCCTGCGCTGCCTCCCGACGCGCTGACCGGCGCGGCACCGCCGGTCGCGGCCGAGTCGAGCGACGCGTTGCGGGCGCGGGTAACTGCTGCGAGCGCGCTTCAACAACGGCGGCAGGGCAAGCCCAATGCGCGCCTGCAGCCGGGCGAAACCGCACGGTTCTGTGCCGCGGAAACGCCGGCGGAGCAATTGCTCGTGCGCGCGATGCGCAAACTCGCGCTGTCGGCACGCTCCTACCACCGCGTGCTCAAAGTCGCGCGCACGATCGCCGATCTCGCCGAGGCCGACCGCATCTCCGCCATCCACATGGCGGAAGCGATCGGATATCGGCGCCTCGACGCCGTCGGCCCACACACCAACGCGACATCCGCTGCCATCGTCTGAGCGTCGCTTTCGCATGTGCAACGCGTACGGCTGGATGCGGTTCGAGTTCCGGCGATTGTCTCGGTGCGATGCGCAGACCATTGAATGGAAATGGTCATCCGCGGCTTCGCAGGACTTGACCGGAGGTGCGTTGCGAAAACGCAGAATGACTCTGTCCGGCGTTCCCACCGCATGGACCGTTGATCTTTGTCAAACGGCTTTGGCGCGAGCGCACTAGGCTAGTGCCACCCGATGGACCCGTGGGCGGATTCCCCGTCCGGCCATCGCGAAAGGCGCCGCAGCGTGGCTTCAACGACGACGAGGAGCGACCCTACGCCAGGGGCCAGTCCGGGTGCCGCCCGCCCGGGCGGCACCGGCAACGTTCCGTCGCCTGACTCATCGCCACGCCCGCTCACCTACGGGCACGAAGAACCGCGATGAGTCCGTACGTCGTCTTCCTGCTCTATCTGCTCGCGATCCTCGGGTTCGTCGCGATCACGCTGCTGCTCAACAAGCTGCTCGGCCCGAAGCCCGAAAACTCGGCGGTCAAGCTCGAGGCGTTCGAATGTGGCGCCACCCCGGTGGACCTGACGAACGTCAAGGCCGTGCCGATCAAGTATTACGCGGTCGCGATCGTCTTCATCCTGTTCGATCTCGAGACCGTCTTCCTGTTCATCTGGGCGCTGGGGGCGCAGCCGCTCAACACGTTCATGCTCGCGACCTTCGCAATCTTCATGTTCCTGCTGGTGCTGATCCTTCTCTACGTCTACAAGGAACGGCTGCTGGAGAGCGTGACCGAGTAGCGCATGACCAGAACGATCGACATCAAGCCGGCCGATGCGGGTTCGCGCAGCGCGGCGTTCGAGTACCTGACGACCAAGAAGGACGAGTTGGTCGGCTGGGCGCGCAAGTTCTCGCTGTTCCCCTACCCGTTCGTTACCGCGTGCTGCGCAATGGAGTTCATGGCGGTCAGCTCGACGCCGTACGATACCGACCGCTTCGGCGCGGCGCTGCCGCGTTTCTCGCCGCGCCAGTCCGACCTGCTGATGGTCGTCGGAACCGTGAACCACAAGCAGGCCCCGGTCCTGCGCAAGGTCTACGAGCAGATGTGCGAGCCGAAGTGGGTGATGGCCTTCGGCGCGTGCGCGACTTCCGGAGGCTTCTACCAGAACTATGCCGCCGTGGCCGGGATCGACAAGATCGTTCCGGTGGACATCTATGTCCCCGGATGCCCGCCACGCCCGGAAATGGTGATCGATGGAATCATGCGGCTGCAGGACCTGATCGCGAAATCGAAGCATCCGATCCTCACCAGGGACTTCTGATCGTGGCGACGCTGTTCGAGAGGATGCAGCGGCATTTCGCGGCCATCGTGCCGGAAGCGCCGGTCTCGCATGGCGTGCTCGTGCTCACGATTGTGCCGGCCAGGCTGCTCGAGGTCGTGCGCACGCTCAAGTCAGAGTTCGGCTTCGATCTTTTCCTCGACGTGACGGCGGTGGACTGGATCGGACAGGCGCCGCGATTCGAGGTCGTCTGGCATTTCTACTCGACGGCGGACAAGGTTCGCGTGCGCATCAAGGCGCGTGTGCCCGAATCCGATCCGGTGGTCGACACGCTGGTGCCGCTCTATGGCTCGGCCGGCTTCATGGAGCGCGAATGCCACGAGATGTACGGCATCGAGTTCCGCGGCAATGCCGACCTTCGGCCGATCCTGCTCTACGAAGGGTTCTCCGGGCATCCGTTGCGCAAGGACTACCCGAAGGACAAGGAGCAGCCGCTGATTCCGTACCGCGATAGCGGGGCGCAGCCGTGAACGCGCCGCTTGCCAGGCCGCCCGTCCCAGGCTTGCCCAATCCGGTCCGCCCGGCGTTCGACCAGACGGGTCACGAAGACCACGTCATTGTCAACATCGGCCCGTCGCACCCGGCCACGCACGGCACGGTGCAGATCATCGCCGAGCTGGACGGCGAACTGATCGTGCGCACCGACATCCACTGCGGCTACCTGCACCGCGGGTTCGAGAAGGAGTGCGAGTCGCACACCTGGCACAACCTGATCCCCTACGTCGACCGCCTGAATTACGTGTCGGCGCTGATCAACGACTTCGCCTATTGCGAGGCCGTCGAGAAGCTGATGGGTATCGAGATCACCCCGCGCTGCAAGTACCTGCGCACGCTGCTTTCCGAGTATTCGCGCCTCGTCGACCACATCACCTGCATCGCCGCCGGCCTGATGGAGCTCGGAGCGATGACCGCGTTCCTGTACCTCGTGATGATCCGCGACTACATGTACGAGCATCTCGCCGACCTGACGGGTGCGCGCGTCACCTACACGTACGGCCGCATCGGCGGGCTTGCGCGTGACCTGCCCGACGGCTGGATCAAGCGGCTGGAAGAGATCCTCGACCAGTACGAGGACTTCGTCGGACGCGTGCATGGACTGGTCGACCGCAACCGCATCTTCATCGACCGCATGCGTGATGTCGGCACCATCACGACGGCCGAAGCGCTGAACTACGGCTACACGGGCGTGATCCTGCGATCGACCGGCGCCCCCCGCGATTTGCGCAGGGACACGCCCTACCTGGCCTACTCCGAACTCGATTTCGAGGTGCCGGTCGGCATCAAGGGCGACAACTACGACCGCTACTACGTGCGCATGTGCGAGATGGACGAGTCGGTGCACATGATCCGCCAGCTGATCGACATACTGCCCGAGGGACCGATCAGCGTCGACGACCGCCGGTGCACGCTGCCGCCGAAGGCGCTCGTCTACGGCGAGATCGAGTCGCTGATCAACCACTTCAAGCTGATCATCGACGGTCCGCGCGTGCCGGCCGGCGAGGTGTACAGCGCGCACGAGTCTCCCAACGGCGAGCTCGGCTTTTACCTGGTGAGCACCGGCGAAGGCGTCCCGTACAAGGTGCACGTCCGCGCGCCGAGCTTCGTGCACATGGGCGGTGCGCACAGGATGCTCGACGGCTTCCAGCTCGCGGACATCGTGCCCACGTTCGGCTCGATCAACATGATCGGCGGCGAGTGTGATCGCTGAGCTGCCGCGCGAACGACCGATGAAGCACCTGATCCCCGAGTTCGAGACGATGAAGGCGCGGTTCCCGGCCGGCTTCGAGTCGTCGCTCGTGCTGCCCTGTCTGCGTCGGATCCAGGAGGATCGCGGCTATGTCGCGGAAAGCGACATCGGGGAGCTGGCCGCCTATCTCGGCGTCCCGCGCATCCAGATCGAGGAGGTGCTGGGCTACTACACGCAGTTCCGCCGCAAACCGGTCGGGCGCTGGCATCTGCAGGCGTGCCGAAACGTGACGTGCTCGATGCGCGGTTCGGAGGGCGTGCTCCTGCAACTCTCGAAGCGGCTTGGCATCAAGCCCGGCGAAACGACGCGGGACGGCCGCTTCACGCTTTCCACGGTCGAGTGCCTGGGCTCGTGCGGCACCGCGCCGGTAGTGATGGTCAACGACGCCTATCACGAGAACATGAGCGGCGAGAAACTCGACGCGCTGCTCGCATCGCTCGAGTAACGGACGAACGACGCGATGCCAGGCACACCGCTCATCATGACGTTCCCGGTCACGGCGACGTCGCATACGCTCGCCGACTACCGCGCGAGGGGCGGATACGCAACCATCGAGAAGGCGTTGCGGACGATGAGGCCCGAGGACGTGACGAAGGAAGTCACGGCCTCCGGCCTGCTCGGCCACGGCGGTGCGGCATTTCCCGTCGGGCGCAAGTGGGCGGTGGTGAAGCTGAACGACGGGCAGCCGCATCACCTCTGCTGCAACGCGGACGAAGGCGAGCCCGGCACGTTCAAGGATCGCTGGATCCTCGAGCACGCGCCGCACCTGCTGATCGAGTCGATGCTGCTCGCCTCCTATGCGTTGGGCGTGCGCAACGCGTTCGTCTACATTCGTGGCGAGTTCGACATGCCATGGCGCCGCATCCAGGGGGCGGTAGACGATGCGTACGCGGGGGTTATCGGCAGGCCGCTGTTCGGCACGGATTTCACGCTCGACCTCGTCGTCTACCGCGGCGCCGGGTCGTACGTTTGCGGCGAGGCGTCGGGGCTTGCTGACCTCCATCGAGGGCAAGAAGGGTTATCCGCGCAATCGCCCGCCGCGGCTCACCGTGCGCGGCCTCTATCAGCGCCCGACGGTCGTGAACAACGTCGAACGCTCGCCAATGTCTGCGGCATCATCGCCAACGGCGCCGAGAGCGTTCCGCAAGCTCGGCACGCCCGAAGAGCCCGGGCACGCAGCTCGTCTCGATCTCGGGCGACGTCAACAAGCCCGGCGTGTACGAAGTCGAGTACGGCTATCCCCTCATGAAGTTCATCTTCGACTACTGCGGTGGCGCGACGGGTGACCGCGCGATCAAGTGCATCGTCCCAGGCGGCATCTCGACCAAGGTGCTGACGGGCGCCGAGATCGAGCCCCTCACCTACGATCATGCGTCGTTCGTGTCCGCAGGTTCGCAGGTCGGCTCGGGCGGCATGATCGTGATCGCCGAGGGCACCTGGCCTGGTCAAGCTCCTGCAGGTGATGCTCCGCTTCTACCACCACGAACGGGCGGCCAGTGCACGCCCTGCCGGGAAGGCATGGGCTGGACGACAGCTCATCGACCGCATCGTCGACGGCAAGGGCGCGCCCGAGGACATCGATCGCCTCTATTCGATCTCGAAGGCCAACGACGGCACGACGATCTGCGGCATGGGCGACGCGGCCGGCTACGGCGACTGACGGCATCCTCAACAAGTTCCGTGACGAGTTCGAGTTCGCGATCGCGAACCGCCGGCTGCGGTTCGGCGGCAACGTCGAGGTGACGGCACATGCCTGAGATCTTCATCAACGGGCAGCCGGTTCATGCGGACGCGAGCCAGACGGTGCTCGAAGCGGCGCTCGCGAACGGCTTCTTCATTCCGTATTCCGCTGGCACAAGAACCTGTCCGTGGCCGGCAACTGCCGCATCTGCATGGTCGAGGTCGAGGGGAAGGGCGGCGACAACTGGATGGAAATCGCCTGCAACATGCCGGTCACCGATGGCATGCGGGTGCTGACGGATTCCGAAGGCGTGCTGGCGCGGCGCAAGTCGATCCTGCAGTTCATCACGCTCAACCACCCGGTCGACTGCGGCATATGCGACAAGGCCGGCGAGTGCATGCTCCAGGACTACCACTACGCCTACAACGGCGAGCCGTCGGTGTCGCGCGACGCCAAGGTTCAGGCGACCAAGTTCTATCCGCTGTCGGAGCGCATCACGCTCGACAACGAGCGCTGCATCTTCTGCTCGCGTTGCGTTCGCTTCACGCGCGAGGTGTCGTAGTCGCACGCGCTGGCGATCGAGGATCGCGGCGACCATTCGCTGGTGCGTCCGGTCGAGGATGGCAGCTTCGATAGCGATCGTACTCGGACAACGTCATCGACATCTGCCCGGTCGGCGCGCTGCTGTCGAAATCGTTCCTATACAAGTCCCGCGTTTGGTACCTCGAGCCCACGCGGTGCCGTCTGCCCGGGCTGCGCGCGCGGCTGCAACGTCGACATCTGGCACCG
>CAVVRH010000025.1:0-72119 GCA_963750585.1 uncultured beta proteobacterium
CGGAGAGCGTGTAGTGCTTGCTCAAGTTCCGGCCGTCAGCTTGATTGCAGCGCAGCGGGGTCCAGTCATGTCCTTGCATTCGCCCACGGTGTGAGGCACAGACGACGCGACTGCAACTGGCCTCGTGCAAAGTTCGCGTGGACGTGACGCGCCGGATAGGCAGTGCCGAGGCGCGCCCGGCGCCGAGCGGGCGGAATGATTGGTGCCGGGAGGGGGACTCGAACCCCCACGATATCGCTACCGGCGGATTTTGAGTCCGCTGCGTCTACCAGTTCCGCCATCCCGGCCGGGAGAGTCGGCGCCAGTGACCGCCGCCTCGACGCGCATTATCGCGCAAACCGCTCGAAATGCTCGCGCAGAAGACGATCGGCGCACCAGATCTGAGCAATGCGAGCACGCCGATCGCAGTTGCGCGGCCGGCCATGTCGTCGGCCACACACTTGAGTTCGGCGTGGTGCGCGAGGTCCGCATCGTTCTGCGTGGCACAGCCCATGTTATGGCCGCGGTGCGCCGGCTGCGCGCCGCGCGTAGGTCACGAACGCATACGCGAAGCCCTCCGGGCCCTCCATCGTGCTCGGTGTGCGCTCGACCTCGCGCCAGCCGGCGGGATCGATTGACGGAAAATGCGCATCGCCTTCGAAGTCGCGATCGATTTCGGTGAGGTAGATCCGATCCGCCAGCGGCAATGCGGCCCGATACAGCTCGCCACCACCGATGCAGAACGCCGGCAACGGCCGCGCAACGCACGCAAGTGCTGCGGGCAGCGAAGCCACGACCTGGGCGCCTTCGGCGCCGAATCCGGCTCGCGTGCTGACGACGATGTTCTGGCGGTCGGGCAACGCGCGGCCGATCGATTCCCAGGTGCGTCGGCCCATGATGACGGCGTGACCGGTCGTGAGCGCACGGAAGTGCCGAAGGTCTGCCGCCAACCGCCACGGCAACGCTCCGGCTGCCCCGATCACGCCATTGCGCGCCACGGCGGCGATCAGCGCCAGACGGGGTGCCGCGGAGGTTTCCTGGGGTGCTGCGGAAGTGCGCATTCGCCGCTTTCGCGAGCGCCAGTGTCATAATCGACAAATTATAGCGAGAGCGCCCGCGCTGCCGCGCCGTGTATTACCCCCGCTCCTTCCTCAAGCTGATCCTGATCGGCTTCCTGCTCGTCAGCCTGCCGCTCCTGTACGCGCTCGCCGAACTGATCCTCTCGCTCGACCAACTCGCCTCGCAGGCGCAGCAGGAAGTGCTGCAGTCCGCGCAGGCGGCCCGCGCGAGCCGGCTGCTGTTCGAGCAGACGACGACGCTCGAGCGGATTGTTCGCCAGTACCTGATCCTCGAGGACAGCGCGCTGATCGACGATTACGGTCGTGTGCGGCAGGAATTCGGCACCACGACGAAACAGCTCGCGCTGTTGCCGCTCGAGCGGCCGTATCTCGCCGCGCTCGAACGCCTAACGGACTCCGAGCGTCACCTGCATCAGACGCTCACGGCGCCGACCCGCGGGCCTGAGGCGCCGGCCGAGCTCGCCCGCGGCTATGCGCAGCTCTCCGACGGCGCGCAGACGATGCTGAACGCGACCAATCAGCTCACGCAGAATGCGATCGAGCGCTTGCAGGAGACCGCGGCGCACGGGCGCGAGAAGTGGCTTTGGCTTGCGCTCGCGACCGTCGGCATCGCGATCGCGCTCGCGATCGGGTTCGCGGTCGTGATCGCGCGTCCGATCCGTCAGCTCGACTTGGCGATTCGGCAAATGGGCTCGGCCGACTTCTCGCGCGCAATCCACGTCAACGGCCCGCAGGACCTGCGCTATCTCGGGCAGCGGCTCGAGTGGCTGCGCACGCGGTTGCGCGATCTCGAGCAGCAGCAGAACCGCTTCCTGCGTCACGTCTCCCACGAGCTCAAGACGCCGCTCACCGCGGTGCGCGAGGGCGCAGAGCTGCTGCGGGACGAAGTCAGCGGCAAGCTCTCGCGCGAGCAGAAGGAGATCGTGCGCATCGTGCGCGAGAACACATTGAGTCTGCAGAAGCTTATCGAGGACCTGCTCACCTATCACCAGACGCGCGCGATGGAGCCCGCCACGCTCGGATCGGTGGCCGTTGGCGACGTCGTGCGGCGCGTGATCCGCGAGCACAAGCTCGCAGCGCTCGCGCGGATCGTGTCGTTCGAAACCGACCTCGCGCCCGCCGTCGTGGTTGCGGACGGCGAGCGCCTGCGCACCATCGTCGACAATCTCGTCTCGAACGCGATCAAGTATTCGCCGCGCTCCGGCACGATCCACATTGCGCTCCGCACCGAAAAGGACGTGGCCGTTCTCGACGTGATCGACCAGGGCCCCGGGGTTGCCGAGGACGAGCGCCAACGCATCTTCGACTCGTTCTACCAAGGACGGGTGAAGCCCGAAGGGCGTGTCAAGGGCTCCGGTCTCGGGCTTGCGATTGCCCGCGAATACACGATGGCGCACGGGGGCAGGCTGGAAGTGCTCGATCGCCCCGACGGCACCCGTGGCTCCTGCTTTCGCGTGCGGCTTCCGCTGGCGGTCGGCGCCGCGCAGGACGAGGCGCGGCGACCCACTGCCACCGCACGCGTCGGGGGCACCGAATGAGTCCGGTGCGGCAGCGACTTTCGCTCGCGGCGCTCCTTGTCGTGCTCGTGGGTTGCGCCGCGCAGCCCGTGCCGCCGCCCGCCGCTGCGCGTGTCGAGCCGATCGTGGCCGCACCGCCACCTTCGCAGCCGCTGATCGAATATCCGCCGATCGAGCCGGTCGAGCCCAAGGCGAGCCCGTCCACGTCCGCGCCGGAGCCGCTCGCCGAGCCGTTCCCGGAAACGAGCGCGCCGGCGACGACGGCGCCAAGCACACCGGCTCCGGCCACCATGCCGCCTCCCGCGCCGGAGGCGCCAACGGAAGAGCAGCAGCTCGCGGCACTGGTCGCCGACCTGACGCGTTACAACGCGCTGTCCGGGGACGATCTGCGGCGCGAGGTCAATGCCGTGACGCAGAACCTGAATCGGCAACGCAATGACGCGAACCGGATCCGCCTCGCGATTCTCTATACGCTTTTTCGCACGCCGCAGGAGGATCAGCGTGCGCTGCAGCTGCTCGACAACGTCGTGAAGGGGAACCCGGGTTCGCCCGCGATGAAGCAACTGGCCGCCGTGTTGCACGCGCAAGTCGCGGAGCGTGTGCGAGCGGTGCGCGACGAGCAGGCGAGGGCGAACGACGCGATCCAGAAGCTCGAGGCGCTTCGCGCGATGGAGCGCAGTCTGCTGCGCGACCGCGTGCGAAGTGGTGGAGGGGCGTCAGGCGCGGGGTCCAGTGGCGGCGGTGGTGGCGGCGGGGGCGGGGGGGGCGGCGGGGGCTGACCGTGAACAGGCGCTAAGATGAACGTCAACGCAAGCGAAATCCTGCTGGTCGACGACGATCCCGACCTGCTGAAGCTCATCAGTCTTCGGCTCACCTCGGCCGGCTACCGGGTTCGTACAGCGGACAGTGGCGAAACCGCACTCGCTGCGCTGGCCGTCTCGCGCCCGGCGGCCGTCGTCACCGACCTGCGCATGCCAGGCATCGACGGCATGCAGCTCTTCGAGGCAATTCATCGCCAGCACCCGACGCTGCCTGTCATCATCCTGACGGCACATGGCACGATTCCCGATGCGGTCGCCGCGACGCAGCGAGGCGTGTTCGGCTTTCTCACCAAGCCATTCGACAGCCAGCAGTTGCTGCAGAAGGTCGCTTCCGCGCTCAAGCTGTCGGGTGACGACACCACCGGACGCGAGGGATCCGCCGAATGGCGGGCAGGTTTCATCACCCGCAGCCCGAAGATGGAGGACTTGCTGCGGCAGGCCAGGCTCGTCGCCGAATCGGACGCGAGCGTGCTGATCTACGGCGAGTCGGGCACCGGCAAGGAGCTGCTCGCGCAAGCGATCCACCGCGCGAGCCCTCGCGCCCAGCGACCGTTCGTCGCCGTCAACTGCGGCGCAATTCCTGGAGAGCTGCTCGAAAGCGAGCTCTTCGGCCACGCGCGCGGTGCGTTCACCGGTGCGGTGCAGGCGCACAAGGGCTTGTTCCAGTCGGCCGACGGCGGGACGTTGTTCCTCGACGAGATCGGCGACATGCCGTTGCCTCTGCAGGTCAAGCTGTTGCGTGCGTTGCAGGAGGGCGAGGTTCGGCCAGTCGGCGCAACGCAGCCCGTTCCGGTCGATGTGCGCGTGATCTCGGCGACGCACCGCGACCTCGATGCGGGACGCGCTGCGGGCGTGTTCCGCGAGGACCTCTACTACCGACTCAACGTCGTCTCGCTTCGCCTGCCACCGCTTGCAGACCGACGCGAAGACATTCCCCTGCTTGCCACCCACTTCCTGCGCAAGCTCGCCGAACGCTACCGCAAGCCCCTGCCCACGCTTTCCCCGGACGCCATGGGGTTGCTCGTCGCTGCGCCTTGGCCGGGCAACGTGCGCCAGCTTCTGAACCTGCTCGAGCAGGCGGTCGCGCTTACCACGACGACGGTCATCCCCGCCACGCTCGTCCAGAACGCACTGCGCGAGGACGCTTCCGCGCTGGTCCCCTTCGAGGAGGCGCGCAAGTCGTTCGAGCGCGAGTACCTGGTGCGGCTGCTGAAGATCACCGGCGGCAATGTCACGCAGGCGGCGCTGCTGGCCAAACGCAATCGCACCGAGTTCTACAAGCTGCTGCAGCGGCACCGGCTGGAACCGGCGATGTTCAAGGAAGGCAAGGGCGCCTAGCCTTCCGCGCCGCATTCGCAGCGCGCGCGGCTTGTCGCCCGACGGCGACAGCCTTTTCCCTTGCGATTCAGCGCGGTAATTCCAATGTCATAACCGGCGTCGGCCTGCTGCGACATTGCACCACGGCATGGCGATCGACTGTCATGCCGGTTTGCGCGATTTCCCCGGACTTTTCCCTCACACGGCCGGCCCGTTGCCAATGCGCGAAGATCGCTCATCGCCATTGGCATGACGCTTGCTTTTCCAAAGGCAAGAGAAGTGAACGCCGGTCCGGCGTCGCAATCCGAAAGACCGTCATGGAATCCTTCGCGCCCGAGTTCTCGCAGTTCTGGCTCCACGGCCAGGATGCGCGCGCCGAGCATGCGGACGACGGTCCCGATGCGGCGGCGGCGCGCGCGGAGGAGGAGGCGCTCGAAAAGCTGGCCGATCGCGTGACGGCCGCTCGAACCGTCGTCTGACACCCGACAATTCGACACCCCGGCCTGATTCAGCCGGGGCACCGCCGCGCAAGCCGCGCCGCGGAAGCCCGAATCCCCCTTGCCCGCTCACTTCCTCCCGGCGGGCTTCTTTTTTCCAGGTCTTCCACCTTCGGTCCCGTGCGGCACCACCGCACGCGCTCAGACTGCGACGTCCGCCTTGATCGGCGGATGCGGGTCGTAGCCGTCGAGCTCGAAATCCTCGATCCGGTAGTCGTCGATGCTAGGTGGCCGACGCGCGAGGCGCATGCGGGGAAAAGGCCGCGGCTCGCGCGCGAGCTGCAGCTTCGCCTGGTCCACGTGGTTCGTGTAGATGTGGACGTCGCCGCCGACCCAGACGAACTCCCCTGGCGCGAGGTCGCATTGCTGGGCGAGCATCAGCAGCAACGCGCTCGCGGCTGCCCAGTTGAAGGGCGCGCCGAGCACCAGGTCGACGCTGCGCTGGAACAGCAGGCACGACAACCGTCCGTCGGCGACGTGGTATTGGTAGACCATGTGGCACGGCGGCAGCGCCATCTGGTCGATCTCCGCGACGTTCCACGCATGGAAGAGCATCCGGCGGCTCGCCGGATTGCTGCGCAGCGTCGACACGAGCGTGGCGATCTGGTCGTGCTCCCTGCCATCCGGGCCAAGCCAGCGCCGCCACTGCTTGCCGTAGACCGGGCCGAGCTCGCCCCAGCGCAGCGCGAATTCTTCGTCATCCACGACGCGCCGCTCGAACGTCTCCTGATCGATCGGCTCATGCGTCTCCTGCCGGTAGCGCGCAAGCGGCCAATCGGTCCAGATGCGCACGTTTTCCTTGAGCAGCGAGCGGAGGTTCGTCTGTCCGGTCAGGAACCAGAGCATTTCCTTGACGGCGGTCTTCCAGTAGACGCGCTTGGTCGTCAGCACCGGCACCGAGTGCGAGAGGTCGAACCGGGTGAGCGCACCAAACAGCGACAGCGTTCCCACGCCGGTCCTGTCGATGCGGCGGTCGCCGCTCGACAGGACCCGCTGCATCAGATCGAGATACTGGTACTCGGGGTGCCTCATCGCCTGCGGCAAGGATGAAAATCCAGTCGGTACCGGCGGCGGTGGCAGCTGTCGCGCGCCGAGGCGTGGCGACGTCCTTCCGCGCGATTGCGCGCGGCGTCGCTGCCTGCGCCAACGATCGCGTGCATTCTAGCGGATTGCCCACGGCCCACGTTGCGGGGCGATACCGGTGGCGTGCGCACGATCCTTCCGTCGGCTGCGCCGTTCATGCCGCGGTGGATTCGCAGGCACAATGCGGGGGCGAGCGGCATTGCTCGCGATCTTGCATCACGCCGCGCATGTCGGACCCACGCCAGCGAACCGCGTCCCCGCGCCTTTCCGCCTGACCATCCATGAATGCTCCCAACCAGTTCGATCTGATGCGGCAACGCCGCTTCGCACCGTTCTTCTGGACCCAGTTCGCCGGCGCAGCCAACGACAACATCTACAAGAATGCGCTGGTGATCTTCGTCGCGTACCAGGCTGCGACGGTGTCGGGGCTCGATGCGAACGCGCTCGTCAACCTCGCGGCGGCGGTCTTCATCGCGCCGTTCGTGCTGCTGTCGGCGACTTCGGGGCAGGTGGCCGACAAGTTCGAGAAATCGCGGCTGATCCGCTACATCAAGTTGTTCGAGATCGCGATCATGGTGATCGGGCTCGTCGGGTTCTGGCAGCGCAGCCTTCCGACGCTGTTCGTTGCGCTGGCGCTGATGGGCGTGCACTCCACGCTGTTCGGCCCCGTCAAGTACGCGATCCTGCCGCAGCACCTGAAGCCCGAGGAACTCGTGGGCGGCAACGGCCTGGTCGAGATGGGCACGTTCGTCGCGATCCTGCTTGGCACGATCGTCGGCGGCCTCGTCGTCGCGATTCAATCCGGCGGGCCTGCGCTGGCAGGGATGCTGGCGATCGGAGTCGCGGTGATCGGCTGGCTCTTCAGCCTGCGCATCCCGCATACGCCGGCCGTCGCGCCGGACCTGTCGATCAATTGGAACCCGTTCACCGAGACCGCGAAGAACCTGCGCTTCGCCTATGGCAACCGGGTCGTATGGCTGTCGATGCTCGGCATTTCGTGGTTCTGGTTCTACGGGGCCACGTTCCTCACGCAGTTCCCGAATTTCACGAAGAACGTGCTGGGCGGCGACGAGCACGTGGCCACGTTGCTGCTCGCGCTGTTCTCCGTCGGGATCGGTATCGGTTCGCTGCTCTGCGAGCGCCTGTCGGGACGCAAGGTCGAGCTGGGTCTCGTGCCGTTCGGTTCGATCGGGCTCACGCTGTTCGCGGTCGACCTGTGGCTCGCAAGCGACAACCTGCACCCGGATGGGCTCGCCGGCGTGCGGGTATTCCTGCAGGAGCCCGCGCATTGGCGGGTGGCCGCAGACCTCGTGCTGATCGGCCTCTTCGGCGGCTTCTACATCGTTCCGCTGTACTCGCTGATCCAGGAGCGCTCGGAGCCATCGCACCGCTCGCGCATCATCGCGGCCAACAACATCCTGAACGCGCTGTTCATGGTCGGCGCCGCAGGCATCGCGCTCGGCTTGCTCGCGGCGGGGCTCTCGATCCCGCAGCTGTTCCTCGCCACCGGGCTCATGAACGCGGGGGTGGCGCTCTACATCTACGGACTCGTGCCCGAGTTCCTGATGCGCTTCCTCGCATGGCTCCTGATCCACACGTTCTATCGGGTCGACAAGGAAGGCCTCGAACGGATTCCCGAGACAGGGCCGTGCGTGGTGGTGTGCAACCACGTGAGCTACGTCGATGCCGTGGTGATCGCCGGATGCATCCGCCGGCCGATTCGCTTCGTGATGGACCACCGGATCTTCGCGGTGCCGCTCCTGTCGTTCATCTTCCGCACGATGCGCGCGATTCCGATCGCGCCTGCAAAGGAGGATGTGGCGATGAAGGACAAAGGCGTTCGCGGAGGTGGCCGATGCGCTCAGGGCAGGCGAGATCGTCGGCATCTTTCCCGAGGGCAAGCTTACGTCGACCGGTGAAATGAACCCGTTCCGTCCGGGCGTCGTGCAGATCATCGAGTCGGTGCCATGCCCGGTGGTTCCGCTCGCGCTTCGGGGCCTGTGGGGCAGCTTCTTTTCCCGCTCGTACGAAGGCAGGGCGATGCGGCGGCTGCGCGGAGTCTTCTCGCGCATCGCACTGGTCGTCGGCGAGCCGGTTCTGCCGGCCGACGTGACGCTCGCGGAACTCGAGTCGCGCGTGCTTCATCTGCGCGGCGAGCGGCGTTAGCAGGCTTCTGCAAGCGGCCGACGTCGATGATCCTCGCGCTCGTCTTCGGATTCTTCGGCGCCGTCATCGGCTGGACGATGGCGGATGTCCCGGGCGCGGTGGTCGGCGTCGCGCTCGGCGGCCTTGCGGGGTGGATGGCGGCGCGCTCTGGCCGCCAGGCGTCGCGGTCGCTGCCTCAGTACGGCGTTCGAGCGCCGGCGCCGCCAGCCGGAGCCGCGGTGACGCCTGCCAGCGGGGATCCTCGACTGGACGCCGTGCTCATGCGACTTGCTGCGGTCGAACACCGTCTCGCCTCGCTCGAGCAAGGTGTTTCGCAGAGGAAGGCCAGCGCCGCCGAGTGGCCGGAGGAGTCGGTCGTCGCGGCAAGACCATTGCCCGTACGCGCGGACACGGCGGAAGCGTCGGCACAACCGCCCACTGCGCTGGCGTCCGTGGCAGCGGTTGCGCCCGCGCCGGCAGCAACGACGCCCACGGCGCCTGTTCCGTCACCCGCCTCGCGGGTCCCCTCCGCTCCCAATCTGCTCTGGGCCTGGTTCGCGAGCGGCATCACGCTGACGCGCCTCGGTGTCGTCGTGCTGTTCTTCGGCGTCGCATTCCTGCTGCGCTGGTTTGCCGAGCGCTTCACCGTTCCGATCGAGATCCGCTTGCTCGGCGTTGCCGCCGCGGGGGTCGCGCTGGTCGCCGCTGGACTGCACATTGCCCGTTCGCGCGCTGCCTACGGACTCGCGTTGCAGGGCGCGGGCGGCGGCATCCTCTATCTCACCGCATTTGCCGCGCTGCGCCTTCATGAGGTGCTTGCAGCGGAGGGCGCTTTCGCGCTGCTCGTCGTCGTTTCCGCCGGTACGGTCTGGCTCGCGCTTCGCGCCGACTCGCAGGCGCTCGCCGCGCTCGCGATCGCCGGCGGCTTTCTGGCGCCGGTGCTCGTTGCGCCCGGTGGCGGTGAGCCATTGCCGCTGTTCGGCTATCTCGCATTGCTGAACGGTGCCGTGTTCGCGCTCGCGTGGCGAAAGGCGTGGCGCGGTCTGAACGCGCAGGGCTTCGTCTTCACGTTCGCCCTCGCGCTGGTGTGGGGCTACCAGTATTACGCGCCGCGGCATCTCGCGGTGGTCGAGCCGTTCCTGGTGCTGTTTTTCGCGTTCTACGTCGTCATCGCGATTCTCGACGCCGTGCGCGGCGGCGTGACGCTATCCCGGCCGGTCGACGCGCTGCTCGTGTTCGGCGTGCCGGTCGCCGCGTTCGCGCTCCAGCATGGTCTGGTGCGCGATTTCCGCTACGGCGAGGCGTGGAGCGCGGCTGCGCTTGCACTGATCTACGGAATCCTGTTCCTCGCGCTGCGCCGCCGCGCAGAGCCAGGCCTCGCGTTGCTCTCCCGCGCCTTCGCCGTGCTGTCCGTGGCCTTCGCCACGCTCGCGATCCCTTTCGCGGTGGATGCGACGCATACTGCTGCGTGGTGGGCGTTGGAAGCGGCAGGCGCCTGGTGGCTCGGCTGCCGTCAACGCCAGGTCGCCGTTCGTGCGTTTGCGCTCCTGCTGCAGTTCGGGGCCGCGCTCGCGTTCGTGCACGCGGGCGTCCCCGATGGTGAGCGCGCGTTGTTCGCGAATGCGGCATTCATGGGCGCCGCCTTGATCGGCATCGCCGCCTTCGCAACGGGCTTCGTGGCCGACCGCGATGTCACCGTGCTCGAAGGAGGTGAGCGGACATTGCTGCCGTGGGTGTTCGCGTGGGGCATGCTGTGGTGGGTCGGCGCCGGCTACGTCGAGCTCACCGATCAGCTCCCACCGCGGCAGCAGGCGCACGCGTTGCTCGCATGGGTGCTCGGCAGCACGGCGCTCGCGCTTGTTCTGGCGCGCGTGTTGCGCTGGCCGCGGCTCGCGCGCTTCGGGTTCGCGCTGCTGCCTACGATGGCGGCTGTCGCCGCGCATGATGTCGATCGCCATCACACGACACTTGCGACCTACGGTACATGGCTTTTCCCGCTCGCGTGGCTCGCGCAATGGGCGATGTTGCGGGCGCTCGATCGGACGCCACCCGGCGATGCGCGGACGAGCACGAGCGGAGACGGCATGCTGTCACGGCTGCACGTCGTTTCGATAATCCTGCTCGTCGTCTGGCTGTCTTGGGAAGCGGGCGAGTGGACGGGCCGCGCGACCACCGAAGGTACCGCGTGGATCACCTGCGCCACCGCATTGCCGGGAATCGTATTCCTGCTCGGCATCGTAGCGGTCGGCGAGGGTCGGGCGTGGCCTCTCGGACGTCATCGCGAGGCGTACGCCGTGACCGCCGGAATGGTTGTCGCAGCGTTGCTCGCGGCCTGGTTCGCGCTTGCGAACGCGCTGTCGCCCGGCAACCCCGATCCGCTTCCGTACGTGCCGCTCGCAAATCCGCTGGACTTGACCCTCGCTGCCGCGCTCGCGGCGCTCACGCTCTGGTCGTCTCCTAATGCGCGGGTCCGCGACCGGCAGCGTTTCACGTTCCTCGGACTTGCGCTGTTCATCGCGTTGAACGGCCTGGTCGTCCGCACCGCGCATCATTGGGCGGAGCTGCCGTGGCGCCTTCCGGATCTGCTCGCCTCCAAGCCCTTGCAGGCGGCGCTCACGCTGACGTGGACGGCGACCGCGTTGCCGCTGATGTTCCTGGCGACCCGACGAGTACTGCGACCGCTCTGGATGGTCGGTGCCGCGTTGCTCGCGCTCGTCGTCGCGAAGCTGTTCCTGCTCGATCTTGCGGCGCTTTCCGGTCTCCCCCGCGTGGTGGCGTTCCTGGGCGTTGGCGCGTTGCTGCTCGTGATCGGCTACGTCGCGCCGCTGCCGCCGGCAAGCCGCGCCGGGGACGTCCAGGCGCCGGGACTCGTCTCCGACGAGACTGCAGCGAAGACGTTGGAGAGCGGCAGCACGACCCCCTGATGCCCGCGCGGCTCGGGTGCGCCGCGACTCGGGCGATCGGGCGTCAATCGAACGCGGCCGCAAGCAACGCGGGCAGCGCAATCCCCGACGGCGCGCGCAGCACGAAATCCGCGTGCTGCGACACCGGTGTGGCTTCGGGATTGATTTCGACCACCGCTGCGCCGGCGGATTTCGCTTGCATGGGCAACGCCGCCGCAGGGTAGACCTCGGCGGAGGTGCCGACGACGAGCAACAGCGCGCAGTTTCGCGCGGCGTCCTCCGCGCGTTCGAGGGCTTCCGCCGGCAGCATCTCCTCGAACCACACGATGTCGGGGCGCAGGAACGCGCCACAGCGCGGGCAGCGCGGGGGCAGATCGTCGTCCGGCTCGTCCCAGTGCGCGACGATGCCCCCGTCACGCGAGCACCTCACTCGGCCGATGTTGCCGTGCAGCTCGACCAATTTCGTGCTCCCGGCCTTGGCATGCAGGCCGTCGACGTTCTGGGTCGCGAGCAGGAAGTCAGGCACTCGCCGCTCGAGGGCCGCGAGCGCATGGTGACCCGCGTTGGGCTGCGCCCTGCCGATCAGCGCGCGACGCCACGCGTACCAGTCCCATACACGTTTGGGGTTGCGCGCAAACGCGCCTGGTGTCGCGAGCTCGAGGGGATCGAACTGCGCCCAGATGCCGGTCTGCGCGTCACGGAACGTCGGCACGCCGGATTCCGCGGACATGCCAGCACCGGTCAACGCGGCCACGCGCGGCGCATTTCGAAGGCGCGTGGCGAGCGCGGGGGGAATCGTCACGGTGGTCACGGGAGCGCGTTCCTTCGCGGTGGATGAATGGACCTCGGCGCCGGCCACGCGGCCATCGCGAGGATGGTCGCGATTACCCGCGTGCTACACTCGGCCGCGCCATTTTTCACCAGTGCGACATGTCCGGCAACACGTTCGGCCAGAGCTTCTGCGTCACGTCGTTCGGCGAGTCACACGGGCCCGCGATCGGATGTGTCGTCGACGGTTGCCCGCCGGGCCTCGCGCTTTCCGACGACGACATCCAGGCACAACTGGACCGCCGCCGGCCCGGCACGTCGCGCCATGTCACGCAGCGGCGCGAACCGGACACGGTGGAGATCCTGTCGGGCGTGTTCGAGGGCCGCACCACCGGCACGCCGATCGCGCTGTTGATTCGCAATCAGGATCAGCGGAGCAAGGATTACGCGAACATCGCGGACACGTTCCGTCCCGGACACGCCGATTACACGTATTGGCAGAAATACGGCATCCGCGACTACCGTGGCGGCGGCCGGCAGTCGGCTCGCGAAACGGCGGTGCGCGTCGCCGCGGGCGCGGTTGCACGCAAATGGCTGCACGTTCGCTTCGGGATCGAGATCCGCGGACACCTGACCGAGCTCGGTCCCAACCGCATTCCGTTCGAGGGCTGGCAGCACGTCGACGCGAACCCATTCTTCGTCGCCAGCGCATCGATCGTGCCCGAGCTCGAGGCGTTCATGGACCGCCTGCGCAAGGCGGGCGACTCATGCGGCGCGCGCATCACTGTCGTCGCGAGCGGCGTCCCGGTCGGCTGGGGCGAGCCGGTGTACGGCAAGCTCGACGCCGACATCGCGCACGCGATGATGGGCATCAACGCGGTTAAGGGCGTCGAGATCGGTGCCGGGTTCGCTGCCGTGGCGCAGAAGGGCACCGAGCATTCCGACCAGATGACCCCGCAGGGCTTCGCATCCAACCATGCCGGGGGGATCCTGGGCGGCATCTCGACCGGCCAGGATGTCGTGGTGAGTATCGCGGTCAAGCCCACCTCGTCGATCCGCCTCGACCGCCACTCGATCGACAAGGCGGGCAAGCCCGTGATCGTCAACACCCACGGGCGACACGATCCGTGCGTCGGCATACGTGCCACGCCAATTGCCGAGGCGATGCTCGCGCTGGTGCTGATCGATCACGCGCTGCGGCATCGCGCACAGAACGCGGACGTCGTCACGGCGACGCCGAGGATTGCGGCGCAGGCGCCGGACGACGTGATCGCGAAGCTCAATGCCGCTGCGGCAATCGACGACCCGGATCCCGACGAAGCCTAGAACGTTCCAGGCAATCAGCACGGCTCAGGCGCGGCCGGTGATGCGCGCTTCTGCAGCGCCCTTCGCAAAGGTCAGCGCGACGTCGTCGCCCGGATTCACCTGTCGCGAATCCTGCACGACGGCGCCGCCGGCCGTCGTGACAATCGTGTAGCCGCGTTCCAGCACCGCCTTCGGGTTCAGATGGACGAGATGCAGCGCGAGCGCTTGCAGTCGCCCGGAGAACCGCTCGACATGCAGACGCTGGTATCGGACCAGGCGCTCGCCGGCGTTCGCGAGTGCAGCTCGCTGCGGCAAGGGCGCGTGCAACTCGCGCAGCAGGCGCGCTTGGGCGCTCGCCACCATCGTCACGCGCAACGCGCCCTGACGTTGCCAAGCGCGCGCAAGCCGCTCGCCCAGGGCCGTGGCCGAGTTGTGCTGCGCCTCGATCCTGGCCGCCGGATGAACGAGGCGGCGGGCGGCGACGTCCGTCCGCTGGGTCGCTTGCGCGAGTGCGTGGCCTGCGGCGCGCGAAAGACGTTGGCCGATCTGCTGCAGCCGGTGTTCGAACTCGTCCTTGTCGGGCACGACCATCGCCGCCGCGCCCGTAGGCGTGGGCGCACGCACGTCGGCGACGAAATCGCAGATCGTGAAGTCGGTCTCGTGACCGATCCCGGCGACGACCGGAATGGGCGAATCGAGAATCGCCCGCGCGACCGTTTCCTCGTTGAAAGGCCACAAGTCCTCGATCGAACCGCCGCCACGGCACACGATGAGGACGTCGGCGTCGCCGCGAGTGCCGGCGCTGCGGATGGCGGCAACGAGCTCGGCTGCCGCCGCTGCGCCCTGGACCCCCGCCGGGTAGATGACGACACGCGCCGCCGGCCAGCGCCGCCGCAGCGTTGCCAGCACGTCGCGGATGGCGGCGCCGCTCGGGGAAGTGACGACCCCGATCGCTGCCGGAAATTTCGGCAGCGGGCGCTTGCGTTCGGCCGCGAACCAGCCGGCTGCCTCCAGGCGCGACTTGAGTTCCGCAAATCGTTCGTAGAGTGCGCCAAGTCCCGCCAGCCGGACGGCGTCCACGTTCAACTGGAACTCGCCCTTGGCCT
Organism: uncultured beta proteobacterium; assembly: GCA_963750585.1. Taxonomy (GTDB): domain Bacteria; phylum Pseudomonadota; class Gammaproteobacteria; order Burkholderiales; family Casimicrobiaceae; genus VBCG01. Next base: position 14,521 of record CAVVRH010000025.1, read on the forward strand.
CGTAGAGCGACGGAGCGGCCCGGACCTCGACTGCGAGGCCGTCGCGCAGCGGAAAGTCGAGTCGCTGCGCCTTCTGCCGCCAAAGCGTGCAACGCGCCTGTCCGGCCGCATCCTTCAACACGAAGTAGATGTGACCGGATGGGGCACGGAACAGGTTCGAGACCTCGCCGCTTACCCACAGGACGCCGAGGGAGCGCTCGATCACCAGGCGGACGTTCGCGAGCAGTCGGGAAACGGGCACCACCGCGGCGCTACCCGGTGCTGTACTGATTGCGGACAACAACGGTACACCGGATTCAGGCATCGGACGTTTCCTTGCACGTGGGGAACGCCGATCGCATCGTGACGATGGACATCAGGCAGCGCAACATGCCGATGTCCTGGACGATGCATCGATCAATCGGCCTAGGTTGCCTTGCGGCGAGCCCAACAGACGGTCGGAGGACGCCCGCCGGGAGCACTCGAAAACTGGGTGCAACCCGTTGAAAGGTGTCAAGATTTCAGCGGCAAGAATTTGGGCATCACAACCTTTCCCCAAGCGGATGTGACACTTAGATGTCGAATTTACAAGATATGCACACTTGTATCCACAGGATTTGTGGAAAACGCGTGTCGCGCCGTGGTTGGCGCCTCGCTGGAATCCAGAACTGGCGCGGTTTCCGGGAGAGCGGAGGGCACTCCCTCCTGCGCCGGGCATGACGGCGACTAGGCTGCCGGTTAGAATGGATTGGACATCGTTGTTGTTCATGAACAAACCAATATGAATGCTGCACCGCCAAATGAGTTCGCCGTCGCCGACGCGCTTGCCAAAGGCCACGCCGGAGTGACATATGCGCCCAATTTCCTGCGCACGATCATTGCCGAGGACAACCGGACCGGAAAATACGGTGGCGGCGTCGTCACGCGCTTTCCGCCGGAACCCAACGGCTACCTGCATTACGGTCACGCCAAGTCGATCATCCTGAATTTCGGCCTCGCGGCCGAGAATGGCGGGCGCTGCCACCTGCGTTTCGACGACACGAATCCGCTCAAGGAGGAGACGGAGTTCGAGGAGTCCATCGAAGCGGCGGTCCGCTGGCTCGGTTACGACTGGGGCACGCACCTCTATCACGCCTCCGACTATTACGACGCGCTCTACGAGTTCGCCGAATGGTTCATCGAGCAGGACCTCGCGTACGTGGACAGCCAGACCGCCGAGGAGATGCGCGCGACGCGCGGGACGCTGACCGAGGCCGGCATCGCAAGCCCGTATCGCAACCGGACGGTGGCGGAGAACCTGGACCTCTTCCGCCGGATGCGCGCCGGCGAGTTCGCCGACGGCGCGCACGTGCTGCGCCTCAAGATCGACATGGCGAGCCCGAATGTCAACATGCGCGATCCGGCGATCTACCGCATCCGCCATGCGTCGCATCACCGCACCGGGGACAAGTGGTGCATCTATCCGCTGTACGACTACACGCACTGCATCAGCGATGCGCTCGAGCGGATCACGCACTCGATCTGCACGCTCGAGTTCCAGGACCACCGGCCGCTGTACGACTGGGTGATCGAGAAGCTCGCCGACGGCGGCAGGCTCGCGCGTCCGCTGCCGCGCCAGTACGAGTTCGCGCGGCTCAATCTTACCTACGTCGTGCTCTCCAAGCGCAAGCTGATCGAGCTCGTCGGCAAGGGCCACGTCGACGGCTGGGACGATCCGCGGATGCCGACGCTGGTCGGCGCACGCCGCCGCGGCTTCACGCCGGAGGGCTTCCAGCTGTTCGCCGAACGCATCGGCGTGTCGAAGTCGGACTCGTGGATCGACATGAGCGTGCTCGAGGACGCGATGCGCGATGACCTGAATGCGCGGGCACCGCGCCGGGTCGCGGTGCTCGACCCGATCCGGCTCGTCATCGACAACTATCCCGAAGGGCAGACCGAGGATTGCTATTCCCCCAATCATCCGCAGAAGCCGGAGTTCGGCAAGCGGCCGCTCAAGTTCTCGCGAGAGCTCCTGATCGAGCGCGACGATTTCTCGGAGACGCCGCCGAAGGGCTATTTCCGGCTCTCGCCCGGCGCGGAAGTGCGCTTGCGTTACGCCTACATCGTGCGCTGCACCGGCGTGGAGAAGGACGCCGCAGGCAACGTCACGGCGGTGCATTGCACGTACGATCCCGGCAACGCGCAGCGGCACGCCGGGCGCCGACGCGCGCAAGGTGAAGGGCAACATCCACTGGCTATCGGCCGATGCCGCAGTCCCCGCCGAGATCCGCCTCTACGACCGGCTGTTCCGCGTGCCGTTTCCCGGAGCGCGCAATCCGCAAGGCGCCGGTGCGGAAGCCGGCGCGAATGCGGCGCCTTCACCCGCGCACGCGATTGCCGTGGCCGGCGATGAGGAGGACGCGGTCGAGGTCATCGAGCGCAATTATCTCGACGACCTGAACCCCGACTCGAAGAAGGTGATCACCGCGTTCGTCGAGCCGGCGCTCGCGTCGGCAGCGCCCGAGGAACGCTTCCAGTTCGAGCGACACGGCTACTTCGTCGCCGACCTCGCCGATCACGCGACGGGACGTCCCGTCTACAACCGCACGGTCACGCTCAAGGACTCCTGGGCGAAGGGCGCTGCCGGCTGACCAGGCCGCGCGACCCGATTAGTCCAGCCGCGGCCGTTGCGATCGCTGATCGCGGCCCCATATCGCGCACTGTGAGCGCGCTCCCGCGCGTCGTGGCGCGTTACACTTTGCCCCGATTTCCATACCGAGGCCCTTGCCCATGAAACGTATCGTCCTGTTCCTCGCCACCAACATCGCCGTCCTGGTCGTCCTTTCGATCGTGCTCCGGGTGTTCGGTCTCGATCGCGCGGTCGGCATGGGATACGGGCAGCTGCTCGCGTTCTCGTTCGTCGTCGGCTTCACCGGCGCGATCATCTCGCTGTTGATGTCGAAGCCGATGGCCAAGTGGTCCACCGGCGCACAGCCGATCGTTCAGCCGCGCAACGAGGCAGAGGCGTGGCTGGTCGAGACCGTGCGCCGGCTTGCGGCCAAGGCCAACATCGGCATGCCGGAAGTCGCGATCTACGAAGGCGCACCGAATGCGTTCGCCACCGGCGCGTTCAAGAACTCGGCGCTCGTCGCCGTTTCCACCGGCCTGCTGCAGACGATGAACAAGGAGGAGGTCGAGGCGGTGCTGGGACACGAGGTCGCGCACGTGGCCAATGGCGACATGGTTACGATGACGCTGATCCAGGGCGTCGTGAATACATTCGTCGTCTTCCTGTCCCGCATCGTCGGCTCGATTGTCGACCGGACGGTATTCCGCACCGAGCGGGGCACGGGCCCAGGGTACTTCATCACCGTGATCGTGTGCCAGATCGTGTTCGGCCTGGTCGCGTCGCTGATCGTCGCGTGGTTCTCGCGCCAGCGCGAGTTCCGCGCCGACCGCGGCTCCGCTCAGTACGTCGGCAGCGGCGGACCGATGGTCAACGCGCTGCGCCGGCTGGGCGGGCTCGAGGCCGGCGAGCTCCCGAACGGGATCAAGACGCTCGGCATCACCGACAAGAGCGGTCTCATCGCGCTCTTCTCGACCCATCCGCCGATCGAGGAGCGCATCGCAGCGCTGCAGAACAGGCCCTAATTCGAACGATGCGGCGTCGAGCGGCGTCGCGTCGACGCCAATATCCTGGCGCCCGCCGACTGCGCGTGCGTCGCCGATTTGCGAAGGTTCCAGCGGAGCAGCGCCGATGATCGATCTCTACACGTTCCCGACGTCCAACGGCCATCGGGCAGCCATCATGCTGGAGGCGTGCGGGCTGCCCTACACGGTGAAGATCGTCGACCTGACCAAGGGCGAGCAGCGCGGGCCCGCGTACCTCGCGATCAACCCTGCGGGCGCGATTCCGGCGATCCTCGATCACGATGGACCCGGCGGGGAGCCGCTCGTGCTTTCGCAATCGGGTGCGATCCTGCTCTACCTCGCGACGAAGACCGGCCGTTTCGTGCCGGCCGACCCCGTGCGCCGCGCGAACGCGTACCAGTGGCTGATGTTCGCGACGACGGATTGCGCGATGTCGTCCACCGGTATCTACTACGCCACCGCGCTGCTGCCCGACAAGTCAAAGGCCAACACGGCGTTCTTCGAGGAGCGGCTGCTCTCCCAGTTACGGGTGGCCGACGGCCGGCTCGCAGGCCGCGAATGGCTCGCGGACGAACTTTCGATCGCGGACTTTGCGCTGTATCCCATCTGTGTGGCGCGCAAGGCGGTTCTCGATCGCGTGACCGACATGCCGCATCTCGCTCGCTGGTCCGCTGCGCTTGCGGCGCGGCCGGATGTCGCACGCGGCATCGCTGCGGCTGCACTGCCTGCCTGAGCACTTCAACGCGGCGCGGCGTGCAGCAGGCGATATTCGCCGAACGCGCCCACGATCGTGAGCTCGGGATGCGCGGCGCGAACCGTGGCAAGATCCCGCTCGCGCAGCGCGACGAAGCTCTGCCGGTGCAGCGAGAGTTCGTGCTCGAGATCGGCAGCGGTGCGCGCGACGATTGTCTTGCCCTCGCTGTAGAACGCGGCCGATGGCGGCGGGTGCTCGAGATAGACGAGGCGCACGTCGACGCTTGCCCGCGCGGCCTCGTACGCTGCGATCAGCGCGCTTTGCGAGAACGAGCTTTCGTACCACCGGCCGAGCGCTAGCGCCGTCCCGCCGAGTGTCACGGTGACAACGAGCACGAGGATGGTCACGATGCGGACCGGAAGCCGCACGCGGCGCGCATCGCCCGCGACCGGCTGCCAAAGGTCGCCCACGAGCAACGCGAATGCCGGCAGGCCCGGCAGCGCGTAGGTCGGCAGCACGTTGCCCGAGAACGTGAAGAGCAGCATCGGGAACATCGCCCACAGCACGAGGTAGAGGCGCCACGGATCGGCGCCAAGCATGCGGATTGCGCCCTGGCGTCGCCAAAGCCTGCGCGCGAGCCATGCGAGCGCACCCGGCGACCACGGCAACGCAGCCTCGACCCAGAAGAGCCAGATCATCCCGTGGTGCTGCGCGTGCGCCGCGCCGTAGAGATCGCCCGTCCAGCCGGGTTCGACGAAGCGCTTCCAGTGCTCGCCGACCAGGAAGTAGTCGAGAAAGCCTGGCGTCGCGCGCTCGGCCGCCCAATACCATGGAACGACGAGCAACGCGACGACGATACCGCCGCGCCACCATGGAACGCTTCGCCAGGTCGCCTCCATGCGCCCAGCTGCAAGGGACCAGCAGAGGATCGGTCCCATGGTGAGCAACACCGCGATCGGGCCCTTGGCGAGCAGGCCGACCGCCATGCCGGCGAAGAAGGCGACGCCCCCGATGCGCCGATGTGCACCGCCATCGACGGCGAGCCAGAAGCCCGTCATCGACAGCGTCGTGCCGAGGACGAGGGCCGGGTCGGTCATCACGCTGCCGGCGGCGATGAATACGAGGCCCATCGCCGCGAACATGGGCAACGTCCACAGCGCCTGGTCGCGCCCACCACGCAGCCGCGCGAGCAGCCATACCAGCGCAGCGCAGGCGGCGATGAGCAGCAATGACGGGATGCGGGCGGCGAACTCGTCGACGCCGAACGCGGCGATGGACGCTGCGGTGAGCCAGGTCGAAAGCGGGGGCTTGCCCCAGAACGGCACGCCGTATTCGAATTGCGGCATCAGCCAGTCGCCCGTCTCCAGCATCTTGCGGGCGATTTCCGCATAGCGCGATTCGGTCGGATCCAGCAGCGGATACGCGCCGAGCGTGGCGAGTCGGACTGCGGCGAGAAGTGCGACGGATACGATGAGCCAGCGCCGCTCGCGCGGGCTCAGCTCGCAGGCCATTGGCCGAGCGGCGGGTAGAGCGTGAAATGGCGCGGCTTGAGCGGAAGCGTCGGCGCCGTGCCAGCTGCTGCACGAGATAGAGCGGGCGTTGCTTGACTTCGACGAACATGCGCGCGATGTACTCGCCGATGATGCCGAGCGCCATCAGCTGCAGTCCGCCGAGCAGCAGGACGATCGTGACGAGCGTCGGGAAGCCCTGCACCGGGTCGCCGTACAGCAGCGTCTTCGCGACCACGAAGCCCCCGTAGGCGAACGCGATCAGCGCGGCGGCAAAGCCGACGTAGCTTGCGATCTTGAGCGGAAACACGGAAAACGAAGTGATGCCCTCGAGCGCGAAGTTCCACAGACGCCAGTAGTTCCACTTGCTCTTCCCGGCGTAGCGGCCATCGCGGTCGTAGACGAGTTCCCGGCACGGGAAAACCGATCCAGGCGAACAGGCCCTTCATGAAGCGGCTGCGCTCGGGAAGGCGGCGCAGCGCGTCCACCGCGCGGCGCGACAGCAGCCGGAAATCACCGACGTCCTTCGGGATGGTCACGGTGCCGATACGGCCGATCGCGCGGTAGAACGAATTCGCGGTCGCCCGCTTGAACCAGCTCTCGTTCGCGCGGCTCGCTCGCCGCATCAGGATGACGTCGTGAGCCCGCCTGCCAGGCGTTCACCATGTCGGGAATGCACTCCGGCGGATCCTGCAGGTCGGCGTCGATCACGACGATCGCATCGCCGCGCGCGTAGTCGAGACCCGCACTCATCGCGATTTCCTTGCCGAAGTTGCGCGACAGCTCGATGACCGCGACGCGCGGATCGAGTTCGTGCAACCGGGCAAGGCAGGTCGCCGTGTGGTCGGTGCTGCCGTCGTTGACGTAGACGACTTCGGCCTCGGCGACGACTCGGTCGAGTACCGCGGCAAGCCGGCGATGGAATTCGGGCAGGACCTCGTCCTCGTTGAACACGGGGACGACGACGGAAAGCGCGAATTGCGACGATGGCGTCGACCGGGTCGTCGGGGCGATGCCGTTCAGAAGGTCCATGTGCGATTGGCGAGGAAGCCGGCGATCAGCACTACCCCGGTAGCCGCTGCCTGGCCCGCCAAATAATATACGCCCAGATCCAGCGCAAGCGCGAGCACTGCGGCGTTCAGCGCGATGCCCGCGAGTGCCACCGCCACGAAACGCGGCAATGCGACGCGATGCATCCGCTGGCTGTCGAACGTAAATCGGTAATTGAGCGCGTAGTTGACGAGTGCGCCGACGATCGCGCCAGCGGTCGAAGCACCGACTGCCGAAATTTCCGCAAGCTGCACGAGCGCAGCCAGAATCGCGAAGTGGAACGCGGTGCCGATTGCGCCGGCGAGTGCGTAGCGCGCGAATCCGTGCGTGGGCAAATCGCGGGAAGGCGGTGTCGAGGGCGGATGCGGCATCGGCCGGCGTCGGGCAATGGGCGCGTCGCGGTGCGCCCGCCTTGCCGGGCTGCAAGAAACAAAAACGGCCGGCGGGTGAACCGGCCGGCCGTTCCTCGCACCCCGACGCGCGGGGCGGCGGACGCTACTTCAGGTGGTTGGAGATGAGCTTGGTCATCTCGAACATCGACACCTGGGCCTTGCCTCGAAGATTTCCTTCAGCTTGGCGTCGGCGTTGATCATCCGCTTGTTGACGGCGTCCTGGAGCTTGTTCTTCTTGATGTACTCCCAGACCTTCTTGGTCACTTCGGTGCGCGGCATCGGGCTGTCGCCGACGATGGACGCGAGTGCGGCGGACGGCGTCATCGCCTTCATGAACGCGGCGTTCGGCTTGCGCTTCGCAGCGGGCTTCTTCGCGGCGGCCTTCTTGGCAGGGGCCTTCTTCGGGGGCAGCTTTCTTGGCGCGGGCTTTCTTCGCGGCGGGCTTCTTCGCGGCCGGCTTCTTCGCGGCGGGCTTCTTTGCGGCGGTCTTCTTGGCAGCTTTCTTGGCAGTAGCCATGGTTCTCCTTCCTGTCGGGTTGACGCGAACGGATGATGCCGTTCGACTCTGAAGCGGACCCTCCTGTCATGGGCACCCCGCTCCATCGGCGGCGACTATACCGCATTTTCCCGAGAGGGAATGCCTCTGCGAGGGGAATTTTCATTCGGGGACGCTCCTGTTGCGCCATTCGTACGCCGCGACGAGTACTCCGTCCGACCCTTGCAAGCACCGTCGCGTGCGGAGCGCGAAGCGATCGCTTGAGCGCCGATCGGCCACGGTGCGACACTCCCGCGTGGCTCTCCAATCGATTGGAATTTCGCCGTGCCGAAAGCGATTCCCGGCGCGCGGGCTCCTGCGCTGCGCGCCATTGTTGCCGTACTGCTTGCGGCGCTGCTCTCGCTGGTGGAGGTGGTGCCGGCACGTGCGCTCACGCTCCTGACCGAGGAGAATCCGCCGTTCAGCTTCGCCCGGGACGGTTCGCTGCAGGGCATGGCCGCGGACGTCGTGGCGGGAGGCTTCACGGCGTTCCGGGATCGTGGCGACGAGCGAGGTTGTCACCTGGGATCGCGCCTACGCTCGCGCGCAAGGCGAGGCCGACACCTGCATGTTTCCGCTGGCCCGACGCCCGGAGCGGGCCGAGCAATTCCACTGGGTCGGTCCGATCGCGACGAACGCGTGGGCGGTCTTTGCCGGTCCGGCGTTTGGCGGGGCGGTGCGCGGAATTGTCGATCTGCGGCCGTGGCGGATCGGCGCGGTAGCGTGCGACGCGAAGGTGGATTTCCTCCGGGCGAACGGTGTGACGCGCGTGCTCGCTGCCCGAACCGACCGCGACAACCCCGCGCGTCTGCTGCTGCCGCCGGACCATCCGGACCACATCGACCTTTCGATCGCCGGCGTCTACGGCGCGGGTGAGGTCTCGCGCAGCGTGGGCGTGAGCGACGTGGTGCTGGTTCGGGTCGTGCGGGAGATCCCGCTGTACCTCGCCTGCAATTTGCGCACTCCGCGCGCAACGCTGCAGGCACTGTCGGATTCGCTTGCGACGATGCGTGCGGACGGCACGATGGAAAGGCTTGCCGGACGCTACGCGGCGTCATCGAGCGGTCGCCCGGCTGGTCGGCCCTGAGATGGCCGCGCTTCGCCTGCGCACCGACGCACGCCGGTACGTGACGCGTTTCGCGCCGTGATGCCGTGAGCAGCAGCGGCACGGGCCGCACGCTCGCGGCGATCGTCGGCCTCGGCATCTGCAACCATGCCGTGCTGAACGGGTCGCGCGTGCTGGTTTCGCTCGACGCGCTTCACCTTGGCGCGACGCCGGCGGTCGTCGGAGCGCTGATGGCGCTGTTCGCGCTCCTGCCCATGCTGTTCGCCGTACAGGCCGGACGGCTTTCGGATCGCGTGGGCGTGCGCGTGCCAATGCTCTATGGATCGGCCTGCGTCGGGCTCGGCGCGACGCTGCCGTTCGCGGTGCCAGGGCTCTCGGCGCTGTTCGTTGCGGCGACCGTTGATCGGCGCGGGCTTCATGCTGTTCCAGATTGCGACGCAGCACGTAACGGGTGACCTCGGTCCACCGTCGGAGCGGGTCGCGAATTACGGGTTGCTCGCACTCGGCTACTCGATTTCGGGCTTCCTGGGCCCCCTCATCGCCGGCTTCGCGATCGACCGGTTCGGGTTCACCGCGACCTTCGGCCTGTTCGCGCTGATACCGGTGCTTCCAGTCGCCGTGCTGGCGACGGGGCGCATCGCGCTGCCGCGCGTGCATCGCGGCGAACATGCCGCGCACAAGGGACGCATGCTCGACTTGCTCAGGCTGCCCGCCATCCGGCGGCTGCTCCTCGTGAACGCGCTGTTCGCGCTTGGCTGGGACCTGCATACGATCTTCGTGCCGATCTACGGCGCGCGGATCGGACTTGCCGCGGCGGAGATCGGTATGATCCTGTCGGCGTTCGCGGCGGCGACGTTCGTCGTGCGTTTCGGAATGCGCTGGATCTCGCGCCTTGCGAGCGAGCGACAGGTGCTGACCGCGGCGCTTCTGGTCGCGGGGCTCGTCTACTTCGTCTTTCCGTTCTCGACCAGCGCCACGATGCTGATGGCGCTCTCGTTCGCGCTTGGTCTCGGGCTCGGCAGCGGCCAGCCGATGGTGATGTCGCTGCTGCACGCGCAGGCGCCGCCTGGCCGCATGGGCGAGGCATCCGGCGTGCGCATGGCGCTGATCCAGGCGATGGCAGTCGCGGTGCCGCTTGTGTTCGGCGCACTCGGCAGCTCGCTCGGACTGCTGCCGGTGTTCTGGACGGTCGGCCTGCTGCTCGGTGGCGGCGGGCTTTGGGCCAGGTCGCGGCGTTGAGGGCGGAGGGAGCCCCTGCACATCTGCACAGAGGCTCCCTACGCGGTCGCCGGCGCGCCGCTTGAGCCGGCTGGCAAACGCCTTGCGGAACTTCGCGACCTTCGGCGCCACGACGAACAGGCAATACGGCTGGTTTTCGTTGCGCTCGAAATAGTCCTGGTGATGGGTTTCGGCGGAATAGAACGGCGCCGCCCCCGCGATCTCGGTCACGATCGGCGCGTCGAAGATCCGCGCCGCGGCAAGTTCCGCGATCACCGCTTCGGCCGTCGAGCGTTGCTCTGGCGTCTGGCAGAAGATGACCGAACGGTACTGGGTGCCGACGTCGTTTCCCTGCCGGTCGCGCGTCGTCGGGTCGTGAATGGTGAAGAAGACGCGCAGCAGGTCGGCGAAGTCGAGCGTCGCCGGATCGAATTCGATCCTTACCACCTCGGCGTGACCGGTTCGCCCGGAGCACACCTGCTCGTAACTCGGATTGGCCGGGTGGCCGCCCGCGTAGCCCGATTCCACCGCGAGCACGCCGTCGAGTTCCCGGAACACGGCGTCGAGGCACCAGAAGCAGCCGCCGCCGAGCACGGCGGTTGCGATCGGGGATGCAGGGGCAGGGGCAGCATTCATCGTCGTATCCTCCGGAGGTTTGGCACCGCATGTCACATGGACTCTGACCGGCGCGTGTCGTCGGCGTTCCGCCCGCGGCGCAACGATCGTCGCGGCCCGCTTGGCAAACCTTACACGAGGCGCGGCGGCGGGCGATGCGATAATCGCCGCACGCTCATCCCTCCCCGATTGCCCGCCCTGCGTTCCAACGTGCCCTTCATCTCCCGCCTCGTCGCCCGCGTTCGCGACGTGGACCTGTTCGGCACGGCCGCGAGCCTTTCCTACACGACGCTCCTTGGCCTCGTGCCACTTGCCACGGTCGCGTTCGCGTTCGTGGCCCGATTCCCGTTCTTCTCGAGCTGGCTCGACGCACTCGAGACGTTCCTGCTGAAGCACGTGCTGCCCGGCAGCGCCGCGAGCATCGTGCGCACGCATGTGGTCGGCCTCGCAGAGAAGGCGGCGCAGCTCACCGGCGCGTCGATCCTCTTTCTCGCGATCGCGGCGATGCTGCTGATCGCGACCGTGGAGCGCGAGCTCAACCTGATCTGGGGCGTCCCGCAGCGGAGGCCGTTGCACCGGCGGATCGTGGTCTACCTGTTCGGGCTCACCCTTGGGCCGGTACTCGTGGGCGCGAGCATTTCGCTCACCAGCTGGTTCGTGTCGCACTCGATCGGCGCGCTGCCGATCGATGCCGGCCCGGCCACGCTCATCGCCCGCTGGTTGCCGTTCGTCTTCACCGCCGTCGCGCTTACGCTGCTTTACGCGATCGTTCCGGCTCGGCGGGTTCCGATCGTGTCGGCGATGGTCGCAGGCGTGCTCGCGGCGCTGGCATTCGAGGGCGCCAAGCATGCGTTCGCATGGTACGTGACGCACCTCGCGAACTACCAGCTCGTCTACGGCGCGCTTGCCGCATTGCCCGTGTTCATGCTCTGGATCTACCTGTCCTGGCTTATCGTGCTGACGGGTGCGGCAGTGTCGGCCACGCTCGCGTCGCCTCCACGCGCGTCGGGTGGGAAGCGCTAAGTGTGAAGCGTCAAGAGGTTGTTTTCCACGAATGGTGAGTGACGCTGCCCTTTGCTCGGCGTCGCCCCCGCGGAGGCGGGGGCCCAGAGGCTTGTCGTGTTGAGAAGGCGACGAGTACGGCAAGAACGACACTGGGTTCCCGCTTCCGCAGGGAACGACGGTTGAGCCAGATTCACGCAACTCGAGAAACAACGTCGTGGAACTCCACAGCCAAGGATCGTTGCGCATGCGCATCGAGTGCTTGCATCCGCCATCGCATTCCGTCGGCGACGATTGCCGAAACCGGCGCCGGACGCTACATTGCGTGAGTCGTTTCGACCTTAAGAAGGAGCGCCCTTTCGTGTGGTCGATCATCCAAGCCGCCGGCTGGCCCATCTGGCCGCTGATCATCGCATCGGTCATCGCGTTGGCGCTGATCTTCGAGCGGTTCTGGTCGCTTCGCCAGTCCGCGGTTGCGCCCCCGGGCATGGTGGACCAGGTGCTGGCCGAGTTCCGGCAGGCAGGACCCGCGCCGGAGCTCCTCCGGAAGACGGCCGCACGGGGGCCGCTCGGGCGCATCCTCGCGGCCGGACTCGCGAACGTGAAGGCGCCGCGTCCGGTGATGAAGGAGGCCATCGAGGAGGTGGGGCGCGTCGTGACGCATGAGCTCGACCGCTTCCTGCCCACGCTCGGCACGATCGCGGCGATTGCGCCGCTGCTCGGCCTTCTCGGCACGGTGATCGGAATGATCGAGATCTTCGGATCGCAGTCTTCCTCAGGAAGCAACCCGATCCAGCTCGCGCACGGCATCTCGATCGCGCTCTACAACACCGCGATGGGACTGATCGTCGCGATCCCGAGCCTCATGTTCTACCGGCATTTCCGCTCGAAGGTCGACACGCTGGTGATCGAGATGGAGCAGCAGGCCATCAAGCTCGTCGATTTCGCGCACGGTGATCGCAGCTAGCGCGCTCCCCGTAGTTCTGCCACCGGCCGACTGTCACCCATGAACCTGCGTCGCCTCGCCACCCGCGACGAGCCCGAGATCAATCTCATTCCGTTGATCGACGTGCTGCTCGTCATCCTGATCTTCCTGATGGTGACGACCACCTACCAGCGCGTCGCCGAATTGCAGATCACGCTCCCGGAGGCGGAGGCCGACCCGGCGAAGCAGCGCCCGCGCGAGATCAACGTCGGAATCGACGCGCAGGGACGCTACGTGATAAACCGTGCCGTGTTCACGTTCACCAGCGTGCCCGCGCTCGCGGAAATGCTGCGCAAGTCTGCAGAGGGCGTGAAGGACCCGGTCGTCGTGATCAACGCGGACGCGAACGCCACCCATCAGTCGGTGATCCACGTGATGGAGGCGGCGCGGCAGGCTGGGACTCGTGCACATCACTTTCGCCACCCAATCGCCCGCGGCCGCGCCGCGTTAGCGTTGCATCGTTAGACGCGGACCGCGCTCCTGTCCCCGGCACGTTTCGCCATGTCGTTTCGCGACCGCCTCGTCGCCGCCTGGTACTCGCCGCGGCTTGCGCCGCTCGCCGCTCTGCTGCTGCCGCTGTCCTGGCTGTTCGCGCTGATCGTCGCGCTTCGGCGGGCGCTCTACCGGATCGGCGTGTTGCACTCGGTACGGACGCCTGTCGCGGTCGTCGTCGTGGGCAACATCACGGCGGGAGGCACCGGCAAGACGCCGCTCGCACTTGCGCTCGCCGAGGCACTTGCGGTACGGGGCTTGCACCCCGGTGCGGTCAGCCGCGGCTATGGCGGCCGGCATGCCGCGCAGGGCGATCCGCCGATGGTCGTCGCGCGCGAGGACGACCCCTGCGACGTCGGCGACGAACCGCTGCTGTTCGCGGCCCGCGGGTTTCCGGTCGCGATCGGCCGCGATCGCGCTGGCGCCGCGCAGGTGCTGCTTGGCGCACACCCGCAAGTCGACGTGCTGATCGCAGACGACGGCCTGCAGCATTACCGGCTTGCGCGCGATGTCGAGATCGCGGTGATCGACGGCGCCAGAGGCGTGGGCAACGGCCGCATGCTCCCGGCCGGACCGCTGCGCGAGCCGGTTGCGCGGCTCGCGAACGTCGCCGCAATCGTGGTGACCGAATCGCCGGAAGGGGTGGCCGGCATTCCGTCCGGCGTGCCGCAGGACGTGCCGGTGTTCGTGCAGCGTCTCGTGCTCGGCACGTCGCTGTATCGCGTCGCCGATCCCGGCAACATGCGGCCCATCGCGGAGTTCGCCGGCGAACACGTGCATGCGATTGCGGGCATCGGATACCCTGAGCGGTTTTTCGTGACGCTCGAAAGGCTCGGACTCGACGTCACCCGGCATCCGTTCCCGGACCACCATGCATTTCTGCCGTCCGACCTCGCGCTCCCCGGTGCGAAAACCATCGTGATGACGGCGAAGGACGCGGTAAAATGCCGACCTTTCGCCGATGCGCGCTGCTGGTACCTGCCGATCAGCGCCGAGCTCGATGAAGGGCTCATCGACCTCGTGGAGAAGACGATCCGTGGACCCGAAGCTCCTTGAAATTCTCGTCTGCCCGGTCACCAAGGGCCCGCTCGTATTCGACCGTGAGCGACAGGAGCTGATCTCGAAATCGGCCCGGCTCGCCTACCCGGTCCGGGATGGGATTCCCGTGCTGCTCGAGGACGAGGCGCGCAAGCTCGAGCCGCACGAGTACGAGTGACGCCGCGGCGCGTCCGGCAATCCCCCGAATGCGCAACGTTGCCCGGCCGTTCACGGTCCTGATTCCCGCGCGCTACGCGTCCACGCGCCTGCCGGGCAAGCCGCTTGCGGACATCGCCGGCAAGCCGATGGTGGTGCGCGTCGCCCTGAGCGCACTCGATAGCGGCGCGGAACGTGTCGTCGTCGCCACCGACGATGTGCGCGTCAAGGACGCGGTCGAGGCGCACGGCATGCAGGCGGTGATGACGCGCGACGATCATCCGACGGGAACGGATCGTCTGGCAGAAGCCGCCGCTGCGCTCGCGCTGCCACCGGAGGCCATCGTCGTGAATGTGCAGGGCGACGAGCCGCTGCTTGACGCGGCGCTGATCCGGCGCATGGCAGAACTGCTCGCGCAACATCCGGATGCGGCGATCGCGACCGCGTGTCACGCAATCGACGACATAGCCGAGGCGTTCAACCCGAACGTCGTCAAGGTGGTCTGCGACGCGAAGGGCTATGCGCTCTATTTCAGCCGCGCCACCATTCCGTGGGCGCGCGACGCGTTTGCCGATTACGGTAGCGGACCGCCGGGGACATTGCCGGTGGGGCTGCCGCTCTACCGCCATTACGGCCTCTACGCCTATCGCGTCGCGTTCCTCGCCTGCTTTCCGACGCTCGCTCCTGCGCCCATCGAGCGCTTCGAGGCGCTCGAGCAGCTGCGGGCGTTGTGGCACGGCTACAGGATCGTGGTCGAAGTCACGACCGGCACGCCTGCGCCGGGTGTCGACACGCCCGAGGACCTGGCACGGGTGCGAGCGACGTTTGGCCGCCCGGGCTCGGACTCTGCGAAGCGGGAACGGCCCCGCGATTGACCGCCTGGCGTACAAGCGGCGAGAATCGATGCCTCCGAGGTCGCGGCATCGTCGGGCCGGCATGCGAAGATCGGCCGCCTGCGCCCACGCGCCACCCATCCATTCAAAGTCCTTCACATGCGATTGATCCTGCTCGGCCCGCCTGGTGCGGGCAAAGGAACACAAGCCGCGTTCATCACCGATGCGTTCGGCATCCCGCAGATCTCCACGGGTGACATGCTGCGCGCGGCCATCAAGGCAGGCACGCCGCTCGGGCTCGCCGCCAAGAATGTGATGGACAGCGGCGCGCTCGTATCGGACGACATCATCATCGGCCTCGTGCTCGAGCGGCTGAAGGAACCCGATTGCGCGAAGGGCTATCCTGTTCGACGGTTTCCCGCGAACGATTCCGCAGGCCGAGGCGATGCGGAAATCGGGCGTGCCGATCGATTATGTGCTGGAGATCGACGTGCCCGACAGCGCGATCGTCGAGCGCATGAGCGGGCGCCGCGTGCACGTCGCGTCCGGCCGCACCTACCACGTCAAGTTCAATCCGCCCAAGATCGCCGGCAAGGACGACCTGACTGGAGAGGCTCTGATCCAGCGCGACGACGACCGTGAGGAGACGGTGAAGAAGCGTCTCGCCGTCTATCACGAACAGACGGAGCCTCTGATCGCGTACTACACCAAGTGGGCGGCGACGGGCGACGCGCGCGCGCCGAAGATCCGCAGAGTGGATGGCATGGGCAGCGTCGAGGCGATTCGCGCCGCCTGTCGTTCGGCGATCTCGGACTAACCAACGCCGATCCGGCTGTCCGTCTCGTCGAGGCAGAGGCGCTCGCCCTGGCCGCGCGGACGGGTCGTCCATCGTCGCTTGGGTAGAATGGTGGCGTTCCCGCCTCCACACGGTGTCCCGCCATGCCAATCCCCAAGCGAAACGCCTTCTACGCTCAATCCGGCGGCGTCACCGCCGTCATCAACGCGTCCGCCGCGGGGGTGATCCAGACCGCCCGGCGCCATCGCAGCAGGATCGGCAAGGTCTACGCCGGGCGCAACGGCATCATCGGCGCGCTGACCGAGGACCTGATCGACACATCGAAGGAGTCCGCGCGCGCAATCGCGGCGCTGAAGGATACGCCCGCGGGCGCATTCGGCTCGTGTCGCTACAAGTTGAAGGGGCTCGAGGAGATCGCGCGCGCAGTACGAGCGCCTGATCGACGTGTTCCGCGCGCACGACATCGGCTACTTCTTCTACAACGGCGGCAACGATTCCGCCGACACCTGCCTGAAGGTCGCGCAGATCGCGGAAAAGCTCGGCTATCCAATCGTCGCGCGTCCACGTGCCCAAGACGGTGGACAACGATCTGCCGATTACCGACAACTCGCCCGGGTTCGGCTCGGTTGCGAAGTATGTCGCGACGTCGATGCGCGAGGCGGCGTTCGACGTCGCGTCGATGGCGAAGACGTCGACCAAGGTGTTCGTCCTCGAGGTGATGGGCCGGCATGCGGGGTGGATTACCGCGGCGGTCGGCATGGCCGACGACGAAGCCGACGCCGATCCCGCTGGTGCTGCTGTTTCCCGAAGTTGCGTTCGACGAAGCGAAGTTCCTCGCGGCCGTCGATGCGAAGGTCAAGGCGTTCGGCTATTGCTGCGTCGGCGTTTCGGAAGGGTTGCTCGGCGCCGGACGGC
Source organism: uncultured beta proteobacterium (assembly GCA_963750585.1). Classification (GTDB taxonomy): domain Bacteria; phylum Pseudomonadota; class Gammaproteobacteria; order Burkholderiales; family Casimicrobiaceae; genus VBCG01. Next base: position 31,425 of record CAVVRH010000025.1, read on the forward strand.
AAGTTGCTGGCGGAAGCCGGCACGCGCGACGCGTTCGGCCACGCCCAGCTGGGCGGCGTCGCGCCGTTGGTTCGTCGATCGTCAAGGACAAGCTCAATTACAAGTACCACTGGGCGGTCGCGGATTATCTGCAGCGGGCCGCGCGCCACCTGGCTCGAAGACCGACCTCGAGCAAAGGCCTACGCGGTCGGCAGGGCGGCGGTCGAGCTGGCGCTCACGGGAAAGAACGCGGTCATGCCGACCATCACGCGGATCTCCGACAAGCCCTACCGCTGGAAGATCACCGAGGCCCGCTTGCGGAAGTCGCGAACGTCGAGAAGATGCTGCCGAAGCGACTTCATCACCCGACGACGGCTACGATATCACCGCGAAGTGCGCGCGCCTATCTCGCGCCGCTGATCCACGGCGAGGCACCGCCGCCGTTCAAGGACGGGCTGCCAGCAGTTCGTCAGCCTCAAGAATGTCGCGGTCGCGAAAGAAGCTCGCGACCGAGTTCAAGGTGTGAGAGATGCCGGCAAGGGGCAGGCGATCGCCTGTGCGATAGGAGTATCGCCGCAGCAGGCGCGACCTGTCCGCAGTTCGATCACTGTTTGGATGGAGCTCTCGACCGTGGTGCCCTCAGCACCTGACGCCCATCACTCGCCGCTGTCCTAGCTCCGAGTCCCTGCAGTACCAATCCGGTAAACTCGCGCGTTGATTGCCCGCGGCCGCTCGCAGCTCCCTCGATGGAGCAGGCGGCAGCGGCCGTCCGGCCCCGGGCCGGACGCCGCCGCTGCCGGAGTCGGCCAGATCGGTTCACACCGACAGTTTCTTCGCCAAAACCTGACAGGGGGATTCCATGTCCATCGGACCGCCTCATGATTGGCGCTCGCCTGCGCGATCATCGCGATTGTCTACGGCGTCTGGTCGATCGGTGGATGCATGGCCAAGCCGGCCGGCAATGCGCGCATGCAGGAAATCGCCGCTGCCATCCAGGCGGGTGCCAAGGCCTATCTGAACCGGCAGTACACGACCATCGCCATCGTCGGCGCGGTGCTGTTCGTCATGCTCGGCGTGGCGCTCGACTGGCTGACCGCCGTCGGCTTCGCTGGTCGGCGCGGTGCTCTCCGGCCGCAGCCGGCTACATCGGCATGAACGTCTCGGTGCGCGCGAACGTCCGCACCGCAGAAGCCGCGAACGACGGCATCAATGCCGCACTCGCGGTCGCATTCCGCGGCGGCGCGATCACCGGCATGCTGGTGGTCGGCCTCGGCCTGTCTCGGGGTCGCCGGATTCTACTGGTATCGCATGCTGTCCGCCATTTCGGGCGATCCAGACCGATGAAGGCGCTGCACTCGATCCAGCCGCTGGTCGGCCTCGCGTTCGGCGGCTCGCTGATCTCGATCTTCGCGCGTCTGGGCGGCGGCATCTTCACCAAGGGCGCGGACGTGGGCGCCGACCTCGTCGGCAAGGTGGAAGCCGGCATTCCCGAGGACGATCCGCGCAACCCGGCGGTGATCGCCGACAACGTGGGCGACAACGTCGGCGACTGCGCCGGCATGGCGGCCGACCTGTTCGAGACCTACGCGGTCACGATCGTCGCCACGATGCTGCTCGGCGCGCTGCTGCTGCCGGTGATGGCGGAGGCCGCGGTCACCTACCCGCTGGTGCTCGGCGGCGTTCTCGATCATCGCGTCGATCATCGGCTGCTTCTTCGTCAAGGCGACGCCGGGCGGCAAGATCATGAACGCCCTGTACAAGGGGCTCGCGGTCGCCGGCGTCATCTCGGCGATCGGCTTCTGTTCATCACGCAGTGGATGATGAGCGGCATCGAGGCGGCCGATCCATCGCTCTCGCCGATGCGCCTGTTCGGCGCGGCGGTCGTCGGCCTCGTGCTCACCGCGTTGATGGTGTTCATCACCGAGTACTACACCGGCACGGATTTCAAGCCCGGTCAAGCACATCGCGCAGGCATCGACCACGGGCCACGCCACCAACATCATCGCCGGCCTCGGCGTGTCGATGAAGGCGACCGCGTGGCCGGTGCTGGCCGTGTGCGCGGCGATCTGGGCTTCGTTCTGCGCTGGCCGACCTCTACGGCATCGCGATCGCGGCCACTGCGATGCTGTCGATGACGGGCATCATCGTTGCGCTCGACGCCTACGGGCCGATCACCGACAACGCCGGCGGCATCGCCGAGATGTCCGATCTTCCGGATTCCAGTGCGCGCGATCACCGACCCGCTGGACGCCGTGGGCAACACGACGAAGGCGGTGACCAAGGGTTATGCGATCGGCTCCGCCGGCCTGGCGGCGCTGGTGCTGTTCGCCGACTACACGCACGCACTCGACGCCGTCGGCCTGTCGACGTCGCTTCGACCTGTCGAACCACATGGTCATCATCGGCCTGTTCATCGGCGGCCTGGTTCCCTATCTGTTCGGCGCGATGGCGATGGAAGCGGTCGGGCCGCGCGGCGGGCTTCGGTCGTCATCGAAGTGCGCCGGCAGTTCCGCGAGATCAAGGGCATCATGGAAGGCACGGCCAAGCCGGACTACGGCGGGCCGTCGACATGCTGACCAAGGCGGCGATCAAGGAAATGATCATTCCGTCTCTGCTGCCGGTGCTCGTTCCCGTTGTCGTGGGCCTCTGCTGGCTCGGGCCGCACGGCGCTCGGCGGCCTGCTGATCGGCACGATCGTCACGGGGCTGTTCGTCGCGATCTCGATGACGACCGGCGGCGGTGCGTGGGACAACGCCAAGAAGTACATCGAGGACGGCAACTATCGGCGGCAAGGGCTCCGACGCGCACAAGGCGGCGGTGACCGGCGACACCGTCGGCGACCCGTACAAGGACACGGCGGGCCCGGCGGTCAATCCGCTGATCAAGATCATCAACATCGTCGCGCTGATGATCGTGCCGCTGCTCACCGTGCACGCGATCAAGCCTGCGGCAGCGCCGGCGGCCGCGGCGCCGGCGACGGTGGTTGCAGCGGCTCCGGCCGCGGCACCGACGCCCATCTCCGCACCGGCCGCGGTCCCCGGTGGTCCCCGTGCGGTGGTGACGACGGAAGTCGTCAAGTTCTACTTCGAGTCGGGCAAGCAGGAGCTGCCGGCGGATTCGCAAAAGCATCTCGAAGCGCTGATCGCGAAGGCAAAGGCCAATCCGGGCGCCAAAATCCATGTCTCCGGCTACCATGACGCGACCGGCAACCTCGAACAGAACCAGGAGCTCGCCAAGCAACGTGCGGTCAAGGTGCGCGATGCGATCAAGGCGGCGGGCATTCCGGAGGATCGCGTCGAGTTGAAGAAGCCCGAGCAGACGCAGGGCGGCGCGGACAACGCCGAGGCACGGCGGGTCGAAGTGCGCGTCAACTGAACGCGTACGCCGGCCGCGCAAGCGCCGGGCGAACGAATAGGGCAGCGGGATTCCCGCTGCCCTTTTCATTGCATCGTACCCGCACGGCACGCACTCCAGCAGGCGATGCGCGCACCGGGTGGCCTCCGCATGACCCCCACGCGCCCCGCTGCAGGGCCGGATGCGGTCGAGTCGCGTATCCGGTGATGCGACAGAGGCGCGCCCGGCCACGCGTAGAATCGCAGAACCCGGTGCGAACAGGCGCGCCATCAACGAGGCTGCAGGTTCGCCCCGCGTGAATTTCCGTCAGGATCCCCCGTCATGAGCCCGCTGCTTGCTGGAATCACCTGGCTGCTCGTGTTCCAGTGCGCGGGCGAGGCACTGGTGCGCGTGCTTGGCCTGCCGGTTCCCGGCCCGGTTCTCGGCATGGCGCTGCTGTTTGGCGCACTTCGCCTGCGACCGCGCATCCCGGAGAGCGTGGGCGTGGCTGCCGACGGGCTCGCGCGACACCTGTCGCTCCTGTTCGTACCCGCCGGCGTCGGCGTCATGCTTTATCTCTCGCGACTTGCCGACGAATGGTTGCCCATCGTTGCCGCACTCGTGATCAGCACGATCCTCGCCATTGCCGCCGCGGCACTGGCCTTCGCCAGGTTGAGCCGCGCCCCGCGCGAGGAAAGCGAACCGGAACGATGAGTGCGCAGCCGCTGTTCGAGCTCTGGGTCTATCTTGCGGCAACGCCGCTCGCGGGGCTGACGCTGACGCTGCTCGCCTATGCGTGCGGCTATGCGCTCTACTCGCGCGCGTCGTTTCACCCGCTCGCCAATCCCGTTCCGATCGCGGTCGCGCTGATCGTTGGGGTACTCGCGCTGACCGGCACCGAGTACAAGACGTACTTCGACGGCGCGCAGTTCGTCCATTTCCTCCTCGGACCCGCCGTGGTCGGCCTCGCCGTGCCGCTGGCGCGGTCATGGCCCGAGTTGCGCCGCCTCGCACGCCCGATCGTCGGCGCGCTCGCGGCAGGCTCGACCGTGGCCGGCGTGAGCGCGGTGACGATCGCATGGCTGCTTGGCGCGACGCCGGCGACGATCGCGTCGATCGCGCCGAAGTCGGTGACGGCGCCGATAGCGATGGGCATCGCAGAGAAGATCGGCGGGCTGCCCGCGCTTGCCGCGGTCTTCGCCGTGACGACGGGTGTGATCGGTGCGGTGCTGGGCAAGTACGTGCTCGACGCCGTGCAGGTGCGCGACTGGCGGGCGCGCGGATTTGCGCTCGGACTTGCCGCGCACGGCATCGGCACCGCGCGGGCGTTTCAGGTGAACATGGAGGCAGGCACGTACGCGGGCCTGGCGTTCGGGCTGCACGGTCTCTTGCTCGCGATTCTCGTGCCGTTCGCGCATGCCGCGCTTCGCTCGCTTTAGGTTCGGAAGCCGATGCCAGCGACCACCGAACTCTTCTCCGCCGCCGTGCTGCTGCTGTTCGTGCTCGATCCCTTCGGCAACGTGCCGCTGGTTCTTTCCGCGATGGCGAACGTACCGCCCGAGCGCCGTCGACGCATCGTCCTGCGCGAGTGCGCGGCCGCGTTCGCCATCCTGATGGCGTTCATGCTCGGCGGACGCGCATTCCTCGATCTGCTGCAACTCTCGGAGGTCTCGCTGGGGATAGCGGGCGGAATCATCCTGTTCATGATTGCGCTGCGCATGGTGTTCCATCATCCGGAGGGCATCTTCGGCGACGTGGCGGGCGGGGAGCCGTTCCTCGTCCCGATCGCGGTGCCCGCGATCGCGGGCCCGTCCGCGCTCGCGACGGTGATGCTGATGGCCTCGCGCGACCCGGAGCATCTCGTCGCTTGGCTCGCCGCGCTGACGTTCGCGATGCTGATCACGACGCTCGTGCTGATGGCGGCGCCCATCGTGCAGCGCGTGCTCGGCGAGCGGGGAATCGTCGCGGTCGAGCGGTTGATGGGGCTCGTGCTGACCGCGATCGCCGTGCAGATGCTGCTTAACGGTGTGCGCTCTTTCGTCGGCACCGTGCGATGAGTCCCGCGGACCTCTGCTGCAGCGCGTTCCGACTGCTCAGGTTCGCGCTGCTCTCCTGCCCCTCGATCAGACGATGACTGGAACGCCCGGCGACATCGATTCCCTGCGACGCGCGGCCGTGCCCGTCTGGGACGGTGTCGTTCGCCTCGTGCACTGGCTGTTCGTCGTCCTGTTGATTGCCCTGGTCTCGACCGGACTGGCCAAAGGCGATTGGCTGCTTTGGCACATGCGGGCGGGGCAGTGCTGCTCGCGCTGGTGATCTTCCGCATTGCATGGGGATTCGTCGGCAGCCGCAATGCGCGCTTCTCGACGTTCGTGCGCGGACCCGGCGCAGTGCTGGCCTACTCGCGGTCGATCGTGCGCCCACCGCATCAGCTCCATCCCTCGCACAACCCGCTGGGCGGCTGGATGGTCGTCGCGCTGCTCGCCGCCATGCTGGTCCAGTCGGTGATCGGCCTCTTCACCAACGACGATGTGCTGTGGGAGGGACCGCTCACCAAGTGGGTGAGCAAGGCCACCTCGGATGAGCTGAGCTCACTGCACCGCTGCTTCTGGTGGTTGCTGGTCGCGCTGGCCGCGACGCATGTCATCGCGGCGGTGGCCTACCTCGTCGTGCTGCACGAAAACCTGATCTACGCGATAGTCACCGGTCGCAAGTTCCTGCCACCAGGTGTTGCAAGTCCGCGGGGCGCGGAGGCATCTCCGGCGCGCGCAATCGTGGCGGCGATCCTGTGCGCCGCCGCGGTATGGCTGGTGATCTATCGCCTTTGACCGCGACAGCGACGGGGGAAAAAAAGCCAGGCCGCAGCCTGGCTTCTCCGTCGCCCATTGCGTCAGACGCCTTACTTGGAGCGGAACTCGTCATGGCAGTTGTTGCATGCCTTGCCGACGTCGCCGACCGGACCCTTGACCGCATCGAGCGTTCCCACCTTGGCCGCGGCGAGCAGCTTCGCCGTCGATGCCTCGAACGCCTCGATCAAATTCTTGAACTTGGCCTGCTCCTTCCAGATCTCCGGCTTGGCCCTCGTCGGAGCGCCCTGGTCCGAGCCCGGGATGTACCCCTCCCATGCCATGTGCGACACCTGCTCAAGCGCATTCGCATGATGCATGAACTCGTCCTTGTTGTACGGGCGATCACCCTTCGCGATGGCACCCAGGATGTTCATGTTCCAGTTCTGCGCCTGCATGATGCCCTGGCGGTACTTGATCGCCCGGTCCGGTTTGATGTCCTGCGCCAGGACGGTGGCGGAAAACGCGCCGACGATCGCAATGGCGCTGAGAACGGGTGCCGCACATTTCATCGAACAATCTCCCTTGGATTGGCGGTTGGAAATCCGGCGCTCGCGGCGGGGATGGCCATGCTGCGCTGAATTAGAACTGAGAGCGCGTGGACGCGCAATCGCCTGCAGTGAACAGAACAGGCGGGACGTTATTCCGCCGCCGGTCAACCTGCTTGCGGAGCAGCGGGCACGAGGAACCCTTCCTCCGACCGCACGGCGCCGGCGCGGCCCAGTTCTTCGACAATCATGGAGGCGAACCGGTCCGGTGGCAGCCGGAAGTACATCGCATTGAAATCGCGGTAGATGCCGACGCGGTCGACGTAGGAGGGCAAATCGGCGAGCGCCATCCGGCGTCGGTCGAGCAGCGCAAACGTAAGGATCACCTTGACCGCGTGCCGGGCGATCCGCAGCGGATCCGCCTCGAACGCGTCGAGCCGTCGGCACGCTCGCTCCAAGGCGCCGGCCATGTCGGTGAACGGCTCGCCGTGGCCAGGGATCACGACGCGGACGTCCAGATCAGCCAGCATCCCGAGCGTCGCGCGCGTGGCGGGCAGCGCCGCAGGATCCATCTCCCGCGGCATCACGAACCCGAAGCCGTTTTCCCAAAGTGCATCGCCCGAGATCAGCAGGCGATGTTCCGGGTTGTGGAAGACGAGCGCGCCCATGTCGTGGCCGGGCGCGGCGAGCGCGCGCCACTCGAGATCGCCCCAAAGGTAGGTTGCGCCGGGTCGAAGCGACTCGTTCACGGCGAAACGGTCCACGCGCTGGTCGGCATACTCGTAAAGCAGCGCCTTCCCGTCCCACGCCTCGATCAAAGGCGCCTCTCCGATCGGCACGGCGATCGGGCAGCCGTAGGCCTGCGCAATCGCGGCATTTCCCCCGACGTGGTCACTGTGGCAATGCGTGTTGACGACTTTAGCGAGGGGTTCACCGTTCAAACCACGCGGCGCTGCGAGCAGCGCGAGCGTGAGGGGCGCATGGCGCACGTAGCCCGTGTCGACCAGCACGTGGCCGTCCCGCGAGCGCAGCAGCACGTTGTTCGCTGACAGCCAGTCGCGCACGAACACGTGGACCTGCGGCGGGAGCAGGTGGGCAACCATTCGGCAAATCTACGTCAGGCTGGCGAGAAAGTCGCGGACGAGCGTGACGCGCTCGACGAGCGAGGGCGCTCCCCGTTCGATGCGCACGCGGTCGGGGCCGGCGAAGCGGACGCGGCCGTCGCGCTGCACGAGCAGGATCAGCTTGCCCGCATCGAACGGCGGTTCCTTGACGAACTGGATCGTCGTGCGCTCCGGCCCGGCGTCGAGACGCGTCACGCCAAGCGGCTTGGCGGACAGGCGCAGTCGATGACACGCAAGCAGCGCCTGCGCGGGCTCGGGAGTGGCGCCGAAGCGATCGACCAGCTCCTCCTGCAACGAGTCGAGCTCCTCGTTCGATTCCACGCTCGCGAGCCGCTTGTAGAGGACGAGTCGCTCGTGCACGTCGTTGCAATACGGCTCGGGCAGCAGGGCCGGCACGTGCAGATTGATCTCGGTGGTCACGCCGAGCGGCTCGGCAAGGTTCGGCTCGCGCCCGGCCTTGAGCGCCTTGACCGCCGCCTTCAGCATGTCGGCATAGAGCTGGAAGCCCACTTCCGCCATCTCGCCCGACTGTTCCTCGCCCAGCACTTCGCCGGCACCGCGGATTTCGAGGTCGTGCATCGCGAGATAGAAGCCCGAGCCCAGGTCCTCCATCATCTGGATCGCTTCGAGGCGCTTCTTGGCCTGCGCGGAGAGCGCGTCCTCGGGCGGCGTCAGAAGGTAGGCATAGGCCTGGTGATGCGAGCGGCCGACGCGGCCTCGCAGCTGATGCAGCTGCGCGAGGCCGAACCGGTCGGCGCGGTCGATGATGATCGTGTTCGCGGTCGGCACGTCGATGCCCGTCTCGATGATCGTCGAGCAGACGAGAAGATTGACGCGCTGCGCGTAGAACTCGCGCATCACGTGCTCGAGATCGCGTTCGCCCATTTGGCCGTGCGCGACGGCGATGCGCGCTTCCGGCAGCAGCTCGGTGAGCTTGTCCGCCGTCGTGCGAATCGTGTCGATGTCGTTGTGCAGGAAGTAGATCTGGCCGCCCCGCTTGAGCTCGCGCAGCGCGGCCTCGCGGACGAGCCCGCGCGAGAACGGCGCGACGAACGTCTTGATCGCGAGCCGCCTCTGCGGCGCGGTGGCGATCACCGAGAAGTCGCGCAGGCCCTCGAGCGACATCGCGAGCGTGCGCGGGATCGGCGTGGCGGTGAGCGTCAGCACGTCGACCTCGGCACGCAGGCGCTTCAGCTGTTCCTTCTGCCGGACGCCGAAGCGATGCTCCTCGTCGATGATCACGAGCCCGAGGTTCCTGAACTTGACGTCCGGCTGGATCAGCTTGTGCGTGCCGATCACGAGGTCGATCGTTCCCGCTGCAATGCCGTCGAGCACCGTCTTCACTTCCTTGCCCGAGCGGAAGCGCGACAGCTCGGCGAGCTTCACCGGGACGTCGGCGAAGCGGTCCGAGAAGACCTGGAAGTGCTGTTCGGCGAGCAGCGTCGTCGGCACGAGCAACGCGACCTGCTTGCCATCGGCGAGTGCGACGAACGCGGCGCGCAGCGCGACCTCGGTCTTGCCAAAACCGACGTCGCCACAGACGAGCCGGTCCATCGGCTGGCCCGAGGTCAGGTCCTTGATCACTGCTTCGATCGCGGCCTGCTGGTCGGGCGTCTCCTCGAAGCCGAAGCCTTCCGCGAACGCCTCGTAGTCGTGCGGCTTGAATCCGAACGCATAGCCCTTGCGGGCTGCGCGCTGCGCATAAAGATTCAACAGCTCCGCCGCGGTGTCGTGCGCCTGCTGCGCGGCCCTGCGTTTCGCCTTTTCCCACTGGCCGCTGCCGAGCTCGTGCAGCGGTGTCGCTTCCGGCGATGCGCCGCTGTAGCGAGAGATCTGGTGCAAGCCCGAGACCGGCACGTAGAGTTTCGCGTCGTTCGCGTAGACGAGCTGCAGGAACTCGTTCTCGCCGTCGCCGAGATCGAGCGTCGTGAGACCGAGGTAGCGGCCGATGCCGTGCTGTTCGTGCACGACCGGGTCGCCGATGCGCACCTCCGAGAGATCGCGCACCATCGCGTCGACGTTGGAGCGCCGTGTCGCCTCGCGCTTGCCGCGCCGGATCACGCCGGCATAGAGCTCCGCTTCGGTGACGAACGCGAGCCGGGCAGCGGGCCATGCAAAGCCCGCGTGCAATGGTGAGGCGGCAAGCGCAAGACGGTCGGTGCCTGCGATAAACGCGCCAACGTCGTCGACGAGCGAAGGCTTGATGCCGTACTCGGCGAAATACTGTTGCATCGTCTCGCGGCGACCCGCGCTTTCGGCGCAGATCAATACGCGGCCATCGAGTGCGGACAACGTGGTCTTGAGCGCAGCGAGCGGATCCTCCGCGCGGCGGTCCACCTGCACGGACGGCAACCGGCGCGTGGGCGCATCCGGAGGCAAGGCGGATTCCGCGGGCACCACCGTGAGCTCGATGCGAGCAAACGCCTTCGATGCGCCGCGGAACGCGTCGGGCGGCACGAACAGCTCGGGTGGCGGCAGCAGCGGGCGCGCCTTGTCTCCGCGCAACAACCGGTAGCGCGATTCGGTGTCCTGCCAGAAGCGGTCGATCGCCTCGCCGACATCGCCGTGCATCGCGATCAGGGCGCCGGGGGGCAGGTAGTCGATGAACGTCGCGGTTGTCTCGAAGAACAGCGGCAGGTAGTACTCGAGGCCGCCGGGCAGTATTCCGTTGCTCACGTCCTTGTACAGCGGCGACTTCGACGGATCGCCCTCGAACACCTCGCGGAATCGCGATCGGAAGCGGGCACGTCCCGACTCGTCCAGCGGGAACTCGCGTGCGGGCAGGAGGCGAACGTCGGGCACGGGATAAAGCGTGCGCTGCGTGTCGACGTCGAACGTGCGAATGGTCTCGATCTCGTCGCCGAAGAGGTCGAGCCGGAACGGCAGTGCCGAGCCCGCCGGGAAGAGATCGATCAACCCGCCACGCACGCTGAATTCGCCGGGCGAAACAACCTGTGTCACAGGTTGGTAGCCGGCGAGCGCGAGCTGCGCGCGCAGGCCATCGACATCGAGCGTCGTGCCCTGCTTCAGGAAGAACGTGTGCGCCGCGAGGAACGAGCGCGGCGCGAGCCGATAGAGCGCGGTCGTCGCGGCAACGACGATGACATCGCAATCGCCGCGGGTGACGCGGTAGAGCGTTGCAAGCCGCTCGGAAACCAGATCCTGGTGCGGCGAGAACTGGTCGTAGGGGAGGGTCTCCCAATCCGGCAGGAACGCGATGCGCAGGCCCGGCGCAAGCCAGGCGACCTCGGTGACCAGCCGCTGCGCAGCGAGCGCATCGGCACAGACGACGGCGAGGACGCGTCGAGCTTCTGCGCACGCGTGCCCGATCTGTGCAACGGCGAGCGCGTCGGCGGACCCGGCGAGGGGCGCGAGTTTCGCCCTGCTGCCGGCATCCGGCAACGTCGGGACGAGCAGGGGCAGCCCGGCGAGCGGGTACGAAGGAGGCGCAACCGGAGAAGCGGACGCCGCGGACGCGGAAACGACGGGCACGCGATGCGCTTCGGCCTCTCCGGCGGCAGTCTGGGCCGGCGACATCGGGAGAGCAGTGGAACGGGGTCGATTATACGTGGGGACAAACTTGCCGCCGGGCAAGGGCGACCAATCCGACGAACACCGACGCCGAGTACGGGTTGCGTGGTGTGCGGCGCGACGCCAGGTGCTCGCGCGGCTTGCGTGGATCGTTCGCTGCAGACGCGACGCTTGCCAGGCGGAGCCGGCGCAACGCCGTCGCGGCGTTACCGCGTGTGATAATCGATTCAATGAGCACCGCCGCCCACAATCGCACGCCGCGGTCGGTCTCGCCCTTCCTCTTGCTGACGCTCACCCCGCTATTCTGGTCGTGCAATTGGATCGTGGGCCGTGGACTGCACGACGACATCCCGCCAATGGCGATGACGTTCTTCCGCTGGCTGTTCGCGCTCGTCATCCTTGCCCCGTTCGCGTTGCCGCACGTGCGGCGCGACTGGCCGATCCTGCGCCGGCGATGGAAGACCATGCTGTTGCTGGGGGCAGTCGGCGTCGGCACGCACAATGCGCTCGCCTATCTCGGGCTCAACTACACGACCGCGACCAACGGCGTTATCCTGAATTCGTTCATTCCCGTCATGATCATCGCGCTTTCGTGGGTGTTCCTGCGCGACCGGCTTACGCCCGTGCAGCTCTGCGGCGTCGCGGTCTCGCTCGGAGGCGTGCTCGCGATCCTGTCGCAGGGTTCGCTCGCGACGCTTGCCGAGTTCCGCCTGAACCAGGGCGATCTGCTCGTGATCCTGTCGATGGCGATGTGGTCGATCTACACGATCTGCCTGCGCTGGCGTCCGACCGGCCTCAACATGCTGTCGTTCCTGTTCGCGCTTATCGTGATCGGGGATGCGTGCGTGCTGCCGCTGTGGCTCGTCGAAATGGCGTTCGGCCGGCAAGTTGTCTGGACGGCGGCGGCGTTCGTGGCGCTCGTGTCGGTCGCGCTCTTCTCCTCGGTGCTCGCCTACATCTTCTGGAACCGCGGCGTCGAGCAGGTCGGGCCCAATGTGGCGGGGCTCTTCGTGCACCTGATGCCGGTGTTCGGCGTCGTGCTCGCATGGCTTTTCCTGGACGAGCGGCTGCTGCCCTACCACGTTGCCGGGATTGCGCTTATCCTGACGGGCATCTGGATCACGAGCCGACACCGGACCGCCCCTGCGCAAGCCGGCACCGATTGACGATGATCGACACCACGATCGGCGACCCGGAGCACGTCGCGATGATGCAACGCATCGTTGCGCTGAAGCTGGAGCACCGCGACCTCGACTCCGCGATCCACCGCATGGTGGAGACACCGCTCGTCGATCAATTGCAGTTGACGCGCATGAAGCGGCGCAAGCTGCTGCTCAAGGACCAGATCGCCTGGCTCGAACGGCAGCTCGATCCCGACGTGCCGGCCTAGCGGCTCGGCGAGGGGGCGGCGCGAGCCACCGGCCGGCTGCCGAGTCGAGTGGCTCGCGCAAACATGCACGACGCAACCAAACATGCACGACGCGACGAGGCCGCGCCGCGCAGCAGGGATCGGCGATCAGGTCGGCACGCGCCCGTAACGGTCGTCGAAGCGGACGATGTCGTCCTCGCCGACATAGTCGCCGCACTGGACCTCGATCATCACGAGCGGACCGTGCCCCGGGTTTTCGAGGCGGTGGCGCGCGCGGACGGGAATGTAGGTCGACTCGTTGTGCTGCACGTCGAAGACGTCGTCGTCACGCGTGACGCGCGCGGTGCCGCTGACGACGACCCAGTGCTCGCTGCGGCGGTGATGCATCTGCAGCGACAGCGCGGCGCCGGGCTTGACCTCGATGCGCTTGATCTTGAAGTTGGGCCCTTCCTGCAGCACCGTGTAGGCGCCCCACGGACGCGAGACGGTCTTGTGCAGCCGGTAGGCTTCGTGGCCGCGCGCCTTCAATTCGCCCACGACGTCCTTGACGCGCTGCAGGTGGTCGCGATGCGCGACCAGCACCGCGTCGGGCGTCTCGACGATGACGAGATTTTCGACACCGACGGCGGCGACGACGCGCTCGTCCGCATGAATGTAAGTCCCGCGGGTCGCGATCGCGATGTGCTCCCCCTTGCCGCGGTTGCCCGCATCGTCCGGGGCGACGAGGTCGGACACCGCCTGCCACGATCCGACGTCGCTCCAGTCGAACGTGCCACGGACCACGGCGACGCCGGGTTTGCCGCCGGCGGCCTTTTCCATCACCGCGTAGTCGAGCGAGATGTCGGGCACGGCGGCGAACAGCGACGGATCGATCTCGAGCATCGTGTTCCCCGACGCCATCGTTCCGGAAAGCGCGTGGAACACGGGCTCGACCGCCGCGAGCAGCGCGGGCGCGTAATCGGCGAACGCCGCGAGCAGCGCACGCGGCGTGAAGCAGAACATGCCGGAGTTCCAGACGTACTCGCCGGATGCGACGATAGCGCTGCGCATCGGCAAGCGGCGGCTTTTCGACGAAGCGGACCACTTCCTGCGCGGGCACGACGCCGCCGGCGAGCACGGCGCCGCACTCGACATAACCGAAACCGGTTTCCGGGTGCGTCGGCGAGATGCCGAAGGTGACGAGCCGTCCGCGACTTCGCGAGCGGCAACGCCACGCGCGACGGCATCGGCAAACGCCTTGCTGGTCGCGGATCAGGTGGTCCGCCGGCAGCACGAGCAGCGGCACGTCCGGTCCGAAGGTTGCCTGCGACCAAAGCGCACCCATGGCGACGGCCGCCGCGGTGTTGCGGCCGAACGGCTCCAGCAGGTACACCCCCTCCTGGGGTCCGCCCCACGGCAGCGTGGCGTAGACGTCCTTGGTCGAGAAGTAGTAGTCGCGGTTGGTGATGGTAAGGAGCGTGCCGGCCCCGGGGACCGACAGCGCCCGCGCCGCGGTCTTGCCCAGGAGCGTGTCCCCGTCCGGCAGTGTCAGGAACGGCTTTGGCGCCGCCTCGCGCGACAACGGCCACAGGCGGGTGCCTGCGCCGCCGGAAAGTATCAGGGGGATGACTGCGGGGGCGTGCATTCCTGGGGAACCGAGCAGGGAGCGGAGGGAAGGGCGCTACTTTATCGCATCGTCTCCGCGCTTCGGCGTGCCCTGGGTTCCGTGTCCGACGGATGGCGAGCTCCGTGTCCTGGTTTGCGGGAACGCGCGATCAGCGAGTCGTGACCGTTTGAACCAGTCGTGCGGGGTCGTAGCCCGCGCTCGGCAGGCGCGCAATGATCGCCTGCAGCGTGGACGCGTCGAGCCGCGGCTCGCGCGAAAGGATCCAGAGGTACTTGCGCGAGGGCTCGCCCACGACCGCGTAGCTGTAGTCGGGCGCGAGATCGATCACCCAGTAATCGCCCCAGACGAAGGGCAGGAAGGAAAGGAACTCGGGCGCGAAGCGCACTTCGAGCTTCGCGTTGGTCGCGGCATCGACGACGCGCGCCGCACCGACTGCCCGGTCGGTGCCGCCATCCGCGCGCACGCAGGCGTTGTCCACCACGATCGCACCGTCGTCGCGGCGATCGTAGGTTGCCGTGACCTCGCCCTTGCAGTCGCGCTGGAAGACATTGGGGTAACGGGCGATTTCGTACCAGCGGCCCAGATAGCGCTCGAGTTCGACGCGCGGCACGGTGACAAGCGGTTCGGCCGCACGAGCCGTCGGTGGAACGAATCCGAGTACGGTTGAAAGCAGGCATGCGAAGGCCAGGAGCGCGCGCGCCCTCGCGATCACGCGTTGTCGCCGTGCGGGGGCGATTGACGTGTTGCTGCAGTCGCATGGACCTGCCATGTGCCCTGCAGCGGAAAGGAAGCGTGTTCGGCGGCTTCGCATCGGTCGCGATGGCGGACTGCTCGATGGTAGCGCACAGGACGAGGTCGCCGGATTGGACGATGCGTCGCGCCGGAAATTGCCGGTCGAGAGTCTCGCGCAGGGCGGGTGCGCGTCGATGATCGCGCTCCGGCCGGTGAGGTCGTGGTCGCTTGAACTTTCCCGCCCGCGGCCCCATCTAAGCTTGACGCGAGGCGGCAGTCGTCGTCGCTGCGCTATGATTCGTCTTCCAGCGTCTTGCCGGCCATCGTTCGCGATGGCAGCGAAGCCGATCGGATACCGGGGGTGTACTGGTTTCGACGGGGGTTGCAAGGCAGCGCGGGGCATGCCGAGGCGCTTGTCCTCGTAAAACCCGAGCACTCGCAAACTTAACTGCGAACGACGATAGCTACGCTCTGGCGGCTTAATCCCCGCTAGACCTCGCACCGGGCGGCGCTCAGCCCGGGTGGCAACGCAGGCAACTGCGAAGTCACGGCGAGGACCCTTCGAGCGATCGCGCGCACCCGGGTCACTTGGGTGTTGCGTTAAACCAAGGTGACTGGCACCCGCGCAGCCTGTCCGTCGGCGGCATGGGGGCGAGAATCAAACGACGAGACTAAGCATGTAGTCCCGACTGTTGAGTGCTTCCGGACGCGAGTTCGATTCTCGCCACCTCCACCATCACCAAGAACGACGGCCCCCAAGCGGGGCCGTTCTTCTTCTATTGCTCCTTACTTGTAGGGCCCCCCGGGGCGAGCACGTGCTCTTATGCCCGGCGATAACCGTCCGGGGCTGTGGTTGCCAAGGCGCCAATCAGACGACCAGGACGACAATCGTCACTGTCTGTGAACCGTTGTCCTTGAACCAGGCAATACCTTCGCTCACCAAGTCGAACTCGAGGCGATACCTGCCTGCCTGTGCCGGAACCGGTACCGACACCTGGAGTTCGTATGTCGCTTCCGCCGGCGCGCCCGCGCCGCTGGACAAGGATTGCGCGCCGCCCTGTGGTTTCTCTGGCGGCAGAGCCTGCCGCCAGTGGTCGAAATTCATCAGGACTCCCTCGGCGTCGAACAAATGCGCACCGAGGTTGACGCCCCCGGGCGTGGCGGACGATGGCAGCCATGGCGCTTTGCCGGTGTTCGTGACCACGACGCTTGCATGGAGCTGCCCGCCCGCAGGAATGGTGGTGCCGAGAACGCGAAGCTCCAGATCGGCGCGCAGTCCCGATCGCGGCGGCAGATGTGCGAAGTTATCCTGCGCGGAGGGGAGGGCCGCCGCCATCATCGCCTTTTCGAAGGAGCGAACGAGGCGCTCTGCCACGCTCTCGTCGTGGGCGAAGCTGAGGAAGAGACTGCTCGACGCGACGATCACTCCGTCCTCGTACAACTTCGCGAGGAAGCGGGCGAACTGCCCCACGTCCGACCCGAATTCGCGCGAGTAGCCGAACTGAAAACGCGGTCTCTGATCCGGACCGGACAATTCCGAATCGACTCCCAGACGCCGGGCGATGCTTTGGTACTCGGCCTTCAGAATGCTGCCGATCTGTCCGATACGCTCCGGAACGTTCTGCTCCTGGACGACCTCCAGTGTGGCGGCCGCAGCCGCGAGGGACACGCTCTCCTGATCGAACGTAAGCCCGTACCAGATCTTGGTGAACTGGCTCATCGCCTTTTCCATGCCAGCCACCATCGAGACCGCCATTCCATTGGCGATCGACTTGCCGAAGCAGACCAGGTCGGGCTTTATCCCGTGGATTTCGATCAACTCGGCGGCGTGCTCTACGGTAGGGTGAACGCCCTTGCGTTGAATGGTGCATGCCCGGCAAGCGACAGGGATGCCGTTGCCCGACGCCAGTGAACTGCGGAATCGCTCGAATCGATCCCCCCGCCAGATCGTCTCGAACGGCAGCTCACGGAGATTGCCCATGACATACTCTTCGCTCCCGGTCGAATTCGAGCAGGGGAATACGTTCCCATCCTTGTCGCAGAATGGGATTTCCCACGGCACCAGGCATGCCCGGGTGAGTCCCGGTGGTTCGACGTCCCGGAACACATAGCTGCGCTCATACATCTCGGGCTCCCGGGTCTGGGCCGCGAGCCGGTGAGGGACGTCGACGCGCAACCGGATCCCCGCCGCACGGGCCCGTGCCTCGATACGAGCCAGCGTGTGCTCGAATGCTCGCCCGAGCAGCTGCGTGCCCGGGTGAATTCCAGATCGGTGCTCCTGCATGCTCATGAGCACGTATTCCCGGATGCCGAGTTCGGCGAGCATGTCGGGCACATCGACGAGCGAAGCGAAGTTCGACCTCGTGACCACGGACGCCACGGTGACGCGTTCCCGGTTGCATTGTGCGACCAGATTCCGGAGCCCGGCAGTGACGTGGTGCAGCGCGCCCTTCCTCAGCGCAAAGTAGATCGCTTCGTCCAGCGAGTCGAGTGAAACATTCACGTGATACCCAAGCGTCAGGTCGGCGAGAACCCGGCAGTTCTCCTCGGTAAGTAGGGTTCCGTTGGTCGAGAATCCCGATGCGATTCCCGATGCGTCGAGTTCGGACATGTACGCAGCCCACTTTGGATGCAGAAGGGTCTCGCCAAAGCCCGTCCACATCACGTAGCCGACGGTGAGCGCCGCGCGCTTCACGTGGCGCCATGTCTCCTCGGACATGTGTCCGATCCTTGCACTCGACAGCGTCTTCCCGTTTGTCCGCGAGCAATAGACGCACCGCTGGTTGCAACAGCTCGTGAGCTCGATGTTCATCATCACCGGACGCAGTGGCGTTGACGTTATCCGACGCATCGAGCGCGCTGCCGAACCCTGGTCGTGACGCAGACTGGAAAGCACGATTGGCCTCATGCTGTGACGGATGAGCGCGTCAACTGTGGGAGGCTCCCATGATGACCACATGCGATGTCCGCGCGGGTTGCGTTCGGTCAATTGACGCGAGATTCCAAGAGGCTGTCGTGCTGGGTCGCGCCCAACCCCGAGTTCTCGCGGGGGACTAGCGTAGGCCGCGGCGGATTTCGCCGGCTATCCCGATTGGCGATTCCGACCGTGAGTGGGACGCGAATTCAGCCCTCGGCTGCGTCAAGGAGCGGAATAGTTGAGTAATCTGCTTGGGTACTGGACGTCCGGCGGCACGCGGTTCGGGAAGTTCCCCTCTCGTTCATTCCTAATGATCCGGATCTAAGGACCCGCCCGGCTTGCATTGCAACCTTCGCTCAAACACCGTGCTCGCGCACGGCCGCGGCTCGTTGCTAGTAGGGGTTTTTCGGGACTCCGGCCGCTGCAGCGAGGCAGGCAAGCGTTGGACAGGGCACTTTCTGCCATCGCCCCCGAAGTCACGACGGCAACGAATGCCCGAACCGCGGACGACGATGCCGGAAATGCGGTGGAGATCGGAGTCGGGTTGTTGCATTCATGCGCCGGCACGCAACAGTTGCATCCGGGTTTGACCGGTTCTGTTGACGCGCTGTTGCCGCGGCGCTGAAATGTTTGGCAACACTTGCAAGAACACCCGGTTCACTTGCCAGAGCAACGGCGGCGCGACACGGGAACAAGAAGAAAACGCGGCACTTGCGGCGAAACCCGCGGCAGGGGTCGATAAGACAGCCAGCGAGAGCCTTGCACTTCGGCCTGCCCCGACCTTCTGGAGGGCGGGTGAAAGCGCCGACTCGGGGAGGTCGCGACCCCCGCGGATTCCCCCGGTCGGCGTCAGCACAGCGGAAGGGGCGGCACCCCGCGCCTGCACCTGATGACGAAAGGGACATCCATGCGAATGAAGCTCCTGGCCGCCGTTGCGTCGTTCCTGACCGCGGCGCTGCTGTCGATGCCGGCATTCGCGCAGAGCGGCGGGCCGTACCGGCCGATCTGCGCCAACTGCCACGAAGCCCAGTGGAACGCGATCGACCTCTCGCCGCATGGCGCGAAGAGTGACGAGCGCGGGCAGCATGTGCCAGGCGTGCCACGGGGACGCCGCCGCGCATCTGCAGGACCCGGTCAAGAACAAGCCGGCCAAGTTCGCGAAGACCGCCACTGCGGCCGAGCGCGCGCCGTCTGCCTGACCTGCCACGCGGGCAACCGCAACCTGGCGTTCTGGACGTCCGGCAAGCACAGCATCAACGACGTCGCCTGCACGAACTGCCACAGCATCCACGGCAAGGAGCCTCGCGCCGACGATCAACAAGTTCGTCACGACGTTCCTGCCCAACCAGGCGGACATGTGCGGCGCCTGCCACCAGCCGATCCGGGCGGCGATCTTCAAGCCGTCGCACCACCCGATCATCGAAGGCAAGGTGAAGTGCTCGGATTGCCACAACCCGCACGGCGCGCTGTCGCCGTCGATGGTCAAGCAGCCGACGATCAACGACCAGTGCTACTCCTGCCACGCCGACAAGCGCGGACCGTACGTGTTCAACCACCCGCCGGTGGAAGAGAACTGCGCGACCTGCCACAACCCGCACGGCTCGGTGCATGCGCGCCTGCTGAACGAAAGCGCGCCGAACCTCTGCCAGGACTGCCACGACTGGTCGCGGCACCCGGGCACGGTCTACGGGGCGGCCGGTGGCTATGTCTGCCCGCCGGGATCGACGACGGACGTGAACAACACGGCCTGCTACGGGAAGCCGACCGGATCGTGGAACACCGGCGTGAGCACCCGCCTCGTGTCGAGGGCGTGCATCAACTGCCACAACGCCGTCCACGGTTCGAACGCGCCGGGCAACCGCGGCAAGTTCTTCACGCGATAAGGACAGGAGAGAACCATGCGCAAGACTCTGCTTTCCACCCTGATCGCCGGCCTGTTTGCCGCATCACCGGCTATCGCCCAGAGTAGCGACCCGATGCGGGTCGAGGGCTCCGCGACGATCGGGGGCATCTACAACGACGTCAACGCGGACGACAAGGCCAAGCTGCAGGAGTACCAGGACCTCGGCAACGGCGTGCTGTCAAGCGTCGGCGCCCGGGGCCGCAGCAGCACGAGCTGGTTCCAGGGCTACGGCGAGAACTTCGGCCGCGACGACCAGTACATGTTCCTGCGCGGCGGGTTGTACGACGTCTTCAAGGCGGGCGCGTACCTGAACGACATGCCGCACAACTTCGCCTGGCCGGCGCTCACACCCTACGCGGGCGTAGGCAGTGGCCTCCTGTTGGCGACATTCCCGCAGGTGTCGCCGTACGGCGGCAACTTCAACCTCGGCTACCAGCGCCAGGACGCGGGCGGGTTCTTCGAATGGCAGAGGAACAGCCCGTGGTATTTCCGCGCGGACGGCAACCAGGTCACGTTCGACGGCACGAAGAACGGCGCCGCGGCGCTGGGCACCAGCCCGGGCAACGGTTACGTCGACCTGCCGTACCCCACCCAGTACAAGACGAGCAACTGGGGTGTCGAGGGCGGTTACCAGAGCGGGAAGATGACATTCGCGGCGCGCTGGGACTACAGCAAGTTCGACAACTCGATCGAGACGGTCAACTGGACCAACCCGTTCTTCAACAATCGCCTCGACGCCAGCGCGCTGCCGCCGGAGAACGAGTTCAACAAGTTCACGCTGACGGGCAGCTACCGCGGCCTGCCGTGGAACTCGGTCGTCTCGGCGCGCTACACCTGGGCGGAAACGACGAACAGCACGGACCTCGCTGCGAACGCGCTCAACACCGGTGGCGTCTACGCACCGACGCTGGCCAGCGAGGGCACGTTCAACGGCAAGAACCAGAACCAGTCGTTCGCGCTGGCCTGGACCGCGAACCCGATGGCGAACGTGGACTCGCGCGTCTACTACTACTGGACGAAGCTGGACGGCAAGTCGGACCAGGTCGAATACGGCGATGCGCCGACCACTCCGCTCGCCAGCGGGCTGGGCTGCGGCAACTACATCACGCCGGCCACCGGACTCCCGTCGCAGATCGTCGGCAACTGCGACAACGAGATCTACAGCTACACCAAGAACGACGTCGGCTTCGACGTGTGGTGGCGGTTCGCGCGCGGACAGCGGGTCGGGTTCGGATGGGACTACTGGAACCTCGACCAGGCGAATTCGCCCGGCTACGACGGGGCCCATGCGAACAAGCTGTTCGCCGAGTACAAGGGGAGCTGGGACACCTTCGGCGGCAAGCTGAAGTACACCTACCTCAAGCGTGACGCGGATCCGAACTGGCCCACCGAAGTCGTCGGCGGCGCGAACAACCCGGAATACCTGAACCAGTTCACCTCGCAGTTCAGCCTCCAGGATGCGACCGTCAATGCGATCAAGCTCAATCTCGACTGGAACCCGATGGCGAATCTCGGGCTGTCGTTCGAGGGCAATTGGTCGAAGACCGACTACGACGACGTGACCTACGGCCGCACCAGCACCGATCGGCAGGGCTACTTCCTGCAGGCGAACTGGGGCGCGGCGAACGGGATCATGCTGAACGGCTTCGGGAGCTGGGAGGAAGCGAAGTACCCGTCGGGCCACCGCTACATCGGCACGGTCGCGAGCGGCCCGCCGCCGCCGGCCTTCAACCTGCCCGGGTGGTGCACCGCGTCGGGCGCGAGCGCGAACCCGAACTGCTACAGCCCGTTCGCGCCGCCGTTCTGGACGCCGACGAGCAACATCAACACCAGTACGGCGTCGTACAACTGGAACTCGGAGACCAAGGACAAAACGTGGATGCTCGGCCTCGGCATGGACTGGCCGATCAACCAGCAGTGGATGGTCAAGGCTTCGTACATCTACGTGAAGAACGAAGGCGAGGCCACGTTCTCGTCGCAGAACAACCTGGGCAACCCGCAGAACATACCGAACTTCGACGACTCGACCACGCAGTCGTTCAACCTGAAAGCGATCTACACGCTGAACAAGAACTGGTCGTTCATCGGTGGGTACGCCTACGAGAAGTGGGATTGGAACTCGGTGACCGAGGAAGGGTACCAGTACACGATCCCGTACCCTGCCGTGGCGAACAACACGGGCCAGAGCTACGGCAACGGCTACATGGCGTTCAACAACGGCAGCCAGAACATCTTCTACCTGATGGCGTCGTACAAGTTCGACGCGCCGCCGCTGCCGGCTGCGCCGGTGAAGGTCGCGCAGGCGCCCGCACCCGCTCCCGTTCCGCCGCCGCCTCCCCCGCCGCCGCCGAAGCCGGCTCCGCCGCCGAGGTGCAGAAGATCACGCTGGACTCGAAGGTGCTGTTCGACTTCGACAAGGCGGTGCTGAAGCCTGAAGGCAAGGCGGCGATCGACAGCCAGGTGGTGGGCAAGCTGGCGCAGATCCAGAAGCTCGAGGTGGTGCTGGTCACCGGGCACACGGATCCGCTCGGTACCGAGCAGTACAACCAGAAGCTGTCCGAGCGTCGTGCGGATGCGGTGCGCGACTACCTGGTCAGCAAGGGCGTGCCGAAGGACAAGATCGAGACGCTCGGCCTGGGCGAGAAGCAGCCGGTCACCGGTCTCGCCTGCAACCAGAAGAACCTGAAGGAAAAGATCGCCTGCCTGCAGCCCGACCGCCGCGTCGAGATCCAGGCGAAGGGCGAATCGACCAAGTAAAGCCTGCGTTCCGGGTCGATACGACAAGCCCCGCTTCGGCGGGGCTTTTTTTCGTCATGCGCAAACGCGAGCGAGGCCGGGAATCGCACAGCGGTACCGATCGCGACGGCGCGACCACTCGCGCGGGCTGGTGGGCCTCGACGGCCGTGGCGCGTGGCGGCTCGGCCTGCGCGTTCAGTAGCGCCCGTGCTGCTTGTAGATGTAATTCGACAGTTCGCTCTGCTGCATCGACAGGCGGCGCTGGATCTGGTGGGTGACGCGCACGATCGCACGCATCACGCGGTAGACGATTTCCGGATGTGTTGCCAGGAGCGCTTCGAGCCGCGAGCGGTCCAGGCCGATCACCCGTGCCGGGCCCAGCGCGACCTTGGACGCGTAGTAGGGCGGTGTCGTCCATGAAGCCCAGCTCGTCCACGAAGTCGCCGGCGGACAGCGTGTGCAGCGTCATCGCGTCGGGGGTCCCGGCGTTCTTCACCACTCCGAGCACGCCGCTGACGATCACGTAGAGGTGCGAATTCGTCGTGCCTTCGCGCACGAGCACGTCCCCCTCGTTCAGGTCCTGCAGCTTGACGGCCTCCGCGAGCGCGCGGCATTGCTCGTCGGTCAGCTCTGCCGCGAGCTTGGATGCGCGCAGCGCGTCGTAACGGGGATCACTCATCGGGGCTCCTGGGTGGCGGGGTCGGGGTGGTCGGTGCAGGGGAGGTTGGGGGCCGGGCATCCGTCCGGTCTGCGGGGCCCTCGTGGGCCGCTGGTGCACCGGGTGACGCGTCGGTCGACGGATCGCGAGTCTGCCCCATCGCTGGCGGCGCCGTGTTGAGGCGGCCCGGCGTCACCACCTGCGGGCTGGGGATCGCCGCCCCGAGGCTGTCCGCGCGCGCGACGAACGCGTCGACCAGCGTGTTGGTGATCCGCTCGAAGACGTGTCCGGCAACGCGCCGCAGCAACGGGTTGTCGAAATCGTACCGCAACAGGAAGACGACGCGGCAGCCTTCTTCGCCGAGCGGCGTCAGCTGCCACTCGCCCTCGAACTCGCGAAACGGTCCGCGGGCGAGGTGCACGCCCATCCACTGCGGCCGCCGCTTCAGGTTGCGCGTCGCGAAATCGAAGCGCACCCCGTGCCAGTCGACCCGGATGTCGGCCGCGACAACGTCGTCGCTGCGCTCGGTGACGGTGGCACCGGCGCACCAGGGCAGGAACGCCGGATAGTGCTCCGCGCCCTCGATCAGATCGTACATGCGCTCGGCCGGATGGGTCACGAGCAGCAGCCTGCGCACTTCCATGCCCCGAGTATAGAGTCACGTCGGGCTCGCCGGAATTCGACATGGCGTGATGCGCAGGCGGCTAGGCGGATGCGCGCTGCCGCATCCAGATCGCGTCCTCCTGCTCGAGCTCCTCGAGTCGCGTTTCGAGCTCGGACCGCGTGCGGTCGGCTTCCGGCAGCAGCACGTCCTGAAGCGCGCGCGCCCGGCGCGCGCTGCGGCGGTACTCCCGTTGCAGCCGCTCGAGGTTGCCGGCGCTCGCGGCGACCGGCGTGGCAGCCTCGATCAACGCCATCAAAAGTTGGCGGCCTGCCTCGGCTTCCGGCGACTGTTCGTCCGGGCCGGCGACTGTTCGTCCGGGCCGGCGGGCGGCGTTCCGGCGAGGTCGACTGACGCCTCCTGCAACCGCATGCCCATGAGTGCGTAACCGGTCCGTCGCATGCGCGCCTGCGTCGCCGCGGTGGCCGGATGGATCTGCAGGCCTTCGAGCCCGTGGCGCGCGACAGCCGACTGGAGTGCGGCGATCGCCGCGCCGTGCAGGCGTGCCAACGCAGCGGCGAGGCGCTCGTAGCGTGCGAGTTCTCGCAGCATCTCTCGGGCGAGCACCCGCGTGATCGCGGCGTCGACTTCGGTGTCGGGGGGCAGCAGCGCGTCGCACTTCATCGCGACGAACCGAATGTGCACGAACGCGCGCGTGGCAAAGCGAAGAAGCGCGGGCAGCGGGTGTCGGCGCGCGGCAGTCGCACGGGGCGCGAACTACCGGGACACGCCACTCCCGCTCCGCGAGCGCGGAACGCGATCACACCGTGCAACAGTCGGCGCATCGGCGTCGTCTCCGTCTGTAACGGTCACCGTTACAAAATCGGCGTGGATACCGAACGGACTTGATGGATCTCAACCTAGCGCGAGACCCCTTGCCTGCTGTTGATCCACGTCAATCGGGCGCGCGCGGGTGAAGTTCCTAATACGCGGAACCGCGCATTCCGATGAACGCTCTCGACCGCGCCGCGCGGAACGTCCTCGAGGAGGGATCGATGAAGGACACGTATTACGACTTGATGCGCCGGCAGGGCATCTCGCGCCGGAGCTTCCTCAAGTTCTGCAGCCTCACCGCAGCCTCGCTGGGCTTGGGCGACGCAGGCGCGCAGCAGATCGCGAAAGCGATGGAGACCAAGACGCGCACGCCGGTGGTCTGGCTGCACGGCCTCGAGTGCACGTGCTGCACCGAGTCGTTCATCCGCTCGGCGCACCCTCTCGCCAAGGATGTCGTGCTGTCGATGCTCTCGCTCGACTACGACGACACGCTGATGGCGGCGGCGGGACATCAGGCCGAGGAGGCGCTCGAGCAGACGCTCTCGAAGTACAAGGGCAACTACATCCTCGCTTGCGAAGGCAATCCGCCGCTCGCCGACGACGGCATCTACTGCATCCCCGGCGGCCGCCCGTTCGTCGAGAAGCTCCGCCACGTCGCGAAGGATGCGAAGGCGATCATCTCGTGGGGCAGCTGCGCATCGTGGGGCTGCGTGCAGGCGGCGAAGCCGAACCCGACGCGCGCGACGCCCATCCACAAGGTGATCACCGACAAGCCGATCATCAAGGTGCCGGGGTGCCCGCCGATCGCCGAGGTGATGACCGGCGTCGTGACCTACATCCTGACGTTCGACCGGCTGCCCGACGTCGACGCGCAGGGACGCCCGAAGATGTTCTACAGCACGCGCGTGCACGACAAGTGCTACCGCCGGCCGAACTTCGACGCCGGGCAGTTCGTCGAGCACTTCGACGATGCCGGCGCGCGCATGGGCTACTGTCTTTACAAGATGGGCTGCAAGGGTCCGACGACCTACAACGCGTGCTCCGCAGTGCGCTGGAACGAGGGCCTGTCGTTCCCGATCCAGTCGGGCCACGGCTGCATCGGCTGTTCGGAAGACGACTTCTGGGACAAGGGCAGCTTCTACGACCATCTGACGACGATCCGGGCACCCGGCCTGTCGAATCTTGGCGTCGAGGGCACGGCAGACCGCATCGGGCTCGTTGCGCTCGGCGCGGCGGGTGCCGCGCTCGCCGCACACGCGGCGGTGTCGGCGATCAAGCAGGCGCGCAGCAAGGGGCGCAATGACCAGGTGAGCGAGGCGGAGAAGTAATCATGGCGACGATCCAGACCCAGGGCTTCACGCTTGACAACAGCGGCAAGCGCATCGTCGTCGATCCGATCACACGGATCGAAGGCCACCTGCGCATCGAGGTGAACGTCGACAAGGACAACGTGATCCGCAACGCAGTGTCGACCGGCACGATGTGGCGCGGCCTCGAGGTGATCCTCAAGGGCCGCGACCCGCGCGACGCGTGGGCGTTCGTCGAGCGAATCTGCGGCGTATGCACGGGCGTACACGCGCTCGCCTCGGTGCGCTCGGTCGAGGACGCGCTCGGGATCAAGATCCCGAAGAACGCGAACACGATCCGCAACCTGATGCACGCGACGCTCTACGCGCAGGACCACCTCGTGCACTTCTACCACCTGCACGCGCTCGACTGGGTGGACATCGTGTCGGCGCTCAAGGCGGACCCGAAGCGCACGTCCGAGATCCAGCAGTCGATCTCGCCGTGGCCGAACAGCTCGCCGGGCTACTTCCGCGAGGTGCAGAGCCGGTTGAAGAAGTTCGTCGAGAGCGGCCAGCTCGGCATCTTCGCCAACGCGTACTGGGGCAGCCCGGCGTACAAGCTGCCGCCGGAAGTGAACCTGCTCGCGACGACGCACTACCTCGAGGCGCTGGACTTCCAGAAGGAGATCGTCAAGATCCAGACAATCTTCGGCGGCAAGAATCCGCACCCGAACTGGCTCGTGGGCGGCGTTCCGTCACCGATCAATGTCGACGGTACCGGGGCGATAGGTGCGGTCAACATGGCCAACCTCAACATGGTGAAGGACATCTGCGACCGCACGATCGAGTTCATCGACCAGGTCTACATTCCCGACCTGCTCGCGGTCGCCGGCGTTCTACAAGGACTGGGCGAAGTGGGGTGGAGGGCTGTCCGGCCAGAACGTGATGTCGTACGGCGACTTCCCCGACATTCCGAACGACTACTCGAACAACAGCATGCTGCTGCCATCGGGCGTGATCCTCGGCGGCGACCTCAAGAAAGTGCTCGATGTCGACCTGAAGGCGCCCGACCAGGTCCAGGAATGGGTGACGCACAGCTGGTACAAGTACGCGCAGGAGCAGAACGGCCTGCATCCGTTCGATGGCGTCACCGACCCCAACTTCGTGCTCGGGGCCGGAACCAAGGGTACGCGGACCAACATCGAGAACATCGACGAGTCGGCCAAGTACTCGTGGGTCAAGTCGCCCCGCTGGAAGGGCAATGCCGTCGAGGTGGGGCCGCTGCGCGTTACATCGTCGCCTATGCGCGTGGCCACAAGGAGATCAAGGAACAGGTCGACGGTGCGCTGAAGGCGCTCGACGTGCCGGTGACCGCGCTGTTCTCGACGCTGGGCCGCACCGCGGCCCGGGGGCTCGAGTGCCAGTGGGCTGCGCACAAGATGCGCTACTTCTACGACCAGCTGATGGCCAACATCAAGGCCGGCGATCTCGCGACCGCCAACGTGGAGAAGTGGGAACCGTCGACGTGGGCTGCGGAGTCGAAGGGCGTCGCGCCGGTCGAGGCGCCGCGCGGCGCGCTGGCGCACTGGGTGAAGATCAAGGGCGGCAGGATCGACAGCTACCAGTGTGTCGTGCCGACGACGTGGAACGCGGGTCCTCGCGATGCGAAGAACCAGATCGGCGCCTACGAGGCGGCACTGATGAACACGCCCATGGTGAACCCGGCGCAGCCGCTCGAGATCCTGCGCACGATCCACAGCTTCGATCCCTGCCTCGCCTGCGCCACGCACGTGATGTCGCCGGAAGGTGAAGAGCTCGTCAAGGTGCAGGTGCGCTAAGCGCGGGAGGCGTCCATGAAGGTCCATCGCGTGTCCGGCCGGGTCCTCGCGGGCCCGCTCGAGGCGGTCTACGTCTACGAATCGCCCGTCAGGCTGTGGCACTGGCTCATGATGCTGGCGATGATCGTGCTGGCGGTGACGGGCTACCTGATCGGTTCGCCGCTGCCGGCGATCGGCGGGGAGGCGGCATTCAGCTATTACTTCGCCACGATCCGCATGATCCACTTCATCGCGGCCATGCTGTTCGCCGTGCTGTTCGTCGTGCGCATCTACTGGGCGATCGCGGGCAACCACCATGCACGCTCCATCTTCCTGCCGCCGTTCTTCAGCGGCGAGTGGTGGCGCGGCGTGTTCAGCCAGGCGCGCTACTACCTGTTCCTGAAGAAGGAGTCCGAGCTCTGGGTGGGTCACAATCCGCTCGCGCAGTTCGCGATGTTCCTGATGTACACGCTGGGCGCGATCGTCATCATCCTGACCGGGTTCTCGCTCTATTCCGAGCAGTACGGCTGGGGCTCGGCGTGGATGAACGCATTCGGCTGGGTGAACGTCCTGCTCGGCGGTTCGCAGATGGTGCGCACGGTCCACCATTTCGCGATGTGGTACCTCGTGCTGTTCGCGGTGATCCACATCTACATGGTCTTCCGCGAGGACATCATGAGCGGCGAGTCGGTGATCGGCACGATGATCAACGGCATCCGCACGTTCAAGCGGGAGCCGAGGGGGTAAGAGGGGGAGAGGGCGAGGGAGAGGAGCGCGAGCCGTGCTCGCACGCATCGAGAATTCGCGCCCGCGGGGCGCCGGACCACGGGCGGTGAAGGCCGGTCCGGCGCCGGTACCGCTCCCCGGCAGGACCCCGCCGCATCCGGGACAGTTCCTCGAGTCACGCTTCCTGACACCGCTCCGGATCAGCCAGACGGATCTCGCGGCGGCGCTCGGCGTGTCGCGCCGGCGCGTCAACGAGTTGATCAACGGTCGCCGGGGCATCACTCCCGACACCGCCGTTCGTCTTGCGCTGTACTTCCGCAACGACGCGGCGTTCTGGATGCATCTGCAGGTTGCGTGGGACATGCGCAACGCCGTGCGCAACGTGCGGCGGAGCAAGTCGGCGCTCGCGCCGCGTACCTGAATTCCGGGGCACGCCGGCGGATGGCCGGCGTGCCCCGCGCAGCACTCTGCGTGGGCGATGGGCCGGGCGACCGGCCCGTTCCATTGGCGCAATCGCATCTGGCTGCGCATTACCACTATCGCGTCATGGCCGAAAAACATGAACGGGCTTGACGCGCCTCAAGATGCCGCGGGTAGGGGCGGGTAACCTGCCGTGTAACGGAGAGGGTTACGGAGGTCATGGTGGAGGAGTCCAGGCGGGAAGCGCTCGTGATCGGCATCGGCAACGTGCTATGGGCCGACGAAGGCTTCGGTGTGCGCGCGGTCGAGGCGTTGCATGCCGCGTATGCGTTTCCTGCCTGCGTCACGCTGATGGATGGTGGGACGCTCGGCCTGAACCTGCTCGACGATGTCGCGCGCTCGCGCCGGGTGCTCGTGTTCGACGCCGTCGACTACGGCCTGCCCCCCGGCACGCTGAAGGTGCTGCGCGACGCGGAGGTGCCTGCCTGGGGCAAGGCCAAGCTTTCACCGCACCAGACCGGCTTCAACGACGTGCTCGCGCACGCGATGTTGCAGGGGCGGGCGCCGGAAACGATCGTCGTGATCGGCGTGCAGCCCGAGGAGCTTTCCGATTTCGGCGGGAGCCTGCGCGATAGCGTGCGCAGGCGCCTTCCCGAGGCCGTGGCGCTCGCCGCGCAGGTGTTGGCGAATTGGGGCGTCGGCGGCACCCGGCGCGCCCCTGGTGCCGCATTCGAGCCGCTCAATGCGGTCTCGCTTGCGCTCGCCGCCTACGAGTCGGGGCGCCCCGCAGCGGACGAGGCGTGCCGCGTCGGCGATCCGCGCCTGCTTGCAACGCTGCACAAACAAGGGTCCTGAGAATGTGTGTCGGCATTCCGATGCGCGTGCTCGAAAGCGAGGACAGCATCGCCGAGTGCGAGGGCCGCGGCCGACGCGAGCGCATCAACACGCTGCTGCTGGGGACTGTCGCGCCTGGCGCGTGGATTCTCGCTTTCCAGGGCTCGGCCGTGCGCGAGCTGTCCGCTCACGAGGCGCGCGAAACGGATGCCGCGCTCGACGCACTCGAAGCGGCGCTGGCTGGCGCCACCGATCTTTCCGCCCACTTCTCGGACCTCGTGGACCGCGAGCCCACGTTGCCGGAACATCTCCGGGGACCACGGCCATGACGCCTGCGCCGGAACCGACCGCGGTTGCCGCAGCACCGCATCCGCTGGTCGCTCAACTGACGACGCGGCACGGCTTCACGGAAGTGACGGCAGTGAACATCGACGCGTTCCTGCGTGCGTCCGGACACGCGCTGCTGCTCTTCACGGAAGACCCCGTGCGTTATCGCGAGACGCTCGACCTCGCCGTCATCCTGCCGGAGATCGCGCGTGCGTTTCCGCAGCGTTTCGCAATCGGCGTGCTGTTCCCCGAGGCCGCACGCGCGCTGGCCGTCCGCTATGGCTTCCGGCGCTGGCCGGCGCTCGTGATGCTGAAGGATGGCGGCTACGTCGGCGCGATCGATGGTCTGCGCAACTGGGACGAGTACCTGCTCGAGATGGCCCGGCTCCTCGATGCGCCTGCCACCCGCCCGCCGAGCGTCGGCATCGCGGTAACCGGTCCCGGGGCCGCGTCCCCGGACTGCGGACATTGAAGAAGAGGAACAACGATGAGCAAGGCGTTTCCGCTGCCGTTGCGCATGATCGGCCCGGGCTCGCAGCCCGAGGACGTGGACTGCAGTGTCTCGAGATGCCGAAGGGAATGAACACGTTCTCGATGCCGAGCGTGCCGGAGACCGAGGACGTGGCGGCGCTGCGGCAGGCGCGCGACGTGCTGGCGGGCTTTCTCGCGCAACTCGACAGCTGGAATCCCGCCGCCCGATGGCAGGGGCCGCGCCTCGATCTTGCCGGCGTGCCGGATGCGACGCTCGCGATCACGAACCAGATGCTGGGCGAAGGCGAGGTCTCGATCCAGATCGGCGGCAGGCACCGCTACCGTATCCAGGAGAGCGTGTTCGCAGGGCTCTGGCGCGTGTGCGCGCTTCGCGAGGACGACACGCTGCTCGCCGATTGGCTGGAGGCGGCGCCGTTGCCGCAGGTCGCGGTGGACCTGGCCTACGCGGCCGCGGTCGACACGCTGCCCGATGTCGCCATCCCGCCCGGCGCGATGAACTCGCCCGCGTTGCTGGCGGAGATCCGGTGCGCAGGTCGGCGATGTACGCCGGGCGCGCCCGCGCACGTCGTCAACCTGACGTTGTTCCCGATGACACCCGAGGACCATCAGGTACTGGAACGCGCGCTCCCTGTCGGTCCGGTCGCGATGATTTCGCGGGGTTTCGGCAATTGCCGGATCACGTCGACGTCGTTGTGCGGCGTCTGGCGCGTGCAGTACTTCAACAACATGAACACGCTGATACTCAATACGATCGAGGTCGTCGACGTGCCCGAGGTCGCGCTTGCCGCGGCCGAGGACCTCGAGGACAGCAAGGCCCGGCTGGCGGAACTCGTCGCGTGGATGGACGAGTCCTGCGCGGAACAGGCGGCAGGCTGATGCCGGGCTTCGAGCGCTTCGGCGATGCGAGCGCGCTGGGCGCGGCGACACGCCTCGAGTGCAAGGTCTGCTGGTATGTGTACGACCCGGCTGTCGGCGACCCGGTATGGCAGGTGCCGCCGGGCACGCCGTTCGCTGCGCTGCCATCGCATTGGACATGTCCAAACTGCTCGACGACGCAGGACCAGTTCCTCGTGCTGCCCGATGAATGAGCCACAATTGCTGCCCGATCCTTCCCCGCGCCTTGCGGCCGCCTTTCGCGATGTGCAGGCGACGCGGATGCAGGGACTCGGATTCCTGAATTCGGCGCTCGAGGTCGAGGCGGTCGCTTTCGCGCCGTGGGAGGGACACTGGCTTGGCGTGATGGTGACCCCCTGGTTCATCAACCTGGCGCTGCTGCCGCGCGACGTGGCGGCATGGCAATCCATTGCGCCCGGGGAGAAGCGTCGCTATCGCTTTCCCGCAGGCGACTACGACTTCATCGGCGCGACCGACGCCGTCGTGGGCGAACTGCAGATCTGTTCGCTGTTTTCGCCGGTTCTCGAGTTCGAGGATCAGTCGACCGCTCGTTTCGTGGCCACGCTGGCGCGCGAGGCATTGTTCGATCCCGAGAACGAGAAGGCGGCGGACCCGACCGCCGCGCCCGCGCTGTCACCGCCGGGACCGGTTGCGCAACTTGCCCGCAATCTCGATAGGCCGCTCACACGGCGCGCAATGCTGCGCGGGCGCTTCCTCGGGTTGCCCGATGACGATCGAGGGTGAATTGACCGTGCGCCTTGCCTGGGACGGAGCGCGTGTGCGCGGCGTGGACATCCGCTCGACTCGGCCGCTCGCCGTGCCTGCGGTGCTGCAGGGCCGCAGCGTGGACGAAGCGGCCGCGCTGGTACCGCGGCTCTTCAGCGTCTGTGCGCACGCGCAGGGTGCGGCTGCCGCCGGTGCGCTCGGCGCCGCATCGGGACGGGAGGCGAACGACTCGATGCGCGCGGCGCGCACGCTCGCCGTCCTGCTGGAAGCGATCCAGGAGAACCTGCGTCGGTTGCTCGTCGATGCGCCTTCCGCGCAGGGTCTCGACCCCGAGGTTGCGGCGGTGGCGCGGGCGCGCAAGGCCATTGCGCCGCTGCTCGCCACGCTTGCCGGCGCGACGACGTCGCTGTCGGGCGGAGCAGGCGTCGTTACGGAGGGAACGTTGCGGGAGGTTGGTGCGTTCCTCGCCGGTATCTGTGCGGCGGACGTCCTGGGGATGCCGCCTTCGAAGTGGCTCGCCGCCGGTGGTGCAGCCGAGGTGCGCGCGTGGTCCGCGTGTTGCGAGAGCGCTCCGGCGCGTCTCGTGCGCGCGTGGCTCGCCGGTGACGCGGCGCTCGGTGCGAGCGACGTGCCGCCGATGCCGGCGACCGATCGCGCTGCACTCGAAGCGCACCTACTGTCCGCCTTGGCCGCGGATCCAGGATTCGCGCATGCGCCGACGTGGGACGAAGCTCCGGTCGAGACCGGTGCTTACGCACGCCTCGCTGCGCACCCGCAGGTGACCGATTGTGCGCGGGCATTCGGCAACGGCATCGTCACGCGAATGGTCGCGCGGCTCACCGAGCTTGCGCAGCAGGTCGGAGCGCTGGGCGCGAACATCGGAGGCACGGTGGACGCGTGGTCGCCGGCCGGCGGTGAAGGTGTCGCCGCCGTCCAGACCATGCGCGGACTGCTCCTGCACCACGCGACCGTTCGCGCCGGCCGGGTGACGCGCTACGCGGTCGTCGCGCCCACCGAATGGAACTTCCATCCGCGCGGTGCGCTCGCACGCGGCCTCGAAGGCCTCGCCGACACATCCGCCGAGTCGCTCGGGCGACGCACGGCGCTCGTCGTGCAGGCGCTGGATCCGTGCGTCGCGTGCGCGGTGGAAATCGGCCATGCATGAGATGGCGCTGGCCGAAAGCATGCTCGGGCTGGTGGAAACCACGGCGCGGCGCCATGGCGCGAGGCAGGTCACCGAGGTGCGCCTGGAGATCGGCACGCTGTCGCACGTCGAGGCCGAAGCGCTGCGCTTCTGCTTCGATGCGGTCACGCGCGACAGCCTTGCGGCCGGCGCGGTGCTTGCGATCGATGTCCTGCCGGGCACGGCGTGGTGCATGCCGTGCGGCGCAACCGTGCCGCTCGGGCAGTTGGGCGATGCTTGCCCGCAATGTGGCGGCTACCAGCTCACGGTGACCGGTGGCGACGGCATGCGGGTCAAGGACATCGCGGTCGTCTGACGACAACGAGGAGAAGAGGCAGACATGCGGCACGACCTGCGGATGCGGCGGTGGCGACGCCCGGATCGAGGGACAGCGCGTCTATCGCCACGCGCACGAGGATCGCCATGCGGACGGGAAGGGTGGCCATTGGCACGCCGATGGCACATGGCACGAGCATCCGCACGACCATGCGCACGAGCACGCGGCGGCGGCCGGTGCGCTGGGTGCCGCGCACGCGCCGGGCACGACGGCTGCGCGCATCCTGCAGGTCGAGCAGGACATCCTCGCGAAGAACGATGCCCTCGCCGCGGCGAACCGCCGTCGCTTCGCCGAAGGCGGCGTGTTCGCGCTGAACCTGGTGTCGAGCCCGGGCTCCGGCAAGACGACGTTGCTCTGCCGAACGATCGAGGCTTGGGGAACGCGCACGCCGGTTGCCGTCATCGAGGGCGACCAGCAGACGTCCTTCGACGCGGACCGGATCCGCTCGACCGGCGCGCCCGCGGTGCAGGTCAACACCGGCAAAGGCTGCCATCTGGATGCCCACATGGTGGCGCGCGCGCTGGAAACGCTGCCGGCGCCGCAGGACGGATTGCTGTTCATCGAGAACGTCGGCAACCTCGTGTGCCCGGCCGCGTTCGACCTGGGCGAGGCGCACAAGATCGTCATCCTTTCGGTGACCGAGGGCGAGGACAAGCCGCTCAAGTACCCGGACATGTTCCGCGCGGCCGATCTGCTCCTCGTCAACAAGGTGGACCTCCTGCCTTATGTGCAGTTCGATGTTGCCAGGGCCGTCGACTATGCGCGTCGCGTGCGGCAGGGTCTCGAGGTGCTCGAAGTCTCGGCGACGACGGGCGAGGGTTTCGCTGCGTGGCTGGCCTGGCTCGAGCGCGGGGTTGCCACCGCGCGAGCGCAGCGCAGCGACGAGGTACTCGAACGACTTGCGCGGCGGGTCGCCGAACTCGAGGCGCGGCTCGCCGCGCTTGGCAACGCGGTCTAGTTCCGCGCTGCCGACACGAAGCACGCCATGGTCGAAGCCGTCCTCCGCGAAGCCAGGATCGAGCGTCGCCGGATCGCGGTGCGCGGCGTCGTGCAGGGCGTCGGCTTCCGGCCGTTCGTGCATCGGGTTGCGCATGAGCTGGGACTCGACGGCTTCGTGCGCAATGACGCCGCCGGCGTAACCATCGAGGTGCAGGGAGCGCCCGCTGTGCTTGACCGTCTGGCGACGAGGCTTGCGAGCGACGCGCCGAGGCTTGCGCGCGTGGACGCGGTCGACGTCGAGCGGTTGCCGCTTTATCAGTCCGCGGCGGGATTCGCCGTCATGGAAAGCAGCAGCGGTCCCGTATCCACCGCGATCGGGCCCGACAGCGCGATCTGCGAAGACTGCCTGCGCGAGCTTTTCGACCCGGGCGATCGCCGTTATCGCTACGCGTTCGTCAACTGCACGAACTGTGGTCCGCGCTACACGATCACTCGCGCGCTTCCCTACGACCGCGCGCAAACCAGCATGGCGGATTTCGCGCAGTGTCCCGCGTGTCTTTCCGAGTACCGCGCGCCAGGGAACCGTCGCTTCCACGCCGAGCCCAATGCCTGTCCCGCGTGCGGGCCGAAGTTGCTGCTGACCGACCGCGACGGCGTGCCCATCGACGGCGACCCGATCGCGCAGACGCTGCGCCTGCTGCAGGAAGGGGGCGTCGTCGCGATCAAGGGCGGGCGGCTTCCACCTCGCGTGCGACGCACGCAATCGGCAGGCCGTCGCGGTGCTGCGCGAGCGCAAGGCGCGCGAGGAAAAGCCGTTCGCGGTGATGGTCGCCGGTGCGGCGTCGATCGTCGCGCTCGCCGCGGTCGACGTGACGGAGCGGGCACTGCTCCAGTCGCCGGAGCGCCCGATCGTGCTGTTGCGCAAGGCGAGCGGCGTTGACGATGCGTTGCCGGGCGTTGCGCCGGGGCTCGCCTGGCTCGGCGTGATGCTGCCGTATACGCCGCTGCAGTACCTGTTGTTCCACGAGGCGGCGGGGCGCCCGCAGGGACTTTCCTGGCTCGACGCCGCGCAGGATCTGGTGCTGGTGATGACGAGCGCGAACCCCGGGGGCGAACCGCTGGTGATCGGCAACGCCGAGGCCACGCAGCGGCTTCCCGGAATCGCAGACGCGCTGCTCACGCACGACCGGGACATCCTGATCCGCTGCGACGACAGCGTCGTGCGCGTGGGCGCAGGCAATGCACCGCAGTTCGTGCGCCGTGCCCGGGGTTTCACGCCGCGCGCGGTCCGCCTGGCGCGATCCGGTCCCGCCGTGGTCGCGCTCGGCGGCTGGTTCAAGAACACGCTGTGCGTGACCCGCGGCGAGGAGGCTTTTGTCTCGCAGCACATCGGCGATCTCGACAATGCGCCCACCTGTGCCGCACTGTCGTGGAAGCGGTCGACCACCTGCTGGGGATCCTCGAGGTGCGTCCGGTGGCGGTTGCGCACGATCTCCATCCCGACTTCTTCAGCACGCGTCTCGCGAGCGCGCTGGCCGAGCGCTCGGCGCCCCGGCCATCCTGGTGCAGCACCATCTTGCACATGTCGCGGCGGTTGTCGCTGAGCATCGCGTCGAGGCACCCGTGCTCGGGCTCGCGCTCGACGGCGTGGGGCTGGGCCCGGACGGCGCTGGTGGGGCGGCGGGGCGGCCGCGCGTCGTCGGTCCCGACTTCCGCCGCCTTGGCCACCTCTCGCCGTTCGCTTGCCGGAGGCGACCGCGCCGCAGGAGCCGTCGCGGCGCATCGCGGCCTCCGCGCTTGCGCTGCTCGGGCGCGGCGACGAGATCGCAACAAGGTTCGGCAACGAGGCAGCGGCGGCCACCGTGGCGCAGATGCTGTCGCGTGGCGTGCGGGACCCCAGAAACGACGAGCCTCGGCCGCTGGTTCGACGCAGCGGCAGGTTTGCTCGGCGTGCGTGACCGCATCGCCTACAAGAGGGGCAGGCGGCGATGCTGCTCGAAGGCCTCGCCGAACGTCATGGCACGGTCGTCGCCGATTGCTCGCTCTATGTCGTCCGCCCCGACGGACTGCTCGACCTCGCGCTGCTCGCTGCGCGCATCGCCGACGAACCCGATGCAGGTTTCGGCGCGTCGCTCTTCCACGCGACGCTCGTCGAGGCGCTCGCCGAATGGGTCGTGCGAGCGGCGCGAGAATCGGGCTCGCCACGGTGGCGTGGGCGGCGGCTGCTTCCTGAACGCGATTCTCGCGCGCGCCTGCGTGCCGCGTTCGCCCGACGTGGCCTCACGGTGCTGGAAGCGCATGACGCCCCGGCCAACGACGGCGGCATCGCGCTCGGCCAGGCGTGGGTGGCGATCGAGGACGCGGACGGGCAACGGACCGGCAACCAGGGAGACTGAACGGGCATGTGCCTTGCGATTCCGGCCCGGGTGGTGGAGCTGCGCGGACGGCGACCTGGCGGTGATCGACCTGGGCGGCGTGCGCAAGGAGATCTCGCTCGCCCTGGTCGAGGACGTCGGGCCCGGCGACTTCGTGATCGTCCACGTGGGTATCGCGCTGCAGAAGCTCGATCCCGAGGAGGCGGCGCGCACGCTGCGAGCTCTTCGCCGGCCTCGATGCCGGCCCGGAGGGCGCGGCTCATGAAGTACGTCGACGAATTCCGCGACGGCGCACTCGCCCGGACGATCGCGGCGCGCATCGCGGCGCGAGGCGAGTGCCGGGGCGCAGCTACCACTTCATGGAGTTCTGCGGCGGGCACACGCACGCCATCTCGCGCTACGGCGTGAAGGACCTGCTGCCGGCCAACGTCGTGATGGTGCACGGCCCGGGCTGCCCGGTGTGCGTGCTGCCGATCGGGCGCATCGACATGGCCATCGAGCTGGTTCTCCCCGCGCCCCTGGGAGAGGGGTCGGGGGTGAGGGGCAGTGTCCATCCTGTGCACCTACGCCGACTCATGCGCGTGCCGGCCTCCGGCGGCCTGTCGCTCATGAAGGCCAAGGCGCACGGCGCGGACATCCGCATGGTCTACTCGTGCATCGACGCATTGAAGGTCGCGCGAGACAACCCGGAGCGCGACGTCGTGTTCTTCGCGATCGGCTTCGAGACGACCACGCCGCCGACGGCGCTGGCGATCAGGCAGGCCGAAGCCGAGGGTCTGGCGAACTTCAGCGTGTTCTGACCATGTGCTGACACCCGCGGCGATCACGCACATCCTCGAATCGCCCGAGGTGCGCGACCTCGGGATCGTCCCGCTCGACGGCTTCATCGGACCGGCGCACGTGTCGACGGTGATCGGCAGCCAACCTTACGAGTATTTCGCCGAGGAGATCGCCGCCCCGTCGTCATCGCCGGCTTCGAGCCGCTGGACGTGATGCAGGCGATCCTTATGCTGGTGCGGCAGCTGAACGAGGGCCGCGCCGAGGTCGAGAACGAATTCACGCGCGCCGTGACACCGCAGGGCAACGAAAGGGCGAAGCGATTGGTCGCCGACGTGTTCGAGCTGCGCCGCTCGTTCGAGTGGCGAGGCCTGGGCGAGGTACCGTACAGCGCGCTCGCCATCAAGGAGCGCTATCGCGCCTTCGACGCGGAGGCCCGTTACGGCATCGTCTGCAGGCCGGTTCCCGACCACAAGGCCTGTGAATGCGGCGCAATCCTGCGCGGGGTCAAGAAGCCGATCGACTGCAAGGTGTTCGGCACCGTTTGCACGCCGGAGAATCCGATCGGGTCGTGCATGGTGTCCTCGGGAGGGGGCGTGCGCGGCACATTACGCCTACGGGCGGTACAGGGACGCAAAAGCGGAGCCTGCGAAGGTCGCGACGCATGCCTGATGAAACCGGCGCCCGCCGCAAGCCCTACGCCCGGCCGATCGATTTCAGGCATGGCCGCGTGGACATGACGCACGGCAGCGGCGGCCGGGCGATGGCGCAGCTGATCGAGGAACTGTTCGGGCGCGCGTTCGACAACGAGTGGCTGCGACAGGGCAACGATGGCGCTTGCTTCGCGCCGCCCCCGGGCCGCATGGTGATGGCGACCGACACCCACGTGGTCTCGCCACTGTTCTTTCCCGGCGGCGACATCGGATGCCTGTCGGTGCACGGCACGATCAACGACGTCGCCGTGATGGGCGCGACACCACTCCATCTCGCCGCCGGCTTCGTTCTGGAAGAGGGGTTTCCGCTCGCCGACCTGCTGCGCATCGTACAGTCGATGGCCGCCGCGTCCCGCGAGGCGTCCGTCCCCATCGTGACCGGCGACACCAAGGTGGTCGAGAAGGGCAAGGGGACGGCGTGTTCATCACGACCACCGGCATCGGTGTGGCGCCGGAAGGCGTGGACGTGCGCGGCGACCGCGCGCGCCCCGGCGATCGCGTTCTCGTGTCCGGGACGCTGGGTGATGCACGGCGTGACGATCATGTCGCTCCGCGAGGGCCTGGCGTTCGAGACCTCGCTCACGTCCGACTACCGCACGCACGGCACCGGCCGATCGCAGCGATGCTGGCGCGCTGGGCCGGACGTGCAAGTGCTTCGTGACCGGACCCCGGGCGGGCGTGGCGACCAGCGCCTCAACCAGATCGCGCGCCAATCCGGCCGGCGGGGGATCGTGATCGATGAGGCGGCGGTGCCGGTGCAGGAGGAGGTCGGCGCCGCCTGCGAGATTCTGGGCTCGACCCGCTCTACGTCGCCAACGAGGGCAAGCTGGTCGCGATCTGCGTGGGCAACGGACGCGGACCGGCTGCTTTCCGCGATGCGGGCCCACCCACAGGGCCGGGACGCGGCAATCGTCGGCGAAGTGATCGAGGATCCGCACCACTTCGTGCAGATGGATACGCGCTTCGGTGGAAGGCGCGTCGTCGACTGGCTGACCGGCGAGCAGCTACCGCGGATCTGCTGATCCCTGAATGCGCCTCCTGCTGCTCTGCCACGGCTTCAACAGCCTGTCGCAAAGGCTTTTCGTCGAGCTCTCCCGCGACGGTCACGACGTCGCGGTCGAGTTCGACGTCAACGACCGCGTCACCGAGGAAGCGGTGGCGCTCTGGCGGCCGGAGCTCGTCATCGCGCCTTTCCTGAAGCGAGCGATTCCGGAGTCGGTCTCGGCGCCGCCATTGCTGCCTGATCGTGCATCCCGGCATCAAGGGCGATCGTGGCCCCTCGGCGCTCGATTGGGCGATCCAGGAAGGCGAGACGCGCTGGGGCGTGACCGTGCTGGTCGCGAACGGCGAGATGGATGCGGGCGACGTCGTCGCGACAGCCGGATTTCCGATGCGTGACGCGAGCAAGAGCAGCCTCTATCGCAACGAGGTGGCG
Organism: uncultured beta proteobacterium; assembly: GCA_963750585.1. Lineage (GTDB taxonomy): Bacteria > Pseudomonadota > Gammaproteobacteria > Burkholderiales > Casimicrobiaceae > VBCG01. The sequence goes on from CAVVRH010000025.1 coordinate 71,363, forward strand.
GAAGCGGCGGTCGTGGCCCTGCGAGAGGCGCTCGTTCGACTTGCCGATCCCTCGTTTCGTCCCAAGCCGCTCGACTACACTCAACCCGGCGTGCGCGGCCGCCTGCGGCCCTCGATGAAGCAGGCGAACCGGAAGATCGACTGGGTGCGCGACGACGCTGCGACCGTCCTGCGCAAGCTTCGCGCTGCGGACGGCTTTCCCGGCGTGCGCGACGAGGTGCAGGGCATGGCCTGCCATCTGTTCGACGCGCATCCCGAGCATGCACTTCACCGCAGGTTTCCCGATGCGCGGCCGGGGGACGTGATCGCGCAACGGGACGGCGCGATACTTCGCGCAACGAAGGACGGCGCCGTGTGGATCACGCACCTGAGGCGCGTTCCGGAAAGCGCCTCACCGGAACTCAAGCTGCCTGCTGCGATGGTGCTAGGCGGGCGGCTGGCCGGCATCCCGGATGTGCCCCTCGCGAGCGACGCGCCGACGGACGGTGAAACGTGGCGCCCGATCCGCTACGAGGAGCACGGCGCGGTCGGCGTGCTGCATTTTTCCTGCTACAACGGCGCAATGGCGACATCGCGCTGCAACGCGCTTCGTTCGGCGCTCATCGCAGCCAAGGCACGCCCGACGCGCGTGCTGCTTCTGGCGGGTGGCCCCGACTACTGGTCGAATGGCATCGATCTGACCAGATCGAGGCCTCGGGCCATCCGGCGGAGGCGTCGTGGCGCAACATCGACGCGATGAACGACCTGGTGCGCGAGAT
>CAVVRH010000026.1:0-38172 GCA_963750585.1 uncultured beta proteobacterium
CACCAGGCCCTGGCGACTCGCCTGCAGCAATTGATGCTGAAAAACCACGGGGCGAAGTTCAGCCTCGCGGAAAGTGCAATCAAGCCGGGACCCCCGCGCTGGCCGGTCGGTTCCCGATCCCCGATCGGACCGCGCCGGTGCTACGTCAGAAGCGGATGCGGCCCGTCGTAATATCCCTGTACATCACCCAATCGCCCATGAAACTGTAGAGCGGCTGCCTGAACGACGCAGGGCGATTCTTCTCGAAGCCGAAATGGCCGACCCACGCAAATCCGTAGCCGCACAGCAGACCCGGCAGCAGCCACCAAGGCTCGCGGAACGCAATCGCGAGCGCGAGGCACAGCAACGCAAGGCTGGAGCCTACGGAATGCAGCCGACGGCACGTGCGGTTGCGGTGTTCCGACAGATAGAAAGGATAGAAGTCCGCAAACCGTGTGTATCGGCTGGCGGCGGGTCGTGGTGTGGCGTTCATCAAGCTGGCCGGAGAATCTGAGGGTAGCCAATCTACCGCGTGCTCAATCCGGACTGAACCGGCCGATGGAGGACACACTACGCGGACCGTGAGAGTCATTGCCCGGCCGCGCTCGAGTTCTTGAACCGCGCGGGCATGGGCAGCGCCTGTTTACGTGGAAAGGATTGGCTTGAAAGTTCGGTCAGTCGTCGGCATCGGACCGTGGCGCGAGAATTCCGGCAAAGCGGTCGTGTGAGTCAAGGCATTCTTAGGAGGTGACCATGGTTCTTGGCTCCCCGCTGCTGATCGAGCGCCAAGGCGGCGTTGTGTCGTTCATCCTCAATGACGCGCCGTGGAACCGGATGAGTTTCGCCTACATGGACTTGTTGGAGGCCGCTCTCGAGGAGGTGGCAGTCGATTCCGCGGTGCGCGCGCTCGTCTTCACGCCGCCGGAGAGGCCAACTTCTCGGTCGGAATGGACCTCAAGCAGATGATGCGTGAGGGAGAGGCACGCGGTGGCTGGGAGGCAGTTCTCGACCAGCGACTGCGCGTGCTGGCGCGCATTGAATCGCTGGACAAGCCGTCCGTCGCAACAATGTTCGGCTATTGCCTCGGTGGCGGGCTCGAACTGCCGCTGGCCTGTCACTTCCGCCTGGCGGCCGCCACCGGCGCGCACATCGGCTTGCCCGAAATGGAGCTGGGCACCGTACCGGCCTGGGGTGGCTCAGCACGACTGACACGCTGTGTCGGCCGCAATCACTCGCTCGACATGATTCTGCGCGCTCGAAAGATAGACGGCGCGGAGGCCTTGCGTATCGGCCTAGTGCAGTCGATCCACCCGATCAGAGAACTGAAGGCGGCCGCGCTCGCACTCGCGCACGAACTTGCCGAGCAGCCGGCGATTGCGGTGGCTGGGGCACTGCGCTGCATCGTCGGTGCAGGTGACAAGGCACTCGCGGACGCGCTGGCCGAAGAGCGCCGCGCCTTTCTGCGCTGCACCGCCAGCCGTGACCAGGCGGAGGGCATACGCGCCTTCTTCGAAAAGCGGAAGCCTGTTTTCACTGGTACTTGACCAGGCAGGAGCATCCATGGCGGCGAGTCACGGTTCGCCGCGGAGCGGCCCCGGACCGTGGAATGAGCTCTCCAGGAGTGGGCGACAGTTCGCGGCAACACGACTACGGCTGGACGCGCCGGCCTACGGGTGCAAAGATCGTGGTCGCCGCATCGTTGTGAGGGGGTCCGCTGTGTCTGCCACACCCGGCATCGCATCTTCAATTGCACGCGCCCCGCGGCCCGACCGGCCACTGTTTGTCCTTGGCTTGCTGCTTGTCCTGGTGATCGTCTTTGCCGGTTTTGCGCCGACGTTCTATCTGAAGGGCTTGTTCGGCACACCGCCACTGTCGAACCTGCTGTTTGCGCATGGCCTCGTCATGTCCACCTGGATTGCGCTTCTTGTCGTGCAGACAAGCCTCGTCGAAGTTGGTCGTACCGATCTGCATCGACGGCTTGGTGTCGTGGGCGTTGGCGTTGCAGTCCTGTTGGTATTCGTCGGCGCGGCGGCGGCGCTCGAAGCCGCGCGGCGCGGATTTTCGCCCTCGCCGATGGTGACGCCGCTCATGTTTCTGGCGATCCCGCTGGTCGATCTCCTCGTGTTCTCGATACTGTTCGGGACCGCGCTTGCCATGCGACGCAGGAGCGCCACGCACAAGAGGCTGATGCTGCTTGCCACGGTGGGCATGCTGACGCCGGCCGTGGCGCGGTTGCCAATCGACGCGCTCAAGCAGGTCGGCTTGCCCGCGTTCTTCGGGGTGACGATTGCCTGCGTGCTCCTGGTCGTGGCGATCGATACCGTCCGACATCGACGACTGCATCCGGCGTTTGGCTGGGGTGCGGCGCTGGTGATCGCGGCGGTACCGGGGCGTTCGCCCTCGCTCGGAGCGACGCGTGGGTTTCCTTCGCAGGCCGGTTGGTCGCGCTCATTAGCTAGTCAAGGCGGACGCACACAATTCTCTGCGAGCGTCAGGCGGTCCGTGTGGAATCCGCCTGCCACCGGCAGACATGGTCATCCGCCTCTCAGGACCCATTTCGGCCCCGAGCCGCCGTTGGCAGTTAAGTTGCAACTATCCGGACAGAGGTCTTGCTTGGCCTGCGCATTGTTTGCGAATCGGCGAGCCATCAGCCGCGGGCACGGGCACCGACTGCACCTCAAGGTAAGCTTGTCCGTGCACACGGACTCGCGGCGCGCTTGCGGCAATTGAGCGCTCGGCGGCCGGACCATTCAGGCTGGGGCTGTCACCTGTGCGTCATGTGAAGCGTCGCTCAGCATCGCTACAATCGACGGACAACTCGAATAATTCGAATTTCTCCGTGGGGGTCCTTATGTTATTGCGTGGTAGCGCAATCCTTGCGCTGTCCCTCGTCGTCGCTATGGCCGTAGTTGCATGCGGCAAGAAGGACGATCCGATCGCGCAGGCCGAGAAGAAGGACGCGGCCACCGGCGTGCCGGCACCCGGCATCGCCGAAACCAAGGCCATCGCCGAGGAGGCCTACGTCTACGGCTTCCCGATGGTCGCCGCCTACAAGGCGATGTACGAGTTCAACATCGACAAGACCTCGTCGCAGTACAAGGCGGCGTTCAACCAGATCTGGAACGACGCGCAAGATCTTCACGCCGAAGGACACGGCGATCGCCGACGCCGAACAGCGACACGCCGTACTCGATGGTGCAGGCCGACCTGCGCGCCGAGCCGATGGTGCTGTGCGTGCCCGAGGTCGACAAGAAGCGCTACTACTCGGTGCAGCTGGCCGACCTGTACACCTTCAACTACGGCTACATCGGCAGCCGCGCCACCGGCAGCGATGCCGGCTGCTACCTGGTGGCCGGGCCGCGCTGGCAGGGTGAGAAGCCCGACGGGCATCGCCAAGGTGTTCCGTTCCGAGACCGACTTCAGCCTGATCATCTATCGCACGCAGCTCTTCAACCCGGCCGACATCGACAACGTCAAGAAGATCCAGGCCGGCTACACGGTGCAGACGCTGTCGGCGTTCCTCGAAGCAGCCGGCGCCGCCGGCGGCACCGGCCATCGACTTCCCGAAGTTCGTCGGCGACGACCCCTTCAAGACCGATTTCCCGGCCTACCTGGACTTCCTGCTGCAGTTCGCCCCGCCGACGGTGCGGCGGCGGTGGAAGAGCCGCTGCGCGCCAAGTTCGCCAGCATCGGCATCGGCCCGGGCAAGAAGTTCGACTTCAAGGACCTGTCGGTCGAGCACAAGGCGGCGGTCGGCCTCGCCATCAAGGAAGGCTTCGAGAAGATCAAGCAAGCGGCGCGACGAGATCGGCAAGAACATCAACGGCTGGCAGGTCGGCTGCCGCGCTTCGGCGACCGCGACTTCTACAAGGGCGACTGGCTGCTGCGCGCCGCCGCGGCCAAGGCCGGCATCTACGGCAACGATGCGGTCGAGGCGATGTACCCGCTGACGCGCAACGACGCCGAGGGCCAGCCGCTCGACGGCAGCGAAGCACCGCTACACGCTGACCTTCGCCAAGGGCGAGCTGCCGCCGGTGAACGCCTTCTGGTCGATCACCATGTACGACGGCAAGACGCAGCTGCTGGTCGACAACCCGATCAACCGCTACCTGATCAACTCGCCGATGCTGCCGGGCATGAAGAAGAACGCCGACGGCTCGCTGACGCTGTACATCCAGAAGGATTCGCCGGGCAAGGCGAAGGAAGCCAACTGGCTGCCCGCGCCCGACGGCCCGATCTACCTGGTGATGCGCCTGTACTGGCCGAAGGACACGCCGCCCTCGATCCTGCCGCCGGGCGAGGGCACGTGGAACCCACCCGGGCGTGAAGCGGGTGCAATAAGCCAGGAGGCAAGGGGTCGTCCTTCGGGCAATCGCACGCTGTCACGCTGACCACCAGCGCTGCCGCACCCAGCACCAGCACGCCGGCGAGCCGGTCGGTCCAGCGCGCATAGCGCGGATCGGTGGCGATGCGAGTCGCGCGTGATGCGAGCCAGCCGTAGCCGGCGAGGATGAAGAACTCCGGAATGATCGAGCCTGGCGGCCAGCCAGGCCATCTGCGGACCTATCGCCAGCCTCGGATCAACGAACTGCGGCAGGATCGCGACAAAGAAGATCAGGGTCTTGGGATTGGCGAGTTGCAGCGTCAGGCCGGCGAGGTAGAGATCGCGCGGGAATGGCGCTGCGCGCACCCGAGTTCGAAACCGTGATCGGCGAAGGCCGACCGAACACGGCCGATACACCGACGAAGACGAGATATGCCGCGCCGATCCATTTCACCGCAATGAAGAACTCGCGCGAGGCGACCAGCACGGCACCCAGCGCCGTGGCCGAGATCGCGAAGTAGATTGCATTGGCGCTCAGGATGCCGAGGCTGGCATAGGTCGAACGGCGCGCGCCGTGCGCGAGTCCGCACGCGATGACGAGCATGACTGCCGGGCCTGGCGACAGTGAAAGGGCCACCTCGGTGAGGACGTACAGCCAGTAAGTGTCCCAGTTGACTGCGTGCAGCAAGTCGCGGTGCTCCGTCGGCGCTCAGGCTGTGGCTGGCATGAATATGCGGCCGGCAAATTCCTGCCAGACGCGTGCAGCACTTCATCCGGGCGTTCGGCCATCAGCGAGTGCCCGCCGCCGGGAACACGCACGACGGTGGCATTCGGCGACGGAGTCGATCAACCCCTGTGCAGACCGCATCGGCGTCATCGTGTCGCATTCTCCGAGGACGAAGAGCGCGGGGCAGCGCAGCGCGCGTGCCGCATCCAGCCCACCCTGGTAACCATTGCAGGCCGCGAAGTCGGTCGGCAGGATGGCGGCACCGTCGCGCTTCGCAATTCGTTCCATCAAGCGAAGGTTCTGCCAGACATTGGAGAAGCCAGGCCCGGGATTGGCTGGCTTGCGCTCGAAGGCCGCGGCGGATGGGCTGTGCGACCAGACGTTGATCATGTCGAGCGCGGTCCGGCGGATCGTCGCGCGTCGCAGCAAGCAGTGCATCGGATACGCGCATCGGAAGCGCCACGGCGACGAGCGCGACGCCGGCACAGTGTTCCGGCAGCCGCCGTGCGACCTCCAGCCCGATCAGCGACCCCATGCTCTGGCCGACGAGCATCAGCCGGCGCGCACCGCTCGCCGTCGATCCCTCTGCAACGCGGTCGGCGATCGCCTCGATGCTTGCGAGCGGCGGACCAACGCTACGCATGTGTCCGGGCAGGTCGAGCGCAAGCACGCTGTAGCCGTGATGTGCAAGGTAGCGGCTCTGCAGGATCCACACGCTGTGGTCGTGCTGCGCGCCGTGCATGAACACGACCGTCGGCTTCGCAGGGTCGAAGGGGCGGCCGCCGGTGTAGGCATACAGGCGCGGCGATTTCAGCAGGTCCATGTTCAGCCCGCCTTCTGCGCGCGCTTTAGCGCCTGCGCAAGATCTTCGAGCAGGTCGGCCGGGTCCTCGAGTCCCACCGAAAGGCGGATCGTGCCCTGAGTGATGCCGGCGGCCGCCAGCTCATGGTCGGGCACGCGGAAATGCGTCGTCGATGCAGGGTGGATCACCAACGACTTTGCGTCGCCGACATTGGCCAGGTGCGAGAACACGCGCAGCGCCTCGACGAAGGCGCGCCCCGCGGCACGCGATCCCTTGAGGTTGAAGCTGAAGACGGCGCCGCAGCCGCGCGGCAGCAGTTTTTGCGCGAGCGCGCGATCGGGGTGCGATTCGAGTTCCGGGTATGCGACCGAGTCCACGGCCGGGTGCGCGCCTAGGAACTTGACGACCGCGCGTGCATTGTCGACATGCCGCTGCATGCGCAGCGGCAGCGTTTCGATTCCCTGCAGCAGCAGGAACGCGGTGTGCGCGCTCATGCAGGCGCCGAAGTCGCGCAGGCCCTCGCGCCGCGCCCGCAACAGGAATGGCGCAACCGTGCTTTCCTCGGAAAAGTTCATGCCGTGAAAACCTGCGTAGGGCTCGGTGAGCGTCGGAAATCTGCCGCTCGCGCAGCCAGTCGAAGGTACCGCCGTCGATCAGCACACCGCCGATGGCGACGCCGTGTCCGCCGAGGAACTTCGTCGCCGAGTGGTAGACGAGGTCGGCACCGTGGTCGAATGGCGTCATCAGCCACGGCGTGGTAAAGGTCGAATCCACCAGCAGCGGCACTCCGTGCTCGTGTGCGATGCTGCTCACCGCCGGGATATCGAGTACATCGAGTCCGGGATTGCCGAGCGTCTCGCCGAACAGCAGGCGCGTGCCCGGACGGATCGCAGCGCGCCAGCCCTCGATGTCGCGCGGGTTGACGAAGGTCGTCTCGATGCCAAAGCGCGCCAGCGTAAAGGCGAGCAGGTTGTGGGAGCCGCCGTAGAGCGCGCGACTTGCGACGATGTGGCCGCCCGCACCCATCAACGTGGCAATGGCGAGGTGCAGGGCGGCCTGTCCGCTCGCGGTCGCAATCGTGCCCACGCCCTTTTCGAGCGCGGCCATGCGCTCCTCCAACACGGCCACTGTCGGATTGGAGATGCGTGAGTACACATGTCCGGCGCGTTCCATGTTGAACAGCGCCGCCGCGTGATCGGAGTCCTCGAAAACGAACGAGGTCGTGGCGTAGATGGGCACCGCTCGCGCCCCCGTGGCCGGGTCCGGCGGCTGGCCGGCGTGCAGTGCGAGCGTGTCGAAACCTGGGTAACGGATGGTCATGTGAGTCGCGGTGAACTCGGCGAAGCCGGGATGATGCCAGTCTGGCGCCTTGCGTCGCGCGGCGAGGTCGGCCAGGCCGCTCACGCCGTTACACTCTTGCGCCAATGATGGACACGAGAGCCATTCTTTATCCTGCGATCGAGCCGCACGACAGCGGCATGCTGGTGCTCGATGACATCCATACGATGTACTGGGAGACGGTCGGCAATCCTTCCGGCGTGCCCGTGCTGTTCCTGCACGGCGGGCCGGGCGGGGGCTGCTCACCCGAGCATCGGCGCTTCTTCGACCCGGAGTTCTTCCGCGCGGTGCTGTTTGACCAGCGCGGCGCGGGTGCCTCGACACCACTCGGCGAAGTGCAAGACAACACCACGCAGCAGCTGGTCGCCGACATCGAGATGCTGCGGGAGTACCTCGGCATTGACCGCTGGCTGGTGTTCGGCGGCTCCTGGGGCAGCACGTTGGGACTGGCCTACGGACAGGCGTACCCGGCGCGCTGCAGCGGCTTCCTGTTGCGGGGCATATTTCTCGGGCGACAGGAAGAGATCGACTGGTTCCTGTACGGACTGCGACAGATCTTTCCCGAGGTCTGGCTGAAGTTCGCCGGCATGCTGCCGGAGGTTGAGCGCGGTGATCTGCTGCGCGGCTATTGCAAGCGCCTCTTCGACCCGGACCCTCGCGTCCACATTGCGTATGCGCGCGCGTGGAGCGAATACGAGGGCGCATGTTCCACGTTGTTGCCGAATCCTGAACTGGTGCAGCACTTCGCCAACGAGGCACTCGGCCTCGCACGGCTCGAAGCGCATTACTTCGCGCATCGCTGTTTTCTTGGACCCAACCAACTGCTGGGGAACATGGACCGGCTGCAGCGGCACCCGGCATCCATCGTTCATTCGCGCTATGACATGGTGTGTCCGATATTGAGCGCGGATGAACTGGCCCGTGCGTGGCCGACGGCGCGCTACACAGTGGTGCCCGACGCCGGCCACTCCGTGTGGGAAACCGCGGTCCGGACGACGGTCGTCGCTGAACTCGAGCACTTCAAGTCCCTGCTAGGCTGACACAATCGATGCCACGTTTCGCTGCCAACATCAGCCTGCTGTACCCGGAACATGCGCTGGTCGACCGGGTCGGCGCGGCGACGCGCGATGGCTTCGCAGCCGTTGAAGTGCAAGGACCTTACGCGGCGGCGGTCGGCGAGTTGCGCCGTGCGTTGAATGACGCCCGCAGCCGGCTTGTGCTGATGAACGCTCCTGTCGGTGACTTTGCCGGCGGCGAGCGCGGACTGGCCGCGCTTCCGGGTCACGAAAGGGAGTTCGAAGCCTCGATCGCGACGGCGCTGGAGTATGCGCGGAGTCTCGAGGCCCCGCGCGTTCACGTGATGGCCGGAGTGCCGTCGGCCGATGTCCCTCATGCCGAGGCGCTCGCCGCCTACGAGCGCAACATTGCCCACGCAAGCGCGGCATTCGGCCGGCATGGGATCGAAGTGATGATCGAGCCGCTGAATCCGCGCGACGTGCCGGGGTACTTCCTCGGTCGGCTGGCACTCGCATCGGAGATCATCGAGCGCCAGCCTGCGCCCAAGCCCCGGCTGCAGTTCGATTTTTATCACCTGCAGATCATCGGGGGCGACCTGATCCGGCACTTCGTGCAGCACATGGCGCAGGTCGGCCATGTGCAAATCGCTGGCGTGCCTGACCGGCATGAACCGGACACCGGGGAAGTGAACTACGCGTTCGTATTCAGGGAACTGGACCGTCTGGGTTATTCAGGGTGGGTCGGTTGCGAGTACCGCCCCGAGCGAACAGGACCCGGTGGCACATCTGCGGGATTGGGCTGGCTGCGTCGCCTCTGAATTTCCCTTGTTCGGTCGAAGGCGCCGGTCTAGGATGCCTCGGAACTCTGTCAGCGGAACGGCACTCCGGAGGAGACCATGAAAGTCAGCGATATCCTGCGCGTCAAGGGCACTGCGCTTTACACCGTCACACCGGATTCGCCGCTGGCCAAGGCGGTGGGCATCATGGCCGAACTGGACATCGGCTCCGTCGTCGTCATGGAATATGGCGAGCTGGCAGGCATGCTGACGTTTCGTGAGGTCATCAACCGCATCCATGCCAATGGCGGCGCGATCGGTGACATCAGCGTACGCAAGGTGATGGACGACGCGCCGCTGACGGTCACGCCGGAAACCGAGGTGATGGAGGTGCGCCGCCTGATGCTCGAAAGGCACGCGCGCTATCTGCCGGCGCTTGACGGCCGCACGCTGGTCGGCGTCATTTCGTTCTATGACGTTGCGCGCGCAGTGCTCGAGGAACAAAGTTTCGAGAACCGCATGCTCAAAGCATACATACGCGACTGGCCCGAGCCCGAGGACGCGCGCACGAACTGAGTCTGAACGGACGGATGGGCGCGCTCGACGAGCGCGTGTGGGCGGCACACGGGGACGCCTGGCAGGCTGAAGGCCGGCTCAGGCAATCGCTCGGAGGCGGAGCCGCTGAACTGCCGGGTATCCGCCTGATGGCCTCAGGCCTGCCTCACGCGCAGTGGAACAATGGCGATGTCACCGATGCCGCACTGGTCGACGTGACGCAAGTGCGCGCGTGGTATGCGGCGCGTGCGAACGGCAACGGTATCCCATGGGGCGTGCACGTCCCGTCGAGCCGACGCTTCCAGCATGGTCGGTTCATCTTCCGGAAGCGTTGCATGGGGCTCTTCCCGGAGTGCTTCAGGCCAGTCAAAGCTTCGGCGGGGATCGAGATCAGCGCTGCAGCGGCGACCGACGTCGACGTGGTGGCTGCGATCGATGCATCGGCGTTTGGCGGCCCCATCGAACAGAACCGGCCCTGGGTCGAACCGCATCTGGGCGCCACGGGTTTCGTCGTAGCGCTCGCCCGGCTGGAAGGTGAGCCGGTGGGAGTCGCCACAGCGATCCTCACGGAGGACCGCGCGGGATCCTGCGTCGGAATTTTCGGTGTGGGAGTACTCGAGTGCGCCAGGCGCCGGGGCATCGGTGGTGCCCTGACGTCTTGGCTTCTCGAGCGCGCCTTTGCCCGCGGGGCCACGCTCGCCCACCTCAACCCCGACAGCGATGTCGCTGCATCCCTCTATGGAAAACTAGGATTCGTCGAGGCAGCCGGTCTGGATATCTACGGCGACCTGTAGCCAAAGCTTGGCCGTTCGGGGCTATCGGGCTTCATACGGTATCCCGTTCGCGGGGAAACTTCGGGAAGCCATTGCGCGAGTATCGATCGCGAGGTTGTTTCTGTTCACTCGGACTGAGTCTGGGAGACTGGAGGTTCTCTACGCCTGACCGGTTTCTCAGGAGCTCAGCCGAATGAACACGCACAAGAATGCCCGACTGACGTACGCGCGTCGAATCGAGATGGTCAGGGACATGGTTGATCGAGGGATGACGCCCTGCGCGGCGGCCGCCGCGCAGGGCGTGAGCGCGCCGACGGTGCGCAAGTGGCTGGGCCGATACCTGGCTCAGGGCGAGGCCGGCCTGGCCGACCGCTCCTCGCGGCCGGCACGCAGCCCGCGCTCGATCGGGCCGGGCCAGGCGCTGGCCATCGTGGAGTTGCGCCGCCGGCGCCTGACGCAGGCGCGCATCGCGCAAGCCCTGGGAGTGTGCGGCAGCACCGTGAGCCGGGTGCTGGCGCGCGCCGGCCTGTCGAAGCTGCGCGACCTCGCACCGGCCGAGCCGGTCATCCGCTACGAGCGCGACGCCCCCGGGGATCTGCTGCACATCGACATCAAGAAGCTCGGCCGCATCGAGCGGCCCAGCCACCGCGTCACCGGCAATCGACGCGACACCGTCGGCGGGGCCGGCTGGGAGTTCCTGTTCGTGGCCGTCGACGACCACGCCCGCATCGGCTTCACCGACATGCACCCCGACGAGCGGGCCGCCAGCGCGGTGCAGTTCCTGCGCAACGCCGTGGCCTACTACCGCTCGCTCGGCGTGCGCATCCAGCCGCGTGCTGACCGACAACGGCGGCGCGTTCCACTCCACGCGCCTTCACTCAGGCCTGCCGCGAACTGGGCATCCAGCAGCGCTTCACCCGCGCCTACCGTCCGCAGACCAACGGCAAGGCCGAACGCTTCATCCAGTCCGCCCTGCGTGAATGGGCCTACGCCTTCACCTACCAAAACTCGCAGCAACGAACCGACGCCCTCGATGACTGGATCCACCACTACAACTGGCATCGCCCTCACCAAGGCATCGGAGGTCTCCCACCCATGTCCAGACTCAAGACATCAAGAAACAACCTCTTGACGCTTCACAACTAGTGCCGGGACGCGCTCAGGCGGGCGCGTCGCGATGATCTGGCCTCGCGCCAGCGAGCGGGACCCAGTCCCGTCCAGCGCCGGAATGCCCGCGTGAAGCAGCTGGGGTCGCCATAACCAACGCTGGATGCAATCTCGTTGATGGGTGTTCGCGTACTTTCCAGCAACTGGCACGCGGCGTCCCGGCGCACTTCTTCACGCAAGCGAAGGAAGGTCGTATTTAAGGCAGCAAGCTCGCGGTTAAGCGTGCGGCCGTGGATTCCCATGCGCTTCGCGACCGTCTCCAGCGAACAATCGGGAGACGAAATCATGACGCGTAGCAGACGTCGCAGTCTGGCGACCGTGCCATCTTCCACCTGGCGTCTCAGCTCCCTGACGCGGTCTGCCATGAATTTGTGAAGCAGCGGATCCGCAGCGGGCAGAGTTTCCCGAAGCACTTTCGCGGGAAATATCAATGCCGAATGCTCGGCATCGAATCGCGGCCGGACGCCGAAGAAACGCTGATATGCCTCGATGCTGCGAGGTCGGGAAAACGCGAGTCGCAGTTCGTTCGGCAGCCATTGCGGACCACACAGGCCGCGCATGACGTTTGCGGCAAGTGCCATCACGGCGGACAGGACCTGCTCGATACCCTCGATGTCCGCCTGAACAATCGAATAACTCAGCGTCGCGAACCGGCCTTCGATCTCGACGGCGACGACCGCCGAGCGATCCTGCACGTTGAGATCGTGGGCCAGCAGTCCAAGCGCCGCGCCAACGCTGTTCGCGCTCTGCATCAGAAATCCAAGCGCGCCGAGTGAGGAGATGCCGGCCCGTTGACCAATGAGCAGGCCGAAGTGATCGCAGTCCGTGCGCTCGGCGCAGCGGGCAAGGACGCGACCGAGCACCACCATCGGGATCGTGTTCTCGGGATCGTCGAAGAACGACACACCGAGGCCGAACTCCTTGAGCACGACAGCCGGTTCCACGCTGAGGGCACGAAGCACGGCGGGTATCGACATGGCAGGACCGATGCGCAGCATCCGGTCGTCGACGAACTCTCGAACGGGGATGCGGGCCGTGCCCGGCTGCCGGCGTGTACGAAGTGCAGACATCCTTGTGCGCGGAAGGGTTGTCGCGAATTATCAATTTTGTGTCGTGAGATATCAAGCACGATTCCGCGGCCAATTGCACGATGCGGTCTCAAGAGTTGCCTTGGGCCGCCCGAGCCGGTCCAGGGAACGGAAGTGACGAACGGTTCAGGAGACGAGCGTGAATGACTTCAAGGACAAGGTTGTCGTGGTGACGGGTGCCGCGTCGGGAATCGGCCGCGCCTTGGCGATCCAGTTTGCCGAGGCCGGTGCGCATGTCGCCGCGTCCGACATCAATCGGGCCGGCCTCGACGAGACGCTGCGCCTGATCCATCAAGACACCGGCGCCGACTCGGCGAAGCGGATTGTGAAGGGATACGTCGTCGACGTGACGTCAGCGGATGCCGTGCTGGCGCATGCCGAGGAAGTCAAGCGGGACTTCGGCACTGCGCACGTCGTTGTCAACAATGCCGGAGCCGTACTCGTGGGTACCGTTGCGCACACCTCGATCGAGGAGTACGAGTGGCAACTGAGCATCAACCTGTGGGGTGTGCTCTATGGCACAAAGGCCTTCCTGCCAATGATGCTGGCGCAGCGCGAGGGCTGGATCCTCAATATCTCGAGCGTCTTCGGCCTCCTGGCCTTCCCGACGCAAAGCGCCTACAACATGTCCAAGTTCGCTGTGCGCGGACTGACCGAGTGCCTGTGGGCAGAACTGGAAGGGACCGGCGTGAAGGCCATCGCGGTCCATCCGGGTGGCATCCGGACCAATCTTGAGACGGCTGGCCGGCGCGTCAAGGCCGCGGGTAACGAAGAGGAAGGCTTCGCCCAGTTGGCCGCAAGGACACTGACGACGCCGCCGGAGAAATGCGCCGCCGACATCATTGCGGGCCTGCGCCGCGGCGACAAACGCATCATTACCGGCAACAAATCGACCAGCATGTGGTGGATGGCGCGACTGTTTCCGAACGCGTATCCCGGGCTGCTCAAGAAGCTGATCTGACGCTTCCGGGAGCCGAACCATGAAACCGAATTCTGCTCGCCGCCTTTTCAGCACCGCCGCCTGGTTCAACTGGCTCGTCGGGGCGCCGATGCTGGTCGCAACCGGCTTCACAGCCAGTATGGTGGGACTGCAGGTCAACACGACCGCGATGCTGTTCATGCAGATCACGGCCGGCGTCGTCGTCGCATTCGGCATCTCCTACTGGATGATCGCGCGTGACCCGGTCCGTTACCGCCCGTACATCCCCCTCGGGCTGGGACTCAAGCTCTTCCTCGCCGGGCTCGTCGAGTTCTACTGGATCAGCGGCCAGATTCCGTGGCCACTGCCGGCACTCGCGGCGTTCGATTTGGTCTTTGCGTGGTTCTTCTGGCGCTATCTGCGCGCGAACCCGCTCGTGCGAATCGCCGCAGGTTTAACGTAGTTGTTGATCGACATGTCAGCTTCCGACCATCGTGGCGTTGCGCTTCTTACTTCGATAGGGCGGAGCGCTTCCGCTTCATTCGCCACCGGGAAATGCGGGAAGGAGTAATGAACTCAATGGAGACGCCCATGAATGCAATCGCAACCACTCCAGCTGCGACGGGCACGCCTGCTCCCCATTGGGCGCGAGCCGTCTTTCGTACGGTCAACTATCTCATCGAGGACATCGGTGGCGGGCCGCGCGTGATCAAACTGGCTCATGCACTCAACTTTCACAAGTTCGTCACGTTCTTCGTCATCCTCGCGATGATGGCGTACACCGGCAACTATTCCTTCGGCGCCTGGACGTATCTGTGTCTGCATGGCGTGTACGGCTGGTGCTGGCTCATCAAGGACGCTGCCGGCCGCGATTCCTCGGTCGACCGCCCGATAACCTTCGGCGCTATTGCCTGCCTCTATGCCTTCTACGGCGTGTGGATCTGGGGCCTGCCGTGGCTCTTCCTCTCGCGTCACGTCGAGCACTCCGAACGTCGTTCTTGCCCTTTGCATCACCCTGCACACGCTCGGCGTGGTGACGATGATCGGCGCCGACCTGCAAAAGACGTTCACGTTGCGCCTCAGACCCGGGCTGATCTCCAACGGCATGTTCGCGTACACGCGCAACCCGAACTTCCTCGGCGAAATCATGATTTACGGGACGTACGCCATTCTCGCGGCGAGCATCTTCGGCTGGATCTTCGTGCTGCTGCAGTGGACGCTGCTGTTCCTGCCCCGGATGCTGGTGAAGGACGCCTCGATCTCGCGTCATCCGGGTTGGGCCGAGTACAAGGCGCGCTCGGGCTTGCTGATTCCGTGGCGGATCCTCACCGGTCAAGCCTTCTTCGGCAGGGTAAGGCCTCCGTCACCTGGCGGCGAGTCGTGCGCAGTAAGTGTTACTCAGGCGTCGCTGACGGGCGCCGCAACGCGAACGTCAAATCGACTGGAAGGGAGCGAGAGTGAGGCGTGAACTGCGGCTGGATGCGACGAACGGCATCTGGGCCGGATGAAGCGCAATTCGACGCTCCGGCGCGACGAAATCGGCTTTGCAGTTCGCGCCGCGTTTCCTGCGCCTCGTCGCAATTCGCTCGAAGTGCCGACTGCGACTGCCTACAGTGCGTTCATCGACACCGGACACCGCTTCACGAAAGGACCGAACGATGAACGCCAAGTACTCGACCCCCGCCCGCGTCAAGATCTCCGCGTTTGTCGGCGCCGTGATCGCCAGCGTCATCGTGCTCGGCAGCACCGTCGCCGGCATGCAGCCGACTGACGAGTTCAACGGTCAGCTCGTTGCGCTCGAACGCGTGGTCATCACCGCCGCTTCGAGCCCGACCACGACGCGCTGAACGCCGCGCGGAACCCGCGTGCAGCGCCCGGCCCCGCCGGGCGACGACGCTCCGACAAGCCCGGCTTCGGCCGGGCTTTGTCATTCCGGCCCGGCCAGTTCTTCCCGATGCGGGTCCCTCGACGCCTCCATTGTTCGCACAGCGGCTGACATAATCCCCCGCGAAGGTGCCGCGTCGAATGCGGCGCGATGGCGAATGAACTGCGGGAGAGCGAGTGAGTTCCAGGAACCAGTTTGCCCTGCTGCGCGAACGCCGCTTCGCGCCGCTGTTCTGGGTGCAGTTCCTCGGGGCGGCCAATGACAACATCTTCAAGTTCGCCTTCACTCTGCTGGCGACATACGCCGCGGCCAAGTGGGGCGATGTCGATCCGCATTTCGCGGGCTTCCTGATCGGGGCACTCTTCATCGCGCCGTTCATGCTGTTCTCGGCCACCAGCGGGCAACTGGCGGACAAGCTGGAGAAGTCCTGGTTCATCCGCCGAGTCAAGGATGCCGAAATCGTCGTCATGATCATCGGCGCAGCCGGGCTTGCACTGCAATCGGCTCCGTTCGGTTTATGTCGCGATCTTCCTGCTCGGGCTGCAGTCGACGGTGTTCGGACCGGTCAAGTACTCCTATCTGCCGCAGCACCTCGACGCGCACGAGGTGACGGGCGGCAACGGCATGGTTGAAATGGGCACCTTCGTCGCGATCCTGCTCGGCACGATCGGAGGCGGCCTCTTGATCGGGCAGTTCGGCGATCGCGGTGCGCTGGTAACCGCAGCGGTCGTGCTGCTGGTAGCGGTGCTCGGACGGATCGCGGCGCAGTTCGTGCCGCACTCGCCCGCGGCCGATCCCGGGCTCTCGATCAACTGGAACCCGTTCACCGAGACCTTGAGCAATCTCAGGATCGCCTACGGCGACGTCGCCGTGTTCAACTCGATCATCGGCATCTCGTGGCTGTGGTTCTTCGGCTCGATCTTCCTGACGAGCTTCACCCCGTACGCGCGCACGAACCTGGGCGGCAACGAGTCCGTCGTAACGCTTCTGCTCGCCGTGTTTTCGATCGGCATCGGCATGGGTTCACTCGCGTGCGAGAGGCTATCCGGACGGCGCGTCGAGATCGGGCTGGTCCCCTTCGGGTCGATCGGCATGACGATCTTCGCCATCGACCTGTACTTCGCGTCGGTGAAGTTTGTGCCGATGACGGACGGTACGTTGGGGCCAGTTCCTGTCGTGGCCAGGCGCATGGCGGATCGTGATGGACCTGGCGTTGCTTGCGCTCTTCGCCGGACTGTATTCGGTGCCGCTCTATGCCCTGATCCAGACTCGGGCGGACCGGTCACGCGTCGCACGTATCGTGGCGGCGAACAACATCCTGAATGCCGTCTTCATGGTCGTGGCCTCACTGGCGGCCACGGCGCTGCTCGCGGCCGGGCTCACCATCCCGCAGCTCTTCCTGGTTACAGCCCTGATGAATGCGGCCGTGGCGCTCTACATCTACCGCCTTGTGCCGGAATTCCTGCTGCGCTTCCTCGCGTGGGTCCTGTCGCATTCGCTCTACCGTGTGCGCTCGATCAATACGGACAGCATCCCGGCCGAAGGCGCGGCGGTGCTGGCGTGCAATCACGTCAGCTTCGTCGATGCCGTCCTGATCATGGGCGCGAGCCCGCGCCCGATCCGTTTCGTGATGGACCATCGCATCTTCAAGGTCCCGCTGATGAACTGGTTCTTCAAGACTGCCAAGGCGATTGCCATTGCACCGGCACGCGAGGACCCGAAGATGCTCGAAGGTGCCAATCAGCGCATCGACGCGGCGCTGGCCGACGGCGATCTGGTATGCATCTTCCCGGAAGGCAAGATCACGTTCGACGGTGAACTCAGCCCCTTCAAGCAGGGCGTGCAGAAGATCGTCGAGCGCGTCCCGGTGCCGGTGTATCCGATGGCGCTGCGCGGACTCTGGGGATCGTTCTTCTCGCGCTATGGGGGCGCAGCATTCTCGCGGCCGGTCGAAGCGCGACTGCGGCGAGGACTGCGATCGAAGGTGGAACTGGTCGTGGGCGATCCGCTGCCGCCGGACGAGGTCACTCCGGAGCTGTCTGATGGAGCGCGTCGCGCGCGCTGCGCGGCGACGAGCCGTGATGGCCCGATCCGCGCGCGCGGATGCGTCGAAGCGCCGGTCCGCTGCACCGACCGTCAACCTCGCGTTGCAGGGTGGCGGCTCGCACGGCGCGTTCACGTGGGGCGTGCTCGACGCCTTGCTCGAAGCGGGAGGCCTGGAGTTCGAGGGGCTCACGGGAGCCAGCGCCGGTGCGATGAACGCGGTAGTACTGGCAGAAGGGTGGCGCAGGGGGCGGACCGCGAAGGGCGAGCACCCGATGCGGCACGGGCTCACTTGCGGCGGCTCTGGGAGGGCGTGGGCGCGCTGCCCAACGCGTTCGCGACCGCGTGGATGACGCCGGCAATGGCAAATGGTGCAGCGACGCTCGTCGACGTGTGGTCCTTGCTGTTCTCGCCGTATCAGCTCAACCCGTTCGACTTCAATCCCGTTGCGCGACCTGCTGCGTTCGCTCGTCGACTTCGAGGCCCTGCGCGCAGGTTCGCCGTTCAAACTCTTCGTCTGCGCGACCAATGTGCGCAGTGGCCGGGCCCGCGTGTTCCGGGAACACGAACTGACTTGCGACATGCTGCTCGCCTCCAGTGCGCTGCCGACGTCGTTTCGCGCCGTCGAGATCGATGGCGACGCTTACTGGGATGGCGGCTATATGGGCAATCCGGCGCTTTATCCGCTTTTCTATGCGACAAAGTCCAAGGACCTCCTGCTCGTGCAGATCAATCCGCTGCAGCGACCGGAAGTCCCCACGACGCCGCAGGACATCCTCGAACGGATCAACGAGATCAGCTTCAATGCGTCCCTGCTGCACGAGTTGCGCGCCATCGCCTTCGTGCAGCGCCTGCTCGACGAGCAACGGGTCGATCCCGGAGCGCTACAAGCGCATCAACCTGCACATGATCGAGGCCGAGGAAAAGCTGCGCACACTGGGCGCGGCGACGAAATCGGATACGTCGCCGGCCTTCATCGAGCGACTGTTCGGGATCGGGCGTAGCTGCAGCGCTCGACTGGCTGGACCGGTCGATCCATTACGTGGGGCATGCTTCCGGCGTGCGCATCGCCGACCGCTTCCTGTGAGCGTGACATGCGCGACTTACAATCGGGCCCGCCTCGTCAACCGACACGTCGTTCCGCTTCCATGGCCGGTTCCACCTTCGGACACCTGCTGCAGGTCACCAACTTCGGTGAATCGCACGGGCCCGCGATCGGTTGCGTGGTCGACGGCTGTCCACCCGGGCTGGCGCTGACTGAGGTCGACCTGCAGCCCGATCTCGACCGGCGCAAGCCGGGAACGTCGCGGCATGTGACGCAGCGGCGCGAGTCCGACCGCGTCGAGATCCTGTCCGGGGTCTACGAAGGCCGCACCACCGGCACGCCGATCGCGCTGCTGATCCGCAACGAAGACGCGAAGAGCAAGGACTACGCGGACATCGCCGATACGTTCCGCCCCGGGCACGCGGACTACACGTACTGGCGCAAGTACGGCGTGCGCGATCCGCGCGGCGGCGGGCGCTCGTCGGCGCGGCTGACGGCGCCGATGGTGGCGGCGGGCGCACTGGCCAAGAAGTGGCTGCGCGAGAAGTACGGCACGCTGGTGCGCGGCTGCATGCAGCAGATCGGCGAGATCGTCATTCCGTTCGAGTCGTGGGACGAAGTCGAACGCAATCCGTTTTTTGCGCCCAATGCCGGCATCGTGGCCGAACTCGAAGCGGCGCTGGATCACCTGCGCAAGAGCGGTGACTCGGTCGGTGCCCGCCTGCGCGTGGTCGCCAGCGGCGTGCCGGTGGGGCTCGGCGCGCCGCTCTTCGACAAGCTCGACGCCGACATTGCCTACGCGATGATGGGGATCAACGCGGTGAAGGGCGTCGAGATCGGCGCCGGATTTCAGTCCGTGACGCAACTGGGTTCACAGCATGGCGATGAATTGCTGCCCGACGGATTCGTCACCAATAATGCCGGCGGAATGCTCGGTGGCATTTCGAGTGGCCAGGACATCGAGGTCTCGATCGCGATCAAGCCGACGTCGAGCATCCGGCTGCCGCGGCGCTCGATCACCCGCGCGGGGGCGGCGACCGTCGTCGAGACCCATGGTCGGCACGACCCGTGCGTGGGCATCCGGGCGACACCCATCGCCGAAGCGATGCTCGCACTCGTGCTGATGGATCACGCGCTGCTGCATCGGGCGCAGAACGCCGACGTCCACCACGCGGTCGCGCCGATCAAGGCTCGCTCCACCTCCGGTTGAAGTTCTTCGAGTAGCCGGCGACCGGGACGCCTGGCGGCTCGGGGCGCTCTACGGCGCGTACTTCGGCTTTGTCGGCATCATCGGACCGTACCTGCCGCTGTACTTCCAGTGGCGCGGCCTGACCGCCTTCGAAGTCGGCGTCCTGATCGCGCTCGGCCAGGCGATGCGCGTCATCGGCCCGAACCTGTGGGGGTATCTCGCCGACCACGCGCCGCGGCGTACGCCGATCCTGCGCGCCACGGCGATCGCGCTGCTGCTGACCTTCGGCCTGCTCGCGTCTGCCTGGCGGGTTCGCGTTCGTGTTCGGCGTGATGCTGCTGGTCAACCTGTTCCAGACCGCGCAGATGCCGATCGCGGAAGCACTCGCTTCCGCCTCGATGCGCGGGCGCGCGGACGCCGCAACGCGCTACGGTCGCTTGCGCGCATGGGGTTCGACGGCGTTCGTCGTCGTGGTGCTCACGGCGGGTCCGTTGTTCGATCGCTTCGGCATCGGAACGGCGCTCTGGCTCGGACTCGCTGTTGGCAGTCGTCCTCGTGATCGTGTCCTGGCAGGTGCCGGACCGGAAGCCTGCCGAACATCCTCACGAGCGGGTGTCGGTGAGCCGGCGACTGCGCGAACCGCGAGTGCTGTGGTTCCTCTTGTCGGCCGCGCTGATGGTTTTTGCGCACGGCGCGCTGTACGCCTACCTGTCGATCTACCTGGCAGAACTCGGCTACAGCAAGACCGCCATCGGGGTTTTCTGGGTGCTGAGCGTGCTGCTGGAGATCGCGTTCTTCGTGACGCAGGGACGCTGGTTCCGCCGCTTCGGGGTCTACTCGCTGCTCGTCGCGAGCTTCATCGTGGCGGCGGTGCGCTTCCTGCTGATCGCAGAACTGGCGACCGTCTGGTGGGTCCTCGCGTTCGCGCAGTTCCTGCATGCGATGACGTTTGCCGTGCACCACAGCGCTTCGGTGCTGACGATCCAGCGCTGGTTTCCGGGGCAGGCCGCGGCGCGAGGGCAGGCGGCTTACATCAGTGCGGCCTACGGAATCGGCGGCACAGCGGGCAGTCTGATGGCGGCATACTTGTGGACGCTGGCCGGGCCGCGCTGGGCGTTCGGCGCCGGCAGCATCGCGGCGCTGCTGGGCGCGTGGGCGATCCGCGCAGGCGCGCCGGCACGATCCGGAACTCGCTGCCGCGCATCGGCTGGACATCGAATCGAATCGGAGTCTCGAAACATGAATGGGTACGCAATGAATCTGTTGCGTGCTGTGCTCGTCGGCATGCTGCTGCTGGCGCTGGCGGCCTGCCAGACGGTGCAGACGACGCGCAGCGGTGAGATCGGCGTCGACCGCAAGCAGACGATGACCTCGCTCGTCAGCAGCAAGGAAGTCGAGCAGCAGGCGAGCCAGCAGTACGCGCAGGTGCTGGCGGAAGCGAGGAAGAAGGGCCTGCTCAATCAGGATCCGCAGCAGGTGCAGCGCGTCCGCGCGGTCGCCGCCAGACTGATCCCCAGGTCAGTAGTCTTCCGCGACGACGCGCCGAAGTGGAAGTGGGAAGTCAACGTTCTCACTTCCAAGGACGTCAACGCCTGGTGCATGCCGGGCGGCAAGATCGCCGTCTACACCGGACTCATCGAGAAGCTCAAGCTCAGCGACGACGAACTGGCGGCCGTCATGGGCCACGAGATCGCCCATGCGCTGCGCGAGCATGCGCGTGAGCGGATGGGGCGGCAGATGGCGACGCAGACGGCGACGGCGGTCGGGGCCGATCGCGCTGCGAGATCTTCACCGGAGTGCACATCGATCCGCAGACTGGCCGGGACCTTCACGCAGGCAATGTTCGTGCTGCCGAACAGCCGCGAGAACGAGCAGGAAGCGGATCTGATCGGCATTGAACTCGCGGCGCGCGCCGGCTACGACCCGCGCGCCGCGATCACGCTGTGGCAGAAGATGGCGCAGGCGGGCGGCAGCGGGCCACCCGAGTGGCTGTCGACGCACCCGAGCCACGACACGCGCCTGCGTGAGCTGCAGAACGACGTGCAGAAAGTGATGCCGCTCTACGAGAAGGCGAAGGCGGCGAAGCCGGCGGCTGAGACCGGGAGGCTCAGGCCAGCACGAGTTCGATCCGGGCCGTGAAGCGTGTCGCGCGCGCCAGCGGGTGCGACTGCGTCGATGTCGGCTCGATCGCCAGCAGCAGGGCGCGCTGCTCATCGGCATCCAGCCGACTGAACAGGAAGTCGCGCGCGTTGCCCGGGTCATCGGGCAGGTACAGCTGCGTCGCGAACGCGCGGCCGCTGGCGGGCTGCACTCGTACGTGGATGTGCGGCGTCCGCCCGGGGTACGCGACCGGCCGGATCGTGCGGAACCGGAAGTCGCCCTTGGCGTCGGTGCGGTCGACGCCGTAGCCCTGGAAGTTCGGATCACGTTCGGACTCCGCGCCGCCGGCCGGGATGGTGATAGACGGCATTGGCGTCGCATTGCCAGATTTCGACGATGGCGTCGGCGACCGCGTTGCCGCGTCGATCGACCACGCGGCCGGTAAGGAATATCGGCACGCCCTTGCTTAACACCCGATCGCCCTCGACGGAGAGCAGGTCGGCGTCGGTCGCGCGCGGGCGCTCGGTGGCATTGCGCGGGTAAAACGGCCCGAGAGTCTGCGCCGGCGAGGGCGTTCGCCCGCCGGTCTGGGCGCTGGCCACGTGTGCGAGCGGCGCAATGCTGGTCGCGGCCAGGCCACCGATGAACAGGCGTCGCGCGAGCGTGTTTCGATTGTTCGGGCGATCCATCGGAACTCCTGTGACGAACGATTCACTCTGAGACCCGGCCAGGCGAGCTTCCGTTCCCGCTGCCGGCATTCGGGGCGAAGGATATGAAAGGGAAGTCGCGTCTCGGGTGGCATAATTCAAGGCCCTGCACATTGCTGCAGGCACCGCCAAGCGCCCGCCCCGGGGCGCACTCCGCCGATGGCCGCACGTACTGTTTACGACAAGCTGTGGGACGACCACGTGGTTCACGTCGAAGACGACGGCACCACCGTCCTCTATATAGACCGGCACCTGGTCCATGAGGTGACCAGTCCGCAGGCCTTCGAGGGGCTGCGCGTCGCCGGTCGCAAGCCGTGGCGCATCAGTTCGATCGTTGCGACCGCCGATCACAACACGCCCACGACCGGCTGGGAGCGCGGCTACGACGGCATCACCGATCCGATGTCCAAGGAGCAGGTCGTCACGCTGGACAGCAACATCCGCGAGTTCGGCGCGGCCGCGTACTTTCCCGTTCCTCGACAAGCGGCAGGGCATCGTGCATGTGATGGGGCCGGAGCAGGGCGCGACGCTGCCCGGCATGACGGTCGTCTGCGGCGACTCGCACACCAGCACGCACGGCGCGTTCGGCGCGCTCGCGTTCGGCATCGGCACCAGCGAGGTCGAGCACGTGCTCGCGACGCAGACGCTGCTGATGAAGAAGGCGCAAAACATGCGGGTCGTGGTGGATGGCAAGCTCGCGGCCGGCTGCACGGCCAAGGACATCGTGCTGGCAATCATCGGCCGCATCGGCACGGCGGGCGGCACCGGCTACGCGATCGAGTTCGCGGGCACGGCAATCGAGGCGCTGTCGATCGAAGGTCGCATGACGATCTGCAACATGGCGATCGAGGCCGGCGCTCGCTCGGGCCTGGTCGCGGTGGATGAGAAGACGATCGACTACGTGCGTGGGCGTCCGTTCTCTCCGCAGGGCGCGATGTTCGAGCAGGCGGCAGCGCATCTGGCGCACGTTGCGGACCGATCCGGGCGCGCGGTTCGACAGCGTCGTCGAGTTGCGCGCCGAAGAGATCAAGCCGCAGGTCACCTGGGGCACGTCACCGGAGATGGTGGCCACGATCGACGGCTTCGTGCCCGATCCGGAGGCGGAAAAGGACCCAGGAAGCGCGAGGGCATCGAGCGGGCGCTGCGCTACATGGGACTCATGCCCGAAGACGCGCATCGCCGACATTCGTGTCGACAAGGTCTTCATCGGTTCGTGCACCAACTCGCGCATCGAGGATCTGCGAGAGGCAGCCTGGGTCGTGAAGCGACTCGGCAAGCGCGTGGCCGCCAGCGTCAAGCTGGCAATGGTGGTTCCCGGCTCGGGACTGGTGAAGGCGCAGGCCGAGCGCGAGGGGCTGCATGAGGTGTTCCGCGCCGCCGGCTTCGAATGGCGCGAGCCCGGCTGCTCGATGTGCCTGGCGATGAATGCCGACCGGCTCGAGCCGGGTGAGCGCTGCGCCTCGACCAGCAATCGGAACTTCGAAGGTCGGCAGGGTGCAGGTGGCCGCACCCATCTCGTGTCCCCGCGATGGCGGCCGCGGCGGCCATCGAAGGGCACTTCGCCGACGTCAGGAGACTCCAATGAGGAAGCTGGTGGTGCTGATCGCTGTCGTCATCATGGTCACGGGCTGCAATACCCTCGCGGGCTTTGGCAAGGATGTCGAGGCCGCCGGCAGCGCCATGGAAAAGGCCGGGAACAAGGGCAAGAAGAACTAGGGGCCGCCGTGGATGCCTTCACTGTTCACACCGGGCTGGTAGCGCCGCTCGATCGCGCCAACGTCGACACCGACGCCATCATCCCGAAGCAGTTCCTGAAGTCGATCAGCCGGACGGGGTTCGGACCGAATCTGTTCGACGAGTGGCGTTATCTGGACCATGGCGAGCCGGGCATGGACCACGCCCAACGCCCGCTGAATCCGGACTTCGTGCTGAACCAGCCGCGCTATGCCGGCGCGTCGATCCTGCTGGCGCGCAAGAATTTCGGTTGCGGGTCGTCGCGCGAACATGCGCCGTGGGCCTTGCAGCAGTCCGGCTTCCGCGCGGTGATCGCGCCCAGCTTTGCCGACATCTTCTACAACAACAGCTTCAAGAACGGCTTGCTTGCCGGTGGTGTTGCCGGAACTGATCATCGACCGGCTGTTTCATGAAGTGGCTGCCCATGTCGGCTACCGGCTGACCGTCGACCTGCCGCGCCAGGTGGTCGTCGAGGCCGACGGCCGCGAGCATCCGTTCGAGATCGCGGCCTTTCGCAAGTACTGCCTGGTCAATGGTCTGGACGACATCGGCCTGACGCTGCGCCACAAGGACAAGATCGAGGCGTTCGAGAAGCAGCGGCTCGCACAGCAGCCGTGGCTCGTCAAGACGGGCTGACGCCACACTTCGTTTCGGTCGGCGGGGAGGAGCGGGGTGAACCAGGCAACCCCCGCACGAGGACCACATGAAGATCGCAGTGTTGCCGGGTGACGGCATCGGCAAGGAGATCGTCGCCGAGGCGGTGAAGGTGTTGCGCGCGCTCGGCGAGCCTTTCGAGTTCGAGTTCGCCGACGTCGGCGGGACGGCGTACGACTCTCACGGCCATCCTTTGCCCGAGGCGACGCTCAAGCTCGCGCAGTCGGCCGACGCGGTGCTGTTCGGCGCGGTCGGTGACTGGAAGTACGACACGCTCGAACGCGCGCTGCGCCCGGAGCAGGCCATCCTCGGACTGCGCAAGCACCTTGGGCTCTTCGCGAACTTCCGTCCTGCGGTGTGTTACGCGGAACTGACCCAGGCCTCGAGCCTGAAGCCGGAACTGGTCGCCGGTCTCGACATCCTGATCGTGCGCGAGCTGACCGGCGACATCTACTTTGGCCAGCCGCGCGGGCGCCGCGCGGCACCGGATGGCCCGTTCGCGGGGGCACCCGAGGCGTTCGACACGATGCGCTACAGCCGGCCCGAGATCGAGCGCATCGCCCACGTTGCATTTCAGGCGGCGCGAAAGCGCAGTCGCAAGCTCACCAGTGTCGACAAGGCGAACGTGCTCGAGACC
This sequence comes from uncultured beta proteobacterium, assembly GCA_963750585.1. Classification (GTDB taxonomy): domain Bacteria; phylum Pseudomonadota; class Gammaproteobacteria; order Burkholderiales; family Casimicrobiaceae; genus VBCG01. Next base: position 25,459 of record CAVVRH010000026.1, read on the forward strand.
TTCCAGTTCTGGAAGGACGTCGTCTCCGAGGTCGGGGCCGGCTATCCGGATGTCGAACTCGAGCACATGTACGTCGACAACGCAGCCATGCAGCTCGTCAAGGCGCCGAAAAAGTTTGACGTGATCGTGACCGGCAACATGTTTGGCGACATACTCTCCGACGAGGCGGCGATGCTGACCGGGTCGATCGGCATGCTGCCGTCGGCCTCGCTCAACGCACGCAACCAGGGTCTGTACGAGCCGTCGCACGGGAGCGCGCCGGACATCGCCGGCAAGGGCATTGCAAACCCGCTGGCGACGATCCTGTCGGCGGCGATGATGCTGCGCTACTCGCTGAACCGGGCGGAGCAGGCCGAGCGCATCGAGGCTGCGGTTCGCAAGGTGCTCGCGCAGGGCCTGCGTACGGCCGACATCGCAGCGTCGGGCGCAGCCACCGTCGGTACGGTGGCGATGGGCAACGCGGTCGTCGCGGCGTTGGGCTGACGGACAGACTGGACACTGGCGGGCAAGAGGAAGACATGAAGGTAGGCATCGGTCGGCTGGCGCGGAATGGTGGGCTCCGTCCTGATGGACCGCATGAGTGCGGAGCGGGACTTCGACCTCATAGACACGGTGTTCTTCAGCACCTCGAACGCCGGCGGCGCGGCGCCATCGGTGCCGCGCGGCCAGGGCAAGTTGAAGAACGCAGACGACATCGCCGCCTTGGCTACGCTCGATGCCGTCATCACCTGCCAGGGCAGCGACTACACGAAAGAGATCTATCCGAAGCTGCGTGCGACCGGCTGGAACGGCTACTGGATCGATGCCGCCAAGACGCTGCGCATGCAGGATGACGCGGTCATCATCCTCGACCCGGTCAACCGCCCGGTCATCGATGCGGCGCTCGCGCGCGGCGTCAAGAACTACATCGGCGGGAACTGCACGGTGAGCTGCATGCTGATGGGCGTGGGCGCCCTGTTCAAGCAGGATCTCGTCGAGTGGATGACCTGCACCACCTATCAGGCAGCTTCTGGCGGAGGCGCGCCGCACATGCGCGAGCTGCTGACCCAGTTCGGCACGCTGAATGCCGAGGTCAAGGAACTGCTTGCCGATCCCGCGAGCGCGATCCTCGAAATCGATCGGCGTATCAGTGGCCGCCAGCGCGCGCTCGGCGACGACGAGACGCAGAACTTCATCGTGCCGCTCGCCGGCAACCTGATCCCGTGGATCGACGCCGATCGCGGTGACGGCACCAGCCTGGAAGAGTGGAAGGGCGGCGCCGAGGTCAACAAGATCCTTGGCCGCGGGCCCGGATTCAGCGCCCCCGCAACACCGATCGATTCGATCTGCGTGCGCATCGGCGCCATGCGCTGCCATTCGCTATCACTGACGATCAAGCTCAGGCGCGACGTGCCGCTGGCCGAAATCGAGGACATGATCCGGCGCGACAACGCGTGGGTGAAGCTGGTGCCGAATACCAAGGATGCGAGCATCCGCGAGCTGACTCCCGCAGCTGTCACCGGCACGATGTCAATCCCCGTGGGGCGGCTGCGCAAGCTCGCGCTCGGTGCCGATTACCTGGGCGCATTCACGGTCGGCGACCAGTTGCTGTGGGGTGCTGCCGAACCGCTGCGTCGCATGTTGCGGATCCTTCTCGGCAAGCTCTAGCCGCAGAGGGCGCGAATGTTGCGGGTCACACGACGGCCCGGTTTCATTTCTCACATAAAGGCGTGAGTTACCGCTATTTCTAAGCTTGCCGCCCTAAGTCCATGATGTTATGTTCGAAAAACGATTCTGATAAGGCAGGGGGCGGAATGCCATCCGACAAATTCGCGCGCGCGCCCATGTGGTGCGCGCTTTCGCTTGCGTTCGGTATCGGGCTGGCGTCGCCCGCAGTGGACGCGGCGGGGCTGGGCCGCCTGTCCGTCCAGTCGGGACTCGGGCAGCCGCTGCGCGCCGAACTCGAGGTCACCTCGGTCGGGCGGGATGAGGCGCCGACCCTTGCCGTCAAACTGGCGCCCCCGGCGGCGTTCCGGGCGGCCAACCTTGAATACAACGCGGCGCTGACGAACCTGCGCTTCGCGCTTGACCGACGTTCCGACGGCAACTATGTCGTGCGCATCAGTTCCGCGATGCCCGTCAACGAGCCGTATCTCGACGTGATGGTTGAACTCACCTGGGCTACCGGCCGCGTCATCCGCGAGTACACGGTGTTGCTCGATCCGCCGGCGCTCAAGTCGCAGCCCGACATCATGGCTCCGGCCGCGCCGCCGGCACCCGTCGCCGCGGCTCCGATGCCGGCACCCGCTCCGGCGCCGCGAGCTGCGGCACCGGCTCCCTCCGCACCCGTTGCCGCCACACCGGCGCCGCTGCCCGCCCCGCTACCGGCCGCGAAGGCTGCTCCTGCGCCGACGCCGGCGCCAGCTGTCTCCACCGCGAGCGGTGGCACGTACACCGTCAAGTCCGGGGACACGCTGGGCAAGATTGCCAACCAGAACCGCAGTGCCGCCTCGCTCGACCAGATGCTGGTGGCGCTGTTCAACGCCAATCCTGACGCGTTCATCAACAAGAACATGAACCTGCTGCGCGCGGGAGCGCAGCTCTCGATCCCGACCGACGCCGAAGCAGCGGCGATGGCCAGCACCGAGGCGCGGAAGGAAGTGATGGCCCAGAGCGCCGACTTTGCGGCTTATCGCAGCCGGCTGGCGCAGGCAGCCGGTGGGGCCGCTCCGGTGGCCAAGGCGCCGACCGCCGCTGCCGGAGGCGGTCAGGTCACCACCAAGGTCGAAGACCGCAGTGCCACCGCGAAGCCGGGTGGCGACCAGTTGAAGATTGCCAAGGCCGATGAAAAGGCCACCGCCGCCGCGGCTTCGGCTGCTAAGGCTGACGAGGCTGCCGCCAAGGCGCGTGCCGTGAAGGAAGAGCAGGAGCGCGCGGCCCAGTTGAAGAAGACGAACGAGGCGATCCAGAAGGCCCTCGAAGTACAGAGCAAGTCAGGCGCCCAGGCGCAGAAGGAGGCGGAACAGGCCAAGGCTGCACCACCGCCGCCAGCGCCGATTGCGGCTCCGCCGGCCCCTGCGCCGGTCGCGGCCGCGCCGGTGCCTGCGCCCGAACCCGCCAAGGCGGAAGCGCCGAAGGCCGAGGCGCCGCCAATGCCTGCACCTGCTCCGGTCAAGAAGGCAGCGCCGCCGCCGCCACCGCCCGCCGAAGAGCCGAGTTTCATCGAGGAACTGCTGGGCAACTCGACGACGCAGTTGTCCCTTGCCGCCATCGTCGCGCTGCTCGCGGGCCTCTTCGGCTGGAGCTGGTTCCGCAAGCGCAAGGCCGAAGGCAGCAGCAAGTTCAAGGACACCGAGGAGGGACTGCAGGCGAATTCCCTGTTCGGTGCCACCGGGGGCCAGAGCGTCGACACGGGCACGAGCACTTTCAACTCGAGCTTCATTCCGGCGGCATCGCAGCTTGATTCGAACGAGGTCGATCCGGTTGCCGAGGCCGATGTCTATATTGCATACGGCCGCGAAGAGCAGGCGGAAGACATCCTCAAGGAAGCCCTGCGGATGCAGCCTGACCGCCACGCCGTCCGCGTCAAGCTGCTGGAAATCTTCGCGCGGCGCGGCGACAAGGCGTCATTCATGACCATGGTCGAGGACCTGCGCGACCGTACCGGTGGCGCGGGCGAGGACTGGGAAAAGGCCATCAAGCTCGGCCACGCCGTCGATCCGAATCATCCGATGTTCGTCGGCGCAGTGTTGTCCGACACCGTGGGTCGCGGTCCCACGACGGGTTTCCGACTCGATCCGAACACCAAGGGCCGGGGTCCGTCGACGCTGGGCGGTGGCCCGACGTCCGGTCTCGATCTCGGGGGACTGCGCGGCGCCGACTCCGTGATGGACGCTGGAAGCAACGCGCCGCCGCTGACCAAGATGGTCGTCGACACACGCATGACGGGTGCCGATACGACGATGTCCGTGGGCGACACCAAGATGCCGGCCGACACCAAGATGTCCGGTCCGGTGACGACGTCCGCGCCGACGACCCAGTTCCACGCGACCCTGCCCGGTGGCCAGCCCACGACCGGACTGACGCCGCCCGCGCCGGCACCCGCACCGGCCGCGGCGCCCGACTTCGCGTCGCTCGACTTCGACCTGGGCCCGACAAAGATCAACCTCGATCCGCCGACGAAGATGCCGACGCTCGACGCGCCGGCCACGCGCCCGGGCGACATGGACTTCGGCTTCAAGCCCACCAGCCCGGTCGGCCGTACCGAACCGCCCGCAGTGGCCGATCTCGACATCGCATTGCCGCCCACGATTCCGGCGTTGCAGCCGACGGCGACCGGTGCGGGCATGATTCCGGATCTCGATCTGAATATTCCGTCGACGAAGATGCCGACGGCGCCGGTGACCGCCGAAGCCTTGTCGCGACCGACCGTCATCGGAAAGAAACAGCAGGTGACTGTCGAGGTCGGTGCATTGCCTGACGAGCAGGCACAGCGCCTGACCGCCAACACGGATCAAGCCACCGTGCCGCTGATCGATTTCGACCTGTCCGCGGTCAGCCTCAACCCGACGACCCGGCGGGGCGAGACCGAGCCTGGCAGCGCACTGGCTCAACAGATGGCGACCAAGCTCGACCTCGCCCGCGGCTACATCGACCTTGGGGTGAAGGACGGCGCACGCGAATTGCTGGACGAAGTGATGCGCGACGGCACGCGTGAGCAGCGCCAGTCGGCCGTTGAACTGATCAAGCAGATCGAAGGCTGAACGCAGCGGGCCTGGCGCCCGCTGCGCCTTTCCCGTGCGCATCGCGCTCGGCATCGAATACGACGGCGCCGGCTTCAACGGGTGGCAGACCCAGGCGGACGGCCGCGCAGTCCAGGACTGCGTCGAACGCGCCCTCGCCGAGATCGCGGGCATCCCTGTTTCGACAATCTGTGCCGGTCGCACCGATGCCGGTGTCCACGCCCTCGATCAGGTGGTTCACTTCGACACCGCTGTCGAACGGCCTTTGACCGCGTGGGTGAGGGGCACGAATCGCTACTTGCCACCGACGGTGGCCGTGCGCTGGGCGCGCCTCGTGGCCGAGGACTTTCACGCGCGTTATGCGGCGCGGCGCCGGCGGTACGACTACTGGATCCTGAACGAGACGGTCCGCTCGCCGCTGGCCCACGGGCGCGCGGCCTGGATCTTTCGACCTCTCGACGACGCAGCGATGCAGCGCGCCGCGGCACTGCTGGTCGGGACGCACGACTTCACCTCCTTTCGCGCCGCCGAGTGCCAGGCCGCCTCACCCGTGCGAGAGCTGCACGAACTGGCGGTTCGACGATTTGGCCACGGGCTGCGTGTCTGCGCCACGGCCAACGCGTTCCTGCATCACATGGTACGGAACATCGTCGGCGCACTGGTCTACGTCGGCATGGGTCGGCACTCGCCGGAATGGATCGCGGGCGTGCTTGCTGCGCGCGACCGCTCGCGCGCAGCGCCGACGCTCGGTCCGGAAGGTCTCTACCTGGCCCGGGTCGAGTACGATGCCCGATTCGATTTGCCGTCGCCCGGGACCGTGGTCCCGCCCTGGTTGAATGCGAACACGAATCAAGATCTGCGGCCTGACGCGTGAAACCGATGTCGAGGCTGCCGTGGCGGCAGGCGCCGATGCAGTGGGCTTCAACTGCTTTGCGAAGAGTCCACGTCATGTCGCGCCGGCGCGATTGCGTCCCCTGACACGGGGGCTGCCGCCCTTCGTCACCCCGGTGCTGCTCTTTGTCAACGCACCGTCCGACCTGATCGAGGACGCGATCGAGGCCGTCCCCAATGCCTTGCTCCAGTTTCATGGAGACGAGCACGAGCCCGCGTGCAGCCGCTATGGGCACCCCTACCTGCGTGCGCTGAGAATGGAAGAAGGGGTCGATTTGTTAGACTTCGAGCGTCAGTTCCAGTCTGCAGCGGCGCTGATGTTCGACGCGCCGTCGCCTGGATACGGCGGCAGCGGGCAGACCTTCGACTGGAATCGCATTCCGCTGCGACGGTCAAAGCCGATAGTGCTGGCCGGTGGTCTCGTGCCAGGCAACGTCGGCGATGCGATCCGACGAGTCCGGCCCTATGCGGTGGATGTCAGCAGCGGGGTCGAAGATGCTCCGGGAATCAAGAACACAGTGCGCATGAACGAGTTCATCGCGGCGGTACGCGCCGCCGACCAGGCTTTGACTGCATGAAGCCATATGACCTGCCCGACGCGCGCGGCCACTTCGGCCCGTACGGCGGCATCTTCGTCGCGGAAACCTTGATGCATGCGCTCGAAGAGTTGCGCGATGCGTACGCGAAGTACCAGCACGAGCCGGACTTCGTCGCCGAGTTTCAGCGCGAACTCAAGCACTACGTCGGTCGCCCGAGCCCCATTTATCACGCCAGTCGCTGGAGCGACACCCTGGGTGGCGCCCAGATCTATCTGAAGCGCGAGGATCTCAATCACACCGGCGCGCACAAGGTCAACAACACGATCGGCCAGGCCCTGCTGGCGCGGCGCATGGGCAAGCCGCGCGTCATCGCCGAGACCGGCGCCGGACAGCACGGCGTGGCGACGGCGACGGTCGCTGCCCGCTCGGCATGCAATGCGTCGTGTACATGGGCGAGCGAGGACGTGGGTCGTCAGGCGGCCAACGTGTATCGGATGAAGCTGCTCGGGGCCGAGGTGGTGCCCGTCGAGAGCGGTTCCCGCACCCTGAAAGACGCGCTGAACGAGGCGATGCGCGACTGGGTCACGAACGTCGAGAACACGTTTTACATCATCGGCACCGTCGCCGGACCGCATCCGTACCCGATGATGGTTCGCGACTTCAACTCGGTCGTCGGCAAGGAATGCCTGTGGCAGATGCCGGAGCTGGTCGGACGCCAACCGGACGTTGTCATCGCCTGTGTCGGCGGCGGCAGCAACGCGATGGGCATCTTCTACGACTACATCCCGCACGAGAAGGTGAAGCTGGTCGGTGTCGAGGCTGCGGGGGAAGGACTGACGACGATGCGGCATGCCGCGAGTCTCCAGTGCGGTACCCCGGGAGTTCTGCACGGCAATCGCACCTATCTGCTGCAGGACGAGAACGGACAGATCACCGAGACGCATTCGGTGTCGGCGGGACTCGACTATCCGGGTGTCGGACCCGAGCACGCGTGGCTGAAGGACAGCGGACGCGCCGAGTATGTCGGTGCGACCGACGAGGAGGCGCTGAAGGCATTTCACGATTGCTGCCGCATCGAGGGGATCATTCCCGCGCTGGAGTCGAGCCATGCGCTGGCGTATGCAGCCAGGCTCGCGCCGACGCTGCCGAAGGACACCGTGCTGCTGGTGAATCTCTCGGGCCGCGGCGACAAGGACCTGCACATCGTCGCAGAGGCAAGCGGCCTTGAGTTCTTCTGCCGCGCGTCGTGTCGCGAGGCGACGCTCGCCTATCGGAAGAAGGCCTGATGTCACGCATCGCACGGCGCTTTGCCGACCTGAAGACGGCGGGCCGCAAGGGTCTGATTCCGTACATCGCGGCAGGTGACCCGCCAGGGCTGACGGTCCCGCTGATGCACGCGCTGGCGCGTGCGGGTGCCGATGTCATCGAGCTGGGTGTGCCGTTTTCCGACCCGATGGCCGACGGTCCGATAATCCAGCGCGCGACGGAACGCGCGATCAAGAACGGAGTCGGGCTGCGCCAGACGATCGAGTTCGTGAGTCAGTTCCGGCAGAGCGATGCAGTCACCCCGGTCGTGCTGATGGGCTACGCCAATCCGATCGAACGCATCGGTCGCCGCGAGTTCGCCGCTGCCGCGCGAGCGGCCGGTGTCGATGGCGTGCTGGTCGTCGACTACCCGCCGGAGGATGCGCAGAATTCGCCGCCGAAATGCGGTCAACCGGCATCGACCCGATTTTCCTGCTCGCGCCGACATCGACCGACAGGCGCATCGAGGAAGTCGCACGTCATGCTTCCGGATACCTCTATTACGTGAGCCTGAAAGGCATCACGGGTGCCGGGAACCTCGATGTCGACAGCGTGTCGGCCAGGCTGCCGCTGATACGCAGGCATACGGAAGTGCCGGTGGGGGTCGGTTTCGGCATCCGCGATGCAGCCAGTGCGGTTGCGGTGGCCAAGGTCGCAGATGCCGTCGTCATCGGTTCGCGGCTGATCCAGGAAATGGAAACGACACCGCGCGAGCGCGCGGTCGAAGCGGTTGAAGCGCTGGTGCTTGAAATTCGCCGTGCACTGGATGCCATGACTTTCCGCGCGGCCGCATGAACACACAGAGCCGCCCCGTAGCGATTTCGGCGCGATGCAGTCCGGAGATACTCGATGAGCTGGATCGACAAGATTCTTCCGCCGCGCATCAAGCGTGAAGAAGGCGCAACGCGCAAGGTCGTCCCCGAGGGCCTGTGGACGAAGTGCCCTGGCTGCGAAGCCGTGCTTTACAGCGCCGAGCTCGAGAAGACGCTGATGGTGTGTCCGAAATGCGCCCATCATCTTCGTATCGGTGCGCGGGCGCGGCTCGACACGCTGATGGACCCCGAAGGACGCTACGAGATCGGGCAGGAAGTTCTGCCGGTGGACGCGCTCAAGTTCAAGGACAGCCGGAAGTACACCGACCGCCTGCGCGAGGCAATGGAGGAAACCGGCGAGACCGATGCCCTGGTGGTCTTGGGCGGTGCGATCCGCGCGGTGCCGGTGGTGGTCGCCTGCTTCGAGTTCCAGTTCATGGGCGGCTCGATGGGCTCCGTGGTCGGCGAGCGTTTCGTGCGCGGCGTCGAGACCGCAATCGAGCAGAAGGTGCCGTTCATCTGCATCACGGCCACCGGTGGTGCGCGCATGCAGGAGGGTCTGCTGTCGCTGTTTCAGATGGCCAAGACGACTGCGATGATCGCGCGGTTGGCGGAAGCGAAACTGCCATTTGTCTCGGTCCTCACGGATCCGACGATGGGGGGTGTTTCGGCGAGCTTTGCCTTCATGGGAGACGTCGTCATCGCCGAACCGAAGGCGCTGATTGGCTTCGCCGGGCCGCGCGTGATCGAGCAGACCGTCCGCGAGAAGTTGCCGGAGGGGTTTCAGAGAGCGGAGTTCCTGCTTACGACGGGGGCGATCGACATGATCATCGACCGACGCGAAATGCGGGATGAAATTGCGCGTCTGCTGGCATTGCTGCTGCGGCAGCCGGCCGACGCGATTTCATAGTTCGGGGGAGCCGGCCGCTGCGCGTCCGGCAACAGACTCCGTTGGAAACGCTAGGGCTGGCCGACTGGCTGGCGCGCCTCGAGCGCCTGCATCCCAAAGGCATCGATCTCGGGCTGGATCGGGTGCGTGTCGTTGCGGACCGTTTGGCATTGCGGCTCGACGCTGCAACCATCGTCGTCGGCGGCACCAACGGCAAGGGGTCGACCTGCGCGATGCTGGACAGCATCCTGCGCGCAGGCGGCTATCGAACGGCGCTGTACACCTCGCCGCACCTGCTCGACTTCAATGAGCGTGCTCGTATCGACGGCGCGAGTGTGTCCGATGCGGCGCTGATCGAACAGTTCGAGGCAGTCGAGGCGGCGCGTGGCGAGGTGTCGCTGACGTATTTCGAGTTCACGACGCTCGCCATCCTTCGCCTTTTCGCGGGCGCGCGTCTCGATGCGGCGGTGCTGGAGATCGGGCTCGGAGGCCGGCTCGACGCGGTGAACCTCTTCGATGCAGACGCCGCCATCGTCACCTCGGTCGATCTCGACCACCTCGACTATCTGGGTTCAACTCGCGCAGCGATCGGCTTCGAGAAAGCCCACATATATCGTGCCGGTCGGCCCGCGATCTGCAGCGACCCGGATCCGCCGGAGACGCTCGTCGAACATGCGCGGAGTATCGGAGCGGATCTCTGGCGCTTCGGCCGCGATTTCAATTACCAGGGCGATCGCCAGCAGTGGGCCTATGGCGGGCGGCAGCGACGCCGCAGCGGTCTGCCGTATCCGGCACTGCGCGGCGCGAATCAGTTGCTGAATGCCTCCGGCGCGCTGGCCGCACTCGATGCGCTCGAGGACCGGCTGCCGGTGTCGCAGCAGGCGGTGCGACAGGGCCTGCTGACCGTCGAACTTCCGGCACGCTTCCAGGTGCTGCCGGGACGGCCCACGACGATCCTCGACGTCGCGCACAACCCGCATGCGGCCGCGGTCCTTGCGGAAAATCTCGACAATATGGGGTTCTATCCGGTCACGCATGCCGTATTCGGCATGCTACGCGACAAAGACATCGGCGCGGTGGTCGCCCGGCTCGGTGATCGAGTCGATCACTGGTACATCGGCTCGACGCCGGGCGCGCGCGGTTCGGCCGCCGCGGATACCGCCGCGATCGTGCGCCGCGTGGCGGGCGCTTCGATACGGGCATCGATCTCCGAGCACGATTCCGTCGCCGAGGCGTACGCGCACGCACGGGAACGCGCAGGCGCCGATGATAGAATTCTTGCCTTCGGTTCCTTCCTCACCGTGGCGGATGTGATGCGTGCGATACGCGCAAAGCGTCAGCCGGGAGCGTGAGGACCCAAACTGGAGCACGGATGTCTTTGGCTTTCTGGCGTCGCACACCCAAGGCTGATGACGCCGCTCCACCCCGCTCCCCCCGTTCCAACGTCAGCGATGAAGACCCGGGCGCGCGCGCCGATCCGGCAGCGTCACTGCGCACTCGCGCACGTCGGCGCCTGATCGGTGCGGCAGCGCTGCTCCTGCTGGTCGTCATCGTCGTGCCGATGGTGCTCGATCCGGAACCAAAACCGGTTCCGGACAACATTCCGATCGACATCCCCAGTGAAAAGTCGAAATTCTCTCCGCGCCTGACGCTGCCGCCGGTGCCGGCGCCGGAAAACGTCCCGCTGGCTCCACCCCCTGACGCCGCTCCGTCACCTGCGCCGTCGGTGCCGGCCGCCGGGTCCGCCAAGGGGCCGGATGCCGCGAAGAAGGAACCGGCGGATGCAGCGAAGGCCGACTCGGTGCGTCCGGCGCCGGAGGCGGCGAGTGAAGAGCAACGTGCACGTGTGGCGCTCGAGGGCAAATCGAGTGCCGAGGTGCTGCCTGCTCCCGTAAAAGGTGGAAAGTTTGCCGTGCAGGCGGCTGCCACATCGAGCGAGGCTGCGGCGAAAGACTTGTCGGAGCGGTTGAAGAAGGCCGGCCTGCCGTCATATACAGAGCCCGTTCAGATCGCAGAAGGCACGCGCTACCGGGTGCGGCTCGGTCCCTACGCAACGCGCGAAGAGGCCGAACGCGTGCGGGCCCGCCTGAAGTCCCTCGGCATCAGCGCCAACGTCGTCGCACCCTGATCTCATGACATTCGTCGACTGGGCCATCGTTGCAACGCTCGGCCTGTCGGTGCTGTTGGGACTGGTGCGCGGAGTTGTGCGCGAGATGTTTGCGCTCACCGGCTGGATCGTCGGCGTGTTGCTCGCACTGCGGTTCGCCGCTCCGATCGGGGACTGGATGCCGCTCGACCTCCCGGTCGGCGCCCGGACGGCGCTGGCGGGTCTTGTCATCGTCGTCGTCACGCTGCTTGCGGCGGCACTGGTTGCCGCCCTGCTGCGAGCGGTGGTCAGTGCAGCCAGGCTTTCGATCGAGGACAGGCTGCTGGGCGGCCTGTTCGGCGTGTTGCGCGCCGTGATCTTCGTCGGTGGGGCGGTTCTCGTTGCGGTAGCCGCAGGCGCACCACGCCAGTCATGGTGGCACGCGTCTTCGCTTTTGCCGTGGGCCCAGGCAAGCGTACGATTCGCCTCGCCGCTGCTGCCGGAATCCTTGGCGCGTTACGTGCCGCATCCGGCACAAGGGGGGAACTGAGATGTGCGGGATCGTCGGAGTCGTTGCGACCGGCCCGGTGAATCAGTTGCTGTACGACTCGCTGCAGCTGTTGCAGCATCGGGGACAGGACGCGGCCGGCATCGCCACGGGCGCGGGTAACACGTTTTCCATGTGGAAGGGCAACGGCCTGGTGCGGGAGATTTTCCGCACGCGGAACATGCGCAATCTCGCCGGCAACGCCGGCGTCGGACATGTCCGCTACCCGACGGCCGGTTCTGCGACCAGTCCCGAAGAAGCCCAGCCGTTCTATGTGAACGCGCCATTTGGCATCACGCTCGCGCATAACGGCAACCTGACGAACGCGGAACAGCTCAAGAGCGAAATGTTCCGCATCGATCGGCGGCACATCAACACGACGTCAGATTCCGAGGTACTGCTCAACGTTCTGGCGCACGAGCTGCAGGAACAGAGCTCGAGCTATTCGCTCGACCCGGCGACGATCTTCCGTGCCGTGAGCGGCCTGCACCGCCGCGTGCGCGGCGCGTACGCCTGCGTGGCGCACATCGCCGGCCACGGAATCCTCGCGTTCCGCGATCCCTACGGAATCCGGCCGCTGTGCTATGGCGTCAACGAGACGGACGGCGGCACCGAATACCTTGTGGCCAGCGAGTCCGTGGCGCTCGAAGGGTCAGGATTCAAGTTCGTTCGCGATGTTGCTCCCGGCGAGGCTGTCTTCATCGATCTCGATGGCAATTTCTACGCGCAGCGGTGTGCTGAGAACGTTTCGCTGAATCCGTGCATCTTCGAGTATGTCTACTTCGCGCGGCCTGACTCCGTCATCGATGGTGTCAGCGTGTATGCCTCACGCCTGACCATGGGCGAGCATCTGGCGGACAAAGTTAGGCGCGAGTTCCAGTCCGGAGAAATCGACGTGGTGATGCCGATTCCCGACACATCTAG
>CAVVRH010000027.1:0-84736 GCA_963750585.1 uncultured beta proteobacterium
AATCGTCATCCTGAACAAGATCGATGGATTGTGGACGACCTCAAGCATTCGGACGCGGTTGACGAAGATTGATCGGCAGGTGAAGGCGAGCGCCACGATGCTCGGGGTGCCTGCTTCGCAGGTCTATGCCGTTTCCGCGCAGAAGGCCTCGTGGCCAAAGTCAACGGCGACGACGCGCTGCTGGCGCGAAGCCGCATTCCGGAACTCGAGGTGGCGCTGTCGCGCAAGCTCATTCCGGCGAAGCGCCAGATCGTCGGCACCGCGACGCAGAGCGAAGTGCGCGGGCTGGCGGTCACGGTACGCAGCCTGCTCGACGCACGCGCCCACGGAATCGACGAGCAGCTCGCGGAACTGCGCGCGCTGCGCGGCGAGAACCAGGATGTGGTCGAGCACATGCTCCATCGCACGCGCGAGGAGAAGCAGCGCTTCGAGAGCGGACTCGCGCGCTTTACCGCATTGCGCAATGTCTTCACCAACCAGACGAACCGGCTCTTCGACGAGATCGGGCTCGACTCGTTGCGCCGAAACGCCACGCGCACCCGGCGCGCGATCGAAGCCTCGCCTTTCACCAAGGGCGTGCGCGGCGCGATGAACGAGTTCTTCGGCGATCCGCGAGGACCTCTCGACGTCGGGCAAGGTTTCGGCGAGATCCACGAAATGATGGAGGCGATGTACTCGCGCTTCGCGACCGAGCACGGAATCGAGGCGTTCGTGCCGCCGCCTTCCTCGGGTCCTCAAGTACCAGAAGGAGATCGAACGACTCGAGCGCGCGTACAACCGCCACTTCAACACGCTCTGGAACATGGTCAGCAAGGCGAAATTCGCGTTGATGAAGCGCTTTTTCGAAACGATCGCCTCGCGCGCCAAGCACGTCTACGACATTGCCAATCGCGATGCCGAGGCGTGGCTGCGCGCCGTGATGTCTCCGCTCGAGACGCACGTGCGCGAGCATCACCTGCAGCTCAAGCGTCGGCTCGAAAGCATCAAGCGAATCCACCGAGCGAGCGACGAGCTCGAGGACAGGATCGCCGAGCTCGAGCAGCAGGGCGAGGCGATGGAGGGCGCAGATCCGCGCGCTCGAGGGCAAGGTGCGCGCAATCGACACGCTGGTCGAGCAGGATGACGCAATGCCGATGGCGGCGAACGGGTAGCAACGTATCGGGGACAGGCAGCAGGGGTCGGCAGACGCGCAACGCGATCCGACTTTCAGGCTGGCTACAGAGCGAAAGGCCCGCGATCGCGGGCCTTTCGTATTCCACGCCTGTCCGGATTTCCGCTCCGGGTCTTTTGACCCTGTTTGCCGACTCCTGACTACCGGACGAACTTGCCTTCGCGTCCGATCATTGCCAGATCCACGAACCGCGACGCGTTGTGGTTGGTGCTCGAGAACGAGATGCCGAAGCCGCCGAGGTCGAGGTTGTTGATCGACTCCATCGCTGCGACGAACCGCTCGCGGGTCAGGTTGGCACCGGCGCGCCGCAGGCCCTCCACAAGCACCTTGGCAGCGATGAAACCTTCGAGCGTCGAGAAGTTGATGTCGACGTTGCCTGCCTTCTTCGCGAGCTCCAGGTATTCCTTGACCACCGGCGTGAGCGGGCTCCAGGGGAAGGGAACGACCTGCGCGATCGTCACGCCGTGCCCCTCGGTTCCGAGCGCCTCGGCAAGCGCCTTGCTTCCGACGAACGAAACCGTGTAGAACGAGGCCACGCTGCCGGCCTTCTTCATCTGGCGCACGAACTCCGCGGTCGATCCGTACGCGGAAATCATCACGATCGCATCGGGCTGCGACTCGTGTATCGCCTTTACCGCCTCGCCTACGTTGGTCGTGTTGCGCTCGACCGTGCCAAGGCCTGCGACCTTCAGGTTGCGCCTCGTCAGCGCGCGTTTCACGCCCTCGAGGCCCGCCTGCCCGTAGGAGTCGTTCTGGTAGAACACAGCGATCTTGTGGGAGCCGGTGCGCGTCAGGTGCTCGACAATCGCCTCCGTCTCGTCGAAATAGCTCGCGCGCACGTTGAAGATATAGCGGTTGAACGGTGAGCGCAGGAGCTCTGCGCCGGTGAACGGCGCCACGAAGGGTACGCGCGCCTCCGTGAAGATAGGCAGGGAAGCCTGGCTCGTCGGCGTGCCGACGTACGCGAACAGCGCGAACACGCGGTCCTCGCCGATGAGCTTTTTCGTATTCTCGGCCGCAAGCGCGGACTCGTACTTGTCGTCGCGCGTCTTCAACTCGATCGTGCGGCCGTTCACGCCGCCCTGCGCATTGACGTGGTCGAGCCAGAGCTTCGCGCCGGCGCGCATCTGGATGCCGAGTTGCGCAGCCGGTCCGCTGAATGCCGCGGACTGGCCGATAAGGATCGAGGTCGGCGTGACCCCGTCGTCCGCGCGAGCGGTTCCGGTCAGGGCGCACGCAATCGCAAACGCGGCGCACGCGTGCAACAGGCGCTTCATGGGGTAAGCCTCCTTGAGCCGTGACGCAGAGCGGCCCATTCCGGGCCGACGCGTTGGGTTCCGAAGTACGGAGCAAAAGCCGGGCCAGTACCTACAGCCGGCTCCCGGGCGGGAAACTTCCGCGTTGCCGCGGGTATCCGGCACTGGCTGCCTTGCCGCCCATCCGGCTTCGGCTCATGGTGTTGCGCGGGCCAGGCTGGCGATCATGCGGTCTTGACCGCCCCTGCGGCCACGAGCGCCTGGTAGCGCGCGAACAGCGCATCGCGTGTCTCTATCCGCGCCGGATTGACCGGTATGCAGTCCACCGGGCAGACCTCGCGGCATTGCGGAGCATCGAAGTGGCCCACGCACTCGGTGCAGCGGTCGGGGTCGATCACATAAATCTCGAGCCCCTGCGAAATCGCGCCGTTCGGGCACTCGGGCTCGCAGACATCGCAGTTGATGCACTCGTCGGTGATCATCAGCGCCATCGAGCGATCCTATTACGCACCCGACGCCACCTTCGCCTTCAGGCGGGCGTTGACAGCTGGATGGACAAAGGGCGAGACGTCGCCGCCGAACTTGGCGATCTCGCGGACGATGGTCGCTGAAATGAACATGTACTGCTCGGCCGGTGTGAGAAACAGCGTTTCGACCTCCGGATGGAGCTTGCGGTTCATCCCGGCCATCTGGAATTCGTACTCGAAGTCGGAAGCTGCCCGCAACCCCCGCAGGATGACTTGTGCCTTCTGCTGGTGCACGAAATCCATCAGCAGCGCGGAAAAGCTCGTCACCGTGACATTGGAGAACGGAGCAAGCACCTCGCGCGCCATGCCAACGCGATCGGCCGCGGAGAAGAATGGCTGCTTGGATCGGCTGTCGGCCACGCCGATGACCACTTCGTGGAAAAGGTCCGCCGCCCGCCGGACGAGATCTTCATGCCCGCGGGTGAACGGGTCGAACGTGCCGGGGTAGACGACTTTCAGCATGGATGTCCTGGATGTCCTTGCGGTCCCCGTTCGCGCGTCACGCGCGGGCGAGCAGATGGTAATACACCTGTCCCGCGCGGTCCGCGCGATGGACGACGAGTCCGGGTGGCGGCGCGAGAGCATGCGCCGCCTCCGCATAGAGCATACCGGCGGGGGAGAGGCGTCCGATGCACGACGGCATCAGGCTTGGCCATGGGTCATCCGCGTACGGCGGGTCGAGGAAGATCACGTCGAAGATGCGCGCCTCGCGGGATAGAAAGGCGAGGGCATCGGCACGATGCGCCTCCAGCCCCGCCGCGCCGAGCTTGCCCGCATTCGCCTGCAGCGCTTCGACGAGCCGTGGGTTGCGGTCAACCGCGACCGCAAGCCGCGCGCCCCTCGAGAGCGCCTCCAGCGAAAGCGCTCCGGTTCCGGCGTAAAGATCCAGTGTCACGCGCCCCGTCAAGTCCTGCCCAAGCCAGTTGAAGAGCGTTTCGCGGACCCGGTCGGGCGTGGGACGCAGACCAGGCGCCGCGGGGAAGCGCAGCACGCGTCCGCGACACCGTCCACCGATGATTCGAACACGGTTTGCGGTGGCGACGGGCATGGGCGTGGACGGGCGACGCGGCAGGGGCGCGTAGAATTCCACGTTCTGGCCCCATCGTCCAACCTGCCAAGTTCCCCGTGTTCGATTTCTTCAAGCGCAAGTCCGGCGACAAGGCGTCGTCGCCGGAGGCGCCCCCGGTCGCCGGGATTACACCTCTCCCCGCCCCGAACGAAAGCGAGGTTGCATCCGACGTCCCGCTGCCTGCGCTGCCGGATGCCGCGCAGACAGAACGCGATGGGCCGCCCGACGCCGCCGAGGCCCCATCAAACGGCGAGGACAGAAAGTCCTGGCGCGAGCGACTGAAGGCCGGGCTTTCGCTTTCCCGCGGCAAGCTCGCGGGCGCGCTGACCGGCGTGTTCCGGCGCAGGGTGCTGGACGACGAGGCGCTCGAAGAGCTGGAAACCGCGCTCCTCACGGCCGACGTCGGCGTCGACGCGACGGAGCACCTTCTCGAGGATCTCAAGCTTCGCTACCGCAAGGCCGGCAACGACGCCGACCCGCGCGCGTTGCTGCGCGAGTCGCTCGTCGCCCTGCTCGCGCCACTGGAGAAACCCCTCTCGGTCGGCGTTTCGCGTCCCCACGTGATCATGATCGCGGGAGTCAACGGCGCGGGAAAGACCACCTCGATCGGCAAACTCGCGAACTGGCTGCAGCAGCAGCGCTATTCCGTCCTGCTCGCGGCCGGCGACACGTTCAGGGCGGCCGCCCGCGAGCAACTGGTGATCTGGGGGGAGCGCAACAACGTCATGGTCATCGCCCAACAGGGCGGCGACCCGGCGGCCGTCACTTTCGATGCGATCGGTGCTGCCAAAGCCAGGGGCATCGACGTGGTTCTCGCGGACACGGCTGGCCGACTGCCGACGCAGTTGCACCTGATGGACGAGTTGCGCAAGGTGAAGCGCGTGATTGCCAAGGCGCAATCGGACGGGCCGCATGACGTTCTGCTCGTGCTCGACGCCAACACCGGGCAGAACGCACTCGCACAAGTGAAGGCGTTCGATGCCGCGATCGGGCTGACCGGTCTCGTCATGACCAAGCTGGACGGCACCGCCAAGGGCGGGGTCGTGGCGGCGATCGCCAAGCAGCACCCGATCCCGATTCAGTTCATCGGCGTGGGGGAGGGCGTGAACGACCTCCGACCCTTCGCCGCTGCCGATTTTGTGGATGCACTATTGCCCGATGCCTGAACCCGACTCCGGCTGACGCCGAACCGGAACGCTCCGAATGCGGAGCCATCTGTTCATGGTAAGCATGCACTCACATTCGCTCTGAATCCTGCTGGCTATGCCTGCCACACCTTAGATCCATCGCCGCGTGGCGGCCGGACGCTGATGGACCGGCGCCTTTCGGCGCACGCCGGACGTTGCCGAGGCAGGCGGACACGCTATGCCCGACTGGAGACGTCAGGAACTTCCCGGCGCCTTAGCACTCTGATGCAGCGAGTGCTAAACTGATGTCGAGGGCCTCTGCGGCACACTCGAGAAAAAAGGCCGAGCCGCCCCAAGGAGATCGATCAATGACTGGTACCGCGCTGACTTTCCCGACCCCGGCGTCGCTGGGGAGCCTGGACCATTACATCCAGGCCGTGAACCGCTTTCCGCTGCTGACCGCGGAACAAGAGTTCGAGCTCGGGCGGCGTTGGAAGGAGCGGGAGGACGTCGCTGCCGCTCGCGAGCTCGTCCTGTCGCACCTGCGGCTGGTCGTCGCCGTATCCCGCAAGTATGTCGGTTACGGCTTGCCACAGGCGGACTTGATCCAGGAGGGAAACATCGGCCTGATGAAGGCGGTGCGGCGCTTCGATCCGGACCGCGGTGTTCGGCTCGTTTCGTTCGCGCTGCACTGGATCCGCGCCGAGATCCACGAGTACATCCTTAGGAACTGGCGGCTTGTCAAAGTCGCGACCACGAAGGCGCAGCGCAAGCTTTTCTTCAACCTGCGCAGCATGAAGACGCGGCAGGCGGCGCTGACGCACAAGGAAGCGAACGCAATCGCGAAGGAGCTGGGCGTCAAGACCGAGGAGGTACTCGAGATGGAGACCCGCCTCACGGGTTCGGACATTGCGCTCGATCCGACACCCGGCGATGACGAGAACTCGGTCGCCCCGATCGCCTATCTCACCGACGACAGCGAGTCGCCGGTGCAAGTGCTCGAACGGAGGCAGGACGAGAAACTCCGCAGCGATGGGCTGAGGCAGGCGCTGTCCCGATTGGACGCCCGCAGCCGTCGCATCGTCGAGGCGCGCTGGCTGCGCGAGGAAGACCAGGCGACGCTGCAGGAGCTCGCCGACGAGTACGGCGTGTCCGCGGAGCGGATCCGCCAGATCGAGTCCAAGGCGCTCAAGCAGATGCGCGGGGCCATGGCGGAGGTGGCGTAACGCCCCGCTGCGGCTCTCGTCCCGGAAACGGCCCGCCACGCGCGGGCCGTTTTCTTTCGGCGAGGCGTTCGATTGACTAGAGTTCGACCTGCGTGCCGAGCTCAACCACGCGGTTGGTCGGCACATGGAAGAAGTCGGAAGCCTTGACAGCGTTCTTGGACATCGACGCGAAGAGCCGCTCGCGCCAGAGGGCCATGCCCGGCATCTTGGTGGGAATCAACGTCTCGCGGGACACAAAGAAGGATGTGTCCATCATGTCGAACGGGAATCCCTTGCTGCCACAGCGGTCGAGCAACGCCGGCACGTCCGGGTCCTCCTTGAATCCGTAGAACGCGCGCATCGCGTAGAAATCCGCGCCGAGCGGAGATATGTCGAAGCGCTCTCCCTGCGGGACATAGGGTATGTCGCGCGTGACCACGGTCAGGAACACGACCCGCTCGTGCAGCACCTTGTTGTGCTTCAGATTGTGGAGCAGCGCGTGCGGTACGCGATCCGGCGTCGAGGTGAGGAAGATGCTCGTACCCTGGACGCGGGTCGGCGGTGCCGCCTCGATGCTCTGCACGAACAAGTCGAGCGGCATCGCATCCTCGGCGAGACGGCTCATCAGCACGGCGCGCCCGCGCTTCCACGTAGTCAGCAGCGTGAACACCACGCCGCCGATCAGAAGCGGGAACCAGCCGCCCTCGGGGATCTTGAGCGAGTTCGACGCGAGGAACGCGAAGTCGATCATGCCAAGCGGAACGGCGATCGCTAGGGCGACCGGCAGCGACCAGCGCCAGAGGTGGCGCATTACGAAGAAGATCAGCACCGAATCGATCAGCATCGCGAGCGTCACCGCGATGCCGTACGCGCCCGCGAGGTTGCTCGAGGTGCGGAAGCCGACGACGAGCAGGATCACTGCGACGAGGAGCGTCCAGTTGATGAATCCGATGTAGATCTGCCCGATCTCGCGCTCGGAGGTATGGCGGATGGCGAGCCGGGGACAGTAGCCCATCTGTACCGCCTGGCGCGCAAGCGAGAACGCGCCCGAGATTACCGCCTGCGAGGCGATCACCGTCGCGCACGTGGCGAGTATCACAAGCGGCAGCAGCGCCCATTGCGGGGCGAGCAGGTAGAACGGGTTCTTCACCGCTTCCGGCCGCGCGAGCAGCAGCGCCCCCTGACCGAAGTAGTTCAGCACAAGCGCCGGACCGACGAAGTAGAGCCACGCGAGGCGTATCGGCCGCGCACCGAAATGCCCCATGTCGGCATACAGCGCCTCGGTACCGGTGACTGCGAGCACGACCGCGCCGAGCGCAAGGAACGTCGCGAACGGATGGTCGACGACGAAGCGGATCGCATGCAGCGGGAGAAGCGCGGCGAGCACCGTCGGGTTCTGCGCGATGTGCCACACGCCGAGCGCCGCGAGCACGACAAACCAAAGTGCCATCACAGGACCGAACAGCAGGCCGACCGATCCGGTGCCGCGCTTCTGGATCCAGAACAGCGCGATCATGATGACCACGGTGAGCGGCACGATGAACGGGTGCAAACCCGGCGCCATCACCTCGATACCTTCGACGGCGGAGAGCACCGAGATCGCCGGCGTGATCATCGCATCGCCGAAGAACATCGCTGCGCCGAATATGCCGAAGCCGACGAGCCACCAGCGCAGCCGGGTACGGTCCTCGACGGCGCGCGAGACGAGCGCGGTCAGCGCCAGGATGCCACCCTCGCCGCGATTGTCCGCGCGCATGATCAGCACGATGTACTTCAGCGTGACGACGACAACGAGCGCCCAGAACACGAGCGACAGCAGGCCGTACACGTTTTCCGGGGTGAGCGGGAGCCCGTGATGTCCGGTGAAGACCTCGCGGATCGTGTAAAGCGGCGAGGTCCCGATGTCTCCGTAGACCACACCTGTCGCACCGACCATCAGCGGCAGCATGGGCCGAGCGGCCCCGGCGACAGGTGTTGCGGCAGTCACGAAGGAGTGTGCCCGGAACTCAGGCTGCGCTGTCGTCGGTGCGGCGCGAGAAGCGGATGTTGAGCTGCTTCAGCTTGCGGTAGAGGTGCGTGCGCTCGAGCCCGGCCTTTTCTGCGACGCGGCTCATGTTGCTCTGCTCTCGCCCAAGCAGCTGTTCGAAATAGATCCGCTCGAACGCCTCGCGCGCCTCGCGCAGCGGAATTTCGAAGAAGCGCGCGGTGATTTCAGGTGCCACGGCCTGCTCGGGCGACGCCGACTCACCCAACAGCCGCTTGACGTGGTCTGGCGTGATGTCACCGCGTACGAGCGCGAGGTTCGCTACGATGCTGGCGAGATGATCGAGGTTGCCGGGCCAATAGGCATTGGTCAGGAGCGCGAGCGCGGGTGGTGGCAACGCGGCGAGCAGCGGCGCCGATGGATCGCCCCGCGTCGCCTCGCGCCAGAAGCGCTCGATCAGCGGCGGGATGTCCTCGCGCCGCGCGCGCAGCGGCGGCAGCATCACCGCGCCGGCCGAAAGTTGCGCGAGCAGCGCCGCGTCGAACTTGCCTTCCGCTGCGAGATTACCAAGTGGCTCCGCGCTCGTGCAGACCAGCGTCACCTCATGCTTCTCGAGCTTGGGCAGCAGGAACGCGAGCCCTTTCTGCTCGATCTTGGAGTACAGCCCGACCTCGGCGCAATAGAGCGTTCCCTCCCGCGCCTCCTCGAGCAGCGCAAGCGGGTTCGCCGCGAGCCGCGCGCCGGAGGTCAGCGGCACGAACGCGGTACCAGGGGACGGGATGGCGCGCGCGGCGGCGTCGTGGCCGGCACCTGCCTCGCCGAGGATGAGCAGCGGCTTCGCGGCAGCCAACACCTGCTCGATCGCCCGCTCGACCTCGCGCACCGGCGGCGAATTGCCGAGCGAAGCGAGCGAGACGCGTCGGGGCTCCTTCACGGCGGCGTTCTTCAACGCGCGCGCGATCATCGCGAGCAGCTTCGCGAGCCCGATCGGTTTCTCGAGGAAATCGAACGCGCCGATCTTGGTCGCCTCGACCGCGGTCTCGATCGTGCCGTGTCCCGACATCATCACGACGGGCATTGTCAGTTGACCCGCGCCAGCCCATTCGCGAAGCAGCGTAATCCCATCGGTATCCGGCATCCAGATGTCGAGCAGCACCATCGCCGGTTGCTGCCGCGCACGGTAGGCGCGCGCCTGGCCCGCGTTCTCTGCGAGCGCAACCCGGTAGCCTTCGTCCTGCAGGATCTCGGAAAGAAGCTCGCGGATGCCGACCTCGTCGTCGACGATCAGAATGTCCTGTGCCTGCTGCATGCCCGCCATGTTACCTGTCCGCCTCCCCTGTGCGCGGGAACTCGAGCGTGACGCGCGCGCCTCGCGGCACCGCGTTGCCGAGCGTCACGCGTCCGCCGTGTTCCTCGACTATCTTTCTTACGATGGCAAGGCCGAGCCCGGTACCCTTTGACTTGGTCGTGATGTAGGGCTCGAACGCGTGCGCAAGCACTTCAAGCGCGAAACCCGGCCCGCCGTCGGCCAGCGAAAGCACCGCCTTGTCGCCCTCGCCGGAGAGGACGAAAGCAAAGGATGGCGTCGCGACGTCGGCCTGCGCGTCGATCGCGTTCTGGAGGAGATTGTGGAACACCTGGCGCAGGCGGGTTGGTTCGCCCTGGATGACGACCGGCGCATCCGGGAGCTCGAGCACGACGTGGGGGCGCAGATTTTCGTACAGAGCGAGCACGTCGAGCAAGAGGGCGCACAGATCCACCGGCTGCATCTGTCCGGGGCGCGGCGTGCGCGCGTAGATCGCGAAGTCGTCCACCATGTGCTTCATCGCGGCCACCTGCGTGACGATCGTCTGCGTTCCCCGCTTCAAAGTTTCCCGGTCGCCGCCCTCGAGCTTCCCCTCGAGCTTCACCGCGAGACGTTCCGCGGAAAGCTGGATAGGAGTCAGCGGATTCTTTATCTCGTGCGCGAGCCGGCGCGCGACCTCCGCCCACGCGGCATCGCGTTGCGCTTCCAGCAGCTCGGATACGTCGTCGAACACGACGACGTATCCTGCGACCGGCGAACCCGGCAGGCGCGTTCCTCGCATCAACAGTGTGCGCTTGAGTCTTGCGACGGACAGAGCGGCCTCCTTTTGCCACGCGCCCTCGTTGCTGCTGCGGAACCCCTCGGCGACGATTTCCGCGAACGGCGCGAGTGCGGGCGC
The DNA here is from genome assembly GCA_963750585.1 of uncultured beta proteobacterium. Lineage (GTDB taxonomy): Bacteria > Pseudomonadota > Gammaproteobacteria > Burkholderiales > Casimicrobiaceae > VBCG01. The sequence continues at coordinate 10,544 of CAVVRH010000027.1, forward strand.
GCGTCCGCCCCATTCCGCGAGCGCAACACCGGTCAGCTCCGCAAGCGGCTGCTGCAGGATGACCGCGGCGCTCGGGTTCGCAGTGCGCAGGCGATAGCGTTCATCGAACGCCAGCACGCCGGCAGAGAGGTTGCCGAGGATGCTCTCGAGATAGGCGCGCGTCGTCTCGATCGCGCGACGCGATTCCTCATTGCGAACGTTCGCCTCGGCGAGCTGCTCGGTCATCGTGTTGAACGATTCGGTGAGCACGCCGAGCTCATCGCGTGACACCACGGGCTGCCGCCGCGAGAAGTCGCCTTGGGCGACCGCGCGCGTGCCTTCCGCGAGCAGGCCGAGCGGTTCGGAGAACTGCTCGGAAAGCACGACGGCGAGGCCAAGCGCGCTCGTGAGCGCGAGCAGCAACGTCAGCGTCAGCGTGAGCTCGTAGAGGCGCTTAAGCGACTGGCGCGAAAAGGAGATCTCCTGATAGTCGCGCCACCCCGCCTGCACTTTCTCCACCTCCTGCGCGAGCGCCCGCGGCACCGGCTCGGTCACTTGAAGCACCTGGAGCGGTTCGAGCCGGTCACCACTGTTCACCGGAACGACGACGCGCAGCACGATGCCATCGCCCGCCTGCTCGATCCCGGACGTCTCCTGCTGCAACCGCGCGCGGCGCAGCGCGGCCGCGGAAGGTGGCTCTGGCGTGGCAGTCGTCTGCCCGGTGCCCCCGATGGCAAGCACCTTGCCGGTCGCGGAATACAGCGCGGCTTCGTACACGCCTGCCTGCTCGGCGGCGCGATTGAGCGCCGTGCCCACGCTGCCCGGCGCATCGGCAAGCGAACCGGCAATCTGCTGCGCCTTGTTGGCGGTTTCCTTGAGCAGGAAATCGAGCGCATTTCGCCCCACGTTGAGCCCGCCTTCCAGCGCACGATCGACACGCACGTCAAACCAGCTCTCGATGGAACGGCCGAGGAACTGCACCGACACCGCATACAGCAGCACGCCCGGCAGTATGGCGACCAGCGCGAACAGCAACACGAGCCGCGCGGTGAGGCGAGACCCGAACACGCCACGCTTGTAGTTGCGACGCAGGCGCCAGAGCTGCCACCCGACAATCGCCATCAGCAGCGCAACCATCGCGCCGTTCAGCAGGAGCAGGCGGTCGTACCCGACCGCGAACAGCTCGGTATTGGCGCTTGCGGTCGCAAGCAGGAAGAGCGCAATGCCTGCAAGCCCAGCGGCGGCGAGCAGCAGCCAGCGTATGCCGCGCGATGCGAACAGGCCGGTCAAGGCGTAAAGCTCCAGCTCCAGCGGAACCAGTCCGATGCGAGCTGCCATTCGCGGGAGGCAAGCGCGCTGACCTGGAACGGCTTCGGCAACTGGTCCGCGTCGAGGCGCACGCGCACCGCGGCATCGTAGCGCGCGCCCGCCTCCAACTGGTCGGCCCGCGCGACCGCGCGCGCGGATATCCGCCCGATCAGCCGCTCGACGTCCTTCAGTTCGTCGAACGTCTGGCCAAGCAGGCCGCTCGATACCCGGTACTGACGAGTCAGCGGTACGTACGATACGCGATAGGTAGTCGCGCTTTGCACCACCTTCTCGTCGAACCAGTACCAGCGCGGACGGGCAAGTTCGAACTCCTGCACGAAATAAAGGGGGATTCCGCGCTGCAACGCCTCTTCCAGCGTGGATGTGAACGAGACCGCGAACTCCGCGTAGAGCTCGACACGGTCGTCCTCGACGCGCAGCGAGGCGGCAACGGCCTGGATCGTGTCCGCGCTCGCCGTCCGGCGACGCAAGCGGCAGCAGTGGCACCATGGCGATCCACACCGCGGCGCGCCGGCGGCGGAGACAGGGTGCGCTCTTGCGCGATGACGAATGGAATGGGCAGGACGGCATGCCGGCCGGAATGGGGCCCGAAACGCTCGCGCCAGCCCGGACCCGCCGGGCCCTCGGGCCGGCGGGCGGGGCCCGGTCACGCCTTGCGGAGCAGCGCGTAGAAGAAGCCGTCCTGATTGTGGCTCGCGCCCGGAAGCGAAGGCAAGAGTTGCCCGCCGTCGTGTGAGACGTCCGGCGCAAAGGTGAGGGATTCGTGCAACGCGTCGGCGTGGGTCGCAAGGAACGCGCCCACGCGCGCCTCGTTCTCCTCGCGGAACACCGAACACGTCGCGTAAAGCATGAGCCCGCCAGGCGCGAGGCGGGGCCACAGCGCGTCGAGGATCTCCTGTTGCGTGTTCGCGAACGCCGGCACGTCGCTCGCCCGCCGCAGCCATTTCCCGTCCGGATGGCGGCGGGCCACCCCGGATGCCGTGCACGGCACATCAGCCAGGATGCGCTCGAACGGGACACCGTCCCACCACGCGTCGGGCGCGCGAGCGTCGCCCACGCAAAGCCTCACGCGCGGGCCGCCGAGGCGAAGGCGGGCAAGGTTATCCCACGCCCGCGCGAGCCGGACGGAATCGGTGTCGAGCGCGAGCAGGTCGACGTCGGCGAGCTCGAGCAGGTGCGAGGCCTTGCCTCCGGGCGCGGCGCATGCGTCGAGTACGCGCATCCCATCGGCGGCGCCGAGGAATGGCGCCGCGAGTTGCGCGCCCAGGTCCTGTACGGAGAACAGCCCCTCGGCGAAGCCGGGTAGCGACGTGACCGGTTGCGGCGTTTCAAGGACGACGCCCGCATCGCCAGCCGCACGCGCGGCGACCTGCTGTGCGGCAAAGCGTGCGAGCAACGACTCGCGCGTGCCGGCGCGGCGGTTCACGCGCAATGCGAGCGGTGGACGCTCGTTGCCTGCCGCAAGGATCGCCTGCCAATGCTGCGGGTGATCGTGACGTACCTGCTCGATCCACCAGCGCGCATGCGACCAGCACGCCACCGGGGTCCGCCTGCACGCGCGCGACAAGCGACTTCCGCTCGCGCAGGAACCGCCGCAGCATGGCGTTGACCAGCGACTTCGCGGCAGGTCGTGCAATCGCCGCGGCGGCGGCAACCGCCTGGTCGACGATCGCAAAGGCCGGGGCCTTCGTCTGCTGCAGCTGGTAGAGCGCGACCGCGATCAGCGCCGCGAGCTTGCGGTCGGGAACGGGCTTGTCGGCGAGCGCACGGGTGAGCGCGTCCAGCGTGCCCCAGTGCCTCAGCGTACCGTACGCGAGCTCGTGGATGAGGCCTCGCGCCGGCCCTGCGTCGTCGGCTCCGACGGCCGCGAGCGCCGCCGTGAGGTTCGCGCCATCCAGAACGCGGCACACCGCAAGCGCTGCCTGCCGTTGTGATTGCCGCACGGCGGGCGTCAGCGCGGCTGCGGCGCGCCCGCGACCGGCGATTCGGGGGTCGGGAAAAAGCGCGCACCCGGTGCGACGAAGTGTCCGGCAAGGAATGCGGCGACGGACATCCGCCTTCCGCCGGCAGGCTGCAACTCGAAAATGCGCAGCGCCCCCCGGCCGCAAGCGACGTCGATGGCGTCCGGGCCGGCGGAAAGGATCGTCCCCGGCGCTGCGGTCGCGTCATGGGCGATCGGGCATGCGCTGCACAGCTTGAGCATGCCTTCGTCGAACGCCGTGTACGCGCCGGGGACCGGAGCAAAGGCGCGGATCTGCCGATCGATCGTCGCCGCATCCGCTTCCCAGTCGATTGCCGCCTCGCTCCGCGCGATCTTGTGCGCGTAGGTGGCGCCTTCGGCGGGCTGCGGTGACGCGGTGAGCACCCCGTCGCGGGCAAGGCGGCTCGAGCACGCCGACCATAGTCTGCGCTCCGACATTGGCAAGCTTGTCGTGGAGCGTGCCGGCGGTTTCGTCCGCAGCGATCGGCACGTCCACGACTTCGGCAATCGGACCCGTGTCGAGGCCGGCGTCCATCTGCATGATGGTGACGCCGGTCGCCTTGTCGCCCGCGAGCAATGCCCGCTGGATCGGTGCGGCCCCGCGCCAGCGCGGCAGGAGCGAGGCGTGGATGTTGAGGCAGCCGTGGCGCGGCCATGACAGGACCGCGGGCGGCAGAATCAGACCGTAGGCGGCAACAACCAGCACGTCGAGCGGGACGGCGATGACCGGCGCCCGCGCCTCGTGGGTCTTGAGCGTCGGCGGCTGCAGGACGCGCAAACCCGCTTGCTGTGCAACGGCCTTGACCGGGGACGGCTCGAGCTTGAGTCCGCGCCCCCGCGGCCGGTCGGGCCGGGTGAGCACCAGCGCGATCGGAGTCCCCGCATCCAGGAGCGCCTGCAGCACGGTGCAGCGAATGAAGGCGTTCCGGCAAAGCCGATCGATAAAGGCATGGGTACGATTGCAACGCGGGGGGCGCGCGCAGCGCCGGGGCCTCGCCGGGCGGTCAGCCGGCAAGCCGCTGTTTTTTCTTGAGCTTGGCCGAAAGTCGGGCGCGCTTCAACGGGGATAGGTACTCAACGAACACCTTGCCGACCAGGTGGTCCATTTCGTGCTGGACACAGACGGCGAGGAGCCCATCGGTCGCAAGCTCGAAGGGCTCGCCGTGCTCGTTCTGCGCGCGCACCCGGATACGCGCGGCACGGGTCACTTTGTCGTAGTACCCGGGGACAGAAAGGCAACCCTCCTCGCATTCGGCCTCGCCTTCGGCCTCGACGAGTTCGGGGTTGATGAAGACCTGGAGATGATCCTTGGTCTCGGAGATGTCGATGACGATGATCCGCTTGTGCGCGTCCACCTGGGTGGCGGCGAGGCCGATCCCCGGTGCCGCGTACATCGTTTCGGCCATGTCGCGGACGAGCTTCTGGATTTCCGGCGTCACAGCCGCAACCGGGGCTGCGACCTTCTTGAGACGCGGATCTGGGTACTCGAGGATAGGTAACTGCATGTCGACCTTGCCAAATGCATGTGCCGGATGCAAAATCCGCTCTAAGCCCTTATTTTGCGGCGCTTTAGGACGTTAGCAAGGCCCGCCCGGACCGGAAGAGGTCTTATGCGTCAAAAGTTTAGCATGGCCAAGCGTCTGCTCCTGGCAACCATCGCTGCCGGCATGGTTGCCGTCGCACCTCGCGCCATCGCGCAGGAGGTGCGGCTCGCCGACAACGCGCCGACGTCGTACACGGTGCAAAAAGGCGACACCCTTTGGGGCATCGCCGGCAAGTTCCTGCAGCAGCCCTGGCGCTGGCCGGAGATATGGCGGCTGAACCGCGACCAAATCAAGAACCCTCACTGGATTTATCCGGGGGACGTCGTCCGCCTCGAGTACTCGGCTGACGGCGCGCCGCGGCTCTCGCTGACCCGCAACACCGTGCAGGTACTGCCGAGCGCCCGCGTGACGCCCCTCGATGCCGAGGCGATCCCGAGCATCCCGCCGAGCGACCTCGAGCCGTATCTCACGAGACCGCTGCTCACGGGTCCCGACGGACTGGCAAATGCAGCCGAGATCGTCGCGGGACGCGACCGTGACCGCGTGATCCGGGGCCAGGGCGACCGCGTCTACGTGGTCGGCATGGATCCCAAGGCGGGCGCGCTTTGGCACATCTACCGTCCGGGCAAGGCACTGCGCACGCTCGACGGCACCCAAGTGCTGGGCTTCGAGAACCGTTTCCTCGGCACCGCACGCGTCGAGCGGTTCGCCGACGTCAGCACCGCGCTGATCCTGCTCGCCAACGAGGAAATCCTGCTCGGCGACAGGCTGATACCCGCGCCTCGCGAGACGATCGTCAACTATGTGCCGCACGCGCCGGCCAAGGATGTCGAGGGGCGGATCATCTCCTCGTACCGCGATTCGGTCGAGATGGGACGTGGGGGGATCGTCGCGATCGACAAGGGGCTCGCCGACGGCGTCGACGTCGGTACCGTGCTCGCGATCTACCGCGGCGTCCCGCCGATCGCCGACCCGCGGCCGAACAACGAGCAGCCCGTGATCGTGCGCTTCTTCGACGTGACCACGTTCTACCGGCCGGACAGTTACCTGGACGTCCCGCAGGAGCGCACGGGGTTGATGTTCGTGTTCCGCGCGTGGGACTATGCGTCGTACGCACTGCTGCTCAACACGACGGACCCGGTGCAGGTCGGCGACTTCGTGCGCAAGCCTTAGCCTTTCTCGTCCAACGGTCCGACGCTGCGCCGCCTCCGGGCGGCGTATGCTTTTTCGGGGGCGCACCGCGCATCCGCCGTGCGTCGACCCAAGGCCTGCCGCTTGCCCGCTCTCGTGTCCTTCGTCGACGACCGCGCCGCCTGGATAGAACTCGTCCTGCGCGGGGTGCCTGCGCGCGCGCTGCTGACGCTGCTGCAGGCGCTTGGCCGCCCGGAAGCGATCCTGGCGGCTCGCCGCGCGCAGTTGCAGACGCTCACCACCGCTGAGGTGGCGGAGCGGCTTGCTGCGCCTGTGGATGCGTCGACACGCGACGCGACGCTCGCATGGCTCGCCGAGCCGGGACACGATCTCGTCGCGTGGGACGACCCCGACTACCCGCAGGCGCTGCTCGAACTCGCGGATCCGCCCCCGGCATTGTTCTTCATCGGGCGGCGTGCGCTGCTGAATCGTCCGGCTCTCGCGATCGTCGGCAGCCGCAACGCCACCCCTCAGGGGATCGAGACCGCGCGCGACTTCGCCCGGGCGCTGTCGGGCGCTGGGCTCACGATCGTTTCCGGACTTGCGCTCGGAATCGACGGCGCCGCGCACGAAGGCGCGCTCGAGGCAGCCGGCTCGACACTCGCGGTCGTTGGGACTGGGCTCGACCGCGTTTACCCGGCGCGACATCGGACGCTTGCGCGCACGATCAGCGAACGGGGCGGGCTGCTGTCCGAATACCTTCCCGGTACGCCCCCGCTGCCGCCGAACTTCCCCCGCCGCAACCGGCTGCTGAGTGGACTCGCCCGCGGCGTTCTGGTCGTCGAAGGCGCCCCGTCCTCCGGGTCGCTGCTGACCGCGCGTTGTGCCGCCGAGCAGGGGCGCGAGGTCTTCGCAATTCCAGGATCAATCCATTCGCCGCTGTCGAAAGGTCCCCATCGCCTGATCCGCGAAGGCGCGAAGCTCGTCGAGACGGCGCAAGACGTTCTGGATGAGTTGCATCTGCCCAGCGTGGGACACGATGGGCCGCAACGACACGAGACCGAACCTGCGTCGGGACCTCACCACAAGCTGCTGGCCGCGATGGGACATGACCCCGTCGCGATCGACCAGCTGGCTTCACGCAGCGGGTTGCCGCCCGAAGCGATCGCTGCCGGGCTGGTGGAGCTCGAGCTCGACGGCCGCGTCGCGCCATTGCCGGGGGGTCGATGGCAACGCCTAAGCTGAGCAAGGATCCTTTTCCGTGCCCTGGAATTCACGACAGTAAGCGCACACTATATTGCAATGGCCGTCAGTAGATGAGGCGCGAACTCGCCTTGCTTCCCCCCGAGCCCGTCGGTACCATCGCCCGCTCGCTACACCCCGCCCACCGACAAAGTCCCCGATGTCCAAGAGCCTGATCATTGCCGAGAAGCCTTCCGTCGCCGCCGACATCGCGCGCGCGCTCGGCGGCTTCACGAGAAACGGAGACTATTTCGAGAGCGAGCGCTACGTGCTGTCCTCGGCCGTGGGCCATCTGCTCGAGATCGGGATGCCGGAGGACGAGGAAGTGAAGCGCGGCAAGTGGACGTTCGCCCACCTGCCCGCGATCCCGTCGAAGTTCGCGCTGAAGCCGATCGAGAAGAACGAGGACCGACTGAAGGTGCTGTTGCGGCTCATCAAGCGCAAGGACGTGACCGACCTCGTCAATGCCTGCGACGCCGGGCGCGAGGGCGAGCTGATCTTTCGCTACATCGTTCAATATGCGAAGGCCGCCAAGCCCATCCGCCGCCTCTGGCTGCAGTCGATGACGCCGGCGGCGATCCGGGATGGTTTCAGCGGGCTTCGCAGCGACGCAACGATGCGCCCGCTCGCCGACGCCGCGACCTGCCGCTCCGAGTCGGACTGGCTGGTCGGCATCAACGGCACGCGGGCGATGACCGCGTTCAATTCGAAGGCGGGCGGCTTCCAGCTCACCACCGTCGGGCGGGTACAAACCCCGACGCTCGCGATCCTGACCGAGCGCGAGGAGAAGATCCGTGCGTTCGTGCCACGCGACTACTGGGAAGTGCTGGGCACGTTCCGGGCGAAGGCCGGCGAGTACACGGGTCGCTGGTTCGACGAAAAGTGGAAGAAGCTCGAGGACGACCCCGACAGCCGCTCCGAGCGGCTTTGGGACGAGGCGCGCGCGCAGGCGATCGCCGCCAAGTGTGCCGGCAAGCCGGGCACGGTCGTCGAGGAATCGAAGCCGTCCACGCAGGTATCGCCGCTGCTCTACGATCTGACGAGCCTGCAGCGCGAGGCAAACGGCCGCTTCGGCTTCTCTGCGCGAACGACCCTGTCGCTCGCGCAGGCGCTCTACGAAAAGCACAAGGTGCTGACCTACCCGCGCACCGACGCCCGCGCATTGCCCGAGGACTACCAAGCCACGGTCGGGGCGACCCTCGAAGTGCTCGCAAAGACGAACGCCTACGGCACGTTCGCGCGCAAGGTGCTGAAGGAGAAGTGGGTCCGCCCGAACAAGCGCGTCTTCGACAACAGCAAGATCTCCGACCACTTCGCGATCATTCCCACGCTCGCCGCGCCGAAGCACCTGAACGAGGCCGAGCAGAAAGTCTACGACCTGGTCGTCAAGCGCTTCCTGGCCGTCTTCTACCCGGCCGCCGAGTACCTGATCACAACGCGGATCACGCGCGTCGAGGGCGAGCCGTTCAAGTCGGAAGGCAAGGTGCTCGTCAACCCGGGCTGGCTCGCGGTCTACGGCAAGGAGGCCCAGGGCGACGAGCCGACACTGGCGCCGGTCGCGGCGAACGAGAAGGTCGCCACCGAGAAGGTCGACGTCGTCAAGCTCACGACGCGCCCGCCGCCTCGCTTGAACGAGGCGACGCTGCTCTCGGCGATGGAGGGCGCGGGCAAGTTGATCGAGGACGACGAGCTGCGCGAGGCGATGCGCGAAAAGGGACTCGGCACGCCGGCCACGCGTGCGCAGATCATCGAGGGCCTGATCGCCGAACGCTACATCCATCGCGAAGGCAAGGAACTGATCCCGACCGCGAAGGCGTTCTCGTTGATGACGCTGCTGCATGGCCTCGGCATCCCGGAGCTGTTCTCGCCGGAGCTGACGGCCGACTGGGAATTCCGGCTCGCGCAGATGGAGCACGGCAAGCTCGCGCGGACCGAATTCATGCGCGACATCGTCGCCATGACCAAGCATATCGTCGCCCAGGCAAAGGGCTACGAGAGCGACACGATCCCCGGCGATTTCGCGACTCTCGCCGCGCGCTGCCCGAAGTGCGGCGGCGAAGTGCACGAGAAATACAAGAAGTTCCAATGTGTCGATTGCGATTTCGGCTTCTGGAAGATCATGGGCGGACGCCAGCTCGAGCCTGCCGAAGCCGAGACGCTGCTGTCGGCTCGCGAAGTCGGTCCGCTGGACGGCTTCCGCAGCCGGCTGGGACGCGCGTTCTCGGCGAAGCTCAAGCTCACCGACGATAACGAAATCCAGTTCGACTTCCCCGATCGCGCCGATGCCGACAGCGACGAGGTGCCCGACTTCAGCGACCAGACGCCGCTCGGATCCTGCCCGAAGTGCGGCAACCGCGTGTTCGAGATGCCGACGGCCTATGTGTGCGAAAAGGCGGTCGGGCCGGATCGCAGCTGCGACTTCCGCTCGGGCCGGATGATCCTGTCGCGTCCGGTCGAGCGCGCGCAGATGGAGAAGCTGCTGGCCACCGGCAAGACGGACCTGCTGCAGTTCGTATCCATGCGCACCAAACGACCGTTCTCGGCGTTTCTCGTTCGACAGCCGGACGGCAAGGTAGGCTTCGAGTTCGAGGCAAAGGACCCGTCGAGGAAGGGGCGCCCGCAACGGGGCGGGGCCGCGTTACGGGTGCTCGGCAAGCACCCGCGCGATGGCGCGCCTGTCGAGTTGCACGCGGGCCGCTATGGCCCCTACGTCAAGCATGGCGGCGTCAACGCGACACTGCCCGATCGTGATGCAATCGAAAGGCTGACGGTCGAGGAGGCGGTGGCGTTGCTCGACGCGAAGGCCGGGCGCTCGGCGCCGGCTCGAAAGACGCCGACACGCCGGGCGGCTAAGATGGCGTCGGAACCGGCGCCACCGGGCTACCCCGGCGCGCGTCGCACCGCTAGAGCCAGCGCGTCGCCGCGCGCGGGCGCAGCGGCGCGGAAGACGACGGCGCGCACACGCAAGACGCCGGTCGTGCAAGCAACCAAGGCGGCGATCGAGAAGCGCACCGCGAAGAAGGCGGGCACGGTCAAGGCCGCGAAGAAGACAGCGCGCAAGAAGTCCGCATCCGGCAAGTAGACGGGACGGTTCCCGGCGGCTCCCGGTATCCGATGCCATGCAACGATTCCTGATCGTCGTCGGCGTGCTGCTGTTGGCGTTGGGTCTTGCGTGGCCATGGCTTGCGCGCCTGGGGCTCGGGCGGCTCCCCGGGGACATTCACATCGACCGCGAAGGATGGTCGTTCCATTTCCCCCTGACGACCTCGATCCTGGTTTCGCTCGCGCTGACGCTGATCCTCTGGATCTTCCGGCGGTAGCCAGCACTAGGGAGCCTTTGCACAAGTGCGCGCGATTGCGACAGGCGGTTCGGGATGGGATGCGCGAAGCGAGGCGCAGCCAATGGTCGCCCCCCTTGGCAAGCCTCGCGACAAGGCAGGCCGCCCGAACCGCCGGTCCCTCCGGGCTGCTGGCGAATGCGGCGCCTGCTTCGTCGCGCGTCTCACATTCATCCGCATTCGGCCCTGCAGCGCATTCGCGTGCACTTGTGCAGAGGCTCCCTAGAGCACGAGCCGCGCACCGTACCCGGTGAGCTCGAGGTATCCCCGCCCGACCACTTGTCCACGCCAGCGCGCGGTGACCGCGCCTTCCCAGTAGATCGTTCCCGTCGACGCACGCGAATCCAGTTCCTGGTCGTCGAACAAAGGTGCAAGCGCCAGTTCGATGTCGCCGGCGCTCACCGATATTTCAACGGGGTATTCCGTTCCGGTCCGCGGCGAGGTCCAGCGCCGCGTCGGCAAGAAGCGGACCTCGTCGCGCGCCAGCATACGGACCCGCCCATCCGCACCGCGCAGCGCGCCGCCCGCCCACAGCACATCACCCGCGCGATCGCGGATCCTGAACGCCATCACCGCGCTGCCGTCGTCCATGTTGATGCCGATCCAGTCCCAGCCCGCCGCGGATGGTGCGAGGTACTCGCTCGACCACTCGTGATCGAGCCACGCGTTCCCGGTGACGGAGCGCTGCCGGCCCTCGATCTCGATCTGCCCGGTGACGGCGAGATGGGGACGGCTGTAGTAGTGGCTCGCTTGTCGCGGCAGCGGCCCTTTGCGCGAGTAGCCCTGCTCGCCCTGCAGCAGGATTGGCTGCGTTGCCTTGAAAGCGAGGTCCAGGGCGAATTCGCGCGCCGGAATGCGCGCCCGGTACGTGTCGCCGTCGAGGGCGAGCGACCAGTCGCCGAGGAACACGTTCGTCGTGCCGTCCGCCGCGCCTGCAAGCCCGAATCCCTCACGTGCGGCCCGCTGGTCGTGCCGAAGCCGACCAAGCGCAGGGTCTGCGATTGCCGCATGCGCGAACACCAACTGGGTAGGCGCGAACCGGCTCGGCACGCCTTCCGCGACACCGGGCCGGTTGCGAAAGAACGTGATCTGCACGCCGATCGCCACACCATCGTGTCCTCGCACCCAGCCCGTGATGTACCACCACTCGGTGCGGAACGCCGCGTGCCGGCCGTGGTCGCGCGGAAACATCAGCGCGGCCCCGGGAACAACGGCCGGGTACGCAGGTGCGCCGGCAGCGGGCACCCGACCGACGGGTACCAGCACGAGACCGGCGAGAAACATCCGGCGCTTCATCTTCGTACGACCCCGCAATGCGATGGGCTCACCAGTCCTCCCGCACCGCGCGCACCGCGTCAACGCTCATCGCGCGCCGGCCGCTTGTCACAGCAGTCGCGGTAGCAAGCGCGACAATGGCCACTGAGAAGATCCCAAGCGTTCCCCACGGCATCGCCAAGTCCATGCCCCAGTGGAACGATTGCCGATTGACAACGTAGATCAGGATCAGGCTGATCGCCGCCCCCAGCACGAGCCCCGCAATCGCACCCAGCGCGGAGGTCGCGAGTCCCTCGGTCGCGAGCATCACGCCGATCTCCCGTCGCGTCATCCCCAGGTGGCGCAGTACGCCGAACTCGCGCCGCCGCGCGAGCACGAGCGCGCCGAACGCCGACGAAAGACCCACCAGCCCGATCGCGACCGCCGCGAACTCGAGCGCGTACGTCACGGCGAATGTCCGGTCGAACGCGCGCAGCGACGCCGCGCGGATCTCGCCCGGATATCCGATTTCCAGGCGACCGCCGCCGGGAATGTCTCGCGTGATCGCGTCGCGCACCGCGCCTGCGTCCGCACCGAGGGCAAGCCAAAGCGCACCATTCGTGGCCGAACGGTCGCCGGTGATCGCGACATAGCGATCGCGCTCGATGACCAGCGCGCCTTGCGGACGCCCGTAGTCGCGCCACACGCCGGCGATCGTGAAGCGATGCTCCGCTCCGGCGATGGGAAGCGCGACGACGCGGCCCTGCGCGAATCCGAAGAGATCGACCATCGCCTCATTGACCCATACGGGCGGTGGCGCTTCCGGCGCCGGCACGATAGGTGGCACGACGAAGGGCAGCGTGCGCTCCGCGTCCGCCGACCCGAGCGGGCGGGCGAGCAGCACCACGCGTGGTCGCGCGGGGTCCAGCAGCAATTGTTCCTCGCGCAGGAATTCGGCGCGTGCGACGCCCGGAATCGCCGCGATCCTTGCCTGATCCGCGGACGACAGGAAGGCGACATCGCTGGTCGCCGCGGCACGAAGATAGATGTCCGCTGGCAGCACACGCGAAAGCCACTCGTCCAGCGATTGCCGGAACGAGCCCACCATGATCGCCATCGACACCATCAGGCTCACGCTCGCGACGATTGCGGCAAGGCTGACCGACACCTGCCCGGGCGCACCCTTGAGTTGCGCCAGCGCGAGCGCCGGCGGTGCATGCCGCGGGAGGGGAACATGTGCGAGCACGACCGCAGCGAGCCACGGCATCAGCAGCAGCGTACCGACCAGAAGACAGGCGATTGCCGCGTATCCGGCGAGCGGCAACCCCGCGACCGGTGGCAGGAACGCGAGCGCCGCTCCGAGCGTGAGCACCGCGACCCCGCGTGCCGGAGAACGCAGCCGCGCGAGCGACGTCTCCTCGTCGCCCGCCTTGAGCGCCTGCGCCGGCAATGCGCGCGCCGCTTCCCGCGCCGGCACGACACTGCCCAGCACTGCGGCTGCCGTGCCGAGCGCGAAGAATGCGCACATTGCACCCACATGCGGGGTGAGCCTCGGATCGACGCCCCGGAAATACCCCGAGCCCAAATCGCCCCCGGCGTAGCGCACGGCTATCTGCGCGAGCGCATAGCCGAGCGCGAGTCCGATGATGGAGCCCGCAACGCCGAGCAGCGCGCCCTCGGCAGCGACCAGTGCGGCAAGCCGACCGCGCGTCACGCCGAGCACGCGCAGCAAGGCGAACTGCGTACGGCGGCGAACGACGGCAAGCGCCTGGGTCGTGAAGACGAGGAGTCCACCGGTGAAGAGCGCGACCAGCGCAAGCACGTTCAGGTTCACGCGATAGGAGCGCGACACACTTTCCGTCGCGCGCAGCGATGCGTCCGGTCGTTCGATGCCCACACCCGGCGGCAGGCCGGGACCGACCCGCCGCGCGAATTCGGCGACGGCCACGCCCGGCTTCAGGCGCAGATCGATGCGCGACAACCGTCCTGCTCGCTCGAACGCTGCCTGCGCGCCCGCAATGTCCATCACCCCAAGCAGTGCGCCGCCCGCGCCGCCCAGTTGTCCGGCAACGCGCAAGCGAACGTCGCGCAAGCCCGACTGAAGCGTCAGCATGTCGCCCACGGCGAGATCGAGTGCGCGCAGCGCCGTCGCCGAGAGGAAGATCGTGTCCGGACGAAGAGTGTCCATGCGATCGGCGCCCTGGGCGATCAGCCCGGGCTGGATCCATCCCGCGCGGAATGGATCGAGGCCGAACACGCGCAACGTCGCCTTGCGTCCTGGCACGGCCGCCTCGACCTCGACGACCGGGCTTGCGACCGCGACCTCGGCATCGGCGGCGAGCGTAGGAAAGAGCCCTTCGTCGAAGCCTCCGCGCGGCCCGCGCACCGCGAGGTCGGCGTCACCCGCCAGCGTGCGAACGCTTCGCGTCAATTCGTCGACAGCGGATTCGTTGATGAGCTGCACTGCGAAACCGAGCGCAACCCCGAGCGCGATGGCCAGCACCGCGACAATCGTACGACCGCGGTTCTCGGCGAGCGACCCCAGGAGCACCGCGCGCACATCGGAAATCGCGCGGCTCACGCGGACGCGCCGGCGCTGCCCATGTGCAGGCCCGTCGGCGTCAGCACCAGGATGCGATCGGTGGTTTGCGCGGCGGCCAGCGAATGGGTGACCAAAATGCATGCGGCCCGATGGTCCTTGACCTGCGCTCGCAACAACTCAAGCACGGCCGACGCGCTTTCCGGATCGAGATTGCCCGTCGGTTCGTCTGCCAGCACGAGTGCGGGCCGGTGCACGAGTGCGCGAGCGATCGCGACGCGCTGCAGCTCGCCTCCCGAAAGCTCGCGCGGCGGACTGTCGCCGCGACCATCGAGGCCGACCGCGCGCAGGATCGCCAGCACGCGCGCTTCCGATTCGTTGCGCGCGATGCCGAGCAACGCGAGCGGCAGTGCGACGTTTTGTGCCACGTCGAGGTAAGGCAGCACGTGGAACGCCTGGAACACGAAGCCCATGCGGCGGCGGCGCAGTTTCGTGACACCGTCGTCGTCCAGCGTGGCGAGCGAGACGCCGTCGATCTCGATCGTTCCGGCATCCGCGCGGTCGAGACCCGCAATCAGATTGAGGAGCGTCGACTTGCCGACGCCCGATTCCCCCATCACCGCGACGCAGTCGCCCGGTGCGAGATCGAGGTCGACGCCGCGAAGCACCGTGCGCGGCCTGGGACCGGGAAAGGACTTGGCAAGGCCGCGAACGCGTAGCACCTGGCGAGCCTAATCAACGCCGGACTGCGCGGCAAGGACCTTCCGAAAGACGACCTTGGATACCTCGGCAATCCCATCGGCAACGATACCGCCGGTCGGGCGACGCGCAGCCTCCAGGAGCGCGCCGATGCTCGGTCGACACCCCTACCGCGACCCCAACCAATCTGCCGTTGCTTATACTGGTCTGCATTTCCGTTCGAGCAGGACGACGATGAACCCGACCGACCAGCGTCTCGCGGTGTTGTTTGCGGACATCGCGGGCAGCACGCGCCTGTACGAGCAACTGGGAGACACCGAAGCCCTCGCGGCGATCAGCCGTTGCCTCGTGCTCGCGGAAATCACCGCCGCCGGGCACGGCGGGCGGCTGATCAAGACGATCGGCGACGAAGCGTTGCTGGTGTTCGGAAGCGCCGATCAGGCGGCGGAAGCGGCAGGAGAGATCCAGCGCAGGATGGCCGAGGCGGCGGCGGCGGAAAACCCGCGCCTCGGCTTTCGTATCGGATTCCATTTCGGTGCCGCCCTCGAGGTATCCGGGGACGTGTTCGGCGACTCGGTGAACGTCGCTGCGCGAATGGTCGCGTTGGCCAAGCGCGGGCAGGTCATCCTTTCCGCGCCCACGGCGGAAACGCTGTCCCCGTGGCTGCGCGAGCGTGTGCGCGAGCTCGACGTGCTGACCGTGAAGGGAAAGGAAAAGGACATCGGCATCTGCGAATTGCTCTGGCAGGACTCTTCCGCCGATCTAACCGCGATGGCGACGCGTCCCAAGGCTCAGGCCGCCCGCCTCGAGCTCCGGCACGGTCGAACGCGTGCTCGAGCTGAATGCGAGCTCGCCGCCCCTCATCGCTGGGCCGTGACTGCGAGAACGACGTGGTGATCGCCGACCGCCTGGCGTCGCGGCTGCACGCGCGGATCGAACGTCGCCGCGACAGGTTCGTGCTGGTCGATCAGAGCTCCAATGGCACCTTCGTGACGTTCGACGGCGAGCGCGAGATCCAGATTCGCCGCGAGGAGATGATCCTGCGCGGCCGCGGCCACATCAGCTTCGGCCACCGTCACGACGTCGGCCCGGGCGAGACGCTGGCGTTCGCGTGCGCTCGACAGCCGAGTCGCTGAGCGCTCCAGCGCGCGGCACCGGCTTCGGGTGCGGTCGCCGCGGATCGCGCCCTAGATCGTCGACAGCTTGCGCAGCGTCTCCGGATTCTTCACGACGCTCTTCTGCCGGCCCGGCGGCGCGCCGTAGAGGCCCGCGGGCGGATTGGTCTCCAGCCGCGACAGCACGGCGGCGTCGGCGCAGCGCCTGTCGAACGCCACCGCGACCTGATCCCCGGCGACGCCGCCCAAGCGTGAAGCATGCCTGGCCGAGCTTCGCGTTGAGCGGCTTCAGGACGCTCCGCGCGACGAGGTCGCCTGGCGCTCCGCTGCCCGCAAGCTGCAGGTCGTAGCCGCGGGGCTTCGCCGGCGGCCGCGGGGTCGCGGCGATGACCTCGGGCAGGCCGACCAGCTCGCGCGCGAGCAGGTCCTCCGACGCGGCATCGGGCATCCCGTCGACGCTCAGCGTGACCTTCCGGCCGGTCACGTTGGCGTGCTGCAGGAAGAAATCGCGCGAGAATTCGTCGGCGATCCTCGGTCCCGATCGCCTTCAGCGCTTCTTCCTCGCTCGCCCAGCTGCCGACGCCCTTCGGCAGCGTGGTGTTGAAGTAGATCTCCTCGCCGGTCGCGCGATCGACGCACTTCACGGTCCACGAGGTCAGCGCGTACTTGGTGACGATCAGCCCGGACGCCTCGAGGCGCACCGACAGCTTCTTGATCCGGGCCTCGCCGATCACGGCGAAGTCCGGGGCCTGCGCCGCCGTGGGCGCCTGCGCCGCCGCCTTCGGCCCAGATGCGGAAGCCGAACGACTTGATGCGCTCCTTCAGCATGTTCTCGGCGACCGGCGACGGCAGTGGCGGCGCGTCCGGGCGATCGGCGTCGCGCACGTCGATCTGCACCGACACCCTCGGGTCGCCGCTGGCGCGGATGAGCTCGACCCGCTCGTCGCGCGTCATCTGGTTGAGCGACTTCTGCACGGCCTTGACGTTGACGACGGCCTCGGTGGTGATCGACATCAGGCCGTCCTTGCCCAGGCGCGGCTCGCTTTCGCGGACGACGGTCTTGACGTAGCTGCCGCTGTTCGCGAGAACCCGGCTCTTCAGCAGCTCGTAGTTCGCGGCGATCGATTTCGGCTCGACCAGCAGCCCCACCGCCTTTTCCACCAGCTGGCTCCTGGAATCCGCGCGCAGATCGCTCTGCAGCAGGCTCTTGTCGCCCTGATAGCGCGGGTCGGACGGATCGACCAGACCGACCGCCGAGATCGACGATCGTTCCCGGATCGGCTCGGGGCTTGCGCGGCGCCGGCACGACGTGCGCGGCGGGCGGGGCGGGCGAGAGGCGGCGGCGCAGGCTCGCTACCGCAGCGGGCGGCGCCGCGGTCTGCGCGGGCTTCGCCGCCTCGACCGGCCTGCCGCTGGTAACACGAACCATGCCGCCGGCGCCGATGGCGATGGCCGCGATGCCGGCCGACGATCGCGAAGATCGCGCGCGGCGCGATGCCTTGCCGCGTGACGGCGCGGTTGCGGAAGGTGTTTCGGCCCCGACGGCGACCGCGCGGCGCGTGCCTTCGCCATGTTCGCCGCCGGCGCAGCGATGATCGTCGGATCCGATGGCGGGTGCGCGCTTCGCTGTCGACGGCGGCGGTCGTGGTGGCCGGCGCCGCGGCGCGGATCGCGTCGGCGAACTCCTGCGCGGTCTGGAAGCGCTCGTCGGCGCGCTTCGCCAGCGCCTTGCGCACGACGGCGTCCATCACCGGCAGCACCTGGACGTTGAGCGTCGACGGCGGCAGCGGATCCTCCTTCAGCACCTTCTGCATCGTCGTGGCCGCGGAGCCGGCGAACGGCCGCTCGCCGGTCAGGAACTGGTAGAGGATGACGCCCGCCGAGAACAGGTCCGATCGGCCGTCGACCGGCAGGCCCAGGATCTGCTCGGGCGACATGTAGCTCGGCGTGCCCAGCACCGTGCCCGACCTGCGTCAGGTTCGACGACTCGATGTGGGCGATGCCGAAGTCGGCGACCTTCACGGTGCCGTCGTCGAGCAGGAAGATGTTCGCGGGCTTGATGTCGCGGTGGATCACGCCCTGGCGGTGCGAGTAGTCGAGCGCGCGCCAGGATCTGCGCCATGATGCGCACGACGTCGGCCGTCTTGAAGCGCTCGTTGCGCATCGAAGCACTCCTTGAGCTCGCGGCCCTTGACGAACTCCATCGCGATGTACCAGACGCCCGCGTCCTCGCCGAAATCGTAGATCGACACGATGTTCGGGTGGCTGAGCCGCCCGGCGGCCTGCGCTTCGCGGCGGAAGCGCGCGATCACCGTCGCCGAATCCTCCGCCTTGAGCTGGTCCGGCGCGGATGGTCTTGAGCGCGACGACGCGCTTGATCAGCGGGTCGTAGCCTTCGTAGACGACGCCCATCGCGCCGCGCCCGATCTCGCGCCGGACTTCGTACTTGCCGAGGTTGCTGATCTCTGCCAAATGCCGTTCCTCGTCGGCGCCGAAAACGGCGACGCCGGCGGCGGGCCGGCGTCGTCCGATCTCCCGCGGTCAGTCGGTTCACTTGTACTTGCTGTCGATTTCCCACACGCTCTTCTGCACCAGCCGCTGCACCATCGTGTCGAGCGAGACGCCGCCCTGCTGCGACTGGTTGACGCCGAGCGCGCCCGACGACGTGGCGCCGATTTCCATCTTCTCCTCGGTGTAGCCCTGCGCGACCTGCTCGGTGGTCTCGGCGTTGATGATCTTGTAGCGCATGCCGATGACCCAGACGCTGGTCGACTCGCTCGAATGCACCGAGCCGACCGCGGTGCCGCCCACGGCGCCGGCCGCCGCGCCGCCCGCGCGAACCGCTGAACGCGCCGAGCAGTCCCGCCATCTGGCCGAGCGTCCGGCCGTCGAAGCCCGGACTGGGCCGCGGCAACCTGCTCGGTCTTGAGGATGTCGAACTTCACGACGTACTTGGTCGACTTGAGCTTGCCCATGCCGAGGAACTTGCGCGCCTGCGCCGGATCGCCCAGGTTGTAGGCGAGCTCGAATTCCTTCAGCAACGGACCGAGGTTGGAGCGCTCGAGCACCTGGAAGTTGGCGCTCGAAAGCTCGATCTCGCCGAAGTCGGCGATGTTGTTCGCGGTGAACTTCTGCAGGAAGGTCGCGTTGTTGCTCTTGATCTCGCCGGGGATCACGACCAGCGCCGGACCTTTCTTGCTTGGCGTTGACGTATTCGACCGGCTGGTAGATCGTCTGGTCGGCGGCGGCGTTCGCCTTCTGCGACGTTTCGCTGCCCGCCGTCGGTGACGGGTTGCCATACGTGGGCTGCGCCATCGCTACGGGTACGCACGCGAGAAGCGCGGCGACGGTCGATACGCGGGCGCAGCCGAAGCGAGATTGAGTCGGTCATCGCGAATCCTCCTGTCAGATTCCGACATCGTTGCAGGACCGGGCCGGCTACTTCGGCGCCGGGCCGCCGCGCGCGGGCGAGCCCTGCGTTGCGGCAATAGTCCGCATAGAGGTTGGCCACGACTTCGTCGGCCTTTTCGTTCACGAGCGTCAGCGCCATGCGCTGGACGTCGGCGCCCGCGTAGGAAGCGGTTTCCGCGCGCGACCTCGGAAATCTGCCTCCCGTTGCTGCCGGTCAGCGTGAATTCCATGGTCACCGAGACCTGGTTGACGGCCATGAGCGGATTTGCGCGTCGCCTGCGACGAGATCAGCCCGCGCAGCACGAAACTCGCGCCGAGCCGCCTCGATGCGGCGAGCGCCGCATCCGGATCGTTCCGGAAGTATGCGTCGATTTCCGCCTGCGCGATCTGCCGGCGAATCTCCTCGGGCGTGTAGGTCCGCAGCCCGAGCGCGCGCAGCCGCGCGTTGATTGCCTCGAAATGCGGCCCGTAGTTCTGCTGCTGCGCGGCAACGATGTAGCCGTTCGACTGCACCTCGCCGATCACCACCATGATCTTCTTGTTCCGGAGGTCGGCACGGCAGGGTGTCGAAAGCTGCTCGGCGATGCGATTCGCGCGCGCCTGCGCTTCCTGGCGCTCGGAATCGTCCGGCTGCGAGAACTTGAATCCCTGCGCGCCCAGCGGTCCACTCGCGAACTGCCCGAGCAGGACCAGCATCGCGAGCCAAAGACGCGGTTGATTCGTTGTCACGGTCGGGTCGGGGCCAGCTTCGCACGCCCAGGAGCGTTGCAGGTTAGCCCAACGGGAACCGGAAATCCATACCGATCATTCCCCGCTCGGACGGGCGGCACGGCAACGCGAAACGGTGGCGCGGGTCGCCATCGCCGGGGCCGGCGATCTCCTGCCGCAAGGGCGTCGAGACCATCCGGCGGTGTACGGAAGCTCCCTAGATGTCGAGATTGCGCACGCCGAGCGCATTGTTCTCGATGAACGCGCGCCTCGGCTCGACCTGCTCGCCCATCAGCGTGGAGAAGATCTCTTCCGAAGTGATTGCGTCCTCGATCTGCACCTTGAGCAGGCGCCTCACCGCGGGATCCATGGTTGTTTCCCACAACTGCCCGGGGTTCATCTCCCCCAAGCCCTTGTAACGCTGGATCGAGAGTCCGTTGCGAGCTTCCGCCAGCAGCCAGTCGAGCGCTTCCTTGAACGAGCCCACCGCCAGTTGCTTGTCGCCGCGTCTGATCACCGCGCCCGGCTGGATCAGTCCTTGCAGCACGTCGGCGGCCGCGCGAATCTGCTCGCCGTCGCCGCTTGCGATGAATTCGTCATCGATCGCGGTGAGGTGCGGCGTACCGTGATGCGTGCGCACCAGCACGAGCCGACGCTGTTCCGTCGCCGCGTCGATTCGCACTTCCACCGTCACCTCGGGATCGTCGATCGCCTTGCCGAGCGCATCGGCGGAATCGTGCGCGCTTCGCTCGCTCGACAGGTCGATCCTCGCGCCGGCAAGCATCGCTCGAAGTGCCGCGGAATCGATGACGCGGGCGAGCCTTTCGATCACTGCTTCCGCGAGCAGGTATTGCCGCGCCACGCTGCCGAATGCGTCCGGCGCGACCGGGGCCAGTCCAGCCCCGGGCGTCAGCTCGGCACCCTTCAGCGCGACCTTGAGCAAGTGCTGCTTGAGCTCGTGGTCATCCTTCAGGTAGACCTCTTCCTTGCCCTGCTTCGCCCGGTAGAGCGGCGGCTGCGCGATGTAGATGTGGCCGCGCTCGACCAGCTCCGGCATCTGGCGATAGAAGAACGTGAGCAGCAGCGTGCGGATGTGCGAACCATCGACGTCCGCGTCGGTCATGATGATGATCGCGGTGGTAACGCAGTTTGTCCGCGTTGTATTCGTCCTTGCCGAAGCCGGTGCCCAGCGCGGTGATCAGCGTCACGATCTCCTGCGAGCTGATCAGCTTGTCCATGCGCGCGCGCTCGACGTTCAGGATCTTGCCGCGCAGCGGCAGGATTGCCTGGAACTTGCGGTCGCGGCCCTGCTTGGCGGAACCACCGGCGGAGTCACCCTCGACGAGGTAGATCTCGCAAAGCGCGGGGTCGCGCTCCTGGCAGTCGGCGAGCTTGCCCGGCAACCCGAGGCCATCGAGGACACCCTTGCGGCGGGTGAGCTCGCGCGCCTTGCGCGCAGCTTCGCGTGCGCGAGCCGCCTCGACGATCTTCGTGCAGATGATCTTGGCATCATTCGGATACTCGAGCAGGAAGTCGGAAAGCTTTTCCGACACCACCTCCTGCACGATCGGCTGCACTTCCGACGAGACGAGCTTGTCCTTGGTCTGCGAGCTGAACTTGGGTTCGGGCACCTTGACGGACAGCACGCAGGTCAGACCCTCGCGCATGTCGTCACCGGTGGTCTCGACCTTTGCCTTCTTCGCGACCTCCTCCTTCTCGATGTAGCTGTTCAGCGTACGCGTCATCGCCTGGCGCAGACCGGTAAGGTGCGTGCCGCCATCGCGTTGCGGAATGTTGTTGGTGAAGCATTGGACGTTCTCCGCATAGGAGTCGTTCCACTGCATCGCGACCTCGATGGTGATGCCGTCCTTTTCGCCGACCGAGTGAAACACGCGCGGGTGCAGCACGGTCTTGCTGCGATTCATGTACTCGACAAACCCCTTGATGCCGCCCGAGTACGCGAAGTTCTCGCTCTTGCCATCCCGCTGGTCGACGAGCTCGATCTTCGTCCCGTTGTTGAGGAACGACAGCTCGCGAATGCGCTTGGCCAGGATCTCGTAGTGGAACTCGACGCGACTGAAAGTTTCGGTGGAAGCCATGAAATGCACTTCGGTACCGCGCCGGTCGGTCGTGCCGGTCATGGCAAGCGGCGCCACCGCCTCGCCACGGCGAAACTCCATCTGGTACACCTTGCCGTTGCGCCAGATCTTGAGCTTCAGCCAGTCTGAGAGCGCATTCACCACAGAGACACCCACGCCATGGAGCCCGCCCGACACCTTGTAGCTGTTCTGGTCGAACTTGCCGCCAGCGTGCAGCTCCGTCATGACGATCTCGGCCGCGGAGCGCTTCCGTTCGTCATCGTCCTTGATGTCCGTCGGAATGCCGCGACCGTTGTCGACCACCGACACCGAGTTGTCCGCATGGATGATGACCTTGATGTCGTCGCAGTAACCCGCGAGCGCCTCGTCGATCGCGTTGTCCAGCACTTCGAACACCATGTGATGCAGACCGGTGCCGTCGGACGTGTCGCCGATATACATGCCCGGACGCTTGCGAACCGCATCGAGCCCTTTCAGGACCTTGATCGAATCGGAGTTGTACTCGCTGGCCGCGGAGGGAAGCGGTTTCGGCTGGGCTGGGCTCATCGTGACTTTCGGCTTCGAACGATTGCAGGACAAAATCAACAGGCTCGCACCGACTCGGATGTCGGTGCCGCGAGGATCTGAGGGTGTTGCAACAACGATGTGAGGCGGAGGGCGAAGCCGGCAGATGAGGCCGCCAGGCAGCGGCGAACGCGCCGCCCGGGCGACGCGAGATTACGTACTGAGCGTAAGACCAAGGTCGGCGCGATCCTCGTGCGGGGCGAAGGCATCAGATCCGCATCGGCATCACGACGTACTTGTAGTCGTCGCGGCCGGGCATCGTGACGAGCGCGCTCGAATTGGCGTCGCCGAACGCCAGCACCACTCTCTCGCTCGCCAGGTTCTGCAACGCATCGAGCAAGTACGTGATGTTGAAGCCGATATCGAGACCGTCGCCCTTGTAGGCGACCTCGAGTTCTTCCTCGGCCTCCTCCTGCTCGGCATTCGTGCAGATGATCCGCAATTGATCGTTGCCGAGCACGAGACGGACGCCACGAAACTTTTCGTTCGACAGGATTGCTGCACGCTGCAGCGCGGCGAGCAACTCGAGCCGGTCGAACTCGATGTGCTTGCCGTGACCCGTGGGGATCACCCGGTTGTAATCCGGGAACTTGCCGTCCACCACCTTGGACACGAGTTCCACGTTGGCGAACCGGAAGCGCACCTGGTTCGAGAGGATGTCCAGCGCAACCGGCTCGTCGCTGTCGGCCAGAAGCTTGCCAAGCTCGAGCACGGTCTTGCGCGGCAGGATCACTTCCTGACGCGTATAGCTTCCCGGGATGGCAAGACTTGCCCACGACAGCCTGTGGCCGTCGGTGGCGACTGCCTGCAGCGAACCTTGGTCGAGCACGACCAGCATGCCGTTGAGGTAGTAACGAATATCCTGCTGCGCCATCGCGAATTCGGCGAGCTTGAAGAGCCCGCGCAGATCGCGTTGCGGCAGCGACAGCGACTGCAACTGCTCCGTGCCGACGCTGATCCGCGGATAGTCACCGGCAGCCATCGTCTGCAGATTGAAGCGGGAACGGCCGGCACGCACGGTCATCTTGCTTCCCGCCCCGTCGACGGTAAGCGTCGCGTCGTCAGGCAACGCGCGCAGCAGGTCCTGCAGTTTGCGCGCAGCGACCGTCGTTGCCTGACCATCCTTACCTGCGAGTTCGCTATGCGCGGTGATCTGCATTTCGAGGTCGGTCGCGGTCACGAACAATCGGCCATTCTTCTGCTCGAGCAGGACGTTGGCGAGGATCGGCAGCGTGTGGCGCCGCTCGACGATTCCCGAAACGGCTTGCAACGGTTTCAACAGTGCATCGCGCGCGATCTGTTTCAGTTGCATCGTTTAACCATAAGATGATTAATAAGGCTCGGCCCATTCCGGGATCGTCGGCGAAAACCCTTACGCATCAGGTCCGCAACACAACGACGAAGTCCGTATAAACCCGGGGCAGCCTGTGGATCGTTTGGGGACCGAAAAACGGGCGCCCGGCGGCGCCCGGATAATCCACAAATTATAAACCCAAATCCCCGTTTTCTCTAGGAAAAGAGGCCGCTGACGACCCTGAACCCCGGCTATCCTTGCCGCGTGAATAACTTGTCATTTCGCCAGCCCGCGGACGCCGGTCTTCGCTGCTATCCGCGAAGGACCTGCAGCAGGAAAACCACGTCCTGGTTGATCTCGGGATGGGTCTCGCGCAGTTTCGCGATCTGGCGGCAGGCATGCAGCACGGTCGTATGGTCGCGACCGCCGAAATTGCTGCCGATCTCGGGAAGCGAGAGTTGGGTCAGTTCCTTGGCGAGAGCCATGGCGACTTGTCGCGGCCGGGCCACGGCCCGCGAACGCTTCTTGCTGTGCATGTCCGAGATGCGGACCTTGTAGTAGTCCGCGACGGTCTTCTGGATGTTTTCGATCGAGACCTGGCGGTTCTGCACCGCCAGAAGGTCGCGGAGCGATTCCTTGGCGACCGGCAGGTTGATGTCCTGCCCGTGGAACGTGGCGTACGCAATCACGCGCTTCAGCGCGCCCTCCAGTTCACGCACGTTCGAGCGAATGTGTTTCGCGATGAAGAAGGCCACCTGCTCGTCGAGGCGGAGCTTCGCCTTGCCTGCCTTGGCAAGCAGGATCGCGACCCGCATTTCGAGTTCCGGGGGCTCGAGCGCGACGGTCAGGCCCCAGCCGAAGCGGGAGATGAGGCGCTCCTCGATGCCGGCGATCTCCTTCGGATACGTGTCGCAGGTAATGACGACCTGCTTGTGCGCCTCGATCAGCGTGTTGAACAGGTAGAAGAACTCCTCCTGCGTGCGGCTCTTGCCCCCGAAGAACTGGATGTCGTCGACGAGCAGCAGGTCGAGGGAGCGGTAGTAGCGCTTGAACTCGTCGAAGGACTTGTGCTGGTAGGCGCGCACGACGTCCGAGACATAGGTTTCGGCGTGGATGTAGCGGATCTTGGCCGAGGGGTTCTGCGTCAGGATATGGTTGCCGATCGCCTGGATCAGGTGAGTCTTGCCGAGGCCCACGCCGCCGTAGACGAAGAGCGGGTTGTACGACGTCGGGTGATCGGCGACTTGCAGGCCGGCGGCGCGCGCCAACTGGTTCGCCTTTCCGGACACGAATGAATCGAACGTAAACGTCGGGTTCAGGCTCGTGCTGCTTTCGGTGCGGCGCGGAGGCACGCTCGCAGTGGGTGGTGTCGTTGCGGCGGGCAGATGCGAGCGGGTGGAAAGCGGCTGTGGCCCGGGCCCCTGCGGCCGTGGCGCAGGGGCAGGCAGGGCGTCCTGCGCGTGAGACACCTCGCCGCCGCCGTCGGCCAGCGCGAACTCGATGCGTACGGACGCCCCTTCGGCATTTCGAGCAAGCGTCTCGATCCGGTGACCAAAGCGCTCCTTGACCCACTGCAGGACGAAGCGGTTGGGGGCCCGCAACGTCCAGTGCCCGGCACTTGCTTCGCAGGCGAGCGGACGGATCCAGGTGGCGAACTGCTGCGGGGTGAGCTCGCGCTCGAAGGTGGCAAGACAGTCTGCCCAGGAAATGGGCAAACGGTCCGTCGAAGGCAATGCGTTATCCAAAGCGAGCAAGCCCTGATGATGCGGTTTTCTAGTAGGGAACGACGCCGATCGACTCGTCTTGCGCGAGACCGCCGGCGGCATGAAGAGCGGGAATTCTAGGCGCCTGCGGTGAAGTTATCCACAGCGTTTCGCGTCGAAATCGGAACATCCGTTGCGCGTGGCGCCGTGCATGTATCGCGCACGATAGTGATCGCTCGCCTCGCAGACGCGCCTGCACAGTACAGCGGTTCCCGAGGCGACGTCCTTGACAAAAGCGGACGCAAAGTGCTTAAATGTAAAGCTTTTTTACTTCCGACCCGGGACTTGATTGCCATGAAGCGCACCTTCCAACCCTCGAAAATCCACCGCGCGCGGACGCACGGTTTCCGTGCCAGGATGAAAACCGTCGGCGGTCGCAAGGTGATTTCCGCGCGCCGCTCCAAGGGTCGCGCCCGGCTGGCCGTCTGATCCCAATCGGCGCCCCAAGGGGAGGGCGCCCTTGTCCGCACGCGATTATCGGTTGTCGGGCATCGGCGCGTTCGAGGCGATATTCCGCGCCGGACGTCGCCACGAGGGGCGCTACGTCCAGCTGATCGCTGCGCCGGCCGCCCGCATTCCGGGCCGCGCCGGGTTCGTGGTCGGTCGCAAGCTGCTGCGGCGCGCGGTCGACCGCAACCGATTCAAGCGCTTGGTCCGCGAATCGCTCCGCCGTGCAAGGCCGCAGATCGCCAGGATGGACCTGATCGTGCGTCTCAAGCGCCCGCTTCGCCCGGACGAGATCAGTGCTGCCGCCAGCGAAACCGAGGCACTCCTCGCCACCTGCGCGGGCATTTCGCATCCGTTATGAAATACGTCCTGCTGGTTGCCATCCGTGGCTATCGGTATACGCTGCGCCCGCTGCTCGGCGTGCATTGCCGGTTCTATCCGAGTTGCTCGGAGTACGCCTGCGAAGCCATCGAGCGCCATGGCGCGGTCAAAGGCTCGTGGCTGGCTGCACGCCGGATCGCGCGCTGCCACCCCTACAACGCGGGCGGGTACGATCCGGTTCCCTGATGTCGCACGCCGCCCCGGGGCGCAAGCCGCTCCGGCATTCGCCCTCCGCTGACCTGACCAAGGCCGCATGGATACGCAACGCCTGATTCTCTTCCTCGTCTTTTCGTTTTCGATCTTCCTGCTCTGGGGCGAGTGGCAGAAGGAAAAGAACCCGCCACCGGTTCCTGCGAAGACCGCGCCCGCGGCACAGAAGCCAGCGGACGTCCCCGCGACGCCGACCGCCACGGTTCCGACCGGCAGCGTCCCGGCAGTCGCACCCGTTGGCGCGCCGCCCGCCTCGGGACAACGCATCACGATCAAGACGGATCTGTACACGGCGGAGATCGACACCGCAGGCGGCGTCGTGGCCGACGTCGCGCTCAACCAGCACCGCGACGCCGCCGACGTTGGCAAGCCGTACCACGTCCTGCAACGAACCGCGGAGCGCACGTTCATCGCGCAGGCCGGACTTCTGGGCGAGGGATTGCCGAACCACCGCACGGTATACGAAGCGGTGCCCGGCCCGCGCGAGCTCGCGCCCGGCATGGACAAACTCGAGCTCAAGCTCCGCGCAACGGCCAGCAACGGCGACCCGATCGAGCAGACGCTCACGTTTCACCGGGGAAGCTACGTCATCGACGTGGCATTCGACGTCGTGAATCGCGCCACCGCTCCGGTGACGCCGTTCGCCTACTACCAGTTCACGCGTGACAGCAAGGCCGCGGTGGCGCAAAACTCCTGGGCGCCGGCGTCCTACATCGGCCCGGTCGTCTACAACGAGACGGACAAGTTCAAGAAGGTCGACTTCGGCGAGATCGACAAGGAAGCGGCCGACCCGACGCGCAAGCCTTCCTACACCAAGAAAGCCGACAACGGCTGGGTGGGCATGGTCGAGCACTACTTCGTCACGGCGTTCCTCCCGTCCGACGAGGCCAAGACTCCACGCGAGTTCTATACGCGCAAGCTCGACGGCGGCCTCTACAGCGCCGGCGTGATCGTCGAAGGCAAGCCGATCGCGCCAGGCGCAACCGGCCAGATCGTGACGCCGCTCTATGTCGGCCCGCAGGACCAGGACCAGCTCGCCACGCTCGCGAAGGGCCTCGACCTCGTCGTCGACTACGGCATCTTTACCGTGATCGCCGCGCCGCTCTTCTGGCTGCTCAAGTGGCTGCACGGAATCCTCGGCAACTGGGGCTGGGCCATCGTCGCGATGACGATCCTGATCAAGAGCGCGTTCTATCCGCTCAACCACGCGAGCGCGCGGTCGATGGCGAAGATGAAGATCATCGCGCCGAAGCTGAAGGCGCTGCAGGAGCAGTACGCGAACGACAAGCAGCAGCTCCAGCAGAAGATGATGGAGCTCTACCGGACCGAGAAGATCAACCCGCTGGGCGGCTGCCTGCCGATCATCGTGCAGATCCCGGTGTTCATCGCGCTTTACTGGGTGCTGCTCTCCGCGGTGGAGTTGCGGCATGCGCCCTGGATTGGCTGGATCCATGACCTGTCCGCGCCGGACCCGTGGTTCGTGCTGCCGGTCGTCTACGCGATCACGGCCTACCTGCAGGTCAAGCTCTCGCCCACGCCGATCTCGGACCCGGTGCAGGCGAAGGTGATGCAGATCATGCCGATCGCGTTCTCCGTCATGTTCGTCTTCTTCCCGGCGGGCCTCGTGCTTTATTGGCTCATCAACAACTGCATCCAGATCTTCCAGCAATGGCACATGAACCGGGTGCTCGAGAAGGAGGCGGCGACCGCCGCGGCGAAGCGGCGCTGATCGTTGCGTTGAAAGGAACTCGGGCTGGCGGTGCCGGCCCGTGGTTTTTGGGACGTTCGGTGCCGTCCGGCTCGGAGTAATCTTTGTCGCGATGATCGGCACGCCACCGGTACCGCCGCCTGAAACGATCGCTGCGGTTGCCACGCCCCCTGGGCGCGGCGGCGTGGGCATCGTGCGCGTTTCCGGGGTCGGGGCGCCCCGGCTCGCCGTTGCGCTGACCGGCCGCCAACTCGCGCCGCGCACTGCGACGTTCGCGACGTTTTCCGAGAGCGACGGTACGCCGCTCGATCAGGGCATCGCGCTCCTGTTCGAGGCGCCCGCTTCGTATACCGGCGAGCACGTGCTCGAGCTGCAGGGCCACGGCAGCCCGGCGGCACTGCGGAGGATCCTCGCCCGGTGCGTCGAGCTCGGGGCGCGCCTTGCGGAGCCCGGGGAGTTCACCAAGCGGGCGTTCCTGAACGGGAAGCTCGATCTCGCGCAGGCCGAGAGCGTGGCCGACCTGATCGACGCCGCGACGGCAACCGCCGCACGCGCGGCGGCGCGCAGCCTGACCGGCGAGTTCTCGCGCGAAGTCCATGCATTGGTGGACGGATTGACCGAATTGCGCATGTTTACCGAGGCGACCCTCGACTTTCCGGAGGAGGACCTCGAGTTCGTGCACGCAGCGGATGCATGCGGCAAGGTGGCCGCGCTGGCAGCGGCGCTGGAGCGATTGCTCGGGCGTGCCGGCATGGGCGCACGACTGAACACGGGATTAACGGTTGTCCTGGTCGGCCGACCGAATGTGGGCAAGTCGAGCCTGCTCAACCGCCTCGTTCGCGATGAGGCGGCGATCGTGACGCCGATTCCCGGCACGACGCGCGATACGGTCGAGCGACAGATCGAGATCGGCGGCATTCCGCTCGCGGTGATCGACACTGCCGGCCTGCGCGAGGCCGCGGACGAAGTCGAGCGGATCGGCATTGCGCGCACGTGGTCGGCGGTCGAGCGCGCCGATCTCGCGCTGGTTATCGTGGACGCACGCGAGGCGGCGGACGCGCTACACGCCGCCGACCGCGCGCTGCTGGAGCGGCTCCCACGGTTGCTGCCGCGACTCATCGTCCACAACAAGGCGGATCTTGCGCATGCGGCGCCGCGCATCGAGGTGCGGGACGGCCGCACGCATGCGTGGGTGTCCGCATTGACCGGCGACGGCCTGGGCCTGCTCGAGCGCGAGGTGATGCGCGCCGCCGGCGTCGAAGGCGCGACCGAGGATGCGTACATTGCGCGTGCACGGCATGTCGCCGCCTTGCAGGAGGCCGGCGCGCATCTCGCGGCGGCGGCGGCGCAGCTCGCGCAACCGTCGCCCGCGCTCGAGCTCTTTGCGGAAGAGTTGCGCGAGGCGCAGCTTGCACTCGGCACGATCACGGGTGAATTCACATCGGACGACCTGCTTGGCGTGATCTTCTCGCGGTTCTGCATCGGAAAGTGACGCTCGCCGCGAAATTCGCTGTCGGCACGACCACCTCGCGCGGTCGACGGCGGCGAGGCGGCGCGGACTTGCGGAGCAGCGCGCGCGGAGCGCTTGACGGGCCATGGCGAACGGACTATCAAGTACCCGGACCACGATTCCATGAAGACTGGACGCGATCCCAGGATCGAGGCGCAGCATGGGTCGGACTGATGCGATGAGCAATCACAACGGCCTCCCGCTCGCCGGCATCCGTGTCGTCGAGTTCGCCCACATGGTGATGGGGCCGACCTGCGGCATGGTGCTGGCCGATCTCGGGGCCGAGGTCATCAAGGTAGAACCGCTCGGCGGCGACAACACGCGCAAGCTGATCGGCTCCGGCGCCGGATTCTTTTCCGCGTTCAACCGCAACAAGAGGAGCCTGGCGGTCGACACCAAGGACCCGCGCGGCCACGAGATCGTGCTGCGGCTGGTCGACAGCGCCGACGTGTTCAGCGAGAACTTCAAGACGGGCGCGATGACGAAGCTGGGCCTCGACCATGCGACGCTGTCGCAGCGCAATCCCCGTCTGGTCTACGTATCGCACAAGGGCTTCCTGCCTGGTCCGTACGAGCATCGCACCGCTCTAGACGAGGTGGTGCAGATGATGGGGGGACTTGCCTACATGACCGGGCCGGAGGGCCGGCCGTTGCGCGCCGGCTCGTCGGTCAACGACATCATGGGGGGCATGTTCGGTGCGCTCGGCGCGCTCGCCGCACTGCGCGAACGCGACCGGAGCGGGCGCGGCGGGGAGGTGCAGTCGGCGCTGTTCGAGAACACCGTGTTCCTGGTTGCGCAGCACATGATGCAATACGCGGTCACCGGCAAGCCGGCTGCTCCGATGCCGAGCCGGATCTCGGCGTGGGGGGTGTACGACGTGTTCACCGTCGAGCGGGGCGAGCAGATCTTCCTGGCGGTCGTTTCCGACACGCAATGGCAACTATTCTGCGAGGCGTTCGCGTTCCACGACCTTGGGGCGGACCCGCGGCTCGCCTCAAACAACGACCGGGTGCGCGCGCGCGAATGGCTGATGCCGCAGTTGCGCGAACGGCTCGCCTCGCGCAGCGCGCGCGGCATCAGCGCGGTGTTCGAGGCTCACGGGCTGCCCTATGCGCCGATCACGCGGCCGCAGGACCTGTTCGAAGATCCGCACCTGCGCGCGACCGGGGGGCTCGCACCGCTCACGCTGCCGGACGGCCGCAACACCATGACGCCACTGCTGCCGCTGGCGTTCGGCGGCAGGCGCCTGCCGTTGCGCGAGGACCCGCCGCGGCTTGGCGAGGACACCGAAGCGATTCTCACGGACCTGGGGTATGGTGTTGCCGAGATCGCGGCGCTGCGGGCGGCGCGCGTGATCGGCCCGGCCCTTCGCGCGCCGGATGCCGCCGCCGAACCCGCCGATGCATGAATGTGGGCGAGCGCGCTCCTTGCCGGGAGAGGCCCGCCCATTGCGCCCGCCATCGGGTATCCTTTCCCGCCAGCAATCATTCCAACCAGCAAGCTGAACCAGGAGGCCCTCATGAAACGACGCGAATTCTCGCTCGCCGCGCTCGCCACGGTCGTGGCGGCGCAGCTGCCTGCCATGACTGCCGTTCAGGCACAGGCGATCGGCACGCTCAAGATGATGATCCCGGCCAACCCCGGCGGCGGTTGGGACCAGACCGGCCGCGCGCTCGCCGCCGCGATGCAATCGGCCAAGGTGGTGCAGCTCGGTGCAGTTCGAGAACAAGGGCGGCGCGGCCGGCGCGCATCGGGCTCGCGCAGTTCGTCAACAGCGCGAAGGGCGACCCGAACGCGCTGTTGATGGGCGGCATGGTGATGGTCGGCGGCATCGCGCTGCAGAAGTCGCCGGTCGACCTCACGATGGTCACGCCGATCGCGCGGCTGACGAGCGAGTACGAGGTCATCGTCGTGCCGGCGAGTTCGCCGTACAAGACGATGGCTGACCTGGTTGCGGCGTTCAAGGCCGACCCTGGCAAGGTCTCGTGGAACGGCGGTTCGGCCGGCGGCTCCGACCACATACTCGCCGGCTTGATCGCCCGGCAGGTCGGCGTCGATCCGGCCAAGGTCAACTACGTCGCCGCGAAGGGCGGCGGCGACCAGGTCGCCAACATCGTCGGCGGGCACGTGACCGCCGGCATCGCCGGACTGGGCGAATTCGCCGAGCACGTCAAGGGCGGGCGCATGCGCGCGCTCGCCGTGTCGGCGCCGGCGAAGATCGACGGCATCCCGTCGCTGAAGGAGCAGGGCATCGACGTCGTGCTCGGCAACTGGCGCGGCGTATTCGGCGCGCCGGGCATCACGGCGGCGCAGCGCGACGCGCTGATCACCGCGGTCAAGACCGCGACCGAATCGGCGGCGTGGAAGGAGACCCTCGCCAAGATGGGCTGGGATCCGGTGTTCCTGAGCGGCGACGCGTTCAAGGCGTTCGTCGAGGAGGACACGAAGCGCATCACCGGCATCCTCGACTCGCTCGGACTGAAGAAGTAGATCGTGGCGACCCGGCGGCCGGCCCGCGCGCGGAGCTCGTCCTCTCGCTCGGCGTGCTCGCGCTCGGCCTGATCGCGACGGGCGTCGCGTTCCAGCTGCCGGAGGCCGGCGGCTACGCGCGCGTCGGCCCGAACTTCATGCCGAAGTTCGTCGCCGGCGGGCCTGGTCGTGCTCGGCCTGTGGCTGCTCGCCGAGGTGTTCACCGGCGGCTGGCGCGAACGCGTGCCGGACGACCCCGCAGCGCGCGGCGAGCACCCGTTCCACGTCGGCGCCTTCGGGTGGGTCAGCGCGGGACTCTTCGCGCAGATGGCGCTGATCCACTACCGCGGGCTTCGTGCTTGCCGCGATGGCGCTCTTCGCCTGCGTGGCGCGCGGCTTCGGCAGCACGCGTCCCGCACGCGATGCCGCGTTTGGCCTGATGCTGGGTCTCTGCGGTGTTCCTGTTCTTCGTCAAGTTCCTCAATGTGAATCTGCCGGCCGGCTGGCTCCATCCGCTACTCGGGGGCGCCGGGCTGTGAGCGCCGCACGATCGCCCCAAGGCAGTCAAATGGCTCCTTCGGGGGGCGGCGCGGAGGCTGCAGCCGGAAGTGTGGGGGTAAACCCGTGAACGAGACGATTGCCGCGCTGGTGAGCGGCTTCGGCGTTGCGCTGGCGCCGATCAACCTGCTGTGGGGTTTCGTCGGCGTGACGCTCGGCACCGCGATCGGCGTGCTGCCCGGCGTGGGTCCCGCGCTCACGGTGGCGATGCTGCTGCCGCTCACGAGCAAGCTCGAACCGACCGGCGCGCTGATCATGTTCGCCGGCATCTACTACGGCGCGATGTACGGCGGCTCGACGACGACGATCCTGCTCAACACGCCCGGCGAGTCGGCGTCGATCGCCACCGCGCTCGAAGGCAACAAGATGGCCAAGCGCGGGCGCGCGGGCCCGGCGCTCGCCACCGCCGCGATCGGCTCGTTCGTCGCCGGCACGATCGCCATCGTGCTGCTGACGCTGCTCGCGCCGATCGTCGTCGAGGTCGCGCTGAAGTTCGGCCCGACCGAGTACTTCGCGCTGATGGTGTTCGCGTTCGTCACCGTGGCCGCGGTGCTCGGGGCGTCGATGGTGCGCGGTCTTGCGATGCTGTTCCTCGGCCTGTTGTTCGGTCTCGTCGGCATCGACGACCAGACCGGCCAGATGCGCTTCGCGTTCGGCGTGCCGGAGCTGATGGACGGCATCGACGTCGTCGTGCTCGCGGTGGGCCTGTTCGCGGTCGGCGAGGCGCTCTACGTTGCCGCGTACCAGAGCCGCCTGCCACGAGGAGATCGAGAAGATGTCGGGGTCGCTCATGATGTCGCGCGAGGACTGGCAGCGCTCGTGGCCCGCGTGGCTGCGCGCCACGGCGATCGGCTTCCCGTTCGGCACCATTCCGGCCGGCGGCGCCGAGATCCCGACGTTCCTGTCCTATGCGCTCGAGAAGAAGCTGTCGAAGCATCCCGAGGAGTTCGGCCACGGCGCGATCGAAGGCGTGGCCGGGCCCGAGGCCGCGAACAACGCGTCGTCGGCCGGCGTGCTCGTGCCGCTGCTGACGCTCGGCATCCCGACGTCGGCCACCGCGGCGATCCTGCTCGCGGCGTTCCAGAGCTACGGGCTGCAGCCCGGGCCCGCTGCTGTTCCAGACGCAGGCCACGCTGGTGTGGGGTCTGATCGCGAGCATGTACGTCGGCAACATCCTGCTGCTGATCCTCAACCTGCCGCTGATCGGGCTCTGGGTGAAGGTGCTGATGATCCCGCGCGCCGCTGCTGTACGCCGGCATTCTCGTGTTCGCGACGCTCGGCGCGTACAGCCTGCACCAGTCGGTCGTCGACCTCGTCGACGCTGTACGTGTTCGGCCTGCTCGGCTTCGTGATGCGGCGCTGGGGCTTCCCCGTCGCGCCGGCGGTGATCGGCCTCATCCTCGGGCCGCTCGCCGAGTCGCAGTTCCGCCGCGCGCTCGCGATCAGCCAGGGCGATCCGTCGGTGTTCTTCACGCATCCGATCTCCGCAACGCTGCTCGCGCTGACCGCGCTGCTCGTCGTTCGTGCCATGGCTTGTCAAGGTCGGCTGGGAGCGCGGGAGCGCGCCGCGCGGAAACCGTAGGCGTTGGCCCGAGGGGGCGGTGGAAGCGGTCGCGCACTGCGCGGTGGCGATCGCGTTTTCGGACGGCGCGGTGTGACCGGCAGAGCGCGCGCGGCTGGGGTCTCCCGCGCCCTGGCGGGCCTCGCGATCGCGCTCGCCGCCGGGACGGCGTGTGCATGGCTGCACACGCCGATCCCGTGGATGCTGGGACCGCTGTTCGCGCTTGCGTTCCTGCGCGTCGCGGGCGTCGACGTCGTCGCGCCGTCCTGGTGCGCGCTACGTCGGGCAGTGGATCATCGGCACCGTCGCTCGGCCTCTACTTCACGCCGGCCGTCGTGCGCGAGCGTCGGCGCCGTCTGGTACCTGCCGGTGGCCGCGGGCGCCGTGTTCGCGATCGCGCTGGGCTACGTCGTCGGGCGTCGCTGCTCGCGCGGCTCGCGCGACATCGACCTCACGACCGGCGTTTTCGCGAGCGTGCCCGGCGGCGCGGCGGAGATGGCCACGCTGGGCGAGCGCTTCGGCGCGCGCGTGGACCGCGTCGCCGCGGCGCAGAGCCTGCGCATCCTGATCGTCGTCGCGATCGTGCCGGCCGCGATCACCGCGCTCGGCGTGCACGGCACCGACGCGTACGCGCAGGGCACGACGACGTTCGATCCGGCGGGCTTCGCGCTGCTGATGGCGGCGACGCTGGCCGGAGCGCTCGTCGCGCAGCGGTTCGACGTGCCCAACGCGTTCGTGCTCGGGTCGCTCGCCGTGGCGATTCCGCTCACGGCGCGCGGAAGTTCGACCTGTCGGCGATGCCGCCCGTCGTGTCCAATGCGGGCAGCTGCTGCTCGGCTGCGCGCTCGGCTCGCGCTTCGAGCCGCGACTTCCTGCGCGGCGCGCCACGGTTCGTCGGCGCCGTGGCGGCTGACCGTCGCTGCTGTCGATCGTGCTGTCGACGGCGTTCGGCGTGCGTGCTCGCGTGGCTGTCGGGGCGCAATGTAGCGTCGCTCGTGCTCGGCATGGCGCCGGGCGGCATCGCCGAGATGGCGATCACCGCGAAGGTGTTGCAGCTGGGCGTGCCGCTGGTCACGACGTTCCACGTGACGCGGGTCGTCGCGTTGCTGCTTCTCACCGGGCCGGTGTTCGCCCGGGCGCGCAGCTGGAGGAAACGCGCGCGCGGCGGGCGGGACCGGTGCGTAAGGCCATAGCCCGCCCGCGCATCATGGCGCCATGCGCTTGCTTCGGCGCATCCGACGCGTGAGCGCGCCGTGTCGCGCGCGGAAGGACGGCAGATGAAGTGGAATCCCTCGCAATACCTCGAGTACGAAGACGCGCGGCTGCGGCCTGCGCTCGACCTTCTCGCACGCATCGACCTCGACGCGCCGGAAACAGTGCGTCGACCTCGGCTGCGGCGCGGGCAACGTCGCGCAGTGGCTCGCACGCCGTTGGCCGACGGCGCGGATCGAGGGCGTGGACGGCGGACGCGGCGATGCTCGCGCGCGCGCGCGCGGCAACCGCCGGCGAAGCCCGCCACACGTGGACGGCAGTGCGAACTCGGCGCGTGGGGCCCCGCCCGACCCGTCGACGTCGTCTACAGCAACGCGGCATTGCACTGGCTCGATCACCACGCGAACCTCTTTCCTCGGCTCTTCGCGATACGTTGCGCCGGGCGGCGTGCTGGCCGTCCAGATGCCCGACAACTTTCGCCGCGCCGTCGCATACGGCGCTGCTTCGCGATTGCGAACGAGGCGCGCTGGCGTGGTCGGCTCGCGGACCACGTGCGGCCTGCACCGGTCGCCTCGGCCAAGCAGTATTACGCACTGGCTCGCGCCGCATGCGCGGACGATCGACCTGTGGACCACCGAGTATCTGCATCGGTTGCCTGCGCGTACGGACGGCGAGCATCCGGTGGTCGCGTGGATGCGCGGGACGGCGCTCGTGCCGTTCGTCGAGCGCACTCGTGGACGCAGAGCGCGAGGCGTTCGTGGCCGCGTTCGCCTCTCGCGTCGAGAACGCATACCCGCGCCGGGACGACGGCAGCGTGCTGTTTCCGTTCCGCCGGATATTTATCGTCGCGAACCGGTCAGGCCATTTGTCCGCTTGATCTTGCGCAACGTGCGTGGTTGGGTTTGCGCGCGCGGCGTGCTAGAGTTTTTTCTCCTGCATGCTGCGGCCTCGCACCGCGGCAGGGTTGCTTTTCACCTCGATCGAGCCACGATGAACAAGCCTGAATCGCTGCAAACGCTCGCGGCCTCCGTCAGCGCGCCCGAATACGTCAAGCATCCGCGCCTCCTCGGGTGGGTGCGCGAGGTCGCTGCGCTGACCAAGCCGGACCGAATCGTCTGGTGCGACGGCAGCGAAGCCGAATACGACGCGGCTGTGCGCCGGGATGGTCGAGTCCGGAACGTTGCGGAAGCTCAATCCGGCGAAGCGCCCGAACAGCTATCTCGCGCTTTCGGATCCCACCGACGTCGCGCGGGTCGAAGACCGCACGTTCATCTGCAGCGAGCGCGAAGAGGACGCCGGCCCCACGAACAATTGGATGGCGCCAGCGCGAGATGCGCAAGACGCTGGCGGGGCTGTTCGACGGCTGCATGCGCGGGCGGACGATGTATGTCGTTCCGTTCTCGATGGGACCGATCGGCAGCAGGATCGCGCACATCGGCGTCGAATTGACCGACAGCCCGTACGTGGTCGCAAGCATGCGCATCATGACGCGCATGGGTCGCGCCGTATTCGACGTGCTGGGCAAGGACGGTCTGTTCGTGCCCTGCCGTGCATTCGGTCGGCGCGCCGTTGGTCGCGGGTCAGCGCGACGTGCCGTGGCCGTGCAATGCGACCAAGTACATCGTCCATTTTCCCGAGGACGCGCGAGATCTGGTCGTACGGATCGGGCTACGGCGGCAACGCGCTGCTCGGCAAGAAGTGCTTCGCGCTGCGCATCGCGTCGGTGATGGGGCGGGACCAGGGCTGGCTTGCCGAGCACATGCTGATTCTCGGAGTCACCACGCCGGAGGGCCGCAAGTACCACGTCGCGGCCGCGTTTCCCGAGCGCCTGCGGCAAGACGAATTTCGCGATGCTGATCCCGCCGAAGGCGTTCGACGGCTGGAAGGTGACGACGATCGGCGAGGACATCGCCTGGATCAAGCCGCACGAGGACGGCCGCTTCTACGCGATCAATCCGGAGGCGGGCTGCTTTGGCGTCGCGCCCGGAACCTCGTACGAGTCCAACCACAATGCGATGGACATGCTGCGGGAGAACGTGATCTACACCAACGTCGCGCGCACCGACGACGACGATGTCTGGTGGGAGGGCATGACCAAGGAGCCGCCCGCGCACCTGATCGATTGGCAGGGCAAGGACTGGACGCCCGATTGCGGAAGAAAGGCCGCACACCCCAACGCGCGCTTCACCGTGGCCGCGCGACAGTGTCCGTCGATCGACAAGGACTGGGAGGATCCCGACGGCGTGCCGATCGACGCATTCATGTTCGGTGGGCGGCGCAGCGATACGGCCCCGCTCGTCGTCGAGGCGCGTTCGTGGGAAGAGGGCGTCTACAAGGCCGCGACGATGGGATCCGAGATGACGGCCGCTGCGGCCGGCACGATCGGCGAGGTTCGGCGCGATCCGTTTGCGATGTTGCCGTTCTGCGGATATCACGTCGGCGACTACTTCCGCCATTGGCTCGAGATGGGCAAGTCGGTTCCCAATCCGCCCAGAATTTTCGCCGTCAACTGGTTCCGCAAGGATGCCGAGGGCGAGTTCGTGTGGCCGGGCTTCGGCGAGAACATGCGTGTACTGCGCTGGATCGTCGAGCGTTGCGAAGGCCGCGGCAAGGCGGTCGAGACGCCGCTCGGCCTCGCGCCCGATTACTCGAACCTCGAATGGACGGGGCTGGAGTTCACGCCCGAACGCTTCGCGACGGCGACACGTATCGACGCGGGAGAGTGGAAGAAGGAGCTCGCCGCGCACGACGAGCTGTTCGCAAAGCTCGGCCCCAGGAAACCGGGAGAGCTTGCCAGGGAGCGCGCGCGCTTGGCAAGGGTGTTTGGCGTGTAAGCGCTTACATACATCGCGCAATTCTCGAGCTTCGCATGCTTGCGTCAAATGCTTGTTATTTTTCAGTTAGTTAGATCGTATCCGTCGCCGCAAGATGCTGGTCTCGGCGATTGCCTTGAACGCGTGCGCCGAGAATGCCGGTAACGTTTCCCGATCCGTAACGCGAGGACGCGGCGGGCCGTCGCTCGGCGCTGCTGCGCAATGCGGCGTTTCCTTCAACTCGCTCCCCGGCTTCAAAGCCTCGGCGTGACCTTCGTTGCGCGGTAACCGCACAACGACGCGTTACACCGGGATCGCGAGATCGTCGCCGATGGCCGCTGGGCAGGCGGCGCGGGGGTCGCCGCGAGCCGGACGGATTCGAAAGCGGCGCTCCCGCAATGGTCCCGGCACGCAACGTTTCACGTGAAACGTTCGCAGCAACGAAGGGTCGCCAAGCCGCCCGGATCCCTGGCGGCACAATCGGCACACGTTTCACGTGGAACCTAACACCCTGCGATCGCGTCACGTAGAATGCCCGCTCGCATTGCCCTGATCGTTCCCCGAGAGTTCCCGATTTTGCCGCGATGATCTTCCCCGAGCGCTTTGACGTCGTTGTCGTCGGTGGCGGTCATGCCGGAACGGAGGCGGCGCTCGCCTCCGCGCGCATGGGCCGCAAGACGTTGCTACTCACGCACAACATCGAGACGCTCGGCCAGATGTCCTGCAACCCCTCGATCGGCGGCATCGGCAAAGGTCATCTGGTCAAGGAAGTCGATGCACTGGGCGGCGCCATGGCAATCGCCACCGACGAGGCCGGAATCCAGTTCCGCGTCTTGAATGCGAGCAAGGGCCCCGCGGTTCGGGCGACCCGGGCACAGGCGGACCGCGTGCTTTACAAGGCGGCAATACGCCGGCGCCTGGAAACCCAGCCGAACCTGACGCTCTTCCAGCAGGCAGTCGACGATCTGCTCGTCGCCGACGAGGAGGGCGGGCCTCGGGTAAAGGCGGTCGTCACGCAAATCGGCGTGACGTTCGAGAGCGACGCGGTCGTGCTGACGACCGGGACGTTTCTTTCCGGGCTGATCCACGTGGGCCTGCAAAGCTACGAAGCCGGTCGGGCGGGGGACCCGCCTGCCAAGCGGCTCGGTGCCCGGCTGCGCGATCTCCAGTTGCCGGTCGGCCGACTGAAGACCGGAACGCCACCGAGGCTGGATGGCAGGTCACTCGACTACTCGATGCTGGAAGTGCAGCGCGGCGACGAACCGACCCCGGTGTTCTCGTTCTCCGGATCAGCCGAAATGCATCCCGAGCAGAGGCCATGCTGGATCACCCACACAAATGCGCGAACGCACGAGATCATTCGCGCAGGACTCGACCGCTCGCCGCTCTTCACGGGGGTGATCAAAGGCGTGGGTCCCCGCTACTGCCCCTCGATCGAGGACAAGGTCGTGCGCTTCGCCGGACCGCGACTCGCACCAGATCTACCTGGAACCGGAGGGGCTCGACACGACCGAGATCTATCCCAACGGCATCTCGACCTCGCTGCCATTCGACGTGCAGCTCGCGCTCGTGCGCTCGATGAAAGGGTGCGCGCGCGCCCACCTGCTTCGGCCCGGGATACTCGATCGAGTACGACTACCTCGATCCGCGGTCGCTCAAGTCGACGCTGGAGTCGAAGGCGATCGCCGGGCTCTTCCTTGCCGGGCAGATCAATGGGACGACCGGCTACGAGGAGGCCGCCGCCCAGGGGTTGCTGGCCGGATTGAATGCCGCGCTGGCTGTCCGCGGCGAGGCAGGCTGGTCGCCTCGCCGCGACGAGGCGTATCTGGGGGTGCTGGTCGACGACCTGATCACGCGTGGCGTCTCCGAGCCGTATCGGATGTTCACGTCCCGCGCCGAGTACCGGCTGCAGCTGCGTGAGGACAATGCCGATCTCCGGCTGACCGAGCACGGCCGTCGGCTGGGCCTGGTGGGAGATGCCCATTGGCACCTGTTCGAGCGCAAGCGCGACGCCATCGCTGCAGAACGCGAGCGTCTGAAGAGCACGTACATCAATCCGGCAATTCTGTCGCGCTATGAGTCAGAAACAAAGCTGGGACAGGCAATAGAGCGAGAGTATGCGCTCACTGACTTACTGCGTCGACCTGGCGTCACCTACGCGACCGTGATGACGCTGACCGGCGCTGGTGCCCCGGTGCAGCGATCCCGCCGTGGCGCTGCAGGTCGAAATCGAAGCCAAGTACGAGGGCTACATCGCCCGGCAAAACGACGAGATTGCCCGCCATCTGGCGCAGGAAGGCATGGCGCTGCCCCCGGACCTCGACTACCGGACGGTTCGCGGCCTGTCCGTCGAGGTGCAACAGAAGCTGAACGCCCACAAGCCGGAAACCGTTGGCCAAGCCGCGCGTATCTCCGGCATCACGCCCGCGGCGATCTCGTTGCTGCTGGTCCATCTGAAACGCGGTTTCATTTCCAGCGCCTCGGCGCCGATGCGTGACGTGAAGCAGGCATGAGCGCCGACGTGCACGACGCTTCGCTCGCGGCGACGCTTGCGACAGGTGTATCCCGGCTCGGCCTTGCACTGCCGGCGTCCGCGCAGCGGAGGCTGGTCGGATATCTCGGGCTGCTCGAGAAGTGGAACCGCGTCTACAATCTCACCGCGATCCGCGAGCCGGAGCGCATGGTCACGCATCACCTGCTCGATTCGCTTGCCGTGTTGCCGACGCTTGCGCAGCTCGGCCTCGCGCCGGCGGTGCTGCGGCTCCTCGACGTGGGCAGTGGCGGCGGGCTTCCCGGCATCCCCTTAGCGATTGCGCGGCCCGACTGGCGCGTCGTGCTCGCGGAGACGAGCCACAAGAAGGGGACCTTTCTCGCCCAGGCGGCGGCCGAGCTGGAACTCGGAAATATCGAGGTCGCGCTAGGCCGAGTGGAGGACTTCCGTCCGGCACAGCCCTTCGGCATCGTCATTTCACGCGCGTTCTCGGACCTCGCGACTTTCGTGCGCGCCGCGCGGCCGCACCTCGCCCACGGCGGCGCGATCGTGGCCATGAAAGGCGTGCATCCCACGGAAGAGCTCGCGGAGTTGCCTCCGGACGTCGCCGTCATCGCGGCGCCCGCGCTCGACGTTCCGGGGCTCGATGCGAAACGCCACCTGATCGTCATGAAGCTATTGGATCGCCCCGAATGACCTCCTCGCCGCGCATCATTGCAATCGCCAACCAAAAAGGTGGCGTGGGCAAGACCACGACCGCGGTCAACCTGGCGGCGAGCCTCGCGGCGATGAAGCGCCGTGTGCTGCTGATCGACCTCGATCCGCAGGGTAATGCGACGACTGGCGCCGGCCTCGACAAGCGCGCACAGACACGCACCGTCTATCACGTGCTGCTCGGGGAACAACGCATCGCCGATGTCCGTGTCGCCTCGCCGACCGGCGGCTTCGACGTCGTTCCCGCGAACCGCGAACTCGCCGGCGCCGAGGTCGAGCTGGTCGAACTGCCCGAGCGCGAGACTCGGCTCAAGGACGCGCTCGCCGAGGCGCTTTCGCAGATGAGGCAGGCGATCAGCGACGTCGAACAGGAGTACGACTTCATCCTGCTCGACTGCCCGCCGTCTCTTTCGCTGCTCACGTTGAACGGGCTGTGCGCAGCGGAGGCGGTGCTCATCCCGATGCAATGCGAGTACTACGCGCTCGAAGGGCTGTCCGATCTCGTGCAAACCGTGAAGAAGGTGCGCGCGCATCTCAATCCGCGGCTCGAGATCGAAGGTCTGTTGCGGACGATGTACGACCCGCGCAACACACTGGCACAGAATGTTGCGGCGGAGCTCGAGAGGCACTTCGGGGAGAAGCTCTATCGCACG
The DNA here is from genome assembly GCA_963750585.1 of uncultured beta proteobacterium. GTDB lineage: Bacteria > Pseudomonadota > Gammaproteobacteria > Burkholderiales > Casimicrobiaceae > VBCG01. Next base: position 53,261 of record CAVVRH010000027.1, read on the forward strand.
GTCGTGCCGCGCAACGTGCGGCTTGCCGAAGCGCCCTCGCACGGCGTGCCCGCGTTGAGGCTCGAGCCTTCGTCGAAGGGCGCGCAGGCGTATCTCGCGCTCGCGGGCGAGATCCTGCGGCGCATGGAAATGCGCCAGGCGGCTGTGTCGCCCCGTTGACGACCGCAACGCAAGGGGAGTGAAGATGATCCGTCCGAAAGGACTGGGCCGCGGGCTCGACGCGTTGCTTGCGGGCACCGACGAGCAGGCGCCCGCGCGCGACGCGCTGCAAACAATTCCGATCGACCGCCTGCGGCCGGGCAAGTACCAGCCGCGTACGCAGATGGACGAGACGTCGCTGGCGGAGTTGGCCGACTCGATCCGCGAGCAGGGCGTGATGCAGCCGATACTCGTCCGCCCGGTGGACGGCGGGGGATTCGAGATCATCGCCGGCGAGCGGCGCTGGCGCGCGGCGCAACGCGCGGGCTTGCGCGACGTCCCCGCGCTCGTGAAGCCCGTGCCCGACAGTGCGGCGCTTGCGCTGGCGCTGATCGAGAACATCCAGCGCGAGAACCTGAATCCGCTGGAGGAGGCGCAAGGCCTGCAGCGGCTCATTACGGAGTTCGGGCTGACTCACGAGGCTGCCGCGAAGGCGGTCGGCCGCTCGCGCAGCGCGGTGACCAACCTGCTGCGGCTCAATCAGCTCGCGAAGCCCGTGCAGGAGCACCTGCTGCGCGGGGGGCTGGAGATGGGCCACGCGCGCGCGCTGCTTGCGCTGTCTGCCGGCCCGCAGGTGGCGGCCGCGTCCCGCGTCGTCGAGCGCGGGATGTCCGTGCGGGAAACGGAGCGCTTCGTGCACGGACTGCTGAACCCGGACAAGCGCGCCGCGCGCCGCGCACCCAAACGGGATCACGACACGATCCGCCTCGAGAACGAGATCGCGGAAATGCTCGGAGCGTCGGTGAGCATCGTCACCGGCGCCAAGGGTTCGGGGAAGCTCGTGATCGGCTACGCGAGCCTCGAGCAGCTCGACGGGATCGTCGCCCGCTTGCGGTAGGCGCTCTCGGCACCGATCAGGACCTGCTTACCGTCGGTGCGCGCAGTCGCGGCGTGTTGCTCAGCCGAGCTGATTCAGCATCGTGTCCGCATCGGACACTTCGAACTTGCCGGGCCCTTCGATGTTGAGCGTCTTTACGACACCATCTTCGATCAGCATGGAAAAGCGTTGACAGCGCAATCCGAGGCCCTTCGCTGAAAGGTCGAGTTCGAGGCCGAGCGCCTTCGTGTAGTCGGCGCTGCCGTCGCCCATCATCCGCACCTTGCCGGTGGTCTTCTGGTCGCGTGCCCATGCGCCCATGACGAAGGCATCGTTCACCGACATGCAAATCACTTCGGCGATGCCCTTCGCTTTCAGCTTGTCGCAATTCGCGACATAGCCCGGTACGTGCTTCGCAGAGCAGGTCGGCGTGAACGCGCCCGGCAGGCCGAAGAGGACGACCTTCCTGCCCTTGGTCAGGTCCTCGACCTTGAACGTATTGGGGCCGATCGCGCAGCCCGCCGATTCTACTTCGATGTATTCCGACAGCGAGCCCGCGGGAAGCTTGTCGCCGACCTTGATCGTCATGGCAAATCTCCGTGTGTAAAGGTGAGCCTGCGGCAAACGGGTCTGATAGTGTACGACGGCCGGCCCCGTTTCTTGACCCTTACGCTTGCGGGGAGAAGTCGGCGAGCGTAGCGTTGACGGCCTTTGCCGCAATCGCCCGGAGACGCCATGCCGCGCAGCCGCACCCAATCAACCCCCACTCCTGCATTTCGCGTCACGCTGCTGATCGCCACCCGCAAAGGGCTGTGGTCGCTTGCCAGCGACGCCGCACGCAGCACCTTCAAACTGTCGGGCCCGCAATTCCTGGGACACATCGTGCATCACGCGGTGCAGGACCCGCGCGATCTCAAGGTCAGGGTCGCCGCGGCGCGAACAGGCCATCTCGGTCCGACGATCTTCCGTTCGCTGGATCGCGGCCGCACGTGGACCGAGGCCCGCCAGCCGCCGGCATTCAAGGCGGGCGGAGGCCGGGTCGTCGATCACACGTTCTGGCTTTCGCCGGGGCATGACACCGAGCCTTCCGTCTGGTATGCGGGGACCTCGCCACAGGGGCTGTTCCGTTCGGAGGACGGCGGGGCCACCTGGAGCGGCGTCGACGGATTCAACGAGCACCCGCAGCGCAAGGCATGGTGTGGCGGAGACCAGGACGGCACGCCGGACGGAGCCAAGCTGCACTCGATCCTCGTCGATCCGCGCGATCCGAAGCATCTCTACATCGGCATGTCTGGTGGCGGGGTGTTCGAATCGACGGACGGCGGGCGGGACTGGCGTCCACTCAATCGCGGCGTGCGTGCGGACTTCCTTCCCGACCCGAACGCCGCGTTCGGACATGACCCGCACTGCGTCCGCTTCGCGGGCGGGCAGCCCGACCGCCTCTACCAGCAGAACCATTGCGGGATCTATCGGCTCGACCGGCCCGATGAAACTTGGCAGGATATCGGCACCGCAATGCCGAAAACCGCGGGCGCCGTGGGCTTCCCGGTGGCGGCGCACCCTCGCGATCCTGATACGCTGTGGGTGTTCCCGATGGACGGGACCGATGTCTGGCCACGCACCGCGCCGGGAGGCCGGCCCGCCGCCTATCGTTCGCTGGACGGTGGGCGCTCGTGGCGGCGGCAGGATCAAGGTTTGCCCAAGGCGCAGGCATGGTGGACGGTCAAGCGGCAGGCGATGACGACGGATCGCCGCGACCCCGCCGGCGTGTATTTCGGGACGACGTCAGGCGAAGTCTGGGGCAGCCGGGACGAAGGACGGACATGGCGCTGCCTTGCGCGCCATCTGCCCCAGATCTATGCATTGGAAGCGGCGGGATGACGTCGCTCGTCGGGCATTCGCCCCGCGACGCGAGGCTCAGTTGGCGCGGTATGCCCCTGCCGGGCAGGCACAGGGAAAGGGACGAGGCGTTCAGGTGGTTGCAACGACGTCACACGAAGCCGCGGCGATTGTCAGTGTCGCAATTCCCTCGCCGCTGCGCTCGTATACGGGCGGGGACGCCGAGATAAGCGTCGCCGTGCCGGTGCTTGCGCCTGAAGAACCGCCGCAGCTGCGGGCGGTGCTGGCCGCGCTCGACGTCCGCTATCCGGGTTTCCGGTTTCGAATCATCGACGAGCAGGGACAGGTGCGTCGCCATATCAAATTGTTCGTCGGCCAGGCGCTGGAGCGCGACTTGAGCGCTCCCATTCCGCAGGGAGCCGAGGTGATGATCGTGGCCGCGCTGTCCGGAGGCTGACGAGCGCCCGTCCCACATCGATCGAACGCCCGTTCCGCGTGGCCGCTGCGCCGCACCAAATCATTGCGGCCGGAGGGCGGAAGCCGCTAAACTTGCAAGGTTTGCTTCGCCTGCCTCGCGCGCCGCAGCATGGGCGCCGGCCTGACTCCTCCGCTCAAGACCAAGCCGATCCGCATCCTCCTCGCCTGGCAGGCGGCCGCTACGTGCGCGCTCGCCGGGCTGGCTGGTCTGTGGGCCGGATGGGACGGGGCGGTGTCCGCGGCACTCGGTGGCGCGATCAACCTCTTCGCGAATTTCGTCTACGCGCTGATGGGGGGAATCGTGCAGCCGCGAAGTGTCGTCGGGGCGCTGTTGCTGATCTTCCGGGCGGAGGCATTCAAGGTGGTGCTGATCTTCGTCAGCATGTTGCTCGTGCTGATGCTGTATCAGGACCTGATGGCGCTTCCGTTCATCGTGGCCTTCATCGTCACCACATTGATGTTCGGAATCGCTTTGAGCGTGCGCGACTGATCCCACGACACCACGACCTACACTCCCATGGCAACCGAAGGCCAAGTTCTGACGCCCACCGAATACATCACGGGCCACCTGACCCACCTGGCGAAGCCCCTCGGCGCGGAGGGCGGGTTCTGGACGATCCACGTCGACACGCTGGTGATGACGCTCATCGTGGGCGTGCTGACGTTCGGCTTCATCTGGTGGGTGGTGCGCGGCGCCACGTCGGGCGTGCCGAACAAGCGGCAGGCGTTCGTCGAGCTCGCGGTGGACTTCGTGCACGAGCAGGTCAAGTCGATCTATCACGGCAAGAGCGGACTCGTCGCGCCGCTCGCGCTTACGACGTTCGTGCTCGTGCTTATGCTGAATGCGATGGATTTCGTCCCGGTCGACATCGCTGCGCTCGCGACCCACAACATCGCCCACCACTGGCGTCTCGTTCCGACCGCCGACGTCAACACGACGTTCGCGCTCGCGCTCTCGATCTTCTTCCTGATGATCGCCTACGCGATCCACGCCAACGGCATTGGCGGCTGGATCCACATGATGTTCACGTCGCCCTTCGGCAAGAACCCGCTGCTGTGGATCCCGAACGTGCTGATGAACATCGTCGAGTACCTGTCGAAGCCGCTCTCGCATTCGCTGCGGCTGTACGGCAACATCTACGCCGGCGAGGTCATCTTCCTGCTGCTCGGCATGTGGGCCGCCACGGGCCTGGCCGGGACGATCTTCGGCGGCGTGCTCAACCTGGGCTGGGCGATCTTCCACATCCTGATCGTCGCGCTGCAGGCCTTCATCTTCATGATGCTCACGATCGTCTATCTGTCGATGGCCGAGGAGCATCACTAGCCGTTCTTGCTTCACCGTCAACCGCCTCAACTCGAAACCGAAAGGAAAGAACGATGGACAAGGCTCAACTGCTGGCGATGATCCAGGCCTACACGGGCATTGGCATCGGGCTCATCATCGGCCTCGGCGCTCTCGGCGCCTGTATCGGCATCGGCATCATGTGCTCGAAGTTCCTCGAGAGCGCGGCGCGTCAGCCCGAACTGATGCCACAGCTGCAGGCGAAGGTGTTCCTGCTGCTCGGCCTGATCGACGCCTCGTTCATCATCGGCGTCGGTCTTGCGATGCTCTTCGCGTTCGGCAATCCGCTGCTCGCCGCCGTCCGCTGATTCCCGCCTCGAGCCAACGTCCCGCGAGGGAAGTCTCATGAACATCAACTTCACGCTCGTGATGCAGGCGGCGGCGTTCACCGCTTTCATCTGGTTTACCGCGAAGTTCATCTGGCCGCCGCTGATGCGTGCAATCGAAGCCCGCCAGAAGCAGATCGCTGACGGTCTCGCCGCGGGCGAGCAGGGGCGCGCCTCGCTCGCCTCGGCGGAGAAGCGCATCACCGACCTCCTGACCGAGGCGCGGTCGAAGGCCTCCGAGATCGTGGCACAGGGTGAGCGATTCCGCGGCGAAACCGTCGAGCAAGCCAAGACGGAAGCCAAGGCCGAAGCCGAGCGCATCGTCGCGGCCGCCAAGGCCGAGATCGAGCAGGAGGTCGCGCGGGCCAAGGAACAGTTGCGCAACCAGGTCGCCGACCTCGCGGTGGCGGGCGCAAGCAGGATACTCGCCCGCGAAGTGGACGCGAAGGCGCACGCGGAAATTCTCGCAGCGCTGCAGCGGCAGATCCAGGCGTAGCGCCATGGCCGAACGAGCGACCGTCGCCAGGCCGTACGCGGATGCCGCGTTCGAGTTCGCGCGCGATGCGAATGCGCTGCCGCGGTGGGGCGGGATGCTGCGCTTCGTGGAAAGCATCGCGACCGATCCGCAGATGGCCGAGGTGCTGGGAAGGCCCAGGCTTTCGGGCGACGAGAAGGCGTCGCTGCTGCTGTCGGTGGCGGGCGATCGGATCGACGCAGGGATGCGCAACTTCGTTCACGTCCTGGTCGAGGCCGACCGCATCGCGCTGCTGCCCGAGATCCGCGCAAACTTCGAGGCGCGGCGCGACGAAGCGGAAGGAGTGGCCAAGGCGACGATCGAAACCGCACTCGCGCTCTCGCCAGAGCAGACGGCGAGCCTTACGGCGGCGCTCGAGAAACGCTTCGGCAAGCGCGTCGAAGCGACGGTGCGCATCGATCCCGCGTTGATCGGCGGTGCGCGCATCACGGTGGGCGACACGGTGATCGACGGCTCGGTGCAGGGGAAGCTCGTCGCGATGGCTCAGGCATTGAGGGCATAGTGCAGGCGGGCGGGAGCGTGCTTGCGCTCTTTCCGCTGAACGGTTTTCCCGGAATGGCGGGCGCAGCCCGACGCTCCCGGGCGGAAACGACAACATAACCACTGCCTCGCGCAGAGGACGACCATGCAATTGAATCCGGCAGAGATTGGCGAACTCATCAAGAGCCGCATCGAGCACCTGGACGTCGGCGCCGAGAGCCGTGCGCAGGGCACGGTGATCTCGCTTACCGACGGCATCTGCCGCGTGCACGGGCTTTCGGGCGCGATGCAGGGCGAGATGCTCGAGTTCCCCGGCAACACGTTCGGCCTCGCGCTCAACCTGGAACGCGACTCCGTGGGCGCCGTCGTGCTCGGCGAATACGAGCACATTACCGAGGGCGACACCGTGCGCTCGACGGGTCGCATCCTCGACGTGCCGGTCGGACCCGAGCTGATCGGCCGCGTGGTGAACTCGCTCGGCCAGCCGATCGACGGCAAGGGACCGGTCAACGCCAAGATGACCGACGTGATCGAGAAGGTTGCGCCTGGCGTGATCTGGCGCAAGAGCGTCGCGCAGCCGGTGCAGACGGGACTGAAGGCGATCGACGCGATGGTGCCGATCGGCCGCGGCCAGCGCGAGCTGATCATCGGCGACCGCCAGACCGGCAAGACCGCGGTCGCGGTCGACACGATCATCAACCAGAAGGGCAAGGACCTGATCTGCATTTACGTTGCGATCGGGCAGAAGGCCTCGACCATCGTCAACGTCGTGCGCAAGCTCGAGGAACACGGCGCGATGGACTACACGATCGTCGTCGCGGCAAACGCCTCGGAATCCGCGGCGTTGCAGTACATCGCGCCTTACGCCGGCTGCACGATGGGCGAGTACTTCCGCGATCGCGGGCAGGACGCGCTCATCATCTACGACGATCTGACCAAGCAGGCATGGGCCTACCGGCAGGTGTCGCTGCTGCTGCGCCGGCCGCCGGGCCGCGAAGCGTATCCGGGCGACGTGTTCTACCTGCATTCACGGCTGCTCGAGCGCGCGGCGCGCGTGAACGAGGAGTACGTCGAGAGATTCACCAACGGGCAGGTCAAGGGCAAGACCGGTTCACTCACGGCGCTGCCGATCATCGAGACGCAAGCGGGCGACGTGTCGGCGTTTGTGCCGACCAACGTGATCTCGATCACCGACGGCCAGATCTTTCTCGAGACCGACCTTTTCAACGCCGGCATCCGCCCCGCGATCAACGCGGGTGTCTCCGTGTCGCGCGTGGGCGGCGCGGCGCAGACCAAGGCGATCAAGAAGCTGGGCGGTGGCGTGCGCCTTGCGCTCGCCCAGTACCGCGAGCTCGCGGCGTTCGCGCAGTTCGCTTCCGACCTGGACGAGGCGACCCGCAAGCAGCTGGAACGCGGCCGCATGGTGACGGAGCTGATGAAGCAGCCGCAGTACCGGCCGCTTTCGGTGGCGGAGCAGACGATCACGCTCTTCGCCGTGAACCGTGGCTACTTCGACGATGTCCCGGTGGAAAAGGGCCTCGCGTTCGAGGCGGCGCTGCGCCAGTTCGTCAAGAGCGGCTTCTCGGACCTGTTCGAGCGCATCGAGAAGACGAAGGAACTGACGGCGGACGATGAGAAAGCCCTTGGCTCCGCCATCGAGGACTTCAAGAAGACCGGAACGTATTGACCGGTTCCGGCGGCAACGATAATTGGCTGCAACCTGACGCGACCAAGGCAAGGCAATGGCGCATTCGAAAGAGATTCGCAACAAGATCAAGAGCGTGCAGAGCACGCGCAAGATCACCAAGGCGATGCAGATGGTCGCTGCCTCGAAGATGAGAAAGGCGCAGGAACGGATGCGCGCCTCGCGCCCGTACGTCGAGCGCACGCTGCAGATCGCGATCCACATCGCTCAGGCGAACTCCGAGTACAAGCACCCGTTCCTGAGCAAGCGCGAACAGGTGAAGCGCGTCGGCGCGATCGTCGTCACCACCGACAAGGGCCTGTGCGGCGGCCTCAACACGAACATCCTTCGGCTCATGCTGAACCGCCACAAGGAATGGAAGGCGGCCGGACTCGACGTCGAGTACATCGCGCTCGGCGGCAGGGGACTCGGTTTCCTGCAGCGCATGGGCGCGAACATCGTCGCGAGCGTCGTTCAGCTTGGCGACCGCCCGCACCTCGAGCGCGTCGTCGGGCCGCTCAAGGTGCTTTTCGACCGCTACATCGAGGGACAGGTCGACGAGATCTACGTGTTCTACACGGCGTTCATCAATACCATGCGGCAGGAGCCTCGCGGCGGGCGAATTGTCCCGGTGCCGATGCAATACGTTGCGCCGAGTGGCGAGACGCGACGCCCGGAGGCCAAGGGCGGCTCGTGGGACTACATCTACGAGCCGGACGCGCAGACGCTGCTCGATGGCATGATGCGGCGCTACATCGAGGCCGTCGATCTTCCAGACGGTCGCCGAGAACATGGCCTCGGAGCAATCCGCGCGGATGGTGGCGATGAAGGCGGCGACCGACAACGCGGGCAAGATCATCAACGAGCTGCAGCTCATCTACAACAAGACGCGACAGGCGGCGATCACCAAGGAACTCTCGGAAATCGTCGGCGGCGCGGCGGCCGTATGAGTTTCCGACCCTTCATCGCCAATCGTCGTCGGCGCGGCGGCGGCTTAGCGCGGAACCCGAAAGCATTCAGGCAAACACCATTGGGACTTGAATCATGAGCCAGGGAAAGATCGTTCAGTGCATCGGCGCAGTCGTCGACGTGGAATTTCCGCGTGATGCGATGCCGCACGTCTATGACGCTTTGGTCCTCGAAGCCGACGCATCGAACAAGCTGGTCGAACAGGGGCTCACGTTCGAGGTCGAGCAGCAACTGGGCGACGGGGTCGTGCGCACCATCGCGCTCGGCTCGTCCGACGGCCTTCGGCGCGGCATGATGGTCGCGAACACCGGCGCGCCGATTTCGGTTCCCGTGGGACAGGGCACGCTCGGCCGCGTGATGGACGTGCTCGGCCGTCCCATCGACGAGCGCGGTCCCGTCAATACCGCGGAGCGCCGTTCGATCCACCAGCTGGCCCCCAAGTTCGACGAGCTCTCTCCCTCTGTCGAGCTGCTCGAAACGGGCATCAAGGTCGTCGACCTGATCTGCCCGTTCGCCAAAGGCGGCAAGATCGGACTCTTCGGCGGCGCCGGCGTGGGCAAGACCGTGACGATGCTGGAGCTCATCAACAATATCGCGACCCAGCATTCGGGCCTGTCGGTATTTGCCGGCGTGGGCGAGCGCACCCGCGAGGGCAACGACTTCTATCACGAGATGTCCGATGCGAAGGTTATCGTGCAGGAGGACCTTTCGCAGTCCAAGGTGGCAATGGTGTTCGGTCAGATGAACGAGCCTCCGGGCAACCGCCTGCGCGTGGCGCTCACCGGCCTCACGATGGCCGAGAGCTTCCGCGACGAGGGCCGGGACATCCTCCTCTTCATCGACAACATCTACCGCTTCACGCTCGCCGGCACCGAAGTGTCCGCGCTGCTCGGCCGGATGCCGTCCGCAGTCGGCTACCAGCCGACGCTTGCCGAGGAAATGGGCAAGCTTCAGGAGCGCATCACGTCGACCAAGACCGGCTCGATCACGTCGATCCAGGCGGTCTACGTGCCGGCGGACGACCTGACCGACCCGTCGCCGGCGACGACCTTCGGCCACCTCGACGCGACGGTGGTGCTGTCGCGCGACATCGCTTCGCTGGGCATCTATCCGTCGGTGGACCCGCTCGACTCGACGTCGCGCCAGATCGACCCGAACGTCGTCGGCGAAGAGCATTACAACTGCACGCGGCGCGTGCAGGTGACGCTGCAGCGCTACAAGGAGCTGCGCGACATCATCGCGATTCTCGGCATGGACGAGCTGTCGCCGGAGGACAAGCTCGCCGTGGCCCGCGCGCGGAAGATCCAGCGCTTCTTGTCGCAGCCGTTCCACGTCGCGGAGGTGTTCACCGGCTCGCCCGGCAAGTACGTGGCGCTGAAGGACACGATCAAGGGGTTCAACATGATCGTGGACGGCGAGTGCGACAGCCTGCCGGAGCAGGCGTTCTACATGGTGGGAGCGATCGAGGAAGCATTCGAAAAGGCGAAGACGCTCCAATGATTCTCACCCATTGAGGGTCGAAAAGAGGTTCGCGATGGCTGTCCCCACGATCAAGGTCGATGTCGTCAGCGCCGAGGAGTCGATCTTCTCGGGCGAGGCGGAATTCGTCGTGCTGCCCGGCATCATGGGCGAGCTCGGCATCTACCCGCGCCACACACCGCTTTTCACGCAGATCCGTCCCGGCGCGGTTCGGATGAAGCTTCCGAATCAGGAGTCGGAGGAACTGGTGTTCGTGCAGGGCGGCTTTCTCGAAGTCCAGCCGCACCACGTGACGGTGCTCGCCGATACGGCGATCCGCGCCAAGGACCTGGACGAAAAGGCGGCGCTCGAAGCCAAGCGTGCGGCAGAGGAGGCGATGATGAACCGGGATTCGAAGGAGGAGGTCGCCAAGGCCGAGGCCGAGCTTGCGTCCGCTCTCGCGCAGATCCAAGCGATCCGCAAGCTCAAGAACCGCATCTGAAGCAAGGCAATTTCGGTAATGGGGCGGCCCGCGGGCCGCCCTTTTCATTTGGTCGCGCCGTCGCCTAAGGTCTGTTGCAGGCGCGCCCGTGCGAAGGCCACTTGATTGCCGAAAATCGCGATACGACCGCACGGAGCGGGGAAATGCGCGATAATGTTGCATCGCAGCAATCGTGTCGCCGCCGCTGGGAGAATCCATGGCAGACCTCAATACGACGATCGATCGCGCGCAGCAGATCTCGCGCTCGGTCGGAACCCTTCTCGAACGCCGCCTGCGCGCCGCACGCGACCGTTACGTCGGGCATATGCAACGAGCCGGAACCGAGTTCATGACATCGGCGACCGCGCCGCGCAACCCGGTGGAGGCTTGGCAAGATGCGGCGCGCTACGGCGTCGACCTCCTGCAGAGAAGCGTGCTGTTCTGGGACACGCTGCGGCAGCGCGGCAATCAGTGGCTCGCGCACGAAGCCGCGGGCAAGCCGCCGTTGCTGCACGAAGAGTACGAGACGATTGCGGATGCGCGCACGTTCGAGCGCCCCTGCAACTATGCGCTGCTGCGCATCATTCCGCCGCACGACGTCAAGGTCAATGATGCGCTGCGGCCATTCATCATCATCGATCCGCGCGCCGGTCACGGGCCTGGCATCGGCGGCTTCAAGAAGGACTCCGAAGTCGGCGTGGCAATGCGCGCCGGCCATCCCGTGTACTTCGTCATCTTCTTCCCCGACCCCGAGCCACGCCAGACGCTCGCAGATGTGGTCGACGCGGAAGCGGAGTTCGTGCGCATCGTGGCGGCGCGCCATCCCGACAGCCCGAAACCGGTGTTGATCGGCAACTGCCAGGGGGGCTGGGCGGTGATGATGCTCGCCGCGTCGCGCCCGGACATCGCGGGGCCCTGCGTGATCAACGGCGCCCCGATGTCCTACTGGGCGGGTAACGACGGCGAGAACCCGATGCGTTACATGGGCGGCCTCGCCGGCGGTGCGTGGGTCTCGCTGTTCGCCAGCGATCTGGGTGCGGGCAAGTTCGACGGCGCGAACCTCGTGCAGAATTTCGAGAACCTGAACCCGGCAAACTCGCTTTGGGAGAAGTATTACCACGTGTACGCGAACATCGACGAGGAACCCGAGCGCTTCCTCGAGTTCGAGCGCTGGTGGGGCGGGTTCTATCTCTTCAACGACGAGGAGATCCGCTGGATCGTCAACAACCTCTTCGTCGGCAACAAGCTGTCGGCCGGCGACGCACGGCTCGGGCCCGGACGCTTCTTCGATCTCAAGTCGATCAAGAGCCCGATCATCGTGTTCGCATCGATCGGCGACAACATCACGCCTCCGCAACAGGCGTTCAACTGGATCGGCGACCTCTACTCGTCCACCGAGGAGATCAAGGCGAATGGCCAGACGATCGTCGGCCTGCTGCACGAGGACATCGGCCACCTCGGCATCTTCGTGTCCGGCAAGGTCGCGCTGCGCGAGCATGCGCAGATCGTCGAGCTGCTGAAGCAGATCCAGCAGCTGCCGCCAGGACTCTATGGCATGGACATCAAGGAGCTCCCAGACGGCGAGGACGGCGTCACCTACGATGTGACCATCGTGGAGCGAACGCTCGAGGACCTGCGCAAGATGCAGAAGTACGATCGCGTGGACGAAAAGCCGTTCGAGGCCGTCGCCGCGCTCTCCGAGCTGACGGAGCGTGCCTACGAGTTGCTGTTGCGTCCCCTGGTGCGGCAGGCGGTCCCGGAGTGGCTCGCCAAGGCGCTGCGCGAATTGCATCCGCTGCGCATGCAGCGCTGGGGGATTTCCGACCGCAACCCGTTCCTCTGGCCCCTGCCCTATCTCGCCGCGGTGGCGAGCGGCTATCGGCAGCCGCGCAGCGACAACGGTGCGCCCGTGCGTGCCGAGCGCCTGGCGAGCGAGGTGATTTCGGCGCAGCTCGATCTCTACCGTGACTTGCGCGACGCCGCCGCCGAGGCCGCGTTCTTCCACGTGTACGGCAACATGCTCTCGCTCAATGTCGCCGACCAGCAGCGGGTGATCCGGCGCGCGACGCGCTTCGACCCACGCTCACTGCCGGCGGTGCGGCAGGTCCTGGACACGATCGAGCACGGTGGGGCGTTCGAGGGATATGTTCGCATCGGCCTTCTCGTCGCCAAGGCGGGCAGCGGCCGCCGCAAGCTGTCGTCGATGGAGCGGGTGCGCGAACTGATCGCGCCAGCGCACCTGCTGGACGGCATCTCCGAAGACGAGTTCCGGCGCCTGATGCACGAGGAGACGATCATCGTCGAGTTCGAGGGCGACCGGGCCAAGCGGGCGCTGCCGAAGCTCCTGCGCAGTGCGCCGGAGCGGCGACACGCGCACGAACTGCTCAGAGTCATGGAAGCGCATTTCAAGCTCGAGGACCGGCAGCGCGCGCTGATCGGCGAGCTGCGTGGCATGCTTCCTGTCGCAGGTGGCAAGGGCGCTGTCGGCCAACGCGCCAAGCGGCGCGCGGCCGACGGCAAGCGCCCGGGCACGCGAGGCGTGCACAGCCGCAAGGGGCGACAGGCGGCGCGTGCCTGAACGCGAAGGAATCGGCATGAGTGACTACCGCAACCATACATTCGACGAGATCGCGATCGGCACCAGCGACTCGGTCTCCCGCACGCTCTCGGCCAACGAAATCGAAGGGCTGTCGATGGTCGCGGGGCAGGTCGACCCCTATCATCTCGAGAACAGCTCCGGCAACGGTCCGACCGCGCCCGGCGCCGCGGCGGTCGCGCTGGTGTCGAACCTGCTGCTGCGCAGGCTTCCCGGCCCAGGTGCAACAATCGTCGCCACGCAACTCCACTACCACGGCGACATTGCCGTCGGCGACACGCTGACCGCCAGAGTCACCGCCCGCGCGAAGAATGCTGCCAACCATACGATCGATTTCGCGTGCCACTGCGCCAACCAGCACAACGAAACGCTGGTGGACGGGCTGATGAAGGTCAGCGCGCCTACGGAGCGACTCTCCTACTCCAACGTCGCAACGCCGGAACTGATCCTTCGCCGCAACGATGGCTTCGCGAAGATCCTTAAGCGCTGCGAATCCTTGTCGCCAGTGAGTTGCGCCGTCGTGCATCCGTGCGATCGGGACTCGCTGGTGGGCGCGGTCGAGGCGGCCAAGCGCAAGCTGATCGTGCCGGTGCTGGTCGGGCCGGTCGCGAAGATCCGCTCGGTTGCGCAAGCCGCGCACGTCGACATTTCGCCATACCAGCTGATCGACACCGAGCACAGCCACGCTGCGGCCGCCATGGCCGTCGCCCTGGCCCGCGGCGGCGACGTCGAAGCACTGATGAAAGGCAGCCTGCACACCGACGAGCTGATGAGCGCGGTGGTGGACCCCAGCATCGGGCTCCGCACAGCGCGGCGCATGAGCCAGGTCTTCGTGATGGACGTGCCGACCTATCCGCGGCTGCTGCTCGTCACCGACGCAGCGATCAACATCTATCCGACGCTGGACGACAAGGTCGACATCGTGCAGAACGCGATCGACCTCGCCCGCGTGCTCGGCATCGAGACCCCGAAGGTGGCAATTCTCTCGGCGGTCGAGACGGTGACGGCGAAGATCGAGTCGACGCTTCATGCGGCCGCGTTGTGCAAGATGGCCGAGCGTGGCCAGATCGTCGGCGGCATACTCGACGGCCCGCTCGCCTTCGACAACGCGGTGTCGGAACATGCGGCGAAGACTAAGGGCATCGTGTCCAAGGTGGCGGGCCATCCGGACATCCTGCTCGTGCCCGACCTCGAGGCCGGAAACATGGTCGCGAAGCAGCTGCAGTACCTGGCCGGCGCGGATGCCGCGGGCATCGTGCTGGGTGCGCGCGTACCCATCGTGCTCACCTCGCGCGCGGACAACGTTCGAGCTCGGCTCGCCTCCGCCGCCGTGATGAAGCTGCTCGCGCACAGCCGCAGGCCTTCCCCGCCTGCGACGCCCTGACATGGGCGATTCGATCGCCGTTCTCAACGCGGGTTCGTCAAGTCTCAAGTTCTCGCTGTATGCGCTCGCGGGCGACGAATTCGAGCTGATCTCGCGGGGGCAGATCGAAGGGCTCGCGACACGACCGCGCTTCGTTGCCAAGGACGCCGCCGGTGTCGTGGTGTCCTCGCACGATTGGGGCGAGCGTCACGCACTCGATCATGCGGGTGCGGTGCGGCACCTGCTGGAGTTCCTGCGCGGAGACCTCGCCCATTACACGCTCGCCGCCGTCGGCCATCGCGTCGTGCACGGAGGAGCCGAGTATGCGCAGCCGGTGCGCATCGACGCCGAGGTGCTGAACGCGCTCGAGGCGTACATCCCGCTTGCGCCACTCCATCAGCCGCACAATCTTGCGCCGATCCGGGTGATTGCGGAGCATGCGCCGCGGCTGCCGCAGGTCGCATGCTTCGATACCGCGTTCCATCATGGCATGCCGCAGGTCGCGCAGGCGTTCGCATTGCCGGACTCGATCACCGTGCGCGGCGTGCGTCGCTACGGCTTCCATGGCCTGTCGTACGAATCCATCGCGGGCGCGCTGCCGTCGATCGATCGCACCGCGGCGCGCGGCCGTGTCGTCGTGGCGCACCTCGGCAACGGAGCCTCGATGTGCGCGATGCGCGGCGGGAAGAGCATTGCGAGCACGATGGGATTCACGGCCGTCGACGGCTTGATGATGGGCACGCGTACGGGATCGCTCGATCCGGGCGTAGTCCTCTACCTGATGGACGAGTTCGGCATGGATGCCCGCGCCATCGAGCGCGTGCTCTACCACGAGTCGGGGCTGCTCGGTGTTTCGGGCGTGTCGAGTGACATGCGCACGCTGCTCGCTTCCGGGGATGCCGCCGCTGCATTCGCCGTGGACCTCTTCTGCTACCGCGCATCGCGCGAGCTGGGCTCCCTCGCGGCGGCGCTCGGGGGACTGGATGCGTTGGTGTTCACCGGCGGCATCGGCGAGCACGCGGTGCCCGTGCGCGAGAAGATCGTCGCGGCGTCGGAGTGGCTCGGACTCGAGCTCGATCCGGCAGCGAATGCCGCGAACCGACAGCGGATCACGACCGCCGACAGCGACGTCCCGGCCTACGTGATCCCGACCAACGAAGAGCTGATGATCGCGCGGCAGACGCGGGCCTTGCTGGGGGCCTGATCGGTCCGGCCGTGGCTCGTCGCGGGTGTCGAGCAGCCCCCGGCCGAGTGAAAATCTACGGCCCGACGTCCGGCGCTGGCGCGGCTTCCTTATCCGGAGCCGCAGCGATCAGACCGTCGTCGACCCAGGCCTGGAGCAATCGAAAACTGACGGCGAGCAATACCGGACCCACGAACAGGCCGATCAGGCCAAACGCGAGCAGGCCGCCGATCACGCCTGCCATGATCAGCAGCATCGGAAGGTCAGCCCCGCGGCGGATCAGCACCGGCCGCAGCACGTTGTCGAGCGAGCCAACGACCAGCGTCCAGACCAGCAGCACGGTTGCAGCCACATTCGCATCCATCCAGTAGAGCCAGCCGACTGCCGGAAACAGCACCAGCATCGGGCCGAGCTGCGCGATACACAACACGAACATCAGCGCGGCGAATGCCACCGCATACGGAACGCCGGTGACCGCGAGGCCGATCCCGCCCAGCGCGGATTGCACCAGGGCCGTGACGATGATGCCCAGCGCAACCGCTCGGATTGCCTGCGCGGCGAGGTCGATCGTACGGTCGCCGCGATCGCCAGCGAGCCGAACGACAAAGCGGCGAACACCGTTCGCCGCGGCTTCGCCCGATGCATAGAGGATGGGCATGAACAGCAGCGTCAGCGCGAGCTGGACCACGAAGAGGCCGGCCCCCCCTGCCTCGGAGAGCAGCCAGGTACCGATTTCTCTCGCGTACGGCGTGACCCGGGCGATCAGCGGCGCGGGGCCGCGCACCGCGGCATCCTGCCACTCGCGCGCGAGCCGCTCGCCGACAATCGGCAGCCCAGCGACCCAATCGGGAGGCGCGGGAATCTTGATCGAGTCGGTCTCCTTGATGCGCGCGACCAGATCCGGCGCGTAATCGACCACTGCGCTCACGCCGTAGCCGATCGGGACCGCGACCAGCAACAGGAACGCAATCGTCATCAGCGCAACCGCGAGCGAGCGGCGCCCGAACAGCAACGCCTGCGCGCGGCGCATGAGCGGCCATGTCGCGACAACGATCATCGTCGCCCAGATCAACGCCGGAAGGAACGGCTTCAGGATCCAGAAACTTCCGGCGATCAGCACGCCGATCAAGAGCACGCCAAGCACGATGCGCGTGAGATCGTTCCGGAGCAGGATGGGCGTCGTCATGGCAAAAAGGACAGTTCAGGCATTGCGCGGAAGCTGCTGTTCGGCGAGCGTGACCCAATAGCTCGCGCCGATCGGCAACGCGGCATCGTTGAAGTCGTAGCGGGGATTGTGTACGTTCACGGTACTCTCGCCATGCCCGGCGCCCAGCCAGACATAGCAGCCGCGCTTGGCCTGTAGCATGAACGCGAAATCCTCGCTGCCCATCTCCGGAATCGGGTCGGTCTCGACGTTGGCCTCGCCCACGACAGCCGCCGCCGCGGCGACCGCGTGCGCGGTTTCGGCCTCGTTGTTGACGGTGGCCGGATAGCGGCGCTCGTAGCGCACGCTCGCCGTCATGTCGAACATCGCGGCCGCACCGGCAACGATGCCGCGGATCCTCGTTTCGATCAAGTCCTGCACCTCGGGGCGGAACGTGCGCGCGGTGCCGCGCAGCACGACCTCTTCGGGAATCACGTTCCACGTGTCGCCGGCGTGGATCTGCGTGACGCTCACCACGCCCGCGTCCTGCGGATGCACGTTGCGGGAGACGATCGTCTGGAGCGCGCTGACCACATGCGCGGCGAAAGGCATCGGATCCTTGCCCGTGTACGCCATGGCCGCGTGCGCGCCCTTGCCCGTGCCGACGATCTCGAAGATGTCATAGGCGCCCATCAGCGGGCCCACGCGAGTCGCGATCGTACCCAATGCCTTGCGCGGCCAGTTGTGCATCCCGTACACGGCGCGCATTGGGAAGCGGTCGAACAGGCCCTCCTCTACCATGACCCGCCCGCCGCCCTCGTTCTCCTCGGCTGGCTGGAAGATGAAGTAGACGGTCCCGTCGAAGCGGCGGCGCTGCGCGATCGCCTTGGCTGCGCCGAGGAGCATCGCCGTATGTCCATCATGCCCGCACGCGTGCATGCGTCCGGGATTGCGCGAGGCATAGGCGACGCCGGAGGTCTCCTGAATGTGCAAGGCGTCCAGGTCGGCACGCAGTCCGATCGCATCGGCACCCGCGCCATGGCGCAGCACCCCGACGACCCCGGTCTTTGCGAGCCCGGTGTGCACCTCGAGCCCGATGGCGCGAAGTTGGCCGGCAACGAAGTCCGCGGTCGCCTGCTCCTCGAACGCGGTCTCCGGATGCGCGTGCAGATGATGTCGCCAATCGCGCATCTCGTTTTCGATTGCCGTGATCTCGGGCACGAGCTGCATCCGGGCCTCCTCGAGTCGAATGGAACCGATGCTACCGCAATGTTCCGCCGTGGCGACTACGGCGGCACGCTAGAATTGCGGTTTGCGGGAAAACAGCGAGCCCATGAGCGCATTGCCGAAAGGGACGTACGACCTGCTGGTGGTCGGCGGAGGTATCAACGGCATCGGTGTCGCACGCGACGCCGCAGGCAGGGGTCTGTCGGTGTTGCTGGTCGAGAAGGACGATCTCGCCGCCGCGACGTCGCAGTGGAGCACCAAGCTCATCCACGGCGGGCTGCGCTATCTCGAGCACTACGAGTTTCGTCTCGTCGGCGAATCGCTCGCTGAGCGCGAGGTGCTGCTCGCCGAAGCACCGCACCTCGTCGAGCCGCTGTCATTTGTCCTGCCGCACGAGCCGCACCTGCGGCCGACGTGGATGATCCGCGCCGGCCTCTTCCTCTACGACCATATCGGCGGTCGCATGAGTCTCCCGCGCTCGTTCACCGTGGATCTTTCGAAGAGTCGCTGGGGCGCAGGCCTGAAGAATCAGTTCCGCACAGGCTTCGTCTACGCCGATGCGCGAGTGGACGATGCGAGGCTCGTCATCGCCAATGCGGTCGCTGCGCGTGAAAAGGGTGCGCAGATCGCCACGCGAACGAAATTCGTGCGCGGGGTGCGCGATGGCTCGGGCTGGCGCGTGACGCTCGCCGACCTCCGCGGCGCCACCGGAGAGGTGCGTGCCAGGGCACTTGTCAACGTCGGGGGCCCGTGGGTCAAGGACGTGCTCGACGCCACCGACGCGAAGCCGACGGAAGCCAAGGTGCGGCATGTGAAGGGCAGTCACATCGTCGTGCCGCGCGTGCATGCCGAGGAGCACGCCTACATCCTGCAGAACGCCGACAAGCGCATTGTCTTCGTCATCCCGTTCCTCGACCGCTACTCGCTCATCGGGACCACCGACGTCCCGGTGACCGAGTATGAGCATCCGGAGATTTCGGACGACGAGATCGACTACCTGCTCGCGCTAGCCAACGCGTACCTGGCGCGGCCGCTCTCGCGCACCGACGTCGTGTGGACCTACAGCGGCATCCGGCCGCTCTACGACGACGGCAAGTCGGACCCCTCCGCGATCACCCGCGATTACGTCTTGAAACTCGACGCGGGCGAGGCGACCAACGCGCCGCCGGTGCTGTCGATCTATGGCGGCAAGCTCACGACCTATCGAAAGCTCGCCGAGGCGGCGCTGAACACGCTGGCGCCGTTCTTGCCCGGCATGAAACCCCCTTGGACACACACCGAGCCGCTGCCAGGTGGCGACATCCCGGGGCGCGACCGCGCAGCCTACATCGCCGAGCTCACGCGCCGGTTTGCCACGCTGCCGCCCGAGCTCGTCCGCGACCTCGTGCGCCGCCACGGCACGCGTGCATTGCGCGTCCTCGACGGTGTTCGCACGCCAGCCGACCTCGGCCGGCAATTCGGCGCGAATCTCACCGAGCGCGAGATCGACTACGTCGTGCGCGAGGAGTGGGCGCAGACGGCCGACGACGTGCTGTGGCGCCGGACCAAGTGCGGCCTGCCGATGAGCGAGGCCCAGCGCCGTGCGGTGAGCGAACACCTGTCGGCGCGATTCGCGCTCGCGTGAAAGCGCAGGCGGGCGAACGGTGAATACGCCGCATCCGCGGTCGCTCGGGCGACTGTGCCTCTTCTGCGGCGCCAACGCCGGCGCGCGTCCGGAGTATCGAGACGCGGCACGCGAGCTCGGCGCACGGCTGGCGCTCGCCCGAGTCGGGCTCGTCTACGGGGGCGGCAGCGTCGGTCTCATGCAGCTTGCGGCCGAGGCAGCGCTTGCGGGTGGCGGCGAGGTGATCGGCGTCATCACGCGGCAGCTGATGGCGCGCGAAGTCGGCCACGCAGGCCTTGCCGCGCTGCACGTCGTCGAGACGATGCACGAGCGCAAGGCGCTGATGGCCAAGCTCTCCGGCGGCTTCGTGGTACTTCCCGGCGGCTACGGGACGTTCGACGAGATGTGCGAGATGCTGACGTGGGACCAGCTGCGAATCCACGCGAAGCCCGTCGTGCTCGTCAACGTCGCCGGATTCTTCGACGGATTCCTTGCCCAGCTCGAGCGTGCGGTGGCCGATGGGCTGCTGATGCCTGCCAATCGTGCGCTGCTCGTCGTTGTCGAAAGGGCGGGGGAAGTGCTCGATGCTGCTTCGTGCTGGCGCGCGCCGTCGGGCCTGCACATCCCGCAGCCGGTCGCGCCTCTGCCATAGGAACCGCGTGCGCCCGCTCGCCGAGATGCCGCTGCTGGCGCGTTCGCGCGTGCAAGTCGTGCTGACCGACATCGACGATACGCTGTCGACCCACGGTCGCATTCCCGCGATCGCCTACGCGGCGATGGAGCGACTCACCGCGGCAGGCCTGCTCCTCGTTCCGATCACGGGCCGCCCGGCCGGCTGGTGCGACCACATCGCGCGCA
Source organism: uncultured beta proteobacterium (assembly GCA_963750585.1). GTDB lineage: Bacteria > Pseudomonadota > Gammaproteobacteria > Burkholderiales > Casimicrobiaceae > VBCG01. The sequence continues at coordinate 73,841 of CAVVRH010000027.1, forward strand.
TGTGGCCGATCGCCGGCGTCGTGGGCGAGAACGGTGCGTTCTGGATGCGTTACGACCAGGACGCGCGCAAGCTCGTCAAGCGCTTCCTGGCGGGCGACCCCGAGCGCGCCTCCAATCGCGCGAAGCTCGCCGCGATCGGCGCGAAGATCCTCGCCGCCGTCCCGGGCTGCGCGCTCGCCTCCGACCAGCTCTATCGCGAAACCGACCTCGCGATCGATGTTCGCGAGGATGTGCCGCCCCTGCCACGCAGGGCCATCGACCGCATTGTCGCGTTGATGGAAGCCGAAGGACTGACGGCGAAGATCTCGTCGATCCACGTCAACGGCTGGTTCGGCAGCTACGACAAGCTCGGCATGACCCGCACGTTCCTCGCGGAGGCGTGCGCGATCGACCTCGACGCGAAGCGCGAGAGGATCGTTTTCGTGGGCGACTCGCCGAACGACGCGCCGATGTTCGCGCACTTCCCGCTCACCGTCGGGGTGTCGAACGTGCGCGAATTCCTCGACCGCATTGCGACCCCGCCGGCATTCGTCACCGCAGCAGAAGGTGGCGGAGGCTTCGCGGAGCTCGCCGCGGCGCTGCTCGCCGCGCGAGAAACTACTTAGGGAACCTTTACATGACTCCCGTACGGCCGTGCTGCAGGGCGAAATGCGGCGTCCACCGCATGGCGGCGCGTCGCGTCGCAATTGCATTGCGCTGAACGGTCGGAAGCGATGCGATCACGGACGTCGTGCCACACGTCGTCCTCCCCGGGAAAGGGCGACCGACCGCATAGCTGAATACGGTTCAGCGCGCCGGCCAACGCACCGGCAATGCGTCTGCGCCGGCGAACACGGCATCGCTTCCCAGCGACTGCTCGATGCGCAGCACCTCGTTCCATTTGGCCATGCGCTCGCCGCGCGCGAACGAGCCGACCTTCAACTGGCCCGCGCTCCAGCCGACCGCGAGATGCGCGATCGCGACATCCTCCGTCTCGCCGGAACGCGCGGACACGATCGTTCCGAAACCGGCACGCTTGCCGGCCGCGAGCGCGGTGTGCGCTTCCGAGAGCGTACCTGCCTGATTGGGCTTGACCAGCACGGCATTGCAGGCGTGGTCGATGGCCGCGGCGTCGACACGGGCCGCGTTTGTCGTCAGATAGTCGTCGCCGACGATCTGCACGCGCGAGCCGAACGCGGCCGCGAACGCGATCCACGCGAGGCGATCGTCTTCCGTGAACGGATCCTCGATGGAGGCGATCGGATAACGGTCGATCCAGCGGCCGAGCATCTCGGCCATGCCGTCGCGGTCGAGCTCGTGGCCGTCGAGCGCCAGCCGGTAGACGCCGTCGCGTCCGAATTCCGATGCCGCGATGTCGAGCGCGATGGCCACGTCGTCACCGGGACGCGAGCCGGCGCGCTCGATCGCGCGCACGAGGGTCTCGAGCGCTTCCTCGTTGGAGGCGAACGTCGGCCAATAGCCGCCCTCGTCCGCCACGCCTGCGAGCTTGCCCTCCTCCGCCAGCAGCTCGCCCGCTGCCCGGTAGATCTCGGCGACGACGCAGAGCGCGTCGTCGAAGCTTTGCGCGCCGATCGGCATCACCATCAGGTCCTGGATATCGATGCGCCGCGCCGCGTGCGCGCCGCCGCCGAAGATCTGGATCTCGGGCAGCGGCAGGCTCACCGGATGGCCTCCTGCAAGATGTCGCCACAGTGGCACGCACTGCGCGGCGGCGGCGGCCTGCGCGACCGCGATCGATGCGGCGACGGTGGCGTTGCCGCCGAGCCTCGCCTTGTTCGGCGTGCCGTCGCACGCGGCGATCCGTTCGTCGACATCGGCCTGGTCCAGCGCGTCGCGACCGACGATGGCCGCGGCGATTGGGCCCTCGACATTTGCGATTGCGTCGCGTACGCCGAATCCGCCGAAGCGGTCGCCACCATCGCGCAGGTCGACCGCTTCACGGGATCCGCGGGAGGCGCCGGCCGGCGCGCTCGCGCGCCCAATTGTGCCGTCGGCAAGCACGACGTCCGCCTCGATCGTGGGTCTACCGCGCGAATCGAAAACGCGGCGCGCGCGGACCGTCGCGATGGCGCTGGCCGACATCGGTGGCTATTTCTGAGGGCCCCTTTTCGCCGGCATGCCGGTTCGCTTGCGCAGTCCGATGAGAATCTCTTCGATGAGCGCGTGCGTCTCCGCGCGGCCCATGCTCTTGATCGCCTTGTTGCGGACCGTGAAGTGCATCGTGACGGCCGCGCGCAGATTCTCGAACGCGTGCGGATTGGGCTTGCTGCAGATGGTCGCGTCGTTCTTCAGCACGCGCTCGATGTCCGCGCGGCTGTTGAGCGGAACGCCGCAAAGCATCGCCTGACGGACTGCTTCGAGGTCGATGTCGGCGAGCTGCTTGCTGAAATAGGCGCGGCGCTGATCTTCGGGCGATAGGGTCATCACTTGCTCCAGGGGTGAGTGCAGCGGCGACGTTGCTGCATGCTCCCATGTCGTCGTGGCCATCGGCGGCTCGGGCTACGCGCGTCTGGCGAACGTGCCTCCGACCCGCTTGGCGAGCCGCTCGACGATCTGGTCGACGAGCTCCTTGGTCGCCGTCTCGCCCATGCCCTGGATTGCTTTGTCGCGCACGGTCCGGTGCATCATGACGGCAGCCCGCAGTTTCACGAATGCCTGCGGATTTTCCTTGCTGCACACGGTGGCATCGTTGTTCAGCACTTGCAAGAGGGCGGCGCGCATCTGGTCTCGGTTCTCCAGAGGCACCCCGCAAAGCGTCGCCTGGCGCACGATCTCGAGGTCGATGTCGGCGAGTTGCTTCTCGAAGTAGGCGACGCGCGGGTCTTGGGGTGTTTCGGTCATCGTGGTGCTCCACAAGGACGGCCGCGGACGCGGCCTTCCATCAATTCTACGTCCCGACGCCGGCCCAATCCGATGCGATTTCGGCGAGCGTCGCTGGCGGTTGCGCGAGGCGCGCCCGGGCGAACTGGCGCACGGCGTCGCGCACATGCTCCTCGGTCAAGTACTCGACCGGCGACTTGCCGTCGATGCGGCCCAGCAGAAGGCCGGGCAACAGGCCGGCGGTTCGGCGGTCGAGCGCAGGCCACGGCTCCCACGACACATGTGCACGATACGAGTCGAGCAGCGAGGCAAACGCCGCAAGGTAGCGCGCGCGCCACGCGGGCCTCCACGCGCCCTTCAGCAAGAGATGGTTCAGCAAGAATGCCAGATCGAAGGCCGGGTCGCCGTACCACGCGCATTCGGCGTCGAGCACGACGGGTCCGTCCGGTCCGATCAGGATGTTCTTCGGGCTGAAATCGCCGTGCACCAGCACCCGGTGGGCGCTTGCGGTAACTGCGACGATCTCGTGCAGGCGGGTGGCAAGATCGGGGTGCGCGCGGCCGGTTGCCACGAGGTACGGCTCGAGGCGGATCGCAAAGAAGATCGCATCGGTCGGGAACCTTGCGGCGACGTCGGCCCGGTCTGCCGTGGCTGCATGGATCCTGCCCAGCACGTCCCCTACCCGAGCTGCCGTCGCTTCGGCGATTTCCCCGTCTCGCAGCAGCGTCTTCCAGACCGGATACCGCTCCGGCGGCAGCCATTCCATGGCGAAGGCGCCCGCATCCGGGTCCTCGCCCAGCAGTGCGGGGACGACGCCCGGAGCGATCCGCGCGACCTCCCGCAGCCACTCCACCTCGTACCGATTGCGCTCGATCGGCGCCCGCCAATCTGCCGCGACCTTCAGTTTTGGTAAGGCCCGCTTGACGCACAGCGTCCGTCCGGGCAAATCGACGCGGTAGATGTCCGACGAAACGCCACCGGGCAACGGTGTGAATCGGGGACGTTGGTCAGCGCTTACTATCGCCATATGCCTCAGCGCTGTGATTAGTACTTGTGATGCTCCGTCATTGCTTGGCGGCAATTGCCCCATCGGTTCAGCGCCGATGCGTTGCCGGGGCACCGAGGAATAATTCTTGCATGCGGTGGCTGTCCCTGCGCCCGAAAGGTGCGCACCGAGGGAATGATTCACGAGCGGGAGTGCCCGGAGGGAGTGCCGGGTCTACGGAGGACGTGATGATCCGATACGGTTTCAACATCAAGACGAAGTCCGGCCAGCGCGTGGACAACATACAGATAATGGCCGCCACTCAGTACGACGCAGAGCGCCGACTGCGGCAAATGTACCAGCATTGCGAGATCGTCGAATGCCGCGAGCAGTCAGTCCCGCGCCGGGTCGATACGCTCGACGTCGAGGGGGTGATCGGCCTCATCAGTACCGCGGCTCTCGCCTCAATGCAGAAAGCCAGCACTCACTAACTCTTCGGCGAGCGCGGCATAGTCGCTCGCTCCGTGGCTGTCCGCCGCATGCCGGAACACGTCCAGCGCCACGGACGGGCTTTCGGCGAGCTTCACGCTCTCCCGAATCCGCGTGACGCAGATTTCCTCCGGCCGCAGCGTGCTCGCCATGCGCTCGGCCACGTCGCTGCTCATTCGCCGCCGACCGTCGTAGCGCGTCAGCACATAGCGGCGCGGCAGACGCTGCCGGAATACCGGCTCCAGCGCATTCAGCGCGCGCTCCACCGCCTGCGCGCCCTGCAGCGCGAGAAAGTCGGCCGATACCGGCACGAGGACGAGATCGGCCGCGAACACGGCATTGAGTGACAGCACGTTGAGCAGCGGACAGCAGTCGATGACGACGGGCTCCGCCTGCTGCTCGGATCCGTGCAGTGCGACGCGCAGCCGGGTGACGACGTTGACACCCTTTCCGAGCACGGAGTCGAGCTTCGCGAGTTCGAGATGCGCTGGGCAGAGCGCGACGCCGCTGCGCGTGATCACCGCCAGATCGCCGAGCGGGCGCTGGCGGATGAAGAAGCTGTAGACGGAGTCGTCGGCAAGGCGCGGCTGAACGCCGAAGATATGCGACAGGTGGGCCTGCGGATCGAAATCGATGCCGAGCGGACGCTGGCCTCGCTGGCCGATCGCCGCGAGCAGGTTGAGGGCGGTCGTCGTCTTGCCGACGCCACCCTTCTGATTGAATACGGCGATCGTTGCCATCGCTTGCGCGCACCCGTTGGTCAATTGGCGAGGATACCGCGCCCGAGGTCGATTCCTGCAGAACGCGAGCACGAGAGCCGAAGGGTTCCGGAAAACGCGGTGCCAAAGCGGGTGCATTGCCACGGCGGGAGCACCTGGGGAACTGAAACCGACGATCCGGCATCCGACGACCGTTGAACGGAGCGTGGCGAATCGCGAGTACCGGAGGGCGTATCATTTCCGCTCTGATTTCCTGCGCGTCGTCGCCGTGTCTGCCGATCTCCATGTCGTCATCCTTGCCGCCGGCCAGGGCAAGCGAATGAATTCCGCGGTACCCAAGGTGCTGCATCCGCTCGCCGGCAAGCCGATGGTCGCCCATGTGATCGACACCGTGCGGAGTCTCGCGCCGAGCGCAATCGCACTCGTCTACGGGCACGGTGGGGAGAAAGTCCCCGAAGCCCTGGCCGCCCCCGATCTCCGCTTCGTGCTGCAGGACCCGCCCCGCGGCACCGGCGACGCGGTGCGGCATGCGCTCGACGCCCTGCCCCCGGCTGGCGTGACGCTCGTCGTACTGGGTGACGTGCCGCTCGCACCCTCCGGCGTGCTGGTCTCCCTCGTGGCGGGCGCCGGCCGCGGCAACCTCGCGTTGCTGACCGCGCGGGTGACCGACCCGCACGGCCTTGGCCGGATCGTGCGCGATGACGATGGCAACGTGCGGGCGATCGTCGAGGATGGCGATGCCACGCATGCACAGCGCGGGATCGACGAGATCAACACCGGGTTGATGGCCGCACCGACCGCGCTGCTCGCACGCTGGGTCGGGGCGCTGCGGCCGAACAACGCGCAGAGTGAGTACTACCTGACGGACATCGTCGCGATGGCCGTTGCCGAGGGTGTTCCGGTCGAGGCGCATGTCGCCGCCGACGAGGACGACGTCCGCGGCATCAACGACCGCGCGCAGCTCGCTGCGGTCGAGCGCATCGTGCAGCGGCGAAAGGCGGATGCGCTGCTGAAGGCGGGCACCTGGGTCGCGGATCCGGCGCGGATCGACGTCCGCGGCACGCTGACCTGCGGACGCGACGTGCGCATCGACGTTGGCTGCGTGTTCGAGGGCGCCGTCACGCTGGACGACGGTGCCGAGATCGGCGCGAACTGCGTACTGCGCGACGTGAACATCGGCCGAGGTACGCAAGTGCTGCCGTTCTGCCATCTGGAGGGTGCGACGATCGGCACCGCGTGCCGGATCGGGCCGTATGCACGCATGCGGCCCAGCGTGACGCTGGCCTCCGAGGTGCACATCGGCAACTTCGTCGAGCTGAAGGCGACCGTCGTGGGGGATGGCAGCAAGGCGAATCACCTGTCCTACCTGGGCGATACGACGATCGGTCGCAACGTCAACGTGGGCGCCGGCACGATCGCCTGCAACTACGACGGCGCAAACAAGTTCCGCACGGTGATCGAGGACGGCGCGTTCATCGGCTCGGACACGCAACTCGTTGCGCCGGTGACGGTCGGGCGCGATGCGACGATCGGTGCGGGCACGACGTTGACGCGGGACGCGCCGCCCGGCGCGCTGACGCTGTCGCGAGTCGAGCAGAAGTCGCGGCCGGACTACATGCGTCCGGTGAAGAAGAAATGAGGTTGGCGGCAAGGCGTCGTCCAACTGCTTTCGCCGGATTCACCGGCAATAGTGGCGCGAGGATCCCATGTGCGGCATCGTAGGCGCGGCATCCGGCCGCAACATCGTCCCCTTGCTGATCGACGGCATCCGGCGGCTCGAGTATCGCGGCTACGATTCCACCGGCCTGGCGATCATCAATGGCGGCAGATCACCGGTACTCGAGCGCCTGGTGAGCGTTGCGCGCGTCGCCGACCTCGCCAAGCAGGCCGACATGCGCGGTCTGTCGGGCACGACCGGCATATCGCACACCCGCTGGGCGACGCACGGTGCGCCGACTGCGGACAATGCGCACCCGCACACCTCGCGCGGCGAGATCGCCGTGGTGCACAACGGCATCATCGAGAACTACGAGGCGCTGCGCACGCGCCTGTCGGCTGCGGGATACGAGTTCCACACGCAGACCGACACCGAAGTCATCGCGCATCTCGTCCATGCGCATTGGCACGGTGCGGGCGGCGGCGATCTCCTGGGGGCGGTGCAGCGCGCAGTGGCCGAATTCACCGGCGCTTACGCGATCGCCGTGATCTCCACGCGCGAGCCGGGGCGCGTGATCGGCGCGCGCCAGGGAAGCCCGCTCGTCGTGGGCATCGGTGAAGGCGATCATTTCCTCGCCTCGGATGCTGCCGCGTTGCTGTCGGCGACCCGGCGCGTCGTTTATCTCGAGGAAGGCGACGTCGTGGACATCACGAAGGAGCGCTACCGGATCTTCGACGCCCGCGGCGAGCCGGCCGAGCGCCCGGTCGCCACGATCGAAGCCTCCGGAGCGCTGGCCGAGCTCGGGCCCTATCGGCACTTCATGCAGAAGGAGATCTTCGAGCAGCCGCGCGCGGTATCGGACACGCTGGAAGGCCTCGAGCGCATCGAGTCGTCGCTCTTCGGCGCGGCGGCGGAGGACATCTTCCCGCGTGTGGACTCCGTGCTCTTCCTCGCCTGCGGCACGAGCTACTACGCCGGATTGGTCGCCAAGCAGTGGATCGAGTCGATTGCGCGGATCCCGTGCCAGGCGGAGATTGCGAGCGAGTACCGCTACCGCGAAAGCGTTCCCAATCCGAACACGCTGGTCGTCGTGATCTCGCAATCCGGCGAGACCGCGGACACGCTCGCGGCTTTGAAGCATGCGAAGTCGCTCGGCCAGAAGCAGACGCTTGCGATCTGCAACGTCGCGAGCAGCACGATGGTGCGCCAGACCGGGCTCGTCTACCTGACGCGCGCAGGCGTCGAGATCGGCGTTGCATCGACGAAGGCGTTCACCACGCAGTTGACCGCACTCTTCCTGCTCGCGCTGGCGCTTGCGAAGTCGCGCGCACGCCTGACCGCAGAGGAGGAAGCGCACTGGATTCGCGGGCTGCGCCACCTTCCGGCCGCGTTGCAGGCAGCGTTGGCGCTGGAGCCGCAGGTCATCGCCTGGGCGGAGGCGTTCGCACGCAAGCAGGATGCGCTGTTCCTCGGGCGCGGCGTTCACTACCCGATCGCCCTGGAAGGCGCGTTGAAGCTCAAGGAAATCTCCTACATCCACGCCGAGGCCTACCCGGCGGGCGAATTGAAGCACGGACCGCTCGCGCTCGTCGACAGCGAAATGCCGGTGGTGGCGATCGCGCCCAACGACGCGCTGCTCGACAAGCTCAAGTCGAACCTGCAGGAAGTGCGGGCGCGTGGCGGCGAGCTCTATGTCGTCGCCGACCTCGACAGCCACCTCACTGCCGGCGATGGCATCCACGTCATCCGCTTGCCGGAGCATGCCGGACTGCTCTCGCCGATCGTGCATACGATTCCGCTGCAGCTACTCGCGTATCACACGGCGGTGCTGCGCGGCACCGATGTGGACAAGCCGCGCAACCTGGCGAAGAGCGTCACCGTCGAGTAGCCGCCCGGAAACCACGGTATTTTTCTTCTATAAGAAATTCAGCACTTTCTTATATTTCTTGCGGCGCCTGATCGTTCGCCCCGCCCATTCCAAGTGCGCGTCCCCTGAACACCTCAACCATCTTCGCCACTCTTGACCGACGCGAGCCCGGAATCCAATCCAATCATCCGCCGCCTGCAGGGAATCACACCCCGTGAACCTTCGAGGCGGGCCGCCTTCGGTACTCGCAGTTTCGGTGGGGAGACTCCGAGAGACTTTGCCGGGGTCTTGGCAATTTCCGGGATCCAACAGGATTAATCAACGAGCCAAGGCGCCGCCAACAGATTTCATCTCTTTCGATAACAATTGCCGTGCGGACACTCTTTGGGTCGCGCTCCACCGCGATTCGGCGCGCGTGCCCGTCTGGAAGACGCATCCGTCGGGCTCTTCCCGGTGTTGACCGAAGCACGCTGCGGGGCTCAACCTCCGACGATGTCAGCGACCCCGACCAAGGCGAAATACGTCGCGTTGTAGAGCGCATGCACCAATGCGGTCAGCGCAAAGGCGCCTTTGCATGACCGCGGCCACCACGCGAGCAGCGCCGCGGAGTAAACGAGGAACGGCCAGAAGACATTGACTGCCTGTACCCAGCCGCCTCCGACGGCGTGCGCCAGCGCGAGCGAGGTGGCAAGCGCCACGATCTGCACACCCTTTCGGTCCGGAATCACGCGGACGACCAGCCACGCGAGCGGAAGCATCAACGCGGTCTCGACAACGGGAGCGATCAGGATGCTGTACGCGGCGAAACGCAGGTCGAGCGTTCCGTGTTGCGAAACAGGCGACGACACTGCCCCGAGCGCCACACGCGCGAGATAGACGGCAAGCGAAGGCACGAGCGCGAGCATCCAGGCGCGGAGCGCGTAGCGGACGCCACCGACCTGCACGTCGGCCAAGTAGCAAAACGGATTCAGCTGCACGCGTCGCCCCGCATGCAAGGTTCGGCGAGCAATGGGCCGTCCCGCGAGGGGTCATCGGGAATGGCGCGTTGAAGCATGAAATTTGGGTCGCGGAAGCGTGGGAAAGGCATGCTTCGCACGTGCCACGCTGCCCCGATCATTCAACAACGGACTGCGCGCCGCAATAGCACCGCGGCGGTGATCGGGGTTGCGAAGGATCACGCCCGGCCACCCATTCGGTGTTGCCGCGAACGTGACTCAGCGGGCGCGCGTGCGGCGTCGCGACGCCGTCGTCCGCTCGCGTCGGGTCTCGCGTTCCGCCATTGCAGTCCCGGACTTGCGCGCTTGCTTGCGCGCCGCAGGCTTGCGGGGCGATTGCAGCCTGTCCGTGATGTCGGCAAGCCGGATCGCACTTGCCGACATCGGTCCGGCGGCGCGGGCCCTTGCAAGCGCGGCCTCGACCACGGCCATGTCTGCAGCCGGCCCCTTAAGCAGCTCGCGCCAAGCCATGTCGAGTCCACCCTCGACCGCCTTCGAATGGCGCTTGCCGTCCGCGAAGCCGACCAGCTGCCGGAACGCTTCCCATGTCAGCCGCACGACGGCGACCGCCTCCGTAACCCCGATGGACATGTGACGACCCTTGGGAACGACGCCTCACTTCGGCCCGAGGCCGCGCGATGTCGAAGCGCGACGGCGAGGTGGGTCGCGCGCAGTCGATGCCGTTGATTACGCGGCATCTGCTCGATCGCAGGGATCTTCCCGCCAGTATGCGAGCACGCGGGCTCAGAGGATGAGCCTGGGAGCGCAAACCTGTAGGCGAAGGGGAACCTTGCTGGAGGAATGCGTCAGTTGCGTTGCCGCAGGGGCTCACGCTCCGCAAGTTCCGCAAGCCACGAGCCGGCCTCGCGAAACGGCCTGCTCGACCGGTCCGCACGACAGCGGACGTAGGCACCTTCGATCGTGGTCAATACGAGACCGGCAAAGGATCGTTCCCGCCCGCGGTCCTCGAACGGGAAGTGAGCCGCGATGGCGCTTACGTATTGATCGAACGACCGGGCGATCACCGGACGCAGGTCCTCGAGTTCCGCATCGAGGTCCAGGCAAACGGTTCCGACCGGACAACTGAGGCGGAACGCCCCTTGTTCGATTCGTTCCGCAAACGCATTGAACAGCGCCTTGATCTTCTGTCCCGAACCGCGCCGGGCTGACATGCTTTCGTTGATGAACGCGACGACGCGCAGTGAGTACTCGACCAGAGCCTCTTCGACGATCTGCTGCTTGCCGCCCGGGAAGAAGTGGTAGACCGACCCCTTGGGCGCACCGCTTTCACGGACGATTTCGTTGATGCCGGCACCCGACAGTCCGGAGCCGCGCATGAGCAGGATCGCGCTTTCCATCAATCG
>CAVVRH010000028.1:0-95269 GCA_963750585.1 uncultured beta proteobacterium
CTGCACGCGCCGCGCGGCTGGCTATTGCGGAGCCCGCTCGCGCAGCCGAGCGACGCGGGCGCCCCGTCAGGCGCGGACTGAGCGCGCGCAGCGCCTCAAGCCCGCGCTCCGCGCGTTCGATGCGTCGCCATGCGCATTGCCCTGGCGGTCGAAGGCACGCGTGGAGACGTGCACCCGATGCTCGCGCTGGGAGACCGCCTGCGGGCGCGCGGGCACGAAATCGTCGTCTGCGCGCCGCCTGATTTTGTCGAGGACGCTCAGGCGCACGGCTTCACCTTCGATCCGGTGGGCCGCGCGGCGCGGCGGACGCTGCAGGAGCAGGCCGAGGCCGTCGTGAAGGGCGGCTTGCGGATGCTGCGCGCGGCCAATGGCTACGTCGAGGCCGCCCTGCGCGCGCAGTTCGCAGTGCTGCCCGACGCGACCTCTGGGGCGCGCCTGATCATCGGCGCGGGGCTCCAGATGGCGGGCGCGTCGGCGGCCGAGCGACACGGAAGCGCGTATCGCTACGTCGCCTACGTCCCCACGCTGCTGCCGTCCGCCGAACATGCGCCCTTCCTGCTGCCGTTGCCGAAGCTTCCGCGCTGGGGCAATCGTCTCGCGTGGTGGCTGCTGGTGCGCAGCTACGACGCGATGCTGCGGGCTTCGTTCGCGCGCGAGCGCGCCGCGCTCGGCCTCGCTCCCGTGCGCAGCGTGCTCGCCCACTTCATCACCGATCACCCGCTGCTCGCCGCCGACCCCGAGCTGGCGCCCGTGCCCGCGGATCTGCGCGAGCGCACGACGGTGATCGGCTGTCTGCATCCCGTCGACGGGCCCGATCTCGCGCGCGAGGTCGAGGCCTTTCTCGCGGCCGGGCCGCCGCCGGTCTACCTCGGCTTCGGCAGCGTGACGGTCCGCGATGCCCCCGGGACGACGGCTGATCCTGCGCGCGGTAAGGTGGCCCGGGTGCCGCGCGCTCCTCTCCGTGGGCTGGGCGGGGCTCGGGCCGGGCGCCGCTCCCGGGGGACGTGCTGCGTCGTCTCGGTCTCGCACCACCGCTCTCCCGCGCATGGCGGCGCTCGTCCACCACGGCGGCAGCGGCACCATCACCAGCGCGGCGCGCGCGGGCGTGCCGCAGATCGTCGTGCCACACCTCTTCGACCAGATCTATTGGGGCGAGCGCGTCTGCGCGCTCGGGCTCGCTCCGCCGCCGATCCGGCGGACGCGCCTCAGCGCGCAGCGGCTGGCGCAGGCGCTGCGTGAGACGCTCGAGAACGAAGTGCTCCAGGAGCGGGCGCGGGAGCTGGCCCGTCGCCTCGAGGCCTGGCGCGCGCAGGCCGGGGATCCCGCGCAGCATTTCGATCTCGGCTGACGCGACTGGACGGCGGAATCCGCGCCGGGCTCGGGCTATGCTGCGGCTCCAACCCTGCCACCTGGGAGAAGCCTCATGCGCCACAGCGCCCCCGAGTTCGTCGCGATCACCCCGGAAATGCGGGAGCGGTTGGAGAAGTTCCGTACGCAGCACGCGGGGGACAAGATCGGAAAAGTCGCGAACCACGTGCTCTTCGAGGACGAGAACGTGCGGATCTGGGAGATGAAGCTCGCGCCCGGCGAGCACTCGGATCTGCATCACCACGAGCACGAGTACTACCTGGTGATCGATTCCGGCGACCTCGTCGCAGGCATTCCGCCCAAGGGCAGCCCCATGGACTTCTTCGTCGGCAAGGTTCCCGCCGCGGGCAACACCGTCCGCGTCCCGAAGGGCGGCACGAGTGGGCCCTCAACGTCGGAAAGAAGACGTACCACGAGATCCTGATCGAGCTGAAGAACACCTAGGCTCGCGTGCCGGATGGGCGGAGCGCGTTCGAATCCCGCCCGATCAGGTTCCGCCCGATCAGGTTCCGCCCAGAAGCCCCGCCATCAGCAGCGCAAACGCGAGCGTCGCCCAGCCCGGGTGCGAGAGGGCCGGTACGCTCGGCGGCACGAACGTCAACGCGGTCAGCTCGATCGCGGCGCCGGTCACGCGGTCGCTGAGCCAGATTCCGCCGTCGTTGGGCTCGTCGCCCAGGATCAAATCGCCGTCGCGGTTGCCGTTGGAATCTGCGAGACCGGGATAGGCGCAGGCGTCGAAGAAGGAGATGCCTTCGCCCGGATCCATGCCCGCGCGGAAGCAGGTGTCCGAGCCGTTCTTGACGGCAAACAGGTCGGTCTGGCGCACGCTGCGCACACTGGCACGCTGCGAGATGTGCACCTCGAAGCTGCCGCCGCCCGTGCCCGAAACCGTGATCCCCGCGTCCTCGTCCTTGAACCAGTCGGCGTCTTGCGTGCAATCCCCCGAATCGGAGACGGAGAGGTGGGCGCCGCTCAAGAAATTCAGCGAAACGACCGCGCCGTTCGTGGCCGTGACGTCGAGAATCGGCGCACTCGCCACCGACGTGCACGCGGGCAACGTTCCTCCGTCGACCACGCCGTTGACGTTCCCGAAGCTCTGGACACCGAGTTGGATCTCCCAGGCCGCCACCCGGGGGGCCACGGTGATCACGAGCACCAGGTCGGCCGTGGCATCCACCGAAGTGGTCGCTGCCGCCGCAGCCTCCCGCGCCGAGGCAGTGATCGGCTTCGATGCCCCAGCGCAGACCGACTTCGCCCGTGGCCTGATCCGCTACGGCGTTGAAGCCCAGCGTCGAGAGCGAGCCGACCAGGCCCGGCGATTTACCCGACGCGCCCGTCGCTCGAGTCGAAATTGCCGTTCTGCGCGCCGACGGCGGCGGCCAGATTGGAGGCGGTGATGGCGGTCTGGTTCGCGATCGAGACGGTCACCAGCGCGGCGCTGGCTTGCGCCGCGACGCACAGCAGGGCGGCAGCGCCGGCCAGCTGGAGCCACGGCTTTCTCATCGGCAATCCTCCCCGTGCTCCACGTAGGCCTCGAACAGGTACTGGAGCATCATCCGCTGCGTGTTGAAGTGCGACGCGTTGAGCGCGATCGCGTGGCGCATGATACCGAGGAAGTGCTCCGGCTCGCGTAGAAGCACGGCGCCACCACCGACTCGAGCTTCTCGTAGAGGCGCCGCGCGTGGAGCCGGTCGCGCTCGTCGGCGGGACGCACCTGCGCGCCGCGCGTTGCCGATCGCCCAGCCCGTGACGTTCTCGACGCATCCCTCCACCCACCAGCCGTCGAGCATGCTGAGGCTCGGCACGCCGTTCACGGCCGCCTTCATGCCGCTGGTCCCCGACGCTTCGAGCGGCGGCATGCGGGGTGTTGAGCCACACGTCGCAGCCGGCGACCAGCGCGCGCAGAACGTCCATGTCGTATCCGGGCAGGAAGACGATCGGGCAGGTCGTCACCCGCCTTGTGCGCCATCCGGTGGATCTCGTGGATGATCCGCCTGCCCTCGGCGTCGTTCGGGTGCGCCTTGCCCCCGAACACGAGCTGGAGCGGACCGGCGCTCGGCGCGGATCCGGCGCAGCGCGGCGAGGTCGCTCAGCACGAGGTCGGCGCGCTTGTAGGCGGTCGCGCGCCGGCCGAAGCCGAGTGTCAGAGCGTTCGGGTCGAGCGCGCGCCCGGCGCGGTCGCGCACGGTTTCGAGCAGTCGGCGCTTCGCCGCGGCGTGCGCCGCGCCGATCTCGTCGAGCGCGATCGCGGTGGCATGCCGCAGCGCAAACGCATCGCTGCGCCAGTGGGGGATGTGATGGTCGAACAGCGCGCGAAACGACGGCGCCGCCCAGGTGCCGAGGTGCACGCCGTTGGTGATCGAGCGGATCGGATAGCCCGGGAACATGCCGCGCGACACCTCACCGTGTCGCATCGCGACGCCGTTCACGAAGCGCGAGCCGGCGAGCGCAACCTGGGTGAGGTTGAGCTCGTCTTCGACTCCGAGCTCGGCGAGCCGCGCGGCGATGCGCTTGCCGACCAGGGGCTTCGCACAGCTCGCTCGGAAATCGGTCGTGGCCCGCCGGCACCGGTGTGTGGGTCGTGAAGATGCAGCGGCTGCGCGACTCGCTCGAGCGGTGTTCTCGCACTCGTCGTGCGGCGGAACGCCGAGCTCCTCGATCAGCTCGGGAATCGCCAGCGCTGCATGCCCTTCGTTCAGGTGGAAGCGATCGATGCTCACCTGCCCGAGCGCGCGCAGCATGCGCACGCCGCCGACCCCGAGCACGATCTCCTGGCCGAGCCGATAGGCGTCGTCGCCGCCGTAGAGGCCGGTCGGTCAGTCGACGGTGCTCGGCGGCGTTCTCGGGCAGATCCGCGTCGAGCAGATAGACCGGGATCTCGGTGCCGCGCTCGCTCGCGATCCGGTAGCCCCACGCGCGCAGCTTGCACCGACGTCGCCCCCATCGTCGACCGCGACGCGCGGCGAGAGCGCCTCGAGGCGGTCTTCCGGGCTCCACCGGTCCGGCCGCTCGCGCTGCTCGCCGTCGGGCGCGAGCCCTGCTGGAAGTAGCCCTGGCGGTGGACGAGCGTGACGGCGCACAGCGCGAGCCCCAGGTCGGCGCACGACCGCAGCGTGTCGCCGGCCAGCACGCCGAGCCCGCCGGCGTAGGTCGGCAGGCCCGATTCGAGTGCGATCTCCATCGAGAAGTAGGCGACGACCGGCGCGACCATGCAACCCCCAACGCGGAAGCGCGGGATTCTGCCCCGCCCGCGCCCGCAGTTCAACGCGTGCTGCGCCGGAGGCTCCGACTGCGCTGCTGGCGCAGCGCCGCGCAGCACGCTTTCAGGCCCGGGTGGGCCGACAGCTCTTCCAGCGAGAGCGACATGCGCCGGGTCCAGCTCGCATGCGCCTGCGGCCCGACACCGGGAAGGTTCACGGGCTCGGTCTCCCCGACGGCGTCATCGAGGGAGAGCGCGACGAGCGGGCAGGGGGTGCGCGCGAGAAAGCCCGCAGCGGCCACGGCGAGCGCACGTCGCGTCCGGCTGCTCGTCGCGCAGCAGCCCCTCGGCGACGAGACGCCGCGCGAGGGCAGCGGGCGCTCGCCGCGCGTTCGGCGAGCGCCGTTCGCAGCGCTCGCTCGCTGGGAATCGCTCCCGCACGTCGTCTCAGCACGAGATCGCGGCCCGACGCGAAGCCCGCGAGCGGCACCAGATCGTGCGTGTTCGCCGTCGCGAGCGCGCGCCGCGAATAGCTGCGCGAGGGGCGGAAGCCGCCCGCCTGGCGCTCGAAATAGAGCACACGCGACGAGAGGATTCCGTGGCGCGCGAGCCTCGCCTGCGTGCCGGGCGGCACGGTGCCGAGATCCTCGCCCACCACCAGCGCGCCCTGCCGCGCGCTCTCCTGCGCGAGGATCGCGAGCAGCTCGCGGGCGGGCTGGCGCACGTAGGCGCCCTCCGAAGCCGGTCGGCCGCGCGGGATCCAATAGAGCCGGAATACGCCGAGCACGTGGTCGATGCGCAGCGCGCCCGCGTGTGCGAAGGCCGCGCGCAGCAGCTGTCGAAAGAAGGCAAAGCCCTGCTCCCGCAGCCGCAGCGGATCGAGCGGCGGAATCGCCCAGTCCTGGCCCTGCGGGCTGAAGTCGTCCGGCGGAGCGCCGAGGCTCGCGGCCTCGGCAAAGAGTCCCGGCTGAGCCCAGGTCTCCGCGCCGCCGCGGGCGCTCCCGAGCGCGAGGTCGGGGTAGAGGCCGATCGCCATGCCAGCGCGCGCAGCGGCTGCCGCAGCGGCGCCGAGCTGGCGATCGAGCTCGAACTGCACGAAGCGCTGGAAATCGATCTCGCGCGCGTGGGCGCGCCGAAAGCGCGCGACCGCCTGCTTCACCGCCGCGACCGCCTCCTTGTCGCTGTAGCCGAGTGCGATCAGCGCGTTCAGAACGTCGGAGGACACCGGTGCGGGACGGCTGACCCCGACGGCGGTCGTGAGCTCCGCGCCGAGCTTGTCCCGGAGTTCGAGCAGGATGCGCTCGGCAGTCTTCTTGCCGATGCCCGGGACCTTGGTCAGCCGCCCGGATTCCTGCAGCGTCACCGCCTGCGCGAGTTCGGCGACCGAAAGGCCCGACAGCACGGAGAGCGCCGTGCGAGCACCGATGCCGCTGATCCTGGTCAGCTGCCGGAACGCGCGCCGCTCGCTTTCGCTGCCGAACCCGAACAGCAGGTGCGCGTCCTCGCGCACGACGAGGTGCGTGTACAGGACTACGCGCTCCCCCATCGCGGGCAGGTTGTAGAACGTGCTCATCGGCACATCCACCTCGTAGCCCACGCCCTGCACGTCGAGCAGGATCTGTGGCGGGTTCTTTTCGAGCAGGGTGCCGATCAGGCGGCCGATCATCGGAAGGTTTGGTGGAAGGTTGCGCGGGACTCCGTGCAAGTATCGCACGATCGTTCGGCGCGCTGACATCGTTCGCTCACGCCGGAAGCGCCTCGAGGTGCGCTCGCACGTCGTCGAGCGAGGCCAGCACGAGCGGCGCGAGCGCAAGCAGGTCGGAAGAAGGCGGATGCAGGTCCGGCACCATGATCGGTGCAATGCCGGCTGCGAGCGCCGCCCGCACGCCGGGCTCGGAATCCTCGAGCACGATGCAGGCATCGACGTCGAGCGCCAGCCGTGCCGCAGCCGCGAGAAAGATGTCGGGGGCCGGCTTGCCGCGCGCGATCTCGTCGCCGCCGACCAGGGTGCCGAAGCGCGGCAGCAGACCGGTCTTCTGCAGTTTTGCGAGCGCGCGCGAGCGCCGTGTCGACGTCGCCACCGCCTTCGCGATCTGCTCGCGGTCAAGCCAATCGAGCAGGTCGATCAACCCCTGCTTCAATGCGATGCCCTCGCGTGCGACGATCGCCTCGTAGGCTTCGCCGGCGGCGGCCATCAGCGTATCGATCGGGAATCCTTCACCGTGATGCGCAAGGATCAGCGCGCGGGAATCGCTGTTGTTGCGCCCGATCATGCGTTGCGCGACACGCGGGTCGAACGCGAGGTCGAGTGCGGCCGAAGCTTCCTGCCACGCGAGCAGCGCCAACCGCTCGGTGTCGAGCATCAGCCCGTCCATGTCGAGGATCACCGCCCGCGGACGGCGTGTAGGACGCTGTGTCATCGCGCGGCGGGACTCAGACGGAGAGCAGCCTGCCCGCGCGTACCCGATAGCGGCCGCGGGCAAGCGTGCCCACGCCCGTCGAGGCATGCGCATGGCAGATCGCCGCGGCAAGCGCGTCGGCGGCATCGGCCTGCGGTTCGCCGGGCAACGTGAGAAGTCGCGTCACCATCGATTGGACCTGCGCCTTTTGCGCTCGCCCGCCGCCGACAACTGCCTGCTTCACCTGGCCGGCCGTGTATTCGGCTACCGGCAGTCCGGCCAGTACGGCCGCCGCAATCGCGGCGCCGCGCGCCTGCCCGAGCAGCAACGTCGAATTCGGATTAACGTTGACGAAGACCTTTTCCACGGCGACCTCGGAAGGACGCAGTTCTGCAATCAGATGGGCGAGGTCGCGGGCAATGATTCCGAGCCGTGTCGGCAGTGCGCCGGTGCCCGTCCGGATGCAGCCGCTCGTCACGTACAGGAGCTTCGCGCCGTGTGCTTCCAGCAGCCCGTATCCCGTCACCCGAAGGCCCGGATCGATGCCGAGGATGCGGCGGACGGTCACGCGCGATCGATTTCGTCGAGGACCGCCGTACCACTCGCGCAGGCCTCGAGCATAACGCCGCCACGGCCCGGCGATTCGCGGTCGAGGTCCACCCCGACGGTCGCTTCGCCGCTCCCTGCGCCGAGGTGGCGGGTGACGTGGTGGCAGTCCCGTGCCGGAGTTGCGATGAGTATCACGTCAGGCCTCACGCCTGGTCCTGCATCACCGCCGTCGTGTAGATGTCCTGCACGTCGTCGAGCGATTCGAGCGCATCCAGCAGCTTCTGCATGCGTTGCGCATCCTCTCCGGAGAACTCGACCTCGGTATTGGGCTTCATCGTCACTTCGGCGAACTCGGGCGCGAATCCTGCCCTGGCCAGAGCGTCCCTGATCAGCGACGAAATCGTGCGGGCCGGTGATCACCTCGATGCTGCCGTCGTCGTTGCTGATCACGTCCTCGGCGCCGGCCTCGACCGCTGCCTCCATCACCTTGTTCTCGTCGGTGCCCGGCGCGAACACGATCTGGCCGCAGTGCTTGAACAGGAACGCCACCGAGCCATCGGTGCCCAGGTTGCCACCATGTTTGGCGAATGCGTGGCGCACATCGGCGACCGTACGCGTGCGGTTGTCGGTCATGCAATCGACGATCACCGCGGCGCCGCCGATCCCGTAGCCCTCGTAGCGGATCTCCTCGTAGTCGACCCCGTCAAGCTGACCCGATCCACGCTTGATCGCATTGTCGATCGTGTCCTTCGGCATGTTCTGCTCCCGCGCCTTGTCCGCCGCGAGGCGAAGGCGCGGATTGGAGCCGGGATCGGGGCCGCCCAGCCGCGACGAGACCGTGATTTCCTTGATGAGGCGCGTGAAGATCTTGCCGCGCTTCGCATCGGTTGCGGCCTTCTTGTGCTTGATGTTCGCCCACTTGCTGTGGCCGGCCATGTTGACTCCGGTGCCGCGTTGATTCGAAAAGGGAAATTATACCTGTCGCGTGCATGTCGCGGCCGACGCGAGGTGCGGCGATCGCGAACGCTCGCCTCGACCGCGTCGTCACCACCACGCGTCCCCGGGCGTCGGTGCGCCGCTCACAGCAGTTGCTGCTGGATCAGGAACCGTTGCAGCACCTGAAGCCGCACGCCCGCATCGTTGATCTCGAGCATGCTCTGCTTGATGGTGAGTGGCAGCGGCAGCAACTCCGCAAGCCGATAGCCGACCCAGGACGAGTCGTCGTAGTCGCCGTCCGCAGGGAAGTTCTGCGGGCCGACACGCGCTGCGAGGAGTTCGAGCAGACGCGCGAGCGGCGCCTGTTGCGCCGTGAGCCGCACCGGTGGTTCCGGCGCAATCGCGGCGACCTTCGCAATCACGAGACCGTTCTTCGCGATCTCGTGGCCGTGCACCTGGAAGCGCGTTTCCCCTTTGGTCGCGACATGCAGGATGCCCGTCTCCGGCACGTCGCAGGCGGTGATCCGCGCGAGCGTGCCCACCTTCGCGAACTCGGGTTCGCCGCTTCCGGCCGATGCGACCTCCTCGCCGCGCGTCAGCAGGCAAACGCCGAAGGGGCGGTCTTCCTTGAGGCACTGCGTGGTCAACTCGACGTATCGCTGCTCGAAGACCTTGAGCGGAAGCAGCCCGCCTGGAAAGAGCACGGCATGCAGCGGGAAGAGCGGAAGGGTCGTGTCGTCGCGGCCCCTTTGATTGCGCAGGAACGTGAACATCAGACCGACGCGGAAGGTGGTACGAGCCGCTCGTCGCCCCATCGCTCGGTCAGCGCATGTGCGATGCCAAGCTGATCGAGCACGCGCGCAACCACGAAGTCGACGATGTCCTCGACGGTCCGCGGGTGCACATAGAAGCCTGGAGCCGGCGGAAGGATCACCGCCCCGGCGCGCGCGAGCTTGAGCATGTTCTCGAGGTGGATCGTGGACAGCGGCGTCTCGCGGGGCACGAGCACGAGCGGCCGTCGCTCCTTCAGCATCACGTCCGCCGCACGCTCGATGAGGTTGTCGGCGAGGCCTCCCGCAATCGCGCCCAGCGCGCCCATGCTGCAGGGACACACGGCCATTGCATCGGCGGGATTGGACCCCGACGCGACCGGCGCCATCCAGTCCTCGCGGCCGAAGACGAGAAGCTGGCCGGCGCTCGCGCGATAGCGCTCCGAAAGCAGGCGCTCGGCTTCGCGAGGCTGTGCCGGCAGCACGAGAGCGCACTCCTGTTTCGCCACCACCTGCGCTGCCGGGGAATAGAGCAGGAAGACGCGCGAACCTGCGGCGATCAGGCAGTCGAGCAGGCGCAATCCGAACGGCATTCCGGACGCGCCGGTGAATGCAAGCGTGATCGTGCGCGGTGCCGACATCGCGCGATTGTAGCAGCGGGTGCGCAGCGCCTCCGCTGCGTCAGCGGGTCGGTGTGCCGGACTGCGCGTCCTCCGCCTTTGTCACCGTCGCCAGCAACTCCTCGCCAAACTCCCGGTGCCGCCTGACCACCTGATAGCGGCCGGAGAACACGCGTGCGAGGCGCTCGACCAGATACACGGAACGATGGCGTCCGCCGGTGCAGCCAATGGCGACCGTGAGGTAGTTGCGGTTGTCCCGCGCATAGTCCGGCAGCCAGCTCGCCACGAAGTGATAGATGTCGCCGTACATGCGTTCGACCTCGGGCGTGCTCTCGAGGAAGTCGATGACCGGGCCGTCGCGGCCGGTGAGCGGCGCAAGGTCCGGTTCGTAATGTGGATTGGGCAGGCAGCGAACGTCGAACACCAGGTCGGCGTCGAGCGGAACGCCGTTCTTGAAACCGAACGACTCGAAGAGCAGGGTGAGTCGCGACGGGTCGAGGCTCACGAAGTCCTTGATCCAGTTGCGCAGCGCTGCTGCGGGCAGGTCGCTCGTGTCGAGCGTGAACCCGAGTCCGCGCAGCGGGGCGAGCAGCGCCCGCTCGTACTCGATTGCCTCGGTGAGGGTGCGATCCTCAGCGGAGAACGGGTGGCGCCGCCGCGTTTCCGAGAAGCGGTTGACGAGCGTTTCCGTCTTGGTGTCGAGGTAGACGAAACGAACGGTGGAGGACCCATTGTGCTTTATCGCCGCGATCGCGTCCTCGAGCGACTTGAGCGAGGGTTCCGTCTTGACGTCGAGGGCGACAGCGACGCGCTGCTGCCCCGCCCGTGCGAAGTAAGCGGCGGTCTCGACGAGCAGCGCCAACGGCAGGTTGTTGACCGCGTAGTAGCCGGAGTCGTCGAGCGCGGTCAGGGCCACGCTCTTGCCGGACCCCGAGAGGCCGCTGATGAGGACGAGATCCATTTCGGTAGTCAGGAGTCAGAGGACGGGAGTCAGATGCGTCGAGTTTCTGCTGGCGGCGCATCGAGCGCCGGTGAGTGGTCGACGCAGAGGGGCACAATAGAGGCGATCAATCTGTTACTGAACAAGCCGCTACCTAAGCAATCACATTCGTCGCGCCAAGTTCTTTTCCCATTTGTGCAGACGTTCGCAACGGCGCTCGATGAGCCGGCGCGCGGGACGTGGCGCATCCGATTACTGTCCTCTGACTTCTGAGCCCTGGCAACTGCTCAGCCGACCCCATCGTCCATCAGCTTCTGTTGCCGCTCGATAAACTCCTTGGTGCTGTCGATGCCTCGTTGGTTCAGCACGAAGTTGCGCACCGCCGCTTCGACGAGCACGGCCAGGTTGCGGCCGGCGGCGACGGGAATCGTGACCTTGCGGATCGGCACGCCGAGCACTTCCTGATAGGTCGCGTCGACCTTCAGGCGATCGAGTTCGCTGAACGTCTCGTGGCTGTGGTCCTCGAGGTGGACGATCAGGCGCAGCAGTTTGCGCGGACGGATTGCGGTCTCGCCGAATATCGTGCGGATGTTCAGGATGCCGATGCCGCGCACCTCGAGGAAGTCCTTGAGCACGGCGGGGCACCGTCCTTCGACGGTATCGGGCGAGATGCGGTAAAGCTCGACGATGTCATCGGCGACGAGCCCGTTGCCGCGCGAGATCAATTCGAGCGCGAGCTCGCTCTTGCCGATCGCCGATGCGCCGGTGATGAGCACACCCATCTCGAGCACGTCGAGGAACACCCCGTGCAGCGTCGCCGATTCGGCGAGCGTGCGCGCGAGATAGAGCCGCAGCATGTCCACCATGTGCGGTGACGGCTGGCTCGAGGTGAAGAGCGCGACGTGGTGCGTGTTGCACTGGTCGAGCAGCTCCCTCGGCACGGACTCGGCATTGGCGACGATCGTCGCGACGAGGTCAGGCGTGAAGAGCCGTGCGATCACGCCCTTCACCTCGTCCGGCGAAATGCTGCGCAGATAGGCCGTCTCCGCTGCGCCGAGGATCTGTACGCGGAAGGGATGGATGAAGTTCATGTGGCCGACCTGTCCGATGGTCGGCTTCATCCCCTGCTCACCGGTCAGCACGCGGCTGCCACCCTGCCGGCCGGCGAGCCAGGCGAGGCCCAGGCGCTCGCGATTGTCGGCGTACAGGCGCTCGACGCTGACTTGGCGCATCGCGGATCCGGCGTGCCCGGGTGCTTCAGGCTGCCGGCGCCCAGTCGCGGATCAGCGCGAGCACGTCACCCGAGGATCCGGCTGCGGCGAGGCGCTCCCGGAAGGTGCGCTCGCTGAACATCTGGGCGAGCTCCGAAAGGAGCTGCAGATGCTGGTCGGTGGCGTGCTCCGGAACGAGCAGGACGAACACCTGCGAGACCGGTTTTCCATCCGGCGCTTCGAACGGGATCGGCCGCGCAAGTCGCACGAACGCGCCGCGCGCTTGCTTCAGGCCCCGGATGCGCCCGTGCGGGATGGCCACTCCCTGCCCGAGACCGGTCGAGCCAAGCTTTTCGCGGGCGGCCAGGCTTGCGACCACCGTCGCCCGCGCCAGTTCGGCATCCGCTTCGAAAAGGCCGCCGACCGCGTCGAAAAGACGCGGTTTCGAGTCCGCCTCGAGGTCGAGCACGACGTTGCTGCCCGGGAGCAGCTCGGCGATCTGGTTCATGCGGCAAATGTGGCGGGGTCCGTCGGGCCGAGCGGCCGTCTCGCACCCGGGTGCGGATGGCACACCGGGGGCGGCGGCGATTATACGCCCCTCACTCGGTACCGGACGGCCCGGAGGCCGGCGCCTCCCCATTGCGCTTGACCGTTCCCCCCTCGTGACGGTGGGCCATGCGCATTTCCTTGTGCTTCAGCACCTGGCGGTCGAGCTTGTCCGCAAGTGCGTCAATCGCCGCGTACATGTCCGGATCAATGCTTTCCGCGTGAATGTCCTTTCCACGCACGTGGAGGTTGGCCTCGACCTTCTGCTGGAGCTTGTTCACCGACAGCACGACGTTGACGTCGATCACGTGGTCGAAATGACGCGTGACGCGGTCGAGCTTGGAGAGGACATAGGCGCGGATCGCGGGCGTGATGTCGAGGTGATGGCCGGTGAGGGTCAGATTCATCGAGCACTCCTTGAGGAAGGCAACGGCAAACGTGCAAGCGGCGTGCCGAACACCGGGCGGAAAGGCTGCGAATGCCGCGCTCCTGCCGCGTTGGGCAGGCCTGCCGCAATCGGCACCGGCGTGGCGGGTTCGTTCCGGTACAAGGTGAAATCCGCGCCGGCTACAGTGACTTGCGCAGGTTGACGGGGGGAATCTGCAGCGCCTCCCGGTACTTGGCGATCGTGCGCCTGGCGACAATGATGCCCTGTTCGCCCAGCACATCCGCGATCCGGCTGTCGGTCAGGGGCGCCTTCGGATCCTCGGCGCCGATCAGCTGCTTGATCAGCGCGCGGATTGCCGTGGCCGACGCTGCGCCCCCGGTGTCGGTCGCGACGTGGCTGCCGAAGAAGTACTTCAGCTCGAACGTGCCGCGGGGCGTCAACATGTACTTCTGGGTGGTCACCCGCGAGATCGTCGATTCGTGCAGGCTCAGCATGTCGGCTATCTCGCGCAGCACCATCGGGCGCATCGCGACCTCGCCGTGATCGAGGAAGCGCCGTTGCCGTTCGACGATCGCCTGCGCGACTCGCAGGATGGTCTCGAAGCGCTGCTGAACGTTGCGGATCAGCCATTTCGCCTCCTGCAACTGCGCGGCAAGCTGCTGATTGGAGGCGTCGCGATTGCGCGTCAGGATGTCGGCGTAGATGCGGTTGAGCCGCAGCTTGGGCATGGCCGCTTCGTTGAGCGTGGCGACCCACTGCCCGCGCACCTTGCGCACGACGACGTCGGGCACGACATAGTTCGCCTCGGTCTTCGCGAACGACGAGCCCGGACGCGGGTTGAGGCTGCGGATCAGTTCGCGCACGCCCCGCACGCCATTGTCGTCGCAATGGAGAAGCCGTTTGAGCTTGGTGAAGTCGCGGTTCGCGAGGAGCGTCAGGTTGCCGTCGACGACCTTGAGCGATTCCGCGCGCCATGGCGTACCCTCGGGCAGCGTCTTCAACTGCAGTGCAAGACATTCGGCGCAGCCGCGCGCCCCGACGCCGGCGGGTTCGAAGCTCTGCAGATACTTGAGCGCGATGGACAGTTCCTCGGGTTCGATCCCGAGCTCCTCAGGAAAGAGCTCCGCGATCTCCTCGAGCGGGGACGTCAGGTAGCCGTCCTCGTCCAGCGCGTCGATGAGCGCGGCGACGATCTGGCGGTCCCGCAGCGGCAGGTTGAGCAGCGCGAGCTGCTCGCGCAGATGGTCGCGCAGCGTGCTGGTCGCGACCTGCTGAGGATAGAACTCGTCGTCATCGGCGTTCGAACCACCGCCACCCCAGTCGCTGTCGCCGCTGCTGTAGTCCGCGTAGTCGGCCACGTCCGGAGCGTCGGTCGAGTCGGGGGCGTCGGCCGGGCGCTGCTCGGCCGCCTCGTCGTCACCGCTGCTCGTCCGCGTCTCGGACTCGCCCTCGCCCCGGGTCACGGCGGCGAAGGGCACCTCGATTGGCGGCTCGTCCTCGCCCTCGTTCTCCTCCTTCTCGAGAAGCGGATTCTCCTGAAGGATGCGCTCGACCTCCTGGTTCAGCTCGATCGTCGATAGTTGCAGCAGACGGATCGACTGCTGCAGCTGCGGCGTGAGCGTGAGGTGCTGGGAGAGCTTGAGCTGTAGGGTCTGCTTCACGGGCTGATCCTGGGGCCGCACATGTCGACGCGATCGCCTCTAAGCCGCATCCTTGCGTCACTCGCTCGGTGCGCGATGCGCCGAACGGGAAGGCGGCGCGGAAGCAGCGTCGTCACAGGCGGAAGTGCTCGCCCAGGTAGACCTTGCGGACGGCTTCATTATAGACAATCTCGTCCGGTGCGCCGGATGCGAGCACCGAGCCTTCGTTGATGATGTAGGCGCGGTCGCAAATGCCCAACGTTTCCCGTACGTTATGGTCGGTGATCAGCACGCCGATCCCGCGCTCTTTCAGGAAGCCGATGATGCGCTGGATGTCCAGCACGGCGATCGGGTCCACGCCCGCGAACGGCTCGTCCAGCAGAATGAAGCGCGGCTTGGTTGCGAGCGCGCGTGCGATTTCGCAGCGCCGTCTCTCGCCACCGGACAGCGACGCGGCGGGCGCGTCCGCGAGGTGCGAGATGGAAAGATCCTCGAGCAGCGCGTCCAGCCGGTTTGCGAGCTTGTCGGCGTCGATGTCCTGCAACTCGAGGATCGCCCGCACGTTCTCGGCAACCGTGAGCTTGCGGAAGATCGACGCTTCCTGCGGCAGGTAAGAGAGCCCGCGCCGGGCGCGCTGGTGGATCGGCAGGCGCGACAGGTCTTCTCCGTCGAGCTCGATGCGGCCACCGTCGGAGGCCGTGAGGCCGACGATCATGTAGAAGCACGTGGTCTTGCCCGCGCCGTTCGGACCGAGCAGGCCGACGACTTCGCCGCTGGCCACATCGAGCGAAACGTCCTGCACGACGGTGCGCGCCTTGTAGCGCTTGCGCAAATGCGCGGTCGACAGGTTGCTCATGGCCGGCAAGCGATCATTTCGCAGCCGGCGTGCCAAGCTCTCCGGACGGCTGCAACGGCAACGGCTCGGCCGACTTCGGCGGCGCTTTCGCCTTGTCCTTCGCGGTGTCCGCCTTGGTCGGACCTCCCTTGCCCGGCTGACCCGGTAGGGATTCGCCCTTGGGCTGGAAGACGCCGCGCACGCGCGCGCCCGGTCCGCTGTCGGCCGGTGCGCTCGGCGTGTCCGGGCGGCCTTCGGCCTTGAAGTACTCGGTCGCCGTGTTGTAGGAGACGTAGTTGCTGCGGATCTCGTCTTCACCACGCTTCAGCAACGCGCGGTCGAATAGCTCGACCAGCTGCTTCTGTCCGTCGTACTCGACCCGCTGCGCGTAGCCCTCGTAGTACTCGTCCAACTTGTCACGCTTCTGCCGGAACGCGACGGGGTTGCCGAAGGCGGTGACCGACAGCGAATTGTCCGGGTTCTGCTTGAACGTCATGCGGTCCGCGCGAATCGTGAGCGTGCCCTGGGTGATGACCACATTGCCCGTCAGGTTGCCGGCCTTGGTCTGGTAGTTCACGTCGCCGACATCGGCGGAGAAATTGATCGGCTTCTCCCGATCGCCCTGCTCGGCGTGCGCTGCCGTGGCGGCGGCCATGAGCATGAGGACGAGGAGGGCGCGAAAGGCAATGGCGGCAGGCGATGTCGGGATCACTTCGGGAGTTTCTCGGGTTCGATGGTGCCGCGCACGTTACCGCGCAGCTTGACCGTCTTGTCGCGGTCGTTCAGGACGAGGCCGGACGCGCGGATTATTCCACGCGGCTCCTCGATCGTCACCGCACGGTCGGTTTGGGCCTTGTCCTCCTTCGGCATCACGTGCAGGTACTCGGTCGTCAAGGTGATCGGACCGGTCATTCGGCCGTCCGGTCCCTTGTCGGCGTCGCGCACCGCGCGTACGTTGCCTTCGAAGTAGGCGTTCTCGCGGTCGCCGGACATGCGTCCCGCAGTCGCGGACACGACGAAGCGCGGCCTTCCGGCATAGGTGAGCTCGAGCCGCGGCTCCTTGAATGCGGTCGAGCCGTCGTCGGGATAGTGACGTGCCTCGCGGGCCTGCAGAACCTGCAGCGGACGGCCATTTTCGTCCAGGTTCACCGCGCGGAAGTTCTCGACGATGATGTCGGGATCGTGTCGCGCGGTGCCGTCGCGCGGGACCTGTGGCTGGATCTGCGCGTCGAGCCAGTAGGCGAGCGCGGCGAGGCTGCCCAGCAGCAGCACGGGCGACCACGAGACGAGCCGGTCGAGTGGAGATGGTCCGCGGTGCATCGCTAGGCCGAAATCGCTCCGGCGTGGCCCTCGATCTCGGCGAGCCGACCCTGGGCCGTGAGAAGGAGTTCCGCGAGCTCGCGTACCGCGCCGCTGCCGCCATCGCGCCTTGTGACGTAGTGCGCGTGGCGCTTCACGGTGTCCGGCGCGTGCGGCACGGTGACCGCGAACCCGCAGCCGGCGAACAGCGGCAGGTCCGGCAGGTCATCGCCGATGTGCGCGCAGGCCTCCGGCGCGAACCCGAGCGAGTGGCGCAGCGCTTCCCATGCTTCATGCTTGTGGTCGAGGCCGGTCAGCACATGGGTCACGCCGAGATGCAGCGCGCGATGCCTCACCGACGGGGCGCCGCTGCCGGTGATCCAGGCGACGACGATGTCGGCGCGCTGCAGCATCTTGATTCCCTGGCCGTCGAGCGCCGAGTAGGCCTTGAACTCGTGGCCGTGATCGTCCACGTAAATGCGGCCGTCGGTGAGTACGCCATCCACGTCGCAGGTGAGCAGGCGCACGCGCGCGGCACGGGCGACGAGATCCTTCTCCATCAAACGACCCGCGCACGGAAGAGGTCGTGCATGTGCACGGCACCTACCAGCCGCCGCTCGGCATCGACGACGAGCAGCTGCATCACCTTGGGCGGCGATTCCATCCGCTCGACGCAGTCGATCGCGAGTCGGTCGCCGTCGATCTCGCGCGGAGTGCGCGTCATCAGGTCGGCGACGCGTGCGGCGCGAATGTCGCTGCCGCGGTCGAGGCAGCGGCGCAGGTCGCCGTCGGTGAAGATGCCGGCGACGCGGCGCTCGGAATCGACGACCACCGTCATGCCCATGCCCTTGCCGCTCATCTCCACCAACGCTTCCGCGAGCGTGGCGTTGAGCGGGATGACGGGCAGCTGCGCGCCGGTACGCATGATGTCGGCGACCTTCGTAAGCAGCCGACGCCCGAGCGAGCCGCCCGGATGCGCGCGCGCGAAATCATCGGCGGAGAACCCGCGAGCGTCGAGCAGCGCGAGCGCAAGCGCATCGCCGAGCGCGAGCGCCGCGGTGGTGGAGGCTGTCGGCGCGAGCCCGAGCGGGCACGCCTCGGTGTCGACCGCGGCATCGAGGTGGATGTCTGCCGCCTGCGCGAGCGAAGACTGCTCGTTGCCGGTGATCGCGATCAGCGTGGCACCCTGGCGCTTGAGCGGGGACGTGAGCAGTACGAGCTCGTCCGTCTCGCCCGAGTTCGAAAGCATGATCACGATGTCGTCGGGCGTGATCATGCCGAGGTCGCCGTGGCCGGCTTCCGCTGGATGCACGAAGAAGGCCGGCGTGCCGGTGGAAGCGAGAGTGGCAGCGAGCTTGCGGGCGATGTGCCCGGACTTGCCGATGCCGGATACGACCACGCGGCCGCGGCAGCGGAGCATCAACTCGACTGCGGTTACGAAGGCGCCGGAAAGGCGGGCGGAGAGTGCATCGATTGCGCGGGCTTCCGTCGCGAGCACGTCGCGCGCAAGTGAAATCACGCGTGCCGGGTCGACGCGCACATGCGCATCGACCGCGGCTCCCGCGGTCCCGGCGACGACGTGGTTCACGGCGGGAAGTATACGCGTGCGGCTGCCGCCGTTCGCCGCGCGTTCCGTGCTAGATTCAGTTCGTAACGCCGACGCCCGCGCTCATGCCTGCGACGCTGCAAACGATTCTCGTCCTGCTCGCCGCATCCGTCGTGGTGGTCGTCGTCTGTCGTCTTGCGCGGCTTCCGCCGATCTTGGGCTACCTGCTGGTCGGGCTCGCCGTGGGCCCGCGCGCGCTGGGTGTCGTGGCTGACGATTCGGGCACGCGCTACCTCGCCGAGTTCGGCATCGTCTTCCTGATGTTCTCGCTGGGGCTGGAGTTCAGCCTTGCGCAGCTTCGCGCGATGCGCCGCGCGGTATTCGGGCTGGGCCTCACGCAGGTTGCGGTGACGACCGCCGCGGGTGCGATCGTCGTCCCGCTGTTCGGCTACGGCTGGCAGGCAGGGCTCGTGCTGGGCGGTGCGCTGGCGATGAGCTCCACAGCGATCGTCTCCAAGATGCTGGCGGAGCGCATGGAGCTCGGCACGCCGCACGGCCGCGATGTCATGGCGATCCTGCTGTTCCAGGACCTCGCGGTCGTTGCATTCCTGATCGTGATCCCGGCGCTCGCGCGCAGGGACGGGGCGCTCGCCGTTGCGCTCGGGCTCGCGGCCTTCAAGGCAGCGGTGGCGCTCACGCTGATCCTGGGCTTCGGTCAGAAGCCGATGCGCGCGTGGTTCCACGTCATCGCGCGGCAGCGCTCTTCCGAGCTGTTCGTGTTGAACGTGCTGTTCGTCACGCTTGGCCTCGCCGCGCTGACCGAGCTGGCCGGCCTGTCGCTCGCACTGGGCGCGTTCCTCGCCGGCATGCTGATCTCGGAGACCGAGTACCGTTATCAGGTCGAGGAGGACATCAAGCCCTTCCGCGACGTGCTGCTGGGACTGTTCTTCATCACCGTCGGTATGTCGCTCGACCTCGGTGTGGTCGTGCGTCATTGGGCGTGGGTGGTGCTGCTCCTGCTCGTGCCGGTCGCGTTCAAGCTTGCGCTGATCGTCGCGCTTGCCCGCGTCTTCGGCGCGCCGCTCGCCTCGGCACTGCGCACCGGCTTCTACCTCGGTCAGGCCGGCGAGCTGGCGCTCGTGATGTTGGCGCTGGCGGCGCAGGGCGAAGTCCTCACGCGTGAATTGACGCAGGTGGTACTGGCCGCGATGGTGCTGTCGATGCTGCTGGCGCCGCTCGTCATCCAGTTCGCGGAGCCGATCGTGCGCAGGCTCACCGCGAACGACTGGCTCGCGCGCGCCGCGCAGCTGACGCGAATCGCCTCGCGCGCGATGGCGCGGCAGGAGCACGTCGTCATCTGCGGCTATGGCCGAAGCGGGCAGAACCTCGCGCGGCTGCTCGACCGTGAGTCGATCCCCTACGTCGCCCTCGACAACGATCCGCAGCGCGTGCGCGAGGCCGCAGGCGACGGGTCGAGCGTCGTGTACGGCGATGCCGGACGCCGCGAGACACTGGTCGCGGCCGGCCTCACCAAGGCGAAGGCGGTCGCCATCACCTACGCCGATACGCGCTCTGCGCTCAAGGTCCTGCATCATGTGCACGAGCTGCGCCCCGACCTTCCGGTGATCGTGCGGACCTTGGACGACAGCGATCTGGAAGCGTTGCTGAAGGCCGGCGCCACCGAGGTCGTGCCCGAAGTGCTGGAGGGCAGCATGATGCTCGCCTCGACTTCGCTGCTCGCGATGGGGGTGCCGCTCAATCGGGTGCTGAAACAGATCCGGGCGATCCGCGAGGAGCGCTACGGCCTGTTCCGCGGGTTCTTCCACGGCGCGACGGATGCGGCTGACGCCGCGGACAACCTGCAGCCGCGGCTTCATTCGGTGCATCTCTCGGAGCGCGCAGCGGCCGTCGGGCGCTCGCTTGCCGAGCTCGAGCTCAAAGGTCTGGTCGAAGTGACCGGTGTTCGCCGCAAGGGCATACCTTCGCGCGCTCCGGAGTCCGATTGGCGCTTCGAGAGTGGCGACGTGGTCATCCTGCTCGGCCGACCGACCGAGCTGTCGGTGGCCGAGGCTCGACTGCTCGGGGGCTGAAGGACCCGCAAGGTGCCGCAGGCGCCGCCCAAGAATAACTGACCGCGGGTCATTGCGAGGGCTGTGGCCGCGCGGCTACAATTGCCCTCCCCTATCCGTGCCTGCTCCCATGACTTCCCACACGCCGCGCGCCGTGGCGTCCCTCGATCCATGTTGCGCCAACGCCGTCGAGCTCGACCACGTGTCGTACGGCTACGTCCCGCGGCGTCCGGTGCTGAAGAGCATCACGATGCGCATCCCGCGTGGCAAGGTGGTGGCGATCATGGGCGGATCAGGCTGCGGCAAGACCACGATCCTCCGCCTGATCGGCGGGCAGCTTCGTCCCACGTCGGGGCGCGTGCTGGTGGGCGGGCAATCGGTGGCGGATCTCGACCGCGAGGGGCTGTATGCGATGCGGCGCAAGATCGGCATGCTGTTCCAGTTCGGCGCGCTTTTCACCGACCTGTCGGTGTTCGAGAACATTGCGTTCCCGCTGCGAGAGCATACGGACCTCCCCGCGGAGCTGATCCACGACCTCGTGCTGATGAAGCTCAACGCCGTGGGATTGCGCGGCACCGCGTCGCTGCAACCCTCGGAGCTGTCGGGTGGCATGGCGCGTCGGGTGGCGCTTGCCCGCGCCGTGGCGCTCGACCCGATGCTCGTGATGTACGACGAGCCGTTCGCGGGCCTCGACCCCATTTCCCTCGGTGTCGTCGGCCAGCTGATCCGCCGCATGAACGATGCGCTCGGCATCACGTCGGTCGTCGTCACCCACGACGTCTACGAGTCGCTCAAGATCGTCGACTACCTGTACTTCGTGTCGGAGGGGAAGATCGTCGCCGAGGGGACTGCCGAGCAGGTTCGCGCCTCGCGCGACCGGTTCGTGCGGCAGTTCGTCGACGGGCAGCCCGATGGACCGGTGCCGTTCCACTATGCCGCCCGCCCGCTCGCCGAGGAGTTCGGCCGTGCCCGCTGACGTGCTGACACGCGGGCTTCGCCGGGTGGGCGCGGGCACGCTCAACATGATCAGCCGGCTGGGGTTTGCCGCGCGGTTCGCGGTCGCGGTGATCGCGCATTCGGGCGCGGCGGTGCGGCGGCTGCAGCTCACGTTGCGCGAAATCTACTTCTCGGGGGTCCTGTCGCTCATCATCATCCTGGTGTCCGGCCTGTTCGTCGGCATGGTGCTGGCGCTACAGGGCTACGACGTGCTGAACCGGTACGGTGCCGACGACTCGCTGGGCATCCTGGTCGCGCTGTCGCTCGTCCGGGAACTCGGACCGGTGGTCGCTGGTCTGCTGTTTGCGAGCCGCGCCGGCAGCGCCATCACGGCGGAAATCGGCCTGATGAAGGCGACGGAGCAGTTGTCGGCGATGGAGATGATGGCGGTCGACCCGCTGGCTCGCGTCGTTGCGCCCCGCTTCTGGGGCGGCGTGATCTCGATGCCGCTGCTCGCGGCGCTGTTCTCGACGTTGGGCGTGTTCGGCGCCTACCTGGTGGGCGTCCGGCTGATCGGCATCGACAACGGGGCATTCTGGGGCAATATGCAGGCGGCCGTCGATTTCCGCCAGGACATCGTCAACGGCGTCATCAAGAGCTTCGTTTTCGGGGTGATCGTGAGCCTGATCGCGGTGTTCGAAGGCTATGACGCGCAGCCGACGGCAGAGGGTGTGTCGAGCGCCACCACGCGCACCGTCGTCGAGTCGTCGCTCGCGATCCTCGCGGCGGACTTCATGCTGACCGTGTTCATGTTCCGCGGCATCAACTGATGCGCGTCGCGAAGCAAGGCTGGGGGAGCTACCGCGTATGAACCGTGCCACCATCGACCTCTGGGTCGGCATTTTCGTGACGCTCGGCGTTGGCGCCCTGCTGTTCCTTTCGCTCAAGGTCGGCAATCTGGTCACGCTTTCCAACGCGCCGGGCTATCGGCTGGAGGCGCGCTTCGACAACGTCGGCGGACTCAAGTTGAAGGCACCGGTCAAGGCTGCGGGCGTGGTCGTGGGGCGCGTGGAGCGCGTGCGCCTCGATGCCAAGACGTACGAGGCGGTGGTCACGATGAAGATCGATCAGGGCTATGAGTTCACGCGCGACACGATCGCGTCGATCCTGACGTCCGGCTTGCTTGGCGAGGTCTACATCGGGCTCGACGCGGGCGGCGATGTGCAGACGCTCGCGGAAGGCGGGCGGATCCAGAAGACCCAGTCGGCTCTCGTGCTGGAAAAGCTTATCGGCCAGTTCCTGTTCGACAAGGCTGCCTCGGGACCTTCCAAATGAACCGTGCCTCGACCAGATGGCGTGGCCGCGTGGCGATTGTCGGGGCGGCATTGTTCGCCACGGGTTGTGCGACGACCAGCGGTTCGGCTCGCAGCGACGATCCGATCGAGCCGTGGAACCGCGCGATGTTCGCGATTCACCAGCCGATCCAGGACAACGTGATCCGGCCTGCGACGCAGGCCTATGTGGACTACGTGCCCTACGTGATCCGCCAGCCGATCAGCAATGTGTTCAACAACATCGACGATCTGTTCTCGGCGATCAACGGGCTGTTGCAGGGCAAGCCCGACAAGGCCGGGCACGATCTCGGCCGCGTCATGCTGAACACGATGTGGGGGATCGGCGGACTGATCGATTTCGCGAGCGAGGCCGGCATTCCGCGCGGCGACGAGGATTTCGGGCAGACGTTCGGCGTCTGGGGTTTCCCGCAGGGGCCGTTCCTGTTCGTGCCATTGTGGGGGCCGACCACCGTGCGCGACGGCACGGGCTGGCTCGTGCGCCTCTACCTCGGCCCGGTGGGCTACATCCCGGATGTCCCAACCCGCAACATCCTGTACGGTGTCGGCGCCGTGGATCTCGAAGCGCAGGCGCTCGAGGGGCAGAAGCTCGTCGATCAGGCGGCAATCGACAAGTACTCGTTCATCCGTCGCTCCTATCTGCAGCGGCGGGCCTACCTCACCTACGACGGCAAGCCGCCGCCGGAAAAAGACGACGAATGACAATGACGTTCCGCATGCTCCGCGCTCTCGTCCTGGCCCTTCTGCCCGCGCTGCTCGCGTCGGCAGCCATCGCGCAGGAGGCGCCCGACGCGCTGGTCAAGCGCGTCACGCAGGACGTGATCGCCACCATCAAGGCCGACCCGAAGATCCAGGCAGGCGATCCCGCACGCGTGCGCGAGGTGATCGAGACCAAGCTCCTGCCGAACTTCGACTTCGAGCGGATGACGTCGCTCGCGATGGGCCGCAACTGGAACCGCGCGACGCCGGAGCAGAGGAAGCAGCTGATCGACCAGTTCCGCACGCTGCTGGTGCGCACCTACTCGGGTACGCTGACGCAATACCGCGACCAGACCATCGACATCAAGCCCGTGCGCATGGATGCCGGTGCAACCGATGTCACCGTGCGAACGGAGGTGGTGCGCAGCGGGCAGTCGCCGGTGCAGATCGATTACGGGATGGGCAAGACGGTCGCAGGCTGGAAGGCATACGACGTGATCGTCGGCGGCGTGTCGCTCGTGACCAACTATCGCGACGAGTTCAGCGAGCAGATCAAGTCGGGCGGCGTGGACGGCCTGATCAAGGTGCTCGCCGACAAGAACAAGGGTTCTGGCGTCAAATGAACAATCCATTCGCTTCGCCCGCGCCGGCCGAAGGCGTGGGCTTTGCGCTGGCCGAGGACGGGACGCGCTGGGTCTACTCCGGCGCGCTCACGTTCGAAAACGCCGCTGCGGTGCTGAAGGCGAGCCGCGAGCTCGCGCTGCCGAAGGGCGGCCGCGTGGCGTTCACCGGGCTTGCCGCGGCGGACTCCTCGGCGCTCGCGGTGCTGCTCGCGCTCAAGCGCCGCGCGACGGCGGAACGGTGCAAGCTGCACGTCGAAGGTCTGCCGGAAACGTTGACCTCGCTCGCCCGCGTCTACGGCATCGACGACCTGATTGCTGCCTGAGCGCGCGGGCGTGTCGCCCGCCGGTTACGCTTCCGCTGCCCGCCCATGATTCCCGCGGTAGAGATCGTCGATGTCGCGCGCCGCTTCGGCAGCGTGCAGGCGCTCGCGGGTATCGACCTTGCCGTGGCGCAGGGCGAGTTCTTCGGGCTGCTCGGGCCGAACGGAGCCGGCAAGACGACTTTGATATCCGTTCTTGCCGGGCTCGTGCGCGCCGACCGCGGCCACGCGCGCGTGATGGGCCACGACGTCGTCACCGCGTACGCGACCGCGCGGCGCCTGCTGGGGGTCGTGCCGCAGGAGCTGGTGTTCGATCCGTTCTTCAGCGTGCGCGAGACGCTCTCGATCCAGGCCGGCTACTTCGGGCTTCGCAACGCCGGGCCGTGGATCGACGAGATCCTCGAGCACCTGGGTCTCTCCGGCAAGGCGAACGCCAACATGCGTTCGCTGTCGGGTGGCATGAAGCGGCGCGTGCTGGTGGGGCAGGCGCTTGTGCACAAGCCGCCGGTGATCGTGCTGGACGAGCCGACCGCTGGAGTGGACGTGGAGCTGAGGCAAAGCCTCTGGGCGTTCATCCGCCAGCTGAACCGCGACGGGCATACGATCATCCTCACGACGCACTACCTCGAGGAGGCCGAGGCGCTTTGCGGCCGCATCGCGATGCTGAAGGCGGGACGGGTCGTGGCGCTCGACACCACGCGCAACCTGCTGTCGCGCTTTGCGGGACTCACCGTCAAGCTCGCGGCGTCACGCGTGCCCGTCGCGTTTGCGGGCAAGGTGCTGCGCGAGGAGGGCGGCTTCCACCACATTGGGCTCGCCGACTATGCCGATCTCGAGCAGCTGCTGCGCGCACTGCGCGAAGAGCGCGTCGCAATCGACGAGTTGTCGCTTGCCGAGACGGATCTGGAGCACGTGTTCCTGCGCATCATGAGCGAGGCGCGAGTGCCGGAGCGCGTCGCATGAACCGACCGCCGACCCCGGCTGCCGCGAACGCCACCGTCCTCGCGGGCGAGGGCAGCGGCTGGCCCACGTTGCTCTACAAGGAACTGCTGCGCTTCTGGAAGGTAAGCTTCCAGACGATCGCGGCGCCGGTGCTGACCTCGCTTCTCTACCTGCTGATCTTCTCGCACGTGCTCGAGTCGAACGTATCGGTGTTCGGCGGCAAGGTTTCCTATACGGCATTCCTCGTGCCCGGGCTCGTGATGATGTCGGTACTGCAGAACGCGTTCGCCAACTCGTCGTCTTCGCTCATCCAGTCGAAAATCACCGGCAACCTGATCTTCGTGCTGCTGACGCCGCTCTCGCCGCTGGAGATCTTCGCCGCCTACATCGCCGGGGCGATGGTGCGCGGGCTCGTCGTCGGACTGGGCGTTTTCGCGGTCACGCTCTTTTTCGCACCGGCGCTGCTTGCGATGCCGCATCCGCTGTGGGCGCTCGCTTTCGCTCTCCTCGGCAGTGCGATTCTCGGCACGCTGGGCCTGATCGCCGGCATCTGGGCGGAAAAGTTCGACCAGCTCGCGGCATTCCAGAATTTCGTCATCGTGCCGCTCACGTTCCTTTCGGGTGTGTTCTACTCGATCCACTCGCTGCCGCCGTTCTGGCAGGCGCTATCGCATGTGAATCCGTTCTTCTACATGATCGACGGCTTCCGCTACGGCTTTTTCGGACTGTCGGATGTGGTACCGGAACTTTCGCTGCTGATCG
The DNA here is from genome assembly GCA_963750585.1 of uncultured beta proteobacterium. Classification (GTDB taxonomy): domain Bacteria; phylum Pseudomonadota; class Gammaproteobacteria; order Burkholderiales; family Casimicrobiaceae; genus VBCG01. The sequence goes on from CAVVRH010000028.1 coordinate 25,950, forward strand.
TCGGCGGCTTCGCGGCCGCACTGACGGCGCTCACGCTCGCGCTGCTTGCGCGCGGGTGGAAGCTCCGCAACTGAGGGATTTGCCGCATGGTCACACCGCAATCCGTGCATGACTCGATCGCGACAGGCCTGGCCTGCGATGTCCTCGAGGTACAGGGCGACGGCCATCATTTCGAGGCACTGATCGTCACGGCGGCATTCGACGGACTGTCGCGGGTGCGCCGCCATCAGCTGGTCTACGCCGCGCTCGGCGACCGGATGCGCGAGGAGGTCCATGCGTTGTCGATGGTGACGCTCACGCCTGCCGAATGGTCGCAGCGCCAGCAGCAATGAATGTCCCGGCACACGGGGACATCCCGGCCCCGCGGCACCCCGGGGCCGCTGTTGCCCTCCGTTGTCCGCAATTTGCCCGAATTCGCCCGCGCGCTTCCCCGCCATCCGCTTGCCGTGGTCCCGCTTCGACCGCGATGCTGTCGGCATGGACACGCAATGCCTCCACAACGCCGCGCTCGCCCAGCCACCATCGTTTCCGCACCTGAAGCCATCGGCGCCCCTTGGGCGCCCGCCAACCATGGACAAGCTGGTCATCGAGGGTGGCCGCCCGCTCGCCGGCGCGGTCGACATTTCCGGCGCGAAGAACGCGGCGTTGCCCATTCTGTGCGCCTCGCTGCTGACTCGCGAGCCGCTCACGCTCACCAATGTCCCGCAGCTCAACGACGTGCGCACGATGCAGTCGCTGCTCTCGCAGATGGGCGTCGGGCTCGACCGCTCGCAGCCGGGCCAGGTGACGCTCGACGCGGCGCGGATCGACTGGCCGCTTGCGCCCTACGAGCTCGTGAAGACAATGCGTGCGTCGATCCTGGCGCTCGGACCATTGCTCGCGCGGGCCGGCGAGGCCCGGGTGTCGCTGCCCGGTGGTTGTGCGATCGGGCTTCGGCCCGTCGACCAGCACATCAAGGGCCTGCAGGCGATGGGCGCGGAAATCGACCTCACGCACGGATACATCAACGCCCGGACGAAACGCCTCTCCGGCGCGCACATCGTGTTCGACCTGCAGACGGTCACCGGGACCGAGAACCTGCTGATGGCGGCCACGCTTGCGGAGGGCACGACCGTTCTCGAGAACGCGGCGAGGGAGCCGGAGATCGTCGACCTGGCGAATTGCCTCGTTGCGATGGGAGCGCGCGTCAGCGGTGCCGGAACCGACCGGATCGTCATCGAAGGTGTCGCGGAGCTCGCCGGCGCGAAGCACGCGATCATGCCCGACCGAATCGAGACAGGGACATTTCTCGCTGCCGCGGCGGCTGCCGGCGGTGACGTCCTGCTGCGTGGTGCGCAAGCGGGCTCGCTCGACGCGGTGATCGAGAAACTGCGCGAGGCGGGCGCCGTGGTGGAGGTCCAGGACGATGCGATCCGGCTCAAGCGGACCGGCGCGCTGCGTGCGGTCAATCTTCGCACGGCGCCCTACCCGGGTTATCCAACCGACATGCAGGCACAGATGATGGCGCTCGCCACGCGCGCGGAAGGCACGTCGGTCATCACCGAGACGATCTTCGAGAACCGGATGATGCACGTCCAGGAACTCCTGCGCCTCGGCGCGGACATCGAGGTGGAAGGCAGTACCGCAATCGTGCGCGGCGTGACAACGCTCACGGGTGCAAACGTGATGGCCACCGATCTGCGCGCCTCCGCGTGCCTGGTCATTGCGGGCCTGATCGCCGATGGCGAAACGACCATCGACCGCATCTACCATCTCGATCGTGGCTACGAGCGTATCGAAGGGAAGCTTTCGGCGCTGGGCGCAAGAATCCGGCGCATCGGCTCGGGCAAGGGGTGACGGTGCGCTGACACCATGGGCTCGATTCCCGACTCGCCGCTCGGCAAGGCGACACACTACTCGGACGCCTACGATCCGGACCTGCTCTATCCGGTCGAGCGGGCGCCGCAGCGCGAGTCGCTGGGCATTGCCGATGCGCCGCCGTTCCATGGCAGCGACCAGTGGACGGCGTGGGAGCTGTCGTGGCTCGATGCGGCGGGCAAGCCGCAGGTTGCGATCGCCCGCTTCGACGTGCCGTGCGACACGCCTCGAATCGTCGAGTCGAAGTCGGTGAAGCTCTACCTGACGGCGTTGAACGGCACACGTCTTGCGGACCGCGCCGCAGTCGCGCAGACGTTGATGCGCGACCTCGGCTCCGCGGTTGGCGGGGCGGTCACAGTGGAGCTTTGCGCACCGCAGGACTGGCCGGCGCGTGCGGAGCTGAGCGGCGAGTCGATCGACGCGTGCTTGCTGCCCGCAGTCGCCGACGCGCCGGATGCCGCACTGCTGCGGGCGAGTGGCTCGATCGTGCGAGAGACGCTGACCACGCGGCTGTTCCGCTCGGTGTGTCCGGTCACCGGGCAACCCGACTACGCCGACGTGCAGATCGGGTACACCGGCAGCGCGCTGGACCGCGCTGCGTTGTTCGGCTACCTCATCGCCTACCGTCACCATGCCGGATTCCACGAGCATTGCGTGGAGCGCATCTTTGTGGATCTGATGCGCGCATGCGGGCCGTCCGAGCTTCGCGTGCTGGCCCGTTTCACGCGGCGTGGCGGCGTGGATATCAATCCGTGGCGCGCGACGCACGCCGGCTTGCAACCGCCGGATGCCGCCACCGCGCGGCAGTAGCGAGCGCTGACGGGCGGCCGGGAAGGTCCGCTGCGCTAGAATCGTTTCTTTTTGGCTACCCTGCTTGTGCCCGGCATCGCCATCGCCCTGTCCAAGGGCCGTATCCTCGCGGAAACCCTGCCGCTGCTCGCGGCCGCCGGCATCGTGCCGGCCGAGGATCCGGAAACCTCGCGAAAGCTGATCCTGCCGACGGGTCGTCGCGACGTGTCGCTCGTGATCCTGCGTGCGCAGGACGTGCCGACCTACGTGCAGTACGGCGCGGCGGACCTGGGTGTGGCCGGCAAGGACGTGCTGCTCGAGCACGGTGGCGACGGGCTCTACCAGCCGCTCGATCTCGGCATCGGGCGTTGCCGCCTCGTGGTGGCGACGCGGCGCGGCGTCGACTGGCCCGCGATGGTCCAGCGCGGCGCGCGCATCCGGGTCGCCTCCAAGTACGTGCGCACCGCGCGCGAGCATTTCGCCGCAAAGGGTATGCACGTGGACTTGATCAAGCTGTACGGGTCCATGGAACTCGCGCCCTTGGTTGGACTGGCCGACGCCATCGTCGACCTCGTGTCGACCGGCAACACGCTGAAGGCGAACGATCTCGTCGCCGTCGAGGAGATCATGCCGATCACGTCGCGACTGATCGTGAATCCTGCGGCGCTGAAGTTGAAGCGCGATCTGGTCCGCCCGTTGCTGGAGGCGATCGGTCGCGCGGTCGCCGGCGCCGCGGCCGCGGAGTCGGTGCCACGATGAGCACGCTGTCGCTGCGCCGCCTCGACAGCTCCGCTCCAGGCTTCGACGACGAGCTGAACAGGCTGATCTCGTTCGAGTCGGCGCAGGACCCGACGATCGACCTGGCGGTTGCCGCCATCGTCGCCGATGTCCGGGCGCGTGGCGATGCCGCCGTGCTCGAGTACACGGCGAAGTTCGATCGGCTGCGCGCTGCCCGCGTGGCGTCGCTCGAGATCAGCAGCGCGGAAATGAAGCAGGCGTTCGATGGCTTGCCCGCCGCGCAGCGCGATGCGCTTGCCGCCGCCGCCGCTCGCGTGCGTGCGTACCACGAGAAGCAGAAGGGCGGCGGCTGGAGCTACCGCGAGGCGGACGGCACCGAGCTCGGGCAGCGTGTCACGCCGCTCGACCGCGTCGGCATCTACGTGCCGGGCGGCAAGGCGGCATATCCCTCATCCGTGCTGATGAACGCGATTCCCGCGCATGTCGCCCTGGTGCCTGAGATCGTGATGGTGGTGCCCACACCGGACGGCGTGCGCAATCCGCTCGTGCTCGCCGCGGCGCACGTGGCCGGCGTATCGCGCGCGTTCACGATCGGGGGCGCGCAGGCCATTGCGGCGCTTGCCTACGGGACGCAGACGATTCCCGCGGTGGACAAGATCTGCGGCCCCGGCAATGCATACGTCGCGGCGGCGAAGCGCCGGGTGTTCGGCGTGGTCGGCATCGACATGGTTGCGGGCGTATCGGAAATCCTCGTGATCGCCGACTCGACGGCCAACCCTGATTGGGTCGCAATCGACCTGTTTTCGCAGGCCGAGCATGACGAGCTTGCGCAGGCGCTGCTCGTCACACCCGACACGAGGTTGATCGACGCGGTCGCGGCAAGCGCGCAGCGCTGGTTCCGCGAGATGCCTCGCGCCGACATCATTGCCGCTTCGTTTGCAAACCGCGGCGCGCTGATCAGGACGCGCGATTTGGAGGAGGCGTGCGCGATCGCCAATGGTGTCGCTCCGGAGCACCTCGAGCTTGCGGTGGCCGATCCCGATGCGCTGCTGCCGTGGATACGTCACGCTGGCGCGATCTTTGTCGGCCATTACGCATCCGAGCCGCTGGGAGATTATTGCGCGGGCCCGAATCACGTGCTGCCGACCGGGCGCACGGCCCGCTTCTCCTCGCCGCTCGGCGTCTACGATTTCCAGAAGCGGTCGAGCCTCATCCGCATCTCGCGCGACGGTGCGCAGACACTCGGGGCCATCGCCTCCACGCTCGCGCACGGCGAGGGCCTGACCGCCCATGCGCGGTCGGCGGAAGCACGGCTTCGCGATGCAACGTAAAGTGAGCGACATGGCGACACTGGCCGGGACACGGATGGCGAGCGCTCCGGCAGCGGACGAGGCCGGCGTGACCGCACGCGTTGCCGCGACGATCCGCGCGGATGTGCGCGCGATGGCCGCCTATCCGACCACGAAGCCCGCGGGGTTCATTGAGCTGCACGCCAACGAAAGCCCGTACCGTCCGCCCGAGGCGCTGCGCACCGCGCTCGCCAATGCCGTCGCGGGGGTGGACGTCAACCGCTACCCCGACGGCGGCGGGGAGTCCGTCAAGGCCGCGCTCCGGCGCGGGCTGCCGATTCCGGAGCGTGCCGGCATCGTGCTCGGCAACGGTTCCGACGAGCTGATCCAGATCATCACCACGGCGATCGCCTCTCCCGGCGCGTGCGCCATCGCACCCGAGCCGACGTTCGTGATGTATCGCAACTACGCGATGCAGTCCGGGGTGCGATTTGTCTCGGTCCCGCTTCGCAGCGACTTCGCGCTGGACGACGAGGCGTTTTTCGCCGCGGTGGCGCGTGAGCGTCCCGCGGTCGTCTGGCTCGCAAGCCCGAACAATCCGACCGGGCGTGCGCTCCCCGTGGCGACGATCGAGTGCATACTCGCCGCGGCAACCGGCATTGTCGTGGTCGACGAAGCCTATGCGGATTACGCGGGCATGACGCTTCTTCCGCGCGTACTCGATTACCCCAACCTCGTGCTGTTGCGCACGCTGTCGAAGGTCGGACTCGCCGGTGCCCGGCTTGGCTATGCCGTTGCACACCCCGCATGGACGGCGGAGTTCGACAAGGTGCGCTCACCTTACAACGTCAATTCGCTGACCCAGGCCGTGGTGCCGGTCGTGCTTGCCGCCGGGCAGGCGATCGCAGCGCATGTCGCGGCGGTCGCCGCGGAACGTAGTCGCCTCGCCGCTGCGCTTGCTGGATTGCCCGGCACGACGGTGTTCGCGAGCGATGCGAATTTCGTGCTGGTGCGCGTTCAAGACGCCGGTGCGGTCTGCGCGGCATTGCGCGCAGCCGGCATCCTGGTGAAGAATCTTCACGGGCAGCATCCACTCCTCGCGAACTGCCTGCGCATGACGATCGGCACGCCTTACGAGAACGACGCGCTGCTCGCCGCGCTACGGAGCCATCACGCATGAACGCCCCCGCCGTCCCTCCCGCGTCCCTCGAGCCGCGCCGTGCGCGGGTCGCGCGCAATACCGCGGAGACGCAGGTCTCGGTCGAGCTCGACCTCGATGGCAGCGGCGCGAGCAAGATCGCAACCGGCGTGCCGTTCCTCGACCACATGCTGGATCAGGTCGGGCGCCACGGCGTGTTCGATCTCGCGATCGCCGCAAAGGGCGATCTGCACATCGATGCGCACCACACGGTCGAGGACGTCGGCATTACGCTCGGGCAGGCGTTCGCGCAGGCGCTCGGCGAGCGCAAGGGCATCCGCCGCTACGGCCACGCCTATGTGCCGCTCGACGAGGCGCTGTCGCGCGTGGTCGTCGACATCTCGGGTCGGCCGGGTCTCGAGTTCCATGTGGCGTTCGCCCGGCCGCTGGTCGGCGCATTCGACGTCGATCTCGTGCACGAGTTCTTCCAGGGCTTCGTCAACCACGCGCTGGTGACGCTGCACGTCGACAACGTGCGCGGCGACAACGCGCACCACCAGGCGGAAACCGCGTTCAAGGCGTTCGGCCGTGCATTGCGCATGGCCGTCGAGCGCGATCCGCGCATTGCAGGCGCGGTGCCGTCGACGAAGGGGACGCTGTAGTTCAGGAGTCAGGAATCAGGAGACAGAGGTCAGGTGTCAGTTCCTCCGGCGTTGCACGAGGCGGCGCATCGAGCGCCGTTATCGCATCCACTTGTCACGAAGGGATGTGCCAGCCCGTCCGTTGCCAAGTTCGTTTGAAGCCGCTCGCCGCGCGAAGGTTCGCGCCCGCCCCGTCCCACACGACGATGCGGCCCTGATTACCGACTTCTGTCTCCTGATTCCTGATTCCTGACTCCTGACCCCTGAGAATGATCGCCGTCGTCGACTACGGAATGGGAAACCTGCGCTCGGTGGCGAAGGCCCTCGTGCACGTCGCTCCTGGACGCGAAATCGTCGTGTCCGCCGACCCGAACGTGATCCGCGCGGCCGAACGCGTCGTGCTGCCCGGGCAAAGCGCGATGCCGGACTGCATGCGTTGCCTCGACGAGAGCGGCTTGCGCGCCGTCGTGCTGGAAGTATTGCGCGACCGGCCATTCCTGGGCATCTGTCTCGGCCTGCAGATGCTGTTCGGTGAAAGCGAGGAAGGGCCTACGCGCTGCCTTGGTGCGATTCCGGGGCGGGTTGTCCGCTTCCGCGAGGAGGCGATGCACGCTCCGTCGGGCGATCGCCTGAAGGTGCCACACATGGGCTGGAGCCCCGTGCACCAGGCGAGGGCACATCCGCTTTGGGTCGACATACCACAGGACAGCCGGTTCTATTTTGCGCACAGTTTTCATCCGGTGCCCGACGATCCCGCGATGGTCGTGGGCACCGCCGACTATCCGACACCGTTTACTTGCGCGATAGCGCGGGCTAATATCTTTGCCGTGCAGTTTCATCCGGAAAAAAGCCACCGCGCCGGACTGCAGCTCCTCGCCAATTTCGTCGCCTGGAACGGCCGGCACTGACCGGACCTCCAGGACTCCGATTCGAAATTTCCAACGCGGTTCTTCCGCTGCCATGCAGATCATCCCCGCGATCGACATCAAGGACGGACATTGCGTTCGCCTCAGGCAGGGCGAGATGCACAGCGCGACCGTGTTTTCCGAGGACCCTGCCGCGATGGCGCAGCACTGGCTCGAACAGGGCGCGCAACGGCTGCATCTGGTCGATCTCAACGGCGCGGTAGCCGGCAAGCCGAAGAACGAACTCGCGATCCGCGAGATCACGAGCGTGATCGGCGAGGACATTCCGATCCAATTGGGCGGCGGCATTCGCGACCTCGACACCATCGAGCGCTATCTCGACGACGGCATCACCTACGTGATCATCGGCACCGCGGCCGTCAAGAACCCGGGATTCCTGCACGACGCGTGCTATGCCTTTCCGGCGCACATCATCGTCGGACTCGATGCGCGCGAGGGCAGGGTGGCGACGGACGGCTGGTCGAAGATGACCGGTCATGACGTGATCGACCTCGCCCGGAAGTTCGAGGATTACGGAGTCGAGGCGATCGTCTACACGGACATCGGCCGCGACGGCATGCTGACCGGCATCAACATCGAGGCGACGGTCCGGCTCGCCCGCGCCGTCAAGGCGCCGGTGATCGCCTCCGGCGGGCTGTCGTCGATCGAGGACGTCCAGGCGCTCGTTCCCTACGAGGCCGACGGCATCGTCGGCGCGATCGCCGGGCGCGCGCTCTATGAAGGCACGCTGGACTTCAAGGAAGCGCAGAAGGCGGCTTCGAAGGAAGCGTAGTCAGCGAACCGCGGACAAGAGCCTGTCGCATGCTCCGCGGTCCGAGTCCGGCTGGAGCAAGTCCCGATCGGCTGGGTTAGGATGAGGCCATCGCGCTCCGCGCGGAATCCCCGGACCCGAACCGTTCGACTCCTGCCTTTCGTCGCGGCCCGCCGCCACGGCTCGGGAGCTGCAATGCTGCCGTCCTCCGATACTTCAATCCGCGAAACCTGATGCTCGCCAAACGCGTCATCCCCTGCCTCGACGTTGCCGCCGGCCGTGTCGTCAAGGGCGTCAACTTCGTCAACCTGCGCGACGCGGGCGACCCGGTCGAGGTCGCCCGCCGCTACGACGAGCAGGGCGCCGACGAACTCGCGTTCCTCGACATCCGCGCGAGCGTCGAGACCCGCGGGCTGCTCTACGGCATGATCGAGGCGGTCGCGGATCAGGTGTTCATCCCGCTGACGGTGGGGGGCGGCGTCAACTCGGTGCAGGACATTCGCGCGCTGCTCAACGCGGGCGCGGACAAGGTGAGCATCAATACCGCGGGCGTAAAGCATCCGGAGCTGATCGGCGAGGCGGCCGCGCACTTCGGCGCGCAATGCATCGTTGCGGCCATCGACGCGAAGCAGTACGCGGTTGACGCATGGCAGGTCTATATCCACGGCGGGCGTACGCCCACCGGCATCGATGCGATCGAGTGGGCGCGCGAGGTGGCGGAACTGGGCGCCGGCGAGATCCTGCTCACGAGCATGGACCGCGATGGCGCGAAGTCGGGCTTCGACCTGAAGCTTACGCGGGCCGTCGTGGATGCGGTCGACATCCCCGTGATCGCCTCCGGCGGCGTGGGCACACTCGCGCATCTGGTCGAGGGAATCGCGATCGGCGGCGCGGACGCGGTCTTGGCCGCTTCGATCTTCCATTACGGCGAGTTCACGGTGGCGCAGGCGAAGGCCGCGATGCGCGCCGCCGGAATCGAGATCAGGGAGACCGCGCAACCATGACCGTGTCGGGCGACTGGCTTTCCGAGGTAAGCTGGAACGACGATGGACTCGCGCCGGCGATCGCGCAGGACGTCGGCACCGGCAAGGTGCTGACCCTTGCCTGGATGAACCGCGAGGCGCTCGCGTGCACGGCAGCGAGCGGCGAAGCGCATTATTGGTCGCGCTCACGCGCGCGCCTTTGGCACAAGGGCGAATCGTCGGGGCACACGCAAAGGGTGCGCGAGATCCGACTCGACTGCGATGGCGACGCGATCCTGCTCCTGGTCGAGCAGGTTGGCGGCATCGCGTGCCACACGGGGCGCGAGCGCTGTTTCTTCAGGCGGCTCGACGATGGCGTCTGGCGCGACGTCGAACCGGTGATCAAGGATCCGCAGGCGATCTATGGCGACGGCTGACAGTGGAACGGGTGCGGGCGTACTGTCCCGCGTGGCGGCGACGATCGAGGCGCGCAAGGGTGCGGATGCGGCAAGCTCCTATGTCGCCTCGCTTTTCGCGAAGGGCGACGACGCGATACTGAAGAAGATCGGAGAGGAAGCGACCGAGACCGTGCTGGCGGGGAAGGACGGCGATCCGGCGCGGATCGCGAGCGAGGTCGCCGACCTCTGGTTCCATTGCCTCGTGCTGCTGGCTCACCACGGACTCGGTCCCGATGATGTGCTGGCCGAGCTTGCGCGCCGCGAGGGCGTCTCCGGGCTTGCCGAGAAGGCCTCGCGGGCCTCGCGGTGAGCCGCTGCACGCGCTCGTGCACTGCATGACTCCGGTCGTCGTGCGCCCGCTGTCGGGCCGTACGCAATGAGCGAGCGCGGGCGCGCGGACGAAGCCGACGCCATGGGCCGCGCCGGCGTTGGAGCACCCGGAGAACCCTATCGCCATACCCAGTTCGGCGCCCGGATCGCGATCGGGACCGTGCTCGGCCTCGTGCTTGCAACGTTAGTCATCGCGTCGTTGTCGAAGTCGACGATGATGGCCGCACCGTGGCTGATCGCCGCGGTCTACGCGGTGTTGGGTGCCGGTTATGTATTGTTCTACCGGCTGACGGTCACGGTCGATGCCGACCGCGTGCTGGCGGTCTTCGGGATGGGCCTGCTGCGCAAGGAGGTGGCGCTCGAGGACATCCGGCGGGTGGACGTGGCACGGACGCGCGTCTGGTGGGGCTTCGGCATTCATTGGACGCAGGCGGGTTGGCTTTACAATGTCGGTGGGCGCTGGGTTGTCCGGCTTGAGCTCGTTCGCGACCGCCCGGTGATGATCGGGACCGACGAACCCGAAGTGCTCGCAGCCGCCATCGATGCGCGGCTCGCCGCCCGCAAACGATGAATCCCGGGACACGGGAAGGAAGGGACGATGGAGCAGGACCCGAACTGCATCTTCTGCAAGATCGCGCGCGGCGAGATCCCGAGCCGCAAGGTGTACGAGGACGACGAGGTGCTCGCGTTCCACGATATCAAGCCGATCGCGCCGGTGCACCTGCTGATCATCCCCAAGACGCACGTGGCGACGCTTTATGACACGACATCCGCTCACGCCGCCGCGCTCGGCAGCATCATGACGTTGGCTGGAAGGCTCGCGAAGGAGCAGGGCGCTGCGGACGGCTTTCGCATCATCGTCAACACCGGCCGCGTCGGCCGGCAGGAAGTGATGCACGTCCACGTGCACGTGATCGGCGGTCCGGACTCGCTCGGACCGATGATCGCCCGCAAGGAACATCGAGGAGATTGAAATGGGCTCACTGAGCATCTGGCACTGGCTGATCGTCCTGATCGTGGTCGTGCTGATCTTCGGCACGAAGAAGCTGCGCAACATCGGGCAGGACCTGGGCGGCGCCGTCAAGGGCTTCAAGGAGGGGATGAAGGGCGCGAGCGAGGACGCGGACGCCGCCACGCGCAGCGCCGATGCACCTGCGCAACAGATCCCCGGCCGCACGATCGAAGGCGAAGTCAAGAAGGAAACCTCGGCCAAGTCCTGACCGACAGCGCTGTCCGGCGCCGCGGCGGTCGACGCCTTCCGTCCGCCGAGCGCGGCGATCGATGCCGCACGCCCGCCCGCGTCCGTCGGCGACAACCCACCACTTCCGTAACGCATGTTCGACATCGGGTTCTCGGAAATCGTCGTCATCGCGGTCGTGGCGCTGATCGTGATCGGACCCGAGAAGCTGCCGAAGGCCGCGCGTACGCTCGGCCACCTGTTCGGCCGGTTGCAGCGGTATGTGAACGACGTGAAGGCCGACATCAGTCGCGAGATGGAGCTCGACGAGCTGCGCAAGCTGCAGCAGGAAGTGAAATCGGCGGCCCGCGAGATCGAGACCTCGGTGCAGACCGCTGCGCATGACTTCGAGACTTCGGCCCGCGCTGTCGAAAGCGAGCTCAATGCCTCGGCAAGTGCCGCCACGGAGTCGCCGCCACCCGCGTCGTCGCCGCAGCTCGACAAGCCGCCGGTTGCGGCCGCCCACGCGGCTGCCCCACAGCAGGCAAGTCTTCCCGGCTTCGACAAGATCTGACGCGGGCTCCCGAAGAACCCGCCACCATGTCCGAGCAGCCTTCCGAATCGGCGCAGGAATCGTTCATCTCGCACCTGATCGAGCTGCGCGACCGGCTGCTGCGCTCGATCATCGCGATCGTCGTGATCCTGGTTTGCCTGTTCCCTTGGGCAAAGGACATCTACTCGCTGCTCGCCGCGCCATTGCTCAAGGTTCTCCCGCAGGGCGCGACGATGATCGCGACGGACGTCACCGGCACGTTCCTCGTGCCGCTCAAGGTGACGGCGATGGCGGCATTCCTTGGCGCGCTGCCGTACGTGCTGTGGCAGATCTGGGCGTTCGTCGCCCCGGGGCTCTACCAGCACGAGAAGAAGCTCGTGGTTCCGGTGATCGTATCGAGCTTCGTGTTCTTCCTGATCGGGATGTCGTTCGCCTACTTCGTCGTCTTCCCGGTCGCGTTCGGCTTCTTCGCGGGCTATGCGCCGGCGGGCGTGCAGATGATGACCGACGTCGACAAGTACCTTTCGTTCGTGCTGACGATGTTCATCGCATTCGGGCTGACGTTCGAGACGCCCGTCGTCGTCATCGTGCTCGTGCGGCTGCGCATCGTGCCGCTCGAGAAGCTCAAGTCCGCGCGCCCGTACGTGATCGTCGGCGCGTTCGTCATCGGCGCGATCTTCACGCCGCCGGACGTGATTTCGCAGCTGCTGCTGGCGGTCCCGCTTTGGGTGCTGTACGAAGTCGGCGTGTTCCTCGCGCGCTTCGTGCAGGTGCCCGACCCTGACGCGCAGGCCGAGGAAGGGCGCGCGGCCTGAGGGGACCTCTGCATAACCCGCGCACGGTCGCGACGGAGCTTGGCGGGGCTCGGGCATTGCGAGCCCCTCGCCGCGTACTCCACGCTGCGGCCTCCTTGCGAAGAGCCTGCCGGCGTGGGTGGCCCGTGTCGCCGCTACCCGGCTCGGCCGCTACCGCGGCTTCGGCCGCTTGCCGACCACGACGTCGAGCTCGACCGGCTTGCCGTCGCGCCAGACTGCGATCTTGACGGTCGACCCCGGCGGCAGCTCGGCGATGCGCGCGAGAAGCGACGGCGTGTCACGCGTCGGCTTGCCCTGGATCTCGAGCACGACATCGCGCACCTGAACGCCGGCGCGCTCGGCCGGCCCGCCGCGCTGCACACCGCGGATCAGCACGCCCTCCGCCCGCGCAAGCGAGAGCGCCCGAGCGATCTCGTCGTTGACGTCCGCCGGCTCGACGCCGAACCAGCCGCGCGTCACCTCGCCGGTCTCGATGATCTGTTGCAGCACCGTGCGGGCGAGCGAAATGGGAATCGCGAACCCGATGCCCTGGGACCCGCCCGACTGCGAGTAGATCGTGCTGTTGATCCCGATCAGGTTGCCGGCCGAATCCACCAGGGCCCCGCCCGAATTGCCCGGATTGATCGCCGCGTCCGTCTGGATGAAGTCCTCGAAGCGATTGATGCCGAGGTGGTTTCGCCCGAGCGCCGACACGATTCCCATCGTCACCGTGCTGCCGAAGCCGAAAGGATTGCCGATTGCGAGCACCTCGTCGCCCACCTGCACGGTCTCGAGGTTGCCCAGCGTGATCGCGGGCAATCCCCCTGTGTCCGTCTTGAGCACGGCGATGTCGGATTCCGGGTCCGCGCCTGCCACGCGAGCAGCGAGCGTGCGGCCGTCGGCCAGTCCCAGCTGGATGTCGTCGGCGCCGTCGATCACGTGATAGTTGGTGAGCACGTAGCCCTCCGCCGCGACGATCACGCCCGAGCCGAGGCTCGTCACGCGCTTCGCCGGCACACGTTCCGCGAGGTCCGGAAAATAGCGGCGCAGCAGCGCGTCGTCGACGACGGAATTGCGCGAGCGCATTTCCTTGCTCGTGTAGACGTTGACGACCGAGGGCATTGCCTTGCGCGCGGCGTCCGCGAACGTGGACACCTTGGCGCCGACCACGGGGGTCGTGGTCTCCTGCGTCAGCACGACATTCGACGCCTTGCCTGACAGCCGTGGCAGCAGGTCGGGACGAAGCGTCGCGACCACGAACAGCGCGGCGAGGCAAAGCGTGCACGCTTGAGCGAACAACAGCCAGAACTTGCGCAACACGAGGGCGTCCGATCGTAGGCGATTGATTATAGACGCGGTGCAACAACCGGGTCGCTGCCGACTTTGTGAGCCGATGTGTCACCCGGGACGCGTGGCGATGCAATTTGGCGGCTCAACCTCCTGATTTCATGGGTGTTCCAGGCTTCGTTTCCTCGCGAGGCTTCCGGCGGACGGGGCAAATCCCGTATAATTCAAAGGTTTTGCAGACCGACCCCGGGCAGCGCGAGCGGGCCGGCCCGCATCCTCCTCCGCATCCAATCACGACCCAGGGCGCGCATGGCAACCGAGGCCAACCTTCCGCCGGACGTCAATCCGGCCAAACGTCGTTTCCTCATCGCTGCGACCGGTGCGGTCGGCGGCATCGGCGCGGTGGCCGCCGTTGCGCCGTTCCTGATTTCGCTCAAGCCCAGTGAACGGGCAAAGGCGGCGGGCGCGCCGGTCGAGATCGACATCAGCAAACTCGAACCCGGTCAGAAGATCGACGTCGAGTGGCGCGGCAAGGTGTGCTGGCTCATCAACCGCACGCCGGAAATGCTCAGTTCACTGCCCAAGCTCGACAACGTGGTCGCCGACCCGAAGTCGCTGGTGGATCACCAGCCGGCGAACTGCCAGAACGAACACCGCTCGATCAAGCCCGCGATCTTCATCGCGGTCGGCATCTGCACGCACCTCGGCTGCTCGCCGACCTTCCGCAAGGAGATCGCGCCCGCGGACCTCGGTCCCGAATGGCTCGGCGGGTTCTTCTGTCCATGCCACCAGTCGAAATTCGACCTCGCCGGCCGTGTCTACAAGGGTGTGCCGGCGCCGACCAACCTGATCGTGCCGCCGCACAAGTACCTGTCCGACACCAAGGTGCTGATCGGCGACGACTCGAAGTCGGCGTGATCGACAGACACGGGTAGCCATCGATGAGCAAACTTCTCGCCTGGATCGACGACCGCTTTCCCCTGACCGCCCTCTGGGAGTCGCAGTGGGGCAAGTACATCGCGCCCAAGAATTTCAACTTCTGGTACTACTTCGGCTCGCTTGCCGCGCTGGTGCTGGTGATGCAGATCGTCACGGGCATCTTCCTGACGATGAACTACAAGCCCGACGCGCAGAAGGCGTTCGAGTCGGTCGAGTACATCATGCGCGACGTCGAGTGGGGCTGGCTGATCCGCTACATGCATTCGACCGGCGCCTCGATGTTCTTCGTCGTCGTCTACCTGCACATGTTCCGCGGCCTCATGTACGGCAGCTACCGCAAGCCGCGCGAGCTCACCTGGATCTTCGGCTGTCTGATCTACCTTTCGCTGATGGGCGAGGCTTTCTTCGGCTACCTGCTGCCCTGGGGCCAGATGTCCTACTGGGGCGCGCAGGTGATCGTCAACCTGTTCTCCACGGTGCCGATCATCGGCGAGGACCTGGGCGTCTGGATCCGGGGCGACTACACGATCAGCGACATCACGCTCAACCGCTTCTTCGCTTTCCACGTGATCGCGCTGCCGCTCGTGCTGGTGGGCCTGGTCGCCGCACACCTGATGGCGCTGCACGAGACGGGCTCCAACAACCCCGACGGCGTCGAGATCAAGAAGCAGCCCAAGGATCCGAAGACGGGACTGCCGCTCGACGGGATCTATTCGCATCCGTACTACTCGATCAAGGACATCGTGGGCGTGGTCGTGTTCCTCGCCGTGTTCTCGATCATCGTGTTCTTCATGCCAGAGATGGGCGGGTACTTCCTCGAGGCCAACAACTTCATCCCCGCCGATCCGCTGAAGACGCCGGAGCACATCGCGCCGGTCTGGTATTTCACGCCGTACTACGCGATGCTGCGCGCGGTCCCGTCGTTCCTCGGAAGCCAGGTCTGGGGTGTGATCGTGATGGGCGCGGCGGTGATGATCTTCTTCGCGCTGCCGTGGCTCGACCGCGGCCGGGTCAAGTCGATCCGCTATCGCGGGAACCTGTACAAGGGCTGGCTCGCGGCGTTCGTGGTTTCCTTCCTGATCCTCGGGTACCTCGGCGTGGTGCCGATAACGATCTGGGGTCAATTCAGCGACAAGATTCCGCTGATCGGCGGCGTGGACAAGGCAACGCTGGTCGCGCGCGTGCTGACCGTCGTCTACTTCCTCTTTTTCGCACTCATGCCCTGGTACACGGCGCGCGACAAGACCAAGCCCGTTCCGGAAAGGGTGACCTGGTAATGGACAAGATCGCCTCGTTCGCCGCCGCGCTCCTGTTCGCGACAGGCGCCGCGCTCGCTTCAAGCGGCCCCGACATCCAAATGGCGCCGTTTCCCGCCGAACTGCACGACACGCCGTCGCTGCAGCGCGGCGCGCGCAACTTCGTCAACTACTGCCTGAACTGCCACAGCGCGAAATACATGCGCTACAACCGGCTGACCGACCTCGGGCTGACCGAGCAGCAGATCATCGACAACCTGATCCTGACCGGCCGCTTCCATACCATACCCGGCGTCGGTACCAGTTACCTGCCAACCAAGTTTGGCGACACGATGCAGACGTCGATGACCGCGGCGGACGCCAAGGCATGGTTCGGCGCACCGCCGCCGGACCTGTCGGTCGAAGTGCGGGTGCGCGGCACCCGCTGGCTCTACAACTACTTCCGGGCGTTCTATCGCGACGACGCGTCGGCAACGGGCTGGAACAACCTGCTGTTCCCCAACGTCGGCATGCCCAACGTCCTGTGGGAACTCTCGGGCGTCAGCCGGCTGGTGACGACCGAATATCCGAGCCACGAGGAGGCGCAGGCGGCCTTTCTCGCCGCCAAGGGTGTGGCAGTGATGGAGCCGGCTCGGGGAGACAAGTACGCGGTGAAGACGCTGGTCCTGGAGACACCGGGGACGATGACCGCGGTCCAGTTCGACGGGTTCGTCGCCGATCTTGTCAACTACATGGACTACATGGCCGAGCCCGGCAAGGGGAAGCGCGGGCAGCTCGGACTGATCGTGCTGCTGTTCCTCGGTGTGCTGTTCGTATTTGCATATTGGCTCAAACGCGAATACTGGAAGGACATTCACTGACAAAGTCGCTGCGCGGACCGGCTGCTTCGTTGTGTCCTCGCTCGGCGCTCGCCGTACTTTCGTGTACTGTCTCGCGCCGCGCTGCGGGCCGCCTCGCATCCGGCCCGCTCGCGCGCTTTGTCCCTTCGGTACACCGGTCCGGTCGCGATACTTGTTGCATGCGGCGTGCCGGTCCGCTTGCGGTGCGCGGCTCCCCACCGAACGCCACGGTGTCTGACGATCCGGTGCGCGCTTGCGTCGGGTCCGATGCGAAGTGCCCGAAATTGTTGCCAAACCAGCCTTCAGCCCCCAATTCCTGAACCCACGGCCCAAAGAGCCGCCCGCGACCAACGCGAGGAGATACCGCCATGATGACCCTCTATTCCGGCACGACCGACCCCTTCAGCCAGCGCTGCCGCATCGTGCTGCACGAGAAGGGCATGGACTTCCAGATCATCGACGTCGACCTGGACCACAAGCCCGAGGACCTCGCGGTGATGAATCCGTACAACCAGGTCCCGGTGCTGGTCGAGCGCGACCTCGTGCTGCACGAGTCGAACATCATCAACGAGTACATCGACGAGCGCTTCCCGCACCCGCAGCTGATGCCGGCCGACCCGGTGATGCGCGCCCGCGCACGCCTCTTCCTGCATCGCTTCGAGAAGGAGCTCTTCATCCATATCGACGCGCTGGAAGGCAACAACCAGAAGAACGCCGAGAGGGCGCGCAACCAGGTGCGCGATGCACTGATGCAGATCGCACCGGTGTTCGCGAAGCACAAGCACATGCTGGGCGAGGAATACTCGATGCTGGACGTGGCGATCACGCCGCTGCTGTGGCGGCTCGACTACTACGGAATCCAGATGCCCAAGCAGGCGGCGCCGCTGATGAAGTACGCCGAGCGGCTTTTCGCGCGCCCTGCATTCTCCGAGGCGCTGACCTCCGCCGAGCGCGGCATGCGCAAGTAGGGGCGGCCCGACCGGGACTCGCCACGGCGCGGCGTCCGAACCATCCCCCGGACGCCTGCCCGGCGAGGAACCCCGCGGCGCTCGCCGCCGCCAACCTGCGCACCCGGGCGCCGCACGGCCCTTGACCCTCGACCCGCCAGCCGTAGTATCCTGCGCCGCATGTCCGAGCAGTCCGCCAAGCCCTACCTGGTCCGCGCAATCTGCGAATGGTGTGCGGACAACGGCCTCACACCCTACCTCGCGGTACGGGTCAACGCGCAGACGCGCGTGCCGTCCGCGTACGTCAAGAACGGCGAGATCGTGCTGAACGTGAGTGCCAGCGCCACGCGCAAGCTTACGATCGACAACGACTGGATCCAGTTCACCGCGCGATTCAACGGCGCATCGCAGGAAGTCGCAGTGCCGATGCAGGCGGTGACCGGCGTGTTCGCGAAGGAAACCGGCTACGGCTTCGCCTTTGCGGTGCCGCAGGACCCGGTCGCTTCGCTCACCGCAGCGACCGAGCCGGCCGACGAGTCCCTGGAGGACGGCGCCAAGAACGGCAAGGCGGGCAACGGCGACAAGCCGCGGCCGCGCCCTTCCCACTTGCAGGTCGTCAAATAGGCGGCGGCGTTGCCGCCGACGCGGACTGGCCGGTCCGCAGCGCTACAATCGCCTCGGGCCGACATAGCTCAGTTGGTAGAGCAGCGGTTTTGTAAACCGTTGGTCGTGGGTTCGAATCCTACTGTCGGCACCATCAAGGCCAGTGCACCGTCCTGAGACATGGGTAACACCATTGGCTCGAAGGGGTTGTCGACGCCGTCGAGCCGACATGTCTGGTGATCGAAAAAAACCAGATCGTGGTGCATG
This sequence comes from uncultured beta proteobacterium, assembly GCA_963750585.1. GTDB lineage: Bacteria > Pseudomonadota > Gammaproteobacteria > Burkholderiales > Casimicrobiaceae > VBCG01. The sequence goes on from CAVVRH010000028.1 coordinate 44,491, forward strand.
CAGGTAACGCGCCAGATCTTGTGGTTCGCGTTCTTGCCGCCGACGTTCCAGCCGGTGAAACCGAGGGCCGGCCTCACGCAGATCGGCGTGTTGGCTCGACTGTCCTTTGACCTGTGGGGGGCGCGATGGATTCTGGCTTGATCGACATGGACGCCACCTTGCGCGACGGGCGTGTCGTGCACGTCCGCGCGATGCGAACTTCGGACGAGGCCGAGCTTCTGCAGGCGTTCGACCGCCTGAGCCCCGATGCCCGCTACATGCGCTTCATGCGCACGGTTCGCGAGCCCAATCCGGACCGATTGCGGAAGGCGCTCTCGTCGTTCCCGGCAAGCGGGCTCGGGATCGTGGCGACGGTCCCGGCGGCCGACGGGATCGATATCGTGGGAAGTGCGATCTTCCTGATCGGGAGCAACGCGTCGAACTGCGAGTTCGCAATCAGCGTCGCCGCCGAATATGGTGGGGCGGGCCTCGGTGGCACGCTCATGACGGCGCTCATGGACGCCGCCAAACACCGCGGGCTCTCGGAAATGGAGGGCTTCGTGTTGGCCGAGAACAACCCGATGCTGCGGCTTGCCACCCGCCTCGGGTTCAGCGTCGCGCCCGATCCTGATGATCGGACCATTCGCATCTGCCGCCTGCACCTCGGCGGCCCGTAGCGCACACGGGCGGAGACGCGCGAGGTCGACTTACACACGAGGGCCGGTCGTCTCCGCGGCTTTCCACGCGCGCTGGAATCTTCTCGATCAGGATGCCGAATTCGGCGCCGTCTCGCGGCCCACCCCCTGCAGTGCCTGGTAGCGTTCGATCGCCGCACGCGCGTTGAACAGCATGCGCTCGCGGCCCAGCCGCTGCTCGAGCCCGGCGTGCCGTGCGACCTCGAGGACGCCGGGGTTGAGCCCCACCAGCCATACGAGGGTACCGCTTTCCGTCATGCGTTTTTCGCCCTCCAGGATCGTCTGCAATGCCGAGTATTCGATATCGGGCACCCGGCTCAGGTCCAGCGCAACCACGCGCGGCTTTTGCTGCGTGACCAGCGCGCGGATCCGATCCGAAACGTACTGCACGTTGACGAAGAACAGGCGCCCCTCCGGCCGCACGATCAGCAGGCCCTCGAACGTCTCGTCGTCCGGGTGTTCGGGGCTCAGCGGTCTCAGGACGTCGGCCCCGCGCTTGCGTCCGATGACCGACACGCGGGGGTGGGCGGTCTGGCTCGCTAGGCCGATCATCGACACGATGATCGCCACCACGATGCCCTTGAGCGTGCCGAAAACCAAAACGCCCGCACAGGCGATCAGCGCCCAACGAAACTCCATCGTGCGCACATTGCGGATGGCACGGAACTCCGCAGGCTGGATCAGCCCGACCGAGTAGACGATGACCACGGCTGCAAGCGTCGCGTGCGGCATCAGGCCCAGCACCGGCGCAAGCAACAGCATCGTTGCCAACGCCGTACCCGCTGTTACCAGCGATGCCTTTTGCGAGCGCCCGCCTGCGGCGCGCACGACTGCGGTCTGCGAGGTGCCACCTCCCGCCGGCATTGCTCCGAACAGTGCGCCTCCCAGGTTGGCCGCACCCGTGGCGATCAGCTCGCGGTTCGCGTCGATCGGAGGATCGTCGGGGCGGGCGAAGGCGCGGCCCGCTGCAATCGTTTCGGTGAAGCTCATCAGCGCGATTCCGAGCGCGCCCGGCGCCAGTTGCTCGATCAGCGCGAGATCCGGCAGTGTCAGCGACGGGAATCCCTGCGGAATCAGGCCGACCGTGGAGACCCCCATTGCCTGCAGTCCGAAGAACCACGACGCGGCAATGCCGCCGCCGACTGCGACCAGCGGGGCCGGCGAATGCGGCCACAGCCGCTCCATGCCGATCAGTACCGCGAACGTCGCCACGGCTACCGCGAACGTCATCAGCGAGGTTTCGGGGAGGTGATGCACGACGCTCAGGAGATCGGCAAAGAACCCGTGCTTCGTGATGTGGATGCCCAGTAGTTTCGGTACCTGGTCCAGCACGATCACGAGACCGATCCCCGCCTTGAAGCCCGTCAGCACCGGCGTGGAAATGAAGTTCGCCACGAACCCCAGATTCAGCAGCCTCGCCACAACCAGCATGGCGCCGACCAGCGCGGTCAGCGTGGCCGTTGCCATGACGAGCTTGGCAGGGTCGCCGTCCGGCACGACCAGTCCGAGTTGCGTGCCGGCGAGGATAGCCAGCGTGGTGGTGGAACTGACGCTGAGCGCCCGCGAAGTGCCGAGCAGCGCGTAGACCACCATCGGGATGAAGGCGGTATAGAGACCCACGGCGACGGGCAACCCCGCGACCGTCGCGTAGGCCATTGCCTTGGGCAGAACAACCGCGGCGGCTGTGAGTCCGGCGATCACGTCGAAGCGTAGCGCTGCGGTGCCGGATTGGGCGGCCCCTGCGGAATTCGGATGCTGGTTCATAGGGTCTTTTCCCGATTGCTATGCAGTTGCGTCAGCATCCGAGCCGGGCTCGCATGCGGCCTGACGCGCGCGTCTCGTCAGGCGTCAGGAGTGGCGCCGCGCGTGCGGTCCGACGTCGCGTCAGGAACGGCCGCAAGCTCGGGGGACGTCGCATCGAGCGACGCGATTGCTTCTCGCGTAGAGGTCGATTCCTGGCATTGCACTGAGACCGTGGGCAACGATGCTGAGCAGCACCGTCGCCATGACGGCGAGGCGGATCGTCGACTCGCCGGGCAGGTTCGCTTGCTGCTCGATGTAGATCAATCCGAGCACGATGGACGCCAGACCCCTCGGGCCGAACCAGCCCATGAACAGCACGGTCGGCCGGCTCAGGCCGGTGCCTCTCAACGCCAGCGCCACCGGCACCATGCGTACCACGGTCAGGCTGAGCACGGCGTAGAGCAGCACGGCGGGTGTGAATTGCGCCCAGGCGCGCGCTACGAGCAGGCCGAACAGGAAGAAGACGAAGTAGTTGAACAGCTGCCCCCAGTTCTCGGTGAACTCGACGCTGTGCCGGCCCACCTCACTGAAGCCTGCCTGGACTGCGAGCCCGGCGACGAACGCGGCGATGAACATGCTCGCCCCGCTGGCCTCGGACGCGATCACGCACAGCAGCGGCATCGCCACCACGCCGAGCTGCGCGAGCGATTCGGCCATCCAGTGCCTGCGGCGCGCGAGGCCGAGCAGCGCATCCAGCGGCCAGGCCGATCGCCGAGCCCGATCAGCGTGCCGTAGCCGAGCTGCTCCACAAGGAACCGAGTCAGCACCGTGCCCGCGCCGGCGCTGCTTTCCTGGGCGACCGCCAGCGCAACGAAGAACATCAGGAACGGGACGGAGAGCCCGTCGTTGAGGCCGGCCTCGACGTTGAGGGCCTGACGAATCCGCATCGGCACACGCGGGCTGTTCACGATCACCTGGCCCAGGCCGGCGTCGGTCGGTGCCAGGATGGCGGCCAGGATGCCGGCTTCCCACCATGACAATCCGCCCAGAACGACCATCGCGCTCGCGGCGCCCAGGAGGATGGTCAGCAGCATGCCCGTGGTCAGCAAGCGGGCACGGGAGGCTGCGGGTGCCTTCTCAGGCCCGCAGGCTGATGCGGGAAGCGTCGGTGAAGAGCGTCAACACGAGGCCCGATCTCGGCGATCAGAAGGAAAGCCTCCCGGTCGAGGACAAGCTCCGCGGTCCAACCGGCAGCAGAGGGACGTGGCCACACCGGCTGTCGTGAACAGCAGCGGGGCCGTGACGATGGTCCGCTCCAGTCGTCGCGACACCAGGCAGTACACGAACACGAGCAGCACGAAGCCAGCCATCAGGACCATGATTTGAACCCGATTCCCGAAGGCCTGTGCGCGCAATTGAGTCGACGCTGCCAGTTTGCCTGATCCGGTTCGCCGTCCCTGCAGCCCCGATCATTGCCGCGCAGGTAGTTTGACTTCCCGGCACCCGTACAGTCCGGAATTGGGGAGCGATGCCTCGCGTGCAAACCATCGGCCTTGGTCCGGCGTGCGGTGTCGTTACGCGATGCGCACGGCTTGGCGCTGATGCTCGACTCATTGGCGGGGCTTGTTGTGATAGGAACGAGGGAAATACGGGAAACAAGGGAATCGACAATGAATCAGGAAGAGGATGCGCTCGAGCAACCGGTGCGCGAGCCCGTTCTCAATGTCGTGGACCGGGTGTCGGAATTGCTTTTCGGCCTGTTCATGGCGCTCACGTTCGTGGGCACCGTGTCCGTGACGGACGCCGGGCGCGAGGACATCCGGGTCGATGTTCGCCGCGGCACTCGGCTGCAATCTCGCCTGGGGTCTCGTCGATGCGGTCATGTACCTCGTTCGCACGGTCACGGATCGCGGCAGGTCGCTCACGCTCGTTCGCTCCGTGCGGGCTGCCCCGGACGCAGAGACAGGCCGCAGGCTCATCCAGCAATCGCTGTCGCGGGACGTGGCGGGCCTCGTTTCGTCGGCGGAGGTCGAGGCGATCCGCGGGCGGATCATCGCGCTGTCCGGTGTGCCGGCGCGACCGACCCTGAAGTGGGACGACCTGCTCGCTGCCGTCGGCGATATTTCTGATCGTGGTCGCGGCCACGTTTCCCGTCGTGCTGCCCTTCGCGGTGATCGACGATGTCGGAATGGCGAAGAACGTATCGCGCATCGTTGCGCTGGCGATGCTGTTCTTCGGAGGCCTCGCACTCGGCCGATACGCCGGGTATGGCAGCTGGAAGGTCGGGTTCATGATGGCGGGACTGGGCACGGCGCTCGTGATCGCGATCATCGCGCTCGGCGGATGAAAGCCGCGTTGTGGACCATCGCCGCGCTCGCGGCCGTCATCGGCCACGGCGGCAGCTCGCCGGTGACGACGGCCACGGCGGGCGCCGCGCTTCCCGTCCGCGTGAATCCCTCGTGGGACTTCGCGCTCACTGCGTATCCCACGATCGTTCGCGGCGGCGAGAACTACACCTCGGCATCGCGGTCGCCGACCGCGGCCCGCTGCACCTCGAGGCAAGGTACAACTACGAGTCGATCGGTGCGCGTTCGGCCTTCGTCGGCTGGACGTTCTCTGGCGGAGACAGCCGTCACGTGGGAATTGACGCCGCTGCTCGGGGGCGCCTGGGGAACGACACGGCCTTCGTGCCCGGGCTGGAGGCGAGCGTGGCCTGGGGACCCGTCGACTTCTACGTCGAGGCCGAATACGTGCGCGACAGCACGGAGCGGACCGACAGTTACACGTACGCCTGGAGTGAACTGGGATTGCGGCCGGTCGAGTGGCTTCGCGTCGGGATTGCGGGCCAGCGCACCCGCGTCTACGGCGGTGATCGCGACATCCAGCGCGGGCCGTTCGCGCAGGTGACCTGGGGCCGCGTCACGATCGGCGGCTACTGGTTCAACCCGGGCTCCAGCGATCAGATCTTTGTCGGGTCGATCGGCGCGACGTTCTGAGCACCGCAGACAACCGACGGATATCGGACGGCTATCCAAGCGCTCGGCGTGCAGCGTCATTCCACTGAACACCCCGCGCTTCCCGCTCCCGATCAGAAGCGTTCCGGCACGAACTTGAACGGAAAGTCGGCGGCCTTGTAGCGGCCGATCTTGCGCTTGGGCAGCTTGACCTTCGCGGCCTTGATGTCCTTGTACGGCACGTGCTTCAGCAGGTGGCTGATCACGTTCAGGCGCACGCGCTTCTTGTCTTCCGATCGTGCGACGAACCACGGCGCCCACGAGGTGTCGGTGGCGGCGAACATCTCGTCGCGCGCCTTGGTGTAGTCGTCCCAGCGATCGTAGGACTTCACGTCCATCGGCGAGAGCTTCCAGATCTTGCGGCCGTCGTCGATGCGCGACGCGAGTCGCCGCGTCTGTTCCTCGGGGCTCACTTCGAGCCAGTACTTGAGCAGGATGATCCCCGACTGGACCATCAGCTTTTCGAACATCGGGATCGTCTGCAGGAAGCCTCGCGCCTGCTCCTCGGTGCAGAAGCCCATCACACGCTCGACGCCGACGCGGTTGTACCAGCTGCGGTCCCAGATGACGATCTCGCCGGCGGCCGGGAAGTGCGGCATGTAGCGCTGGCCGTACATCTGGGTCTTCTCGCGCTCGGTCGGCGCAGGCAGCGCGATCACGCGAAACACCCGCGGGCTCACGCGCTCGGTGATCGCCTTGATGGTGCCGCCCTTGCCGGCGCCATCCCGGCCCTCGAAGACGATGCAGACCTTGAGGCCCTTGTGCCACCACCCATTGCTGCAGCTTCACCAGCTCGACGTGCAGCTTCTTGAGCTCGCGGTCGTAGTCCTTGGCGGAGAGCGCCTGGCCGGCCACCGAAGCACCGCGCTTGTCCGCCGCGGCCTTGGCGGCGACACCACTGCCCTTCTTCTCCATGCCCTTGGTCTCGTCCTTCGCCTTCGCGCTTTTCTTCGCCATCGTCATCTCCATCGAGTCATTGCGCCGGATCGTTGGCTGGTAGAGGGAACCGGCTTAATGGGAAGATCCCGTGCACCATCGAAATGGCACTGCTCGCGCGTCACGGCGCACGAGCCCGCTGGTCGGCCATTCATTGCGACGAAACGCCGTTGACTCCGTCGCGGCAAGGTTCGGGGATCGGCCTGCCATCCACCGCCGAGCGCCTTGTAGAGCTGGATCACGCTCACCGACTCGTCGCGCTTCGCCTGGACCAGCTGGACTTCCGCGTCGAAGAGCTGGCGCTCCGTGTCCAGGACTTCCAGGTAGCTGGACACCCCGCCCTCGTAGCGCATGTTCGCGACCTGGCTCGCATCCGCCAGCGCCTTGACCAGCAGTTCCTGCTGCTGCCGGAACTCCTGCCGCTTGCGGACGTCGACCAGCGCGTCCGACACTTCGCGCAACGCCTGCTGCAGCGTCTGCTGGTAGCGCAGGCCCGCTTCCTGGGCGCGCGCCTCGTTGTAGTCGACGTTGGCCTGCAGGCGGCCCATGTTGAAGATGGGCAGGGTGATGGCCGGCAGCGCGTTGAATATCCCGAACGGCCCGAAGTTCGCGCCGCTGATCGTCGCGCCGCCCACTCCGGCAAATCCGGAAATCGTGACCTGGCGGATAGAGCAGCGCCTTGGCCACGCCGATCTGCGCGTTCGCGGCAATCAGCTGCTGCTCCGCCCTGCGGATGTCCGGCCGCCGCGTGAGCAGGTCCGTCGGCAGGCCCGGCGGCAGCGCCGGGGCCGCGATCTGCTGCTCGAGCGGGCGCCCGCGCTTGATCGGGCCCGGATTCTGTCCGAGCAGGACGTTGATGAAGTTCTCGGTCTGCTCGATCTGGCGCTGGACCTCGGGGATCGTCTTCGTCGCGCCGTATAGCAGCGTCTCGGCCTGCCGCAGATCGAGCACCCCGGCCACGCCGCCGTCCAGCCGGGCCTGCACGAGGTCGAGCGGACTGCGCCCGCGAGCCCACGGTGCGCCTGGAGATTTCCAGCGTGAGGTCCAGCGCGCGAAGCGTCAGATAGGCTTGCGCCGACCTGGGTGACCAGCGTCGCCATGACCACGTAGCGGGCGTCCTCGGTGGCGAGCAGGTCGGCCCGCGCGGCCTCGGTGTTCCGGCGGAACTTGCCCCAGAAGTCCAGCTCCCACGCGACGCCGAACCCGGCCTGCGGCTGGAAGCTGTTGTCGGGGAACGTGGCGGGCCGGTCGGAGCCCGTGTAGCCGACGTAGGGGGCGACCGACGCTGCCGTCCACCGTCGGGAACTCGCTGCGACCGGGCGATCGTGACCTGGCTCTGCGCCTGCAGGATGCGCGACACGGCGATGCGCAGATCGTAGTTCTGCGCCAGGGCGGTGCGGATCAGCGCCTGCAGGTCCGGATCCGGAAAGACGCTCCACCACGCGAGATCGCCGAACGACGCGCGCGCCGGCGACCGGCGGTGCGGCGTCGGCACCTCGATAGACCGACGGAACCGAGACCTCCGGCCGCGTGTAGTCGGGACCGACGGTACAGCCGGCGGCAATGAGCGCAACGGCGCAGAGCGAGGAGAGTCTGACGACGCGTCATCTCAGTCGGCTCCTTCCGCCTGCGGGCACGGCGGGCGCCGCCTTCGGCCGCCTGCTTGCGGCGGCCGAGTCCCTCGACGAACGTGTAGTTGCCCGGAATGATGAAGACGCCCAGCGCGGTGGCGACCAGCATGCCCCAGAACACGCCGGTGCCCATCACGTTCTGCGCGCCCGCGCCGGCGCCGGTCGCGAGCATCAGCGGCACGACGCCGAGGATGAAGGCGAAGGCGGTCATCAGGATCGGCCGGAAGCGCAGCCGCGCCGACTCCAGCGCCGACTCCTCGAGCGACGCGCCCCCTTCGTGCTTCGCCTTGGCGAATTCGACGATCAGGATCGCGTTCTTCGCCGCCAGGCCGATCAGCATCACCAGGCCGATCTGCACGTAGACGTTGTTGTCGTAGCCCATCAGCCAGACGCCGAAGAAGGCGCCCAGCGCCACCAGCGGCGAGCCGAGGAGCACCGCCCACGGCAGCCGCCAGCTCTCGTACAGCGCGGCCAGCAGCAGGAACACGCAGACGATGGCCATGATGAAGGTCGGCGCCGGCGGGCGGCGCGATCTTCTCCTGGTAGGACATCGACGAGTAGGCGAAGCCCATCTCCGTCGGCATCGTCTCGCGCGAACACCTGCTCCAGCGCGGCCAGCGCCTGTCCGGAGGTGTAGCCGGGCGCGGGCGCGCCCTGGATCTCGACCGAGCGCTGCAGGTTGAAGCGCGTCGTGAGCTCGCTTCCGGCGACGTCGCGGATGGTGACCAGCGTCGACAGCGGGACCATCTCGTTGGTCGTCTTCGAGCGGACGTAGATCTTGCCGATGTCCTCCGCCTTCAGCCGCTGGTCCGCGTCGGCCTGCACGTAGACGCGATACAGGCGCCCGAAGCGGTTGAAGTCGTTGACGTAGGAGCCGCCCAGTGACCGCCGACAGCGCCTGGAATACCTCGTTCACCGGGACGCCCAGCGTGCGCGCCTTCTCGCGATCCAGCTCCACCTTCACCTGCGGGTAGTTCGGGTCGAACGAGGTGAACACGGTGCCGAGCTCGGGCCGCTGCCTCGCGGCCGCGAGGAACTTCTGCGCCTGCTCGCCGAGCTGCGCGACCGTCAGCGAGCCGCTGCGGTCCTGCAGCAGGAAGTTGAACCCCGACGCGGCCCCGAATCCGGACAGCGTGGGAATGTTGAACGGGAAGATGATCGCCTCGGGAATCGCCGCGAACTTCGGCCGCAGCCCTCCCATGATGCCGTTCACGTGCAGCGCTTCGCTCTTGCGCTCCTCCCACGGCTTCAGCCGCACGAAGATCGTGCCGTAGTTCGGCTGGTACGTGCTGGTCACCGCCCCGTAGCCGCCGATCGTCTGGTAGGAGTCGAGCCCCTCGGTCTTGGCGAGGATGTCCTCGATCTTCTTCGAGCACGACGCTGGTGCGCTCGAGCGAGGCGCCGGGCGGGAGCTGGACGTTGATGCCGAAGATTCCCTGGTCCTCGTCCGGGATGAACCCGGCCGGCAGCACGCGCGCGAAGAGGCTGGCCCCGATCGCCACCGCGGCGACGATCGCGATGGTGAGCAGCGAGCGGCGCACGAGCAGGCGCGACACGCTCACGTAGCCGGCCGTCGTGGCGTCGAACACCTTGTTGAAGCCGCGGAAGAACGCGCCCAGCGGCCCGCGCATGGGCTTCGGCTGCTTCAGCAGCATCGCGCACAGCGCGGGCGTCAGCGACAGCGCGTTGAACGCCGACAGCAGCACCGAGATGGCGATGGTCAGCGCGAACTGCTTGTACATGCTGCCGACCAGCCCGCCGAGGAGGGCGACCGGGACGAACACCGCGCAGAGGATCAGCGCGATGCCGATGACCGGCGCCGTCACCTCCTCCATGGCCTTGATGGTCGCCTCCTTCGGGCTCATCCCGTGCTCGAGGTGGTGGATCACCGCCTCGACGACGACGATGGCGTCGTCCACCACGATGCCGATGGCGAGCACCAGGCCGAACATCGACAGCGTGTTGACCGAGAACCCCAGCATCGGGAAGAAGATGAACGTGCCGATCAGCGAGACCGGGATCGTCAGCAGCGGGATGATCGTCGCGCGGATGTTCTGCAGGAAGATGAAGACGACGAGCGTCACCAGGATGAGCGCCTCGACGAACGTCTTCAGGATCTCGTGGATCGACGCCTGGACCGCCGGCGTGGTGTCGTAGACGATCTTGTAGTCCATCCCGGGCGGGAACAGCGCCTTCGCCCGCTCCATGGTCGCGTAGATCGTCTCGGCGGCCTTCAGCTGGTTCGCGCCGGGCAGCAGGTAGACCGCCATCGCGCCGGCCGGCTTGCCGTTCAGCCGCCCGAAGGCGTTGTAGTCCTGCGAGCCGAGCTCGGCGCGGCCGATGTCCTTGATGCGCACCACGGCGCCGGTCTCGCTCTGCCGGACGATGATGTTCTCGAACTCCTCCGGCGTGACCAGGCGGCCCGGGGCGCTGACCGTGTTGGTGAATTGCTGGTCCTTGGGCGTGGGCGCGGCGCCGACCTTGCCGGTGGGCGCCTGCAGGTTCTGCTCCTTGATGGCGTTGATGACGTCCGCCGGGGTCAGCCCCAGCTTGGCGAGCCGGTCGGGCCGGAACCAGATCCGCATCCCGTAGTCGGTGCCGCCGAACAGGTCGACCTGTGCGATTCCCGGGAATCCGCAGCAGCTGGTCGCGCAGGTTGATCCCCGCGTAGTTGATCAGGAAGTTGGCGTCGTAGGCATCCGCCGGCGAGTAGATCGAGATCACCATCAGGATGCTGGGGCTCTGCTTCTTGACGGTCACGCCCTGCTGCGTGACTTCCGGCGGCAGGCGCGCCTGCGCCGCCGAGACGCGGTTCTGGGTGAGGACGTTCGCGATGTCCTGGTCCGTGCCGACCTCGAAGTTGACGTCGAGCTGCATGCGGCCGTCGCTGGTGTTCGACGACTTCATGTAGATCAGCCGGTCGACGCCGTTGACCTCCTGCTCGATGGGCGTGGCCACCGACTGCTCCACCGCCCTCGGCCGACGCGCCCGGGTAGTTGGCGGTCACGCGGATGTTGGGCGGCGCGAGGAACGGATACTGCTCGACCGACAGTCCCTGGATCGTGACCACGCCCATCATGACCGTCAGGATCGCGATGACGATCGCGACGATCGGCCGGCGGATGAAGAACTGGCCCATGGGCTACTTTCCCCCCGCCTTCGCGGCCGACGTCGGCTCGGCCGGCTTCGCCTGCGCCTTCTCGTCCGCCTTCGCTTCCGCCGGGCGCGGCGGCGGCGATCGACGGGTTGACCTTGCTCCCCGGCCGGGCCTTCTGGACCCCGTCGACGATCACCCGTTCCCCGGGCTTGCAGGCCGTCGCGGACGATGAGCAGGTCACCCACCGTTTCCCCGGCTGGATGGTGCGCAGCGCAACCATGTTGTCGGCGCCGACCACGAGCACGCTCTTCATGCCCTGGATCTCCTGGACCGCCCGCTTCGGAATCAGGATCGCGTCCTCGCGCCATCTCGGCGACCGCACGCACGCGACCGAACTGCCCGGGGCGCAGCTGCCCACCCGGGTTCGGAAACTCGGCGACGAAATTCAGCGTGCCGGTCTTCTGGTCCACGGCCCGGTCGACGATGACGACCTTGCCCTTGTGCGGGAAGACGCTGCCGTCGGCGAGTATCAGCTCCAACGGCCGGGAACCATTCCCGGCTTCCTTCCTGTTGGCAAAGAAGCGAAGGTATTCCGCTTCGCTGACGGTGGCGTTGACGCGGATCGGATCGATGCTCGACACGGTGTCCAGCAGCGTCGCCTCGCCCTTGCCCACGAGGTTTCCCGGCGCCACGAGGCGCTTGCCGATCAGGCCGCCGATCGGAGAGCGGATCGTGCAGTAGCCGAGGTCGAGTTCCGCCCCGACGACATCGGCCTTCGCGGCCGAGACTCCGGCGCGGGCGGTGTCCAGGTTCGCGACGGCGTTGTCGTAGTCCTGCTGCGGCACCGCTCGCCGCTCGGCCAGGGGCTTCAGGCGTCGCTCGTCGGTTTCGGCCTTGCCGAGCCTCGCCTGGGCACCCTCGAGCTGGGCCTTGGCCTGCAGGAGCTTCGCCTCGTACTCGCGCTTGTCGAGGGTGAACAGCAACTGGCCCTTCTTGACGATCGTGCCCTCGGTGAAGTGCTGCGCATCGAGGAACGACTGCACCCGGGCGCGGATCTCGACCGTCTCCTTGGCGTCGGTCTGGGCCACGAACTCGCTGTAGATCGGCACGGTCTTCTGGACGACTTCCGCAACCACCACTGCCGGCGGCGGCGGGGCGGCAGCGGCCTGCTTGGCCTTGTCGGCTTCCTTGCCGCTGTCGCAGGCAACCAGCGAGCCGGCCAGCCACGCCATGCCGAGCGCCGTCACAAGCTTGGCCCGCGATCGGGCATTCGGGAACCACTGCAACACGGCCATCTCGCTCTCCCCCTGTCGGGATCCAAAACTCATCTCTCGATCCGACGCGCGGCCATTGCCCGATAGCCTGGCCGGGCGAAGATCACGCGCTGTCAGCCACAGCCTAACATTGCCCCGCGCGGGAACGAATGAATCGGCTTGCAACTTCCTTCCATCCGATGCCGGGGTTCGCCGTGGCGTGGCCCTCGAGGCAGGCGGCGCTTTCGGCGATCAGCGGGCTGGTATCGGCTCAGCCCGTGCCCCGCAGCACGGGCGCGCTCACGCCATGATGTTGACGCCGCCGTCGACGTACAACGTCTCGCCGGACAGCCGGCGTGCATACGGCGTTGCAAGATACGCACAGGTGAAGCCGACGTCCATGATGTCGACCAGCTCGCCGATCGGCGCACGCTGCGCAACTTCGGTGAGCAGCAGGTCGAAATCCTTGAGACCGGACGCGGCGCGCGTCTTGAGCGGGCCGGGCGAGATCGCGTGCACCCGGATGCCGTTGCCGCCGAGCTCGTACGCGAGGTAACGGCAGCAGGATTCTAGCGCAGCCTTCACCGGGCCCATGACGCTGTACGTCGGAATCACTTTGCTGGCGCCATGGTAGCTCATTGCGAACATCGTTCCGCCGTTCGTCATCAACGGCGCGGCGAGCCGCGCCATCCGCACGAACGAGTGGCACGACACGTCCATCGCCTTCGCGAAGCCTGCGGCGGAGCAATTGAGGAGGCCGCCCTGCAGGTCTTCCTTCGGCGCGAAGGCAATCGAGTGCACAAGGATGTCGATCCGGCCCCACTTCGTTGCAATCGCATCGAATGCCGCTTCCAGCTCGCCGTCGACGCTCACGTCGAGCGGCAGGAAAAGCGGGGCTTCGAGCGAGCGCGCCAGCGGCTCGACATGCGGTCGCGCCTTCTCGTTCAGATACGTGATGGCGAGGTCGGCACCCAGCTCGCGGAACGCCTTCGCGCAGCCGTACGCGATCGAATGCTCGTTGGCGATGCCTACGACCAACGCCCTGCTGCCCTTGAGAACCGGACGCGGAATTTCCAAAGTCATCTGCGCTACCCTTCAGTCCTGCGCGAGCACGCGTCGCGTGTGGCGGGCGATCATCAGCTCCTCGTTGGTCGGGATCACCCACGCGGAGACGTGGCTTCCTGCGGTGCTGATGCGCGGCCCGCTGCGCGCATTGGCCGCGGCCTCGAGTTCGATACCGAGCCACGCTGCATCGCGGCAGACGCGCTCGCGCAGCGACCGGCTGTTCTCGCCGATGCCGGCGGTGAATACGATCGCGTCGAGGCCGCCCAGCGCAGCAGCGAGTGATCCGAGCTCGCGTCCGATCCGATACACGAAGACGTCGATCGCGGCCTTCGCGTCCGGCGCGTCGCTCGCCTCCAGCGTGCGCATGTCGCTGGAGACGCCCGACATGCCGAGCAACCCGGACTGCTGGTAGATCAGCTTCTCGATGGCCCGCGCGTCCATCTTCAGCTCGTCCATCAGGTAAAGAACAACGCCGGGATCGAGGCTGCCGCAGCGCGTGCCCATCGGCAACCCATCCGCCGCGGTGAAGCCCATCGTGCTGGCAACGCTTCGACCGCCCGCGATCGCGCACATGCTGGAGCCGTTGCCGAGGTGGAGGACCACCGTCTTGCCGCGAGCGGCGCGTTGATCGTGCTGCGGAAGCACGCCGGCGATGTACTCATACGAGAGCCCGTGAAAGCCGTACCGACGCACCCCGCGGTCGGTGATCGCTTTGGGCAGCGCGAACGCTTGCGCCACTGGCGGCGCGCCGCTATGGAACGCCGTGTCGAAGCACGCCACCTGCGCCAGCTGCGGCGAACGCGCGAGGAGACCCCTGATCGGGGCGAGATTGTGCGGCTGGTGCAGCGGCGCAAGTGGAATGTACTTCTCCAGCGCCGCCAGGATCGTCGCGTCGACCCGGACCGGATGCGTGTACTCGAGCCCGCCGTGCACGACGCGGTGGCCGATGCCGACCAGGTGGTGCTCGCCGAACTCTGCGCGCACGAAGGCGACCAGATGGTCGAGCGCGCCATCGTGGCCGAGCTTGACTCCCTCGCCCCACGATTTCTCGCTGAGAAGCGTTCCGGTACCGTTATTGGCGACGAAGCGAGGCGCCGTATACAGGCCCTCGGCCTGACCGCGCGCGATCAGCTCGAGCTCATTGCCGCGCTCGACGAACACCGAGAACTTGAGGCTCGACGAGCCCGCGTTCAGGACAGCGATCGCATCGGTCATGCCAGTGCCCCTGAGGGAAAGCGAACAACGCGAGCGGGGGGGGCGTTCATATCAGGGCACTGCCTTTCCGGCAGTCCCGCGCCGGCTGCTCGCCACCAAGACCGCGACCGCGCACGACGCGAGCCGCGTCATCACCGAATCGGCGCGGCTCGTCAGGATGATCGGCACGCGTGCGCCAAGCACGATGCCGGCGGCGTCCGCGCCCGCCATGAACGACAGGCTCTTCGCGAGCATGTTGCCGGCCTCGAGATCGGGGACCACCAGCACGTTGGCGCGCCCGGCGACCGGCGAGTCGATCTTCTTGATCGCCACCGATTCCAGGCTGATCGCGTTGTCGAGCGCAAGCGGCCCGTCGACAATCGCCCCGGTGATCTGGCCGCGATCGGCCATCTTGCACAGCGCACCGGCCTCCACGGTGGATGGCACCTTCGGATTGACCGTTTCCATCGCCGACAGGATCGCGACGCGGACTTCCGGAAAACGCAGCGCATGCGCGAGGTCGATCGCATTCTGGATGATGTCGACCTTGTCCTCCATGGTCGGCGCAATGTTGACTGCTGCATCGGTAACGATCAGCGTTTCCGCGTAGCTCGGCACGTCCATGACGAAGCAATGGCTGACCCGGCGCGCGGTGCGCAGCCCGGTGTCGCGCTTGACGACGGCAGCCATCAACTCGTCGGTGTGCAGGCTGCCTTTCATCAGCGCCTCGGCCTTGCCCTCGCGAACCAGTTCCACCGCCTTTTCAGCGGAGGCCTGGCTGTGCGGGGCGTCGACGATCGGCAGTCCCGCGATGTCGATCCCGTGCTCCTTGGCAATCGCCTCGATCCGCGCGCGCGGTCCGACCAGAATCGGCGCGATCAAACCCAGCTTCGCCGCGTCGGCGGCGCCGCGCAGCGAGCTCTCGTCGCAGGGATGCGCAACCGCGGTCGGCGTGGGTGGCAGCGTCTTGCAGACTTCGAGTAGACGCCGGTACTTCTCGTGCTTGCGTTCCATGCGTATCTCCGGCATTGATTTGGTACGTCACCGGCTCTTGCGCCGTTTCGCGGCCGGCTTGGGGGTTGCCTTCCGCGCCAGCGCGCGGCCGCGGCCTCGCACTGGCGTCACGTCGAGGGTCTCGCCGATGTTCTCGATCATCGCGAGCTGCTCGGTCGTCGGCTCGAAACGCCGCATGCGCTCGTCCGCGAGCAGCTTGCGGACCAACGTCACCAGCCGCTCGCGATCACCTTCCTTCGCGAGGAGCTTGGGCAGCGCGGCGATCGCCTTCTCGGGTTCGTAGCGGACGATGATGTCCTGCTCGCCACGGATGCGTCGCCATTGGTCGGGCTGAAGGTCCGGGAGGAGATTCCGGTATTCAGCGGCGAGCTCCTGCTTGAGCGCCAGCCGCGCCAGCGGCAGCGGCGCGCCCCGCCGGGCGAGCAACGATCCGACGCGGGCCAGCGCCTCCGCATAGCCGCCTTCCTCGATCGACGCCAGCGCCTCCTTGACGAAGGGCAGCTCGCGCGGTTCGGCCGCGATCTCTGCGGCGTGCTCGTCGGCTTCGTGCTTGTCGGCGAGGTAGAGCGAGAACACGTTGCCGTAGGTCTGGAAGAACGTCGCCTCGCTGGTCGCGTCGCGGATCTCGCGGTAGAAGTCGAGCGACGCGCTGATGGCTTCGGACACCGTCTTTTCGATCTTGAAGCCGAGGTTGCCGGCATCAGCCGGCTGGCGCTGTGCCTTGACCGCCTCCGCCGCGAGGCCGAGCCACGCAAGCCACGGGTTCAGGTCCGACAGCGCCCAGCGCTGAAAGCGCAGCTTGTGAAACTGCCGCGAGAGCTTGGCGGTCGCCTCGTTGCCCAGCGATTGGACGAACGGCTGCGCAAAGAGCTCGTAGGCGCGCTGGTTGAATTCCGACACCGCGGCAACGGCTTCGAACGGCTTCTCGTCCTGTCGCTCGAACCGGTTCAGGCGCTTCACGACCTCCTCGAGCCGGCGCTCGTGGAACTGGACGTCGTATTCCACGTTGCTCCCACGCCCCTTGTGCTCGCGGATTTCCATGCCATAAAGGCCCGGCGGCAGCATCTCGATCGACTTCATGACGGAGACGATCTGCGCATGCTCCTTCTTCGCCACCTTGCCGGAAACGAAAATGCCGAGGTGACCGACATTTTCGTGCAGCAGTCCGACGATGACCTGGCCGCGTGCCTTGATCTCGTCGGTGGAGCCGTACACGTCGGCCACCCAGTTGAAGGCCTGCTGCGGGGGAGTGATGTTGTCGCCCATCGACGCGAACAGGATGATCGGCGCCTTGATGGCGCGCAGGTCGAAGGCCTTGCCGCCCGGCCCCTGCGTGGCGCCGGTCCAAAGCTTGTTGCCGACGAAGAGATTGCGCGTGATCCACTCGATCTCTTCGCGGTTCATCAAGTAAAACCCGCCCCACCAGCGCTCGAACTCGAGGAAGCGCGGAGGTTCCGAGTCGACATTCGCGTACAGGTGGTAGTACTTGTCCCAGAACGTGTTGGCGGGGTTGTTGTTCTCGAAGTTCTCGACCAGGTAGGCGCCGTCGAAGATGCCGCCGCCGAGGTCGGAGGTGAGCGAGGCCAGCCAGGTGCCGCCCAGCAATCCACCCGCGTAGCGCATCGGATTGTCGGCATCGCCGGACTGCCAGGCGCCGCCCCAGTAGGACATCGGCGCGCCGTTGATCACGATCGGCCCGGTGTCATCCGGATCCGCGGAGGCGAGCATCATCGCCGCCCACCCCCCCTGGCAGTTGCCGACGATCACCGGCTTGGGACTCTTCGGATGCAACTCGCGAACCTTCTTCACGAATTCCCGTTCGGCATCGCACACGTCGAGCAATGTCTGACCCGGTTCGGGATCGCGGAAAAAGATCACGAAGTAGACCGGATGCCCCTCCTGAAGCGCGACACCGACCTGCGAGTCGTCCTTGAAGCCGCCGATGCCCGGGCCATGGCCGGCGCGCGGGTCGATGATCAGGTAGGGCCGCCGCGTCGGATCGACCGTCACGCCCGCGGGGGGGATGATCCGCACCATCGCATAGTTGACCGGACGGCGGAGCTGTCTGCCGTCGACGACGATCTCGTATTCGAAATGGAGCACGGGCGGGAGCCCCTTGCGGGCATGCTCGACGAAGTTGTTGCCGCGCTCGCGCAGCGTGTCCCAGAACAGGATCGATCGCTGCGTCGCGTCGATGGCATAGCGGTACCAGTCGGTCCAGACTTCCGCCGCCGATGCGGGCTGTTTCAACAGGTCTGCGACGTTGTCGGCATAGGCCTTCTGCATCCGCTCGTTGAATCGCTCCTGGGCGAGCTTGGCTCGCTTCTGGAACACCAGCGAGACCTTGGTGGAAATATCGTAGCTTTTTGCGACGTGCTTGGCTGCGTCCATGGTGGCACCTATTTTCGGGACAGGAAGCGAACGGTTCTAAGAGCATTAGCGTTGCGGAAGGCGGCGAGCATCCGCAGGGTCCAAATCAACGCCGTGGCTCCCGGGCGACATACTGAGTCAACGCGATTGCCATGGAGAATGGACCGCGCCTGCGTCGCGGCGTTCGATATTAGGCTGATTGTTCATGCTTGGCACAGGCGCGGCAAAGTCCGTTGTCAGCCAGACGGAAGATGCCGTGAACGCCGTTGTCGACGCGCTATTCAGACTCTTAGCGAATTATCGGCACCTTATCCGATTCACGCCGGACATTTTCAGTCACTCGATGGACATTATTTGACAACGTCAGGTGTCCTGCTTGCGCGAGATCAACCAAGCCCCGCATTGGCGACATCGTTACCCAGGCAAGCGAGACGTTGGGCGCCAACGCCATTCACAGGAAAGTCGGCGTTCGCTTTCCCAAGGCCGCTCGCATCGCTCAGGTCACCCGGTGATCAGGAGGATCCACGCGGTTCCGATCACGAGGAACACGGCGAGGAAGAAGAGCGTCATCAGCAATCCGAGCCGGTAGAGCTCGCGCTGCGTGAGATAGCCGCTGCCGACGAAGATGACATTCTGGCTTCCGGCCTGCGGCGTGATGACGGAAAAGTAGCTGCTCGCGAAAAGCAGCGCGAACGCCATCAGCGGAGCGGGGACGCCGCCGCGGATACCGACGTCGAGAAACACGCCCAGGAGCGCAAGGACCTGCGACGACTGACTTACGAACATGTAATGGATCGCGACGTAGATGCACGATCAGCGTCACGTAGGTCACCGGCCACGACAGCCCGCCCATGTGCGACGCCAGGCGCTGGCCCGCGTAGCCCATGAACCCGAGCTCGTTCAACTGTCCGCTCAGGGCGAACAGGACCGCGAGCCAGAGAAACGTGGCGAGCGTGTCGCCCTGCGCCGCGATGTCGTCCAGCGTCAGCACGTTGGTCATCAGCAGCAGACCGAGCCCGGCGAAGGCGATGCTGGTCACGTTGAGCCCCAGCGCGTCGGCGAAGATCCAGCCCGATACCATCAGCACGAACGCCACGGCGGTGATCCACTCGTCGCGCGACAGCGGTCCCAATGTCGCGAGCGACTTCCGCGCAGCGACCGGAGCATCCGGCGTCTCGCCCACACCGGGCGGGAAGAGGCGCGCGACGACCCACGGCAACGCCAGGATCGCGGTCAATGCCGGCACCGAGGCTGCGACGAGCCACTTGCCGAAGCCGATCTCCAGCCCGAACTCCCGCACGACCTGGATGCCGATCGGATTGGCCGACGTGGCCGTCATCCAGAGGGCGGACGAAACGGCGAGGCTCGCCATCGCGCAGAACATCAGATAGCCGCCGAGCCGGCGGCCCTCGGGATCGTCGGGCCGCGAACCGGATCCCTGCGCCACCGACAGCACGATCGGGAAGAGAACGCCGCCGCGCGCGGTGTTGCTCGGAAACGCCGGCGCGATCACCGCGTCCGTGAGCACGATGCTGTAGGCGAGCCCCAGCGACGATCGGCCGAACCGGCTCACCATGAAGAGGCTGATGCGCTGGCCCAGGCCGGACTTCACGACCGCCTGCGCGACGAGGAACGCGATCACCACCAGCAGCACGCTCGCGTTGGCGAAGCCGCCGAACGCCTTCGCGGGCGAGATCGTGCCGGTCATGACCACGGCCGCCACCGCCAGCATCGTCGACGTCAGGAGCGGGAACGCGCCGACCAGCACGGAAGCAATCGCCGCGACGAAGACGGCGAAGAGGTGCCACGCTGGTGCGGTGAGCCCTGCAGGGACCGGCATCAGCCAGATGCCGATCGCCAGCGCGAACGGCGTGGCACGCCTGACGAGCAACCCGGGGCTGATCATGGCCGCGTGACCTCCGGCAGCGGGCGCGGCCGGCGGCGAGCCGACGCGCACCCGGCCCTTGAGGCCGACCGATTGGCCTTGCACGTTCCCGTCCTCCGTCTCGAGTACGAATCGCCACGAGAACTCGTAGGCGCCCGTCGCGCCCGAGTAGCGTCCGGTACCGCCGAGGAAGGTGCCGACAATCCTGTTGCCGGTCGCCGTGCCTTCGCCTCGCAGCTCGCTGTACGCCTGGTCGCCGTGCTCATCGGTCCAGACGGCTCGGCCGACCATGCCGGTGGCGCTGTCGTTGAGCACGATCGCCTCCGCGCGGAAACCGAGGCCAGGGCGCGAGGATCCAGTGAGCAGCAGCGTGCCGTCGAAACTCGCGATGGAGGCTCGCCGATCGGCCCCGAGGCGAATCGTCTGGCGGCTGCCTGCCGCGGTCCACGTTCCCTGGAACTCGTGCCATTCCGTCGCCGAAGGCATCGCGTCGGTCGGCGCGCTCGAGGGCGAGCACCCGGCCACCGCAACCAGGGTGGCGATCACGGCAAACCGCACTCCAAGAGTCGGCGTGCACGCCCCGACTGTCGCACCGCGACCGTAGCGTGCCTTGAGGACGGGCGGGGTGCTGTGCGCGGATCTCGAATCGCTGGACATGATCGTAGTGCTCTTGGAACGGTGGTGGTAGGGCTGGGGTCGGGATGCGCAATCGCGGCGCGCCCCAGCAACGTCTCGGCCGCGCTAGAACAAGATGCCAAGCAGCCGCTTGAGCAATTCTTCCAGCGGCATCATCGTCAGCGCCAGCGGCGCGATCGGCGCGCAGCGTCGCCGCCGCGAGTTGGACGATCATCTCCTTCGTGACCGGTGCGATGCGCATGGTCCGCACCACCTCGTAGCTGTTTCCGAGATCGGCGAGCGACTGGATGTCGGCGCTTCCCACGAGCACTTCGTCGGCCGGCGCCCCGCCGCGCAGCCATTTGGCGTCGAACTCGCGCACGTAACGCTCGGCCAGCGTACCGTATTCGCGCAAGCCCGCGCGCTTCGCCTGCGCAAGCTGGGGCGTGAACACCAGCAGCGGGCCGAGGACCATCGCCAGCACGAAGACGACCATGACGGCGATCTCGGCCTTGAAGTCGAGCAGCCCCGCGCCGAGGTAGAAGATGCGGTTGGCGAGCAGTCCGGCGAGCATCGCGCCGTGCGCGACCGCGAGCAGCGCGAACGCGTAGGCCGTGTTGGACAGGAATCCCAGGCCGCCGAGGCGGTCCGGGTGGGTGGGGATCAGGCTCAACTCGATGCGTGACACCTGCCAGAGAAAGCGTGTCCAGATGAACAGGCGAAAATACCAGCGGCACAGCAGGAACTGGAAGAGTGGCAGGCTGACGTAGCCGAACCACATCGCCGGCGAGCGACAGCTTCGCGCCATCGGCGGACGGTGTCGCGTACCAGGTGGCCGTGTCGAGTGCCAGGTACTGGCGCCAGACGATCAGGATGCCGACCCCGTACACGAATGCAATCAGCAGGATCTCGGCAAGCACCGAGTTGCGCAGCCGGAATGCCGAAGCGATCACGGCTTCGAACCGCGCCATCGCACTGCGGGGATCAAGCGGCGTTCCAGGAATTGCTTCACCAATGGACGCATGCGCTGGTGCACCACCAGCTCGGCGCCAACCAACAGGGGAAACACCACCAGGTAGCGGATGTGCACTTCGAAATCGAACAGGAAGGGCACGACCACACTGCCGCCCAGCGCCCGTCCTTCCAGAGCCGAGAGCACCAGGAGCGGCAACCAGGCGAAGAGCGAGATGACGATGATGCGTCGGCGCGCCAACGTCAACGCATCGTCGGACAGGTGTGCCCGACGCAGAAGCTGGTAAAGGGGACCGCCCAGGACGAGCGAGAAGTCCGGCGCGTTCCGGAACAAGTCCGGACCGTCGCCGGGCTGTGTCGTTGGAGGTTTCATTTGCGGTCTCCCTCCGCTTGGGCGAAGCGCATGCCGTCAATCCTGGGCCGAGACATTCCGCTCAGCCTGTCCCTGACCAAAGGTCGGGGCATGCCATCGAACCCGGGCCGCGGCCATTGCAAGTGCCTGCTCATCGACGCCCACGTCGGCAAGCTTCCGGAGACGCGCGTTGTCGGTTTCCGCGCCGATCCTCGTCCCCTTCGGCAGGAACCGCAGGCGCCGGCGGAAGTTTTCGCTGTCCGACTTGGCGCTCTGGCTGGCGCGCTCGACAGCCTCCGGATACGCCATCCGGTTCTTGCTTGTATCGATCTCGAGCAGCCTCGTCTTGTCGTTAACCCTGACCCTGTATTTGCCCAGGTTATGGAGCAGGTACATCGCGAAGAGATTGTCGACGTCCTCGTACTCGCCCTCGTCCTTGCGGAAGTCCCTCGACAGGACGGAGGGGAAGCGGTTGGGCAGATCCTTGAACGCCACCTTCTCGTCCCCGTGCGGATCGACGTAGGTCGAGCCCGCATACTTCCTGTAAAGGACGACGTCCAGACCGTACCCGCGCGCGTTCCACTCGCTGAGGAGCTTCATTGCCATCTCGGTGGGAATGTTTGCGTTCGCGGCTGCCACCACCCGCCGCCTCGAAAGGAGCCCCGCGCTGGTGACATCGAGGTCTTTGTATCCGGCGCCGAGCTTGAATGCCATGCCGACGGTCTTGGCGCAGTTGAGGCGCAGGTAATCGTACTTGATCGCGCCGTCGTGGTAGTCGGTATCTTCGGCCCGGTTGTGATAGTCGTCGTTGATGCGCTTGAAGAAGGCGGCGAGCGCATCCTTCTCGCCGGCCGGGACGCCGTAGACGCGGACGCCGATCACGGATCGCTTGTAGATCTCGCCAAAATCGAGGCCGAACGAGGTCTTTTCCCCGATCGACGAAACCGTCCTGAACAGGTACTCCTTCTTCGGAATCCTGACCATGAGATCGTCCGTATGGAAGCGCTCCTCGTGCTCGGGCTTCCGGTCGGCGTAGAAGTTGGCCGAGTAGACCATGTCGTCGCCGGGCGCCTGGTCGCGAATGGCCAGGGCCAGGTGACCCGCGGACCCGCCCTTGGAAGTGCCGAAGCTGATCAGCAGTTCCATGTCGTACGGGTCCTGACGCAGCACGTCCGCAATCTCGTCGACGTTGGCCGGTTCCGGGCCGCCCTTGCTTCCGAAGTCGGTGGCCGCCGCGCCCGCAGCGAACACGAGCACCGCCGCGACGCATCCCACTGCGCGGCTCATCCGCGTTGCCAGCCCCGCATTCCTGCGGCACGCCATGAGGCGGCATTGCAGCGGGTCATGTCGGTGGGACATCTCGACAGGTCGATCGGCGCGCAGTGGCGCCGTCCTCATCCGTGAGCCACGGTGACTTGCAGGCCGCCGCCGACCTCGAACCCGCCCGTCCTGTCCGGAAACACGAGGACCGCAGCGGGTGAGTGTCTGGAGGTCGTCCTCTTCATCGCACTTCCAAGGCTCGGTTCGCGCGAACCTCGCCCTTTTCACTGCTTCGACCCGGTCAGGGCGCCACTTCCTTCCATCCGGCGCCCGGATCGAACGTCGACATCGTTGCGCCAAGCTGCGCCGAATCCTTGCCGAGATCCTTCTGGTAGACCTTGCCGTTGTGGCTGACGATGAACGTCATCACACCGGTTTCGCCGTAGACGGCCGGGTACGCCACCATCGCGAAGCCGGCGATCATGCGGCCGTTGATCACATAGCTGTAGGCGCCGCCCGGGGCGTTCTTGCCCTGGCGGGACAGGATCCTGAAGTGATAGCCGCGGTAGGGATCGCCCGCCGTGTGACCCTTGAGGTAGGCAGCGCTTTCGGCGATCAGGGGCCCGAACGGGCTCAGCTCTTCGCCCTTCGCGGCGTCGGCGGGCCAATACAGCCCGTCTTGCTTGCCCGCCGTGCTGGCGATCTTCTGCGCGTACTGGAGCACGCCGTCGCCATCGCGATCGCGCGCGGCGTAGTCACGCTGCGCGTCGATATACGCGCGCAGCACGTAGATGGCGTTGCGTTCGTTGCCGCCGATGCGGCGATTGGCGATCTCCTCCCGGCCATCCTCGGTGGCGAAGCGCCAGCGATCGCCGCTGCGAACGATCGGAATGGGCACCGGCCACGCCTCCTCGCCGATCAGCAGCACCCGGCGATTCGGGCCCGGTTCCTTCAGCACGCGCAGCGTCTGCATCGCCGCGAGGATCCTCGCCCGGGTTGCGCTGGTCTGCCGCGCGATCGGACTGGAGGATGAGGTCCTTGTGCTCGTCGCCGAAGATGGCGACCATCGCGGGATCGCTGTCGGCCTTGAGCGCGGCCATCAGCGCGTCGACCGCTGCTTCCGGTGTGGCGAACGTTTCCTGAGCGGCGACGGCAGTGAGCGGAACGGCCAGCGATCAGTGCCAGCGCAAGCCGACGCAGGAGTGACCAGAGGCGGGTGATGTTCATGAGCGATTCCTTGCTCGTCGATGTGACGGAAATGTGTGCATGAGCGATGCTCCGGCCATCAACGACGCCCGCCGCCGCCACCACGCCCGCCGCCACCGCCGCCACGCGCGCCACCGCCGCCACCGCCAGCGCGCGCGCACCGCGCCCCCGCCGGACATCGAGCTGCGGCTCGATGCACCGCGCGAGCTGTCCATCTGGGTCTGGCGTCCCGACCCGGAGCCATAGCCGGACATCGCGCTGCCCGACCCGCCGGTTCGACGTGGCGCTTCCGCCGACCGATACGCTGCCCGCGGCTTGCGCGCGTCCGGCCCCGCCTCCACCGCCCGCGCCGCCATGCCTTGCGCCGAGCGCGTCCGGCCCCACCGCCGGCCCCGCAGCGCCACCTGCGCCGAGGCGCGTCGACCGCGCCGGCTCCGCACCGCCGCCTGCGCCGAGGCGCGTCCGCACCTGCCACCCGTCGATCCATACCCTGCGCGAGCGGACGAGGCCGTCTTGCCGACGGAGTTGCTGACCTGGCCGGGCTGCTTGTTGGACTTCCACGCGCTGCCGCCGCGCCTGCCGCGCCGCCGCCACGGTTGATGTTGCCGGTGTTGATGTTGGTGTTGCGGTTGACGTTGATGTTGGCGTCCCCGCAACAGCCGTAGCGGTTGCCGCTCCAGGCCGCACCGATCGCCGCGCCCCAGATGACGCCCGCCGCCATCGCGGCACCGGGCGCATAGGGGTAGTAGTACGACGGGTAGGGCGTCGGGTAGTAGCCCCACGGATAGACGCGCCGGCCACCACGACCGTCGTCGGGTTGTACTGCGGCACGTAGATCACCTGCGGATCGGCCGGCTCGATGTAGACGATCTCCTTTTCGACCTTCACGACTTGCTTGTCGTCGGACTTGAGGTTGCCGGCCGCCTGCGTCTTGCGGCGGAACGCCTGCACGGCCTCGATCACCTCGCCCTGATCGGCGACGACCGCTTCGCCGAGCGCGCTCGTCCAGTCGAGGTCGGCGCTCATCATCTTCACGACGTCGGGGTAGTTGAGCAGCGACTTCACCGCGTCGTCCCACTTGTCGTCGATGGGAAGCTTCGGATCGGCCTTGCGCTTGTCGAGATAGCGATCCGCCTGCACGAGTCTGCAGCGGATTGGTCGAGGCCGGCAGGATGATTGCGACCAGATCGTCCGGATAAAGCGCGATCGGGCCTACGAGGTTGCTTAGCTCGTCGGCGGACGGCGGTGGCGCGGCACCACCGGGAGCCGCGGGCGCCTGCGCGAAGGTATTCAGCGCGAACACCAGCAGGACGATTCCCGCCAGCAGTTCACGCCAACTCGACGGGCTGCGACGTTCCGCGGCCGCGAAGGAACGAATATTTCTCATCATGCGTACTCCAAGTCCTGATTGCGCCTTGCGCATCCTGGCGACCAACCGCGATCTACCCGAAGCTTCGGTGGTTCACTTGACGGAATACCCGCGGCCCTCGAGGCACGCGGCGCGCGCCTTGGCGGGATCGAACACCATCCAGACGTGCCGTGGCTTCATCTGCATTCTTGCCTCATCGGCCAATCCGCCGGCACAGGCGGACGCAATTCGCGCGTCCGCTTGATTGCCGCCGGCCACTGCGCTTCCGCGAATCGCGGCGTTGCTCACTTCTGCTTGGCTGCCGCCGGCTTCGGCGCCGGCTCGACCGAGAGCGCGAGCGCTTCGGTGTAGGTCACCTCGACCTGGTCGCCCTTCTTGACCACCTTGAACTGGTCGGGATTCTGCACGTTGAGCGTCACGACGTTGCCACGCGGCCCCTTGAGCGTGATCGTGCTCTTCTGCGGATCGACCGCGGTGACCTCGGCAATCGCGGTGACCTGACGTCCGCCCGCGACAGCGGGCCGCTCGCCGGGCTTCGCCTTGGCAATCTCCTCGCGCACGGTCACGTCCCCCGCGGCGGCCTTGGTCTTGCGGAGTTCGAGCGTGATCGACTCGGCGTAGCGCGCGACGACGAAGTCGCCGAGTTTGATCTGGTCGAAGTTCTTGACCTCGTCGCTTGCGACGATGTCGACGACGTTGCCCTTGGGTCCCTTCAGCGTTACGGTGCGCGTCGCCTTGTCGATCCCGACGACCTGGGCGGAGATTTCCGCCGAGCGGACGACGGCCGCCTTGCCCGGCTCGCTTGCGACGACGGCGCCGCCGGTGGCGCTAGGTTGCTGCGCGAACACCGTCGCGGCCAAGGCCGCCGTGATCAGCGCAAGCGCGATTGTCGATTCGATCTTCATCAGTTTCTCCGTTGTTCGAGGGAAGCCAGCGTGAACACTGCCGGACGACGGGTGACCATCATCGTCGTCGCGCTGTCGAATTATATAGTTGAATCGTCGTGGCTGGCCGACGGAACGCAGGACAATTGCAGACGCTGGCTGCACGTTTTTGGACAACATTGATTGCGTTTGCGTGAAATCAACCAAGCTGAAATTGGCACGGGCGGGACAATGACGCCGTGGCTTTCTGCGCGGATTGGTTGAATCGTCGCCTGCCCCATACCGATCCCGAGCTGCACCGATTGCTGCAGAAGCCGCGGGGCGTGCGCCGGCGCTCATCGCCATGCAGATCTCCGCGGGAGGATTGATCGCGGCGTGCCATGCCGCCCTCGCGCCCGGGTCTGTCGCGACCTGTCAAGGCGTCAGCCGCACCCGATGGATCGATTGCTATCCTGATCGCCTCGACAACGGGAGGCGCAATGAACCAGCTCGACTTCAAGGACCGGAACGCGGTCGTGACCGGCGGCGCGGCGGGCATCGGTCTTGCCGTGGCGCGCAGGCTCGCGGCGAGCGGAGCACGCGTCGCGCTCTGGGACCGCGACCCTGTGGCGCTGGCTGGCGCGCTCGCGCAGTTGCCGCAGGGTGCGCGCAGCGAGGCGGTGGATGTCGCCGACGCAGCTGCCGTCGAGCGCGCGACGCAAGCGACAGCCGCGGCGTTCGGCCGCATCGACGTCCTGGTCTGCTCGGCCGGAATCACGGGTCCAAACAAGACGACGTGGGAGTACCCGGTCGAGGACTGGAAGCGCGTCTTCGATGTCAACGTGCATGGGCTCTTCTACTGCAATCGCGCGATCGTGCCGGCGATGCAGAAGAACGACTACGGGCGCATCGTCAACATTGCGTCCGTTGCGGGCAAGGAAGGCAATCCCAATGCCCCCGCCTACAGTTCGTCGAAGGCGGCCGTGATCGGGCTCACCAAGAGCCTCGGGAAGGAACTTGCGAAGACCGGCATCCGTGTCAACTGCGTCACGCCGGCCGCGGTGCGCACCGCGATCTTCGACCAGATGACGCAGCAGCACATCGATTTCATGCTCGCCAAGATTCCGCTCGGCCGCTTCGGCACGGTCGACGAGATCGCGGCGATGGTGTGCTGGCTCGCGAGCGAGGAGTGCAGCTTCACGACCGGCGCGGTGTTCGATCTCTCGGGCGGACGGGCGACGTACTGATCCGAGGTCGGGTGAGAGATCAGTCAACGAGGACCAGGCAGCTGGATCCCTGCGGTGCGCCGTCCGTGGCCTCCCTATCATTCGCGGTCGGCCACCTGCAGCACGATCTTCCCCACGTGCTGCGACGACTCCATGAGCGTGTGCGCGGCTGCCGCTTCCGCGAGCGGGAACGTCTTGTGGATCACCGTGCGGATCGTTCCCTTCTCGAACAGCGGCCAGACCTTGTCGCGCAGCGTCCGCGCCAGGTCGACCTTGCGCTCGTAGGGGCTTGCACGCAGCGTCGACCCGGTGATCGTTAGGCGCTTGACCATCACGGGCCGCCAGTCGATCTCCGCCCGCCCGCCCTTGAGGAATGCGATCTGCACGAGCCGCCCGTCGGTCGCCAGGCAGCGCAGGTTCTTCTCGATGTAATCGCCACCCACCATGTCGAGCACGACGTTCACGCCGCGCTTGCCGGTGATGCGCGCGACTTCGGCAACGAAGTCCTGCGTCCTGTAGTCGATCGCGTGATCAGCGCCGAGCGCCCGGCAGAACGCGACCTTGTCCGCGCTGCCTGCCGTCGTGATCACCTGCGCGCCGAAAGCCTTCGCAAGCTGGATGGCGGTGATGCCGATGCCACTGGTGCCACCGTGGACCAGCAGGGTTTCCCCTGCAGCGAGGTGCGCACGGTCGAACACGTTGTTCCACACGGTGAAGCAGGTTTCAGGCAGCGAAGCCGCCTGCCCGAGCGTGAAGCCCGCGGGTGGCGGCAGACACCACGCGGCGGGCGTCGTGCAGTATTCGGCGTAGCCTCCACCGGGCGTGAGCGCGCAGACGGTGTCGCCGACCTTCCATTGCGTCACGCCTTCGCCGCACGCTGCCACCAGGCCGGCGATTTCCAGGCCGAGGATTGGCGACGCGTCGGGTGGCGGTGGATACGCGCCAGCGCGTTGCAGGCAGTCGGGTCGGTTGACACCCGCGCAGGCGACGGCGATCAGCACTTCACCTGCTTTGGGCTCGGGCACGGGCCCCTCGACCAGCGTCATCGCGGAAGGTGGACCGGGTTCGCGGACGGCAATGTGGCGCATGCGGGAAGGCAGGTTCATGGCGGCGTGTCGTGTCGAAGGAACGATTCTAGACCTGGCGCCGCGCGCAGCGTGCCCTGGCATGCCTTCGCGGTAGACTTTGCCGGTCTCGCCATGGAACCCTCGTCCTCACGCAATCTCGCGACGCTGCTCCTGCGCTCCGCACGTTGCTGGCCGGGGCTGCCGGCCGTCGCGCTGGGCACCAGCACGGTCTGCGACTACGCGACGCTCGCCACCCGCGCGGCCTGCATTGCCGCGACGTTGCGCGCGGCGGGACTGGAACCGGGCGACCGTGTCGCATTGGTCTCGCGCAACCTGCCGGGCTACATCGAGGCGCTGTGCGGCTGCTGGTGGGCGGGACTTACCGCGGTGCCGGTCAACGCGAAGCTGCATCCGAAGGAGCTCGCGTTCGTCCTCGCCGACAGCGGTGCCCGCTGGGTGTTCGCCGACGCCGCCTGGCACGCGGCGCTCGTCGGCATCGCGGGTGAAGCGCCAGCCCTCGAGGAAGCGATCGTGTTCGACAGCCCGGCCTATCAACGGCTGCTTCGCGACGATTCCATGCCGGCGCCGCACCCGGTATCCGCGAACGCGCCTGCGTGGCTGTTCTACACCAGCGGAACGACCGGGCGCCCGAAAGGCGTCGTCATCTCGCACGCCAACCTGCTCGCGATGACGCAGAGCTTCTTCGCCGATGTCGAGGTGATCGCACCCGGTGATGCAATCCTGCATCCTGCGCCGCTTTCCCATGGCTCGGGACTCTACGTGCTGCCGCATCTCGCATCGGCTGCGGTCAACGTCGTGCCCGAATCGGGCGGCTTCGACGCCGCCGAGACGCTCGAGTTGCTGCGCACGTGGGACCGGGCGCTCTTCTTCGCCGCGCCAACGATCGTCAAGCGGCTGGTGAACGCAGTCGATCTCGACCGTGCGCGTCTCGATCGCCTGAAGTGCATCGTGTACGGTGGAGGACCGATGTACGTCGCGGACTGCCGGGAGGCGTTCGCCGCGCTCGGGCCCAAGCTCGCGCAGATCTACGGACAGGGCGAGTCTCCGATGACGATCACGGCGATGAACCGGCACCTGCTCGCCGATGCGGTGGCGCGGGGCGACGATGCTCGCATCGGCTCGGTTGGCATTGCCCAGATCGGCATCGAGTTGCGCATCGCCGGTGCGGACGATGCACCGTTGCCGGCAGGCGAGGTCGGCGAGGTGCTCGTGCGCGGTGCGACCGTGATGCAGGGCTATTGGCGCAACCCCGAGGCGTCTGCGCGCACGCTCGCGAATGGCTGGCTGCACACGGGGGATGTCGGCGCGCTCGACGCCGACGGCTTCCTGACGCTCAAGGACCGCTCGAAGGACCTGATCATCAGCGGAGGCACGAACATCTACCCGCGCGAGGTCGAGGAAGTCCTGTTGCGCCATCCCGACGTCGCGGACGTCGCGGTGATCGGCCGCCCGCATGCCGAGTGGGGCGAGGAGGTGCTGGCCTTCGTCGTGGCGCGCGTGGCGCTCGGCCAGCCCGATGCGCAGCGCGCGCTGGAGGCATCGCTCGACGCGCTGTGCCTCGACCACATCGCGCGGTTCAAGCGCCCCAAGGCCTACGTGTTCCTTTCCGAACTGCCGCGCAACAGCACCGGCAAGGTGCTGAAGACCGCGTTGCGCGAGACGCTTCTGCAACGCTGACCGCGCCTAGGCACGTGCGCGCGCGATGCGCAGCGCAAAGACGCTCGCGACGAGCGCGGCAAGCGCGGCGAACGCGAATGGGGAGGATGGCCCGACACGCTCGACCAGCGTACCGGAGATCGCCATGCCTGCGCCGATGCCGGTCACGATGGCGGTGGATGACCAGGTGAAGGCTTCGGTCGCGTACTTGGCTGGCGCATGCATCGAGATGATCATCGTCACCGCGGTCATCGACGGCGCGATCAGCACGCCTGCCGCCAATGCCCACGGCGCCATCCAGAAAAGCGACGAGAGCACTGCGTGCACGACGAGGGGCAGGGCGAAGAGCGCAAGCAGCAGCGGCAGCTGCCGCTCGACCCGGGTGCGCAGATGCATTCCGCCATAGAGGATGCCGCCGATCGCGCTCCCGATCGAGTTGATCGCGATGAGCGCGGGTCCCCAGGGAGTGCTGCCCTGCGCGGTGGCGAATCCCGGATAGCCCACTTCCATCCCGCCGAACGCCATCGTGAGGAAGAACGTCGCGACATACACGGCGACCAGCCTGCCGTCATGGAGCGGCCCGAGCAGCCGGCGCTCGGCCGGCGGCTCGCGCTTCCACCAGCGCAATCCGCTTGATCCGAAGAGCAGCGGGACTGCCGCGGTGGCGAACGCCCATGCGAGCGCCAGCGCCCATTGCGCCGTCGCAAATGCGACCGTGGCCGCGATCAAGGCGGGACCGACCGTGTAAGCGATCTCGAGCAGCACGCCATCGAAGGCGAATGCGGTGCGGCGTGCCGCTTCATCGTCGAAGCGGTGCCGCCACAGCGTGCGGATCACGACGGTCACGGGTGGCGCAAAGGCGCCGGCGAGCACCGCCGCCGCCGCAATGCCGAGCCGCGGAAGGCCGAGGTTGCCGGCGAATAGCACGAGCAGCAGTCCGATCGGTGCGACGATCCCGGTGATGATCAGCACCGCATTCGGGCCGCGCGTGTCGATCAGCCGGCCCTGGATCGGGGCGGTCGCCGCCGAGGCGATGAATTGCGCGCCAACCACGGCGCCCGCGAAGGCGATCGAGTCGGTGAGCTCGCGCAGGTGCAGCAGCGTCGCAAGGCCCACGGTGCCGATCTGCATCCGTGCCAGGAAGCCGAACGCCGTGAGCCGCACCACGCCGCGCTGGCGAAAGAAATCGGCGTAGCGATCGTAGAGCGCGCGCATCGGGGACGAAAGGGCGAGGGCGGACGCGCGCGCCGCCGACGCTTCTTCAGTAGATGACTTGCACGTTGTCCGCCGCGAGCCATTCGCGCAGACGGTCGATCAGCGCGCTGTCCGGCGCAACCCGCCAGTCATCGGCAAGATCCACGTCGCCCGCGACGCGATCGGTCTCGTAGTGCACGGTCACCGGTACCCCATCGCGACGGAACGGAGCGAGGATCTCGGCGAGTCTCGCAGCCGATGCATTGCCATTGAACGCGAGCCGGATTCGCTTCGCCCACTTGCTGCGCACGGCATCGAGGTCGAACACCTGCTCGGCGATGATGCGCAGGCCCTGCACCTCGCCGTCGTCGGAGATCCGCTGCAGCACGCGGACTTCGACGACGATCAGCTGATCCTCGCGCAGCAGGTTGCGCGCGGCATCGAAGGTCTCGTTCCAGACGACGATCTCCGCCGATCCCTTGCCGTCGTCCAGCGTCACGAACGCCATCTTGCCGCGGCGCCCGGTCTGCACGCGCAATGCGGTGACGACGCCCGCGACAAGATAGCGCTCCTGCTTGGGCTGGATGTTCGCGAGCGAGACACGCACGAGCGGCGCGAGCTCCGCCGCATGCGCGGCGAACGGATGCCCGGACACGTAGAATCCGAGTGCCGTCTTTTCGTGCGCAAGCCGCTCGGCATCGGTCCATTCGCGGGCCTGCACCAGCGACACCGCCAGCGAGCCGGTTTCGTCTCCGAACAGCGAGACCTGCCCGGCTGCCGCGTCCGCACGCTCCGCCGCCTCCATCGCGAGGCCAACGGACGCGAACAGCGTGGCGCGGCGCCGGTCGATCGAATCGAACGCGCCGGCCTTGACGAGGGCCTCGATCACGCGGCGATTGACGAGCCGCTTGTCGACGCGGCGGCAGAAATCGAACAGATCCTCGAACGGACCATCCGCCTCGCGGGCGGCGACGGCCGAGGCAATCGCCTGCTCGCCGGTGCCCTTGATGCCGCCCAGGCCGTAACGGATGCACCGGTCGTCCACCGGCTCGAAGCGCCACGCCGACGCATTGACGTCCGGCGGCAGGATCACGAGGCCCTGATCGAGCGTGTCCGCATAGAGTGCGCGCACCTTGTCGGTATCGTCCATGACGAGCGACAGGTTCGCGGCCATGAATGCGGCCGGGTGGTGTGCCTTGAAGTACGCGGTCTGGTAGGCGACGAGTGCGTAGGCAGCCGCATGCGACTTGTTGAATCCGTAGCCCGCAAACTTCTCCATCAGGTCGAAGAGCAGCGTCGCCTTGCCACGCGGCACGCCATTCCGTTCCGCACCGGCGACGAAGATGTCGCGGTGCTTCGCCATCTCCTCGGGCTTCTTCTTGCCCATCGCGCGGCGCAGCAGGTCGGCAGCACCGAGCGTATAGCCGCCGATCACCTGCGCGATCTGCATCACCTGCTCCTGGTAGATCATCACCCCGTACGTCGGGCCCAGGATCGGCTCGAGCCGCGCATCGAGATAGTCGACCCGCTGGCGGCCGAGCTTGCGATCGACATAGTCGGGGATCAGGTCCATCGGCCCCGGCCGGTACAGCGCGACCAGCGCGATGATGTCCTCGAAGCGATCCGGCTTCGCGCGAATCAGCAGGTCGCGCATGCCGCGCGATTCGAACTGGAATACCGCGCTCGTATTGCCGGTCTTGAAGATCTCGTAGGCTCGCCGGTCGTCGAGCGGCAGGGTCTCGAGCCGGATGTCCGACCGAGGATCGAGCTTCCTGATGTAGCGCAGCGTCCAGTCGAGGATCGTCAGCGTGGTGAGGCCGAGAAAGTCGAACTTGACCAGGCCCACCGCCTCGACATCGTCCTTGTCGAACTGGGAGACGAGCGAGTCCGCGCCGGGCTGCATGTACAACGGACAGAACTCCGTCAACTTGCCCGGCGCGATCAGCACGCCGCCTGCATGCATGCCGACATTGCGAGTCAGGCCCTCGAGCGATTCCGCCAGCTCGAGAAGCTCGCGCACCTCTTCCTCGCTCTTCTCGCGCTCGGCGAGCAGCGGCTCCATCTCACGTGCCTGCTTCAGCGTCACGAGCTTGCCGGGCTGGAAGGGGATCAGCTTGGCGATGCCGTCGACGAAGCTGTAGGGGAGGTCGAGTACGCGGCCGACGTCGCGTACGGCGGCCTTGGCGGCCATCGTGCCGAACGTCGCGATCTGCGAGACGCTCTCGGCGCCGTACTTGCGCTTGACGTAGTCGATCACGCGTTCGCGCGTGTCCTGGCAGAAGTCGATGTCGAAGTCGGGCATCGATACGCGCTCGGGGTTCAGGAAGCGCTCGAACAGCAATGCGTAGCGCAGCGGGTCGAGGTCGGTAATCCCGAGCGAATAGGCGACGAGCGAGCCTGCGCCGGAGCCTCGACCGGGGCCGACGGGCACGCCGCTGCGCTTCGCCCAGTTGATGAAATCGGCGACGATCAGGAAGTAGCCGGCAAAGCCCATCTGCGCGATCGTCTTCGCCTCGAACCCCAGGCGCGCGACGTATTCGGGGCGTCGCCGGTCGCGCTCCGCCGCATCCGGATAGAGCAGCAGGAGGCGTTGCTCGAGGCCGGCAGCCGCCTCGTCGTGAAGATGCTCGTCGAGCGTGACGCCTGCAGGCGTCGGAAACGCCGGCAGGTGATTCGTGCCAAGCGGGATCGTCAGATTGCAGCGCTGCGCGATCGCGACGCTGTTCGCAAGAGCTTCCGGCAGGTCCGCGAACTTCGCCGCCATCTCCCCCTGCGTGGTGAAGTACTGCTCGGACGTGAACAGTCGTGGCCGCCGCGTATCCGCCAGCACCTGCCCTTCGGCGATGCAGACGCGCGCCTCGTGCGCGCGGAACTCGTCGCGCCGCAGGAACTGCACCGGATGCGTCGCGACCAGCGGCAAACCCGTCGCACCGGCGAGATCCACCGTCGCGGCGACCAGCGCGTCGTCATCCATGCGGCCGGCACGTTGCACTTCGAGGTAGAAGCGGTCGGGAAAGCGCGCCGCCCACTCGTGCGCGAACTTGGCGGCGCCCGCGGCGTGTCCCTGCAGAAGTGCCTGCCCGATGTCGCCATCGCGCGAGCCGGACAATGCGATCAGGCCAGCCGTGCCTTCGGCGAACCACTCGCGCCGCAGCTCGGCGCGGCCGCGATGCTGGTTGGTGCGATATGCGCGCGTGAGCCAATCGCACAGACGCAGGTAGCCCTCGCGCGACGCGGCCAGCAGAAGCAGACGGAACGGCGCGTCGCGCTCGCTGTCGTGCGTGAGCCAGACGTCGCATCCTGCGATCGGCTTGATGCCGCGCGCGCGAGCCGCCTTGTAGAACTTGATGAGCCCGAACGCGTTGCCGAGGTCGGTGAGCCCGAGCGCCGGCATGCAGTCCGCTGCGGCCGCGGCAATGCCGTCGTCGATGCGCACCGTGCCGTCCGCGATTGAGTACTCGCTGTGCAGGCGCAGGTGGACGTAGGACGGATCGCTCATGTCGCGGGAAGGCTCAATGCTAGAATTTTACTCCGTTCACCTCCTCCATCTGCGCGGAAACTCGCGCGGATCGCCCAACATGTCGCGCGCGCTCGCGATTGCATGCGTCACGTTCGTCCTCGCCGCGTGCGCGACGGTTGCGCCACCGGATTCCGTGCCGGCGCCCGGGCCGCCGGCGGGGCCATCCGCGCCACCGTTGCCACGCACCGCGGAGCCGCCACCACCGGCGGTCAACCTTTCAGGATTTCCGCTGCCTTATCGCCAGGGTTACGCGGACGGCTGCGCCAGCGCCACCGGCGCGGAGCGCAAGGACGCAGAGCGCTTCAAGTCGGACGGCAACTATCGCACGGGTTGGCAGGACGGAATCGCGCTGTGCCGGAAGAAGTGAGCACGCCGACGGGCGCTGCACGACCGGGCGACTATGTTCCGCGTCGCACGCCGCGCTCGCAGCGGGTCTTGCTGCGCGAGCTCGATCATCACGTGCTCACATGGGGCGATGCACGCGCGCCGAAACTCTTCCTGCTGCACGGGTGGATGGACGTGGCCGCATCGTTCCAGTTCCTGGTCGATGCGCTTGCGCGCGACTGGTTCGTGATTGCGCCCGACCTGCGCGGCTTCGGCGCGAGCGACTGGCAGCCACAGGGCTACTGGTTTCCGGACTATGTTGCCGATCTGGAAGCGCTGTTGAGAACCTTCGCGCAGGAGGAACCAGCCAACCTGGTGGGCCACAGTCTCGGCGCCAACATCGCGATGCAATACGCGGGTGCGCGCCCGGCGCGCGTGCGGCGACTCGTTGCGCTCGACGGCTTCGGTATCCCGGCCGAAGCGCCCGACCGCGCGCCGGAGAAGTTCGAGGCATGGCTCGACGCGCTGGCGAATCCGCCCGAATTCGCGCCGTACGCGAGCTTCGATTCGGTCGCCGAACGGTTGCGCAAGACCAATCCGCGGCTGCCCCAGGACAAGGCGCGCTACCTCGCCCGCTGGTGGGCGCGGCAGGATGCCGGCGGCACCGTTCGCCTTTCCTCCGATCCGCGACACAAGCTGCCGTTCCCGATCGTTTACCGACTCGAGGAGGTCTTTGCGGTCTGGCGGCGCATCACCGCGCCGACGCTTTGGGTGGCGGCGGAGGAGTCGCACATCCCGCGCTGGCTCGACGCGCACCCCGAGGGCGAGGCGGGTACCGACGGGCTCGCCGGCGTGCGCGATCGCCTGCGCCATGTGCCGGAAGGCACGCTCGTCACGATTGCCGACGCCGGCCACATGTTGCACCACGACCAGCCCGACGCCGTCGCGCGCGCGATCGAGCCGTTCCTCGCCTGATGGCGCACCGCGCGGGAAGCGATGGCCGCGGCGCCGCTTACGCGACGCTGGCGTTGCTCACGCTGGTGTGGGGCGGCAATTGGATCGTGATGAAGCTCGCGCTGCAGGACGCGCATCCGGTCCTGCTCAACCTGCAGCGTACGTGGGTCGCGGTGGTCGTGCTCTTCGGCGCGCTGCTGATCCAACGGCGGCCGGTCATGCCTTCGTCGTGGCGGGCCATCGCGATCACCGGGCTGTTCCAGACGACGATCAACTTCGGCGCGACGACCATGGCGCTCGCCGGTGGCGGTGCCGGGCGGACGTCGGTGCTCGTGTTCACGATGCCGTTCTGGACGCTGCTGATCGCGTGGCCGGTGCTCGGCGAGCGCGTGAAGGGGAGCCTCTGGCTTGCAGTAGCCTTCGCGTTCGCGGGGCTTACGCTGGTCGTCGCGCCATGGGACTGGTCGGGCAACCTGACACCGAAGCTGTGGGCGGTGCTGTCCGGTTTCGGCTGGGCGGCGGGCACCATCTGCACCAAGTACTTCCAGCGTGAAGGCAAGTTGGACATGCTGAACTTCATGGCCTGGCAGATGCTGGCCGGTGTGCTGCCGCTCACGCTGTTGCCCATTGCGTTCGATTTGCCCCCGACGCGATGGAGTGGCATGCAGGCGCTCTATCTGCTCTACATCGGTGCGCTGTCGACTGCGGCAGGCTTCATCATGTGGATCGCGGTGCTGCGACGACTGCCTGCCGGCACGGCTTCGCTCAATATGTTCGCGATTCCCGTGATCGCGCTGGTATCGTCGATGCTGATCTTCGGCGAGCGGCTCACCGGCAATGAATGGCTCGGCATCGCGCTGATCGGCGCTGGACTCGTGCTGCTGTCGTGGCGTGCCTGGCGCAGTTCACGCAGCGGCGAGCGCGTGGCGCCCGAGCCCACGCCTGCGGAAGGCGGGTAGACAAACCACGAGGCGGCCTGCCTGCTCGCCGCGGCGCAGGCATCGCAACGCGCGCGTCGTTCGACCCGATTGGAGCGGTGGCCGGGGTAGAATCCGGTGCCGCGCGATGCGCGCGGCGGGCGTCGCTTTGCGATACGCCGAGGTCCCGCCATGCCCGACCCCACCGACCTTTCCCGGCTCAAGATCGATCGCTCGCTTGCGCCTTCGCGTGCGCGCCGGCGCCGCTGGGTCTGGCCAGCGTTCGCGTTCGTCGCGGTCGCCGCAACGGGTGGCTATTACCTCCTGGCGCCCCGCGCCGTCACGGTGGAGACGACGCCGGTCGTCACCACCTTTCCGTCGCAGCAGTACGTCGTGCTGAACGCGACCGGCTATGTCGTCGCGCAGCGAAAGGCGGCAATCGCCTCGAAGGCCACCGGGCGGCTCGAATGGTTGGGCGTCGCGGAGGGGTCGCGGGTCAAGGCCGGCGAGGTCGTCGCGCGCATCGACAATCGCGACGTGCTCGCGCAGGCGCAAAGCGCCGAGGCGAGCGTGCGCGCCGCACGCGCCGGACTCGAGCAGGCGCTGGCCGAGGAGCGCGACGCCGCGCAGTTGCTCAAGCGCAACCAGGACCTGGTTGCGAAGGGATTCGTCGCGCAGGCGACCGTCGACACCGCGAAGGCGCGCTACGACCGCGCCGTCGCCGGGGTGGGGAGTGCGCGCGCTGCGATCGGTGCCGCGGAAGCGAATGCCCGCAATGCGCAAGTATCGGTCGACTACACGCAGATTCGGGCGCCGTTCGATGGCGTGATCCTGTCGAAGAGTGCGAACGTCGGCGACATGGTGACGCCGTTCTCGTCGGCGACCGACTCGAAAGGCGCGGTGGTCACGATGGCGGACATGAGTACGCTCGAAGTCGAGGCCGACGTTTCCGAGTCGAGCCTTGCGAAGGTGAGCGTCGGACAGCCCGCCGAAATCCTGCTCGACGCCTTGCCCGACATGCGCTTCCGCGGCCACATCAGTCGCATGGTGCCAACCGTGGACCGTGCCAAGGCGACCGTCATGACCAAGGTGCGCTTCGACCAGATCGACCCGCGCGTGCTGCCCGAGATGAGCGCCAAGGTGGCTTTTCTTTCGCAGGAGATAACCCCCGAGCAGCAGAAGCCGCTCGTGGCGGTTGCTGCCCATGCGCTTGCGCAGCGCGACGGCCGCACCTTCGTCTTTGCCGTTCGCGGCGATCGCGTGCAGGCCGTGCCCGTGACACCGGGCAGCAGGGTGGGCGATCTGACGGCGATCGCGGGCGAGGTCAAGTCCGGCGAGAAGGTGGTCGCGAGACCTCCCGAGAGTCTCGCGTCCGGCGCGCTCGTCAAGGTCGCGCAGAAGTAGCGGCGACCGGAACGCGATGAGCGAGGCGGGCACGACCGTTGAGCCGGTGGCCGGTGCGCAGGCTGCAGGCGAACCGCTGGTTGCGATACGCTCGCTGACCAAGTACTACACGCGCGGCGACCAGATCATTCCCGTTCTGGTCGACATCAACCTGCGGGTCTTTGCCGGTGACTTCATCGCACTGATGGGACCCTCGGGCTCGGGAAAGTCCACGCTGCTCAACCTGATCGCCGGAATCGACAAGCCGAGCTCGGGCGAGATCAAGGTGGCCGGCGTGGACATCGCAGCGCTCACCGATGCCGAACTCGCCGCGTGGCGCGCGGCGCACGTTGGCTTCATCTTCCAGTTCTACAACCTGATGCCCGTGCTGACCGCATTCGGCAATGTCGAGCTGCCGCTGCTGCTCACCCGGCTCTCACGTGCGGATCGGCGCGAGCGGGTCGCCATGGCGCTCGCGCTGGTCGGCCTGTCCGATCGCGCGGATCACTTTCCCAACGAGCTTTCGGGCGGGCAGCAGCAGCGCGTGGCGATCGCGCGCGCACTCATCACCGATCCCACGCTGATCGTGGCCGACGAGCCCACGGGCGACCTCGATCGTCAAACCGGCGAGGAGATCCTGCAGCTGCTCGAGCGGCTGAACGACGAACTCGGCAAGACGATCGTCATGGTGACGCACGATCCCAAGGCGGCCGAGAAGGCGCACAAGCTGGTGCACCTCGAAAAGGGCGTGCTGGTCGACTGACCAACTCCCTGACGTTGCTCCCTCAGCCACCCGGCATCGGATGCGTGGTACGGTTCGCGAGTTCCGCGGCGACCAGACCGAGCGTCTCCAGGTCCGCAGCCGCCTGGGGCGACAGCGGTTGCGCGCTGCTTTCGGCACCCTGCGCGAGGATCGTGCAAAGCCGCGCCGCGAGCGCCGAATTGCCCCATTCGCGCGCCAGCATGCCGGCGAGTGCCGGGTGCTCGATTTCCAGCGCCGATCGCGCGTCCCCGCCGTTGCGCAGGTCGTCTTCCAGCTGCGAGACGAGCTCGGTCGCAAGCGCCGGAAGCTCATCGGACGATGCGCCGGAACCGGAGTTCCCGCCGCGCCGTTCGGCACCGAGGACTCGCTCCGCGGGCGCAAGGTCCGCCGTTGCATTCGCGAACGCGGAGCGCAGCGTCGCCTCCGCCGCGAAATCCGCTTCGATCGTCGTGAGCAGATCGTCCGACAGCCGCCGCAGCGCCAGAAGGTCGTTATAGGCATTGAGCGTGAAACCGAGCCGTCGGCCATTGCGGTTGTCGTGCAGCAAGCGATCGAGCAGCCGGCGGCATTCGTGCGTGCCCCAGCACAGCGAGATCTCCTTGATGAGCCTGGGAAATGCTTCGAGCCCGGGCTCGGATACGTCCGGAGGATAGTGGCCCCATTCCGGCGTCTGCGCGTTGAAGCGCTGATGGAAGCGGTCGGCAAGTTCGCGGAAGGCCTGCTCGCGCCCGTGCGTCCGGTAGAGGTCGAGCAGCATCAGCCATGCAACCGGCATCGCGCGGGCCTCGCGATCGACATGGTCGCGCAGTACGCCGATCGCAAGATCTACATGATGAAGCGCGAGGTACGCGCGTGCCTCGGCCGTCGCGTGCGGTGGCTCGGGCTCGTGCATTTCCTCGGCGGTTGCCATCATGGACGGGCCGTGGCTCGTCGACTGCGGCGCGGGTTCCGGCGCGACCGTCAACAGGAGAAGTCGATCCGACGGGATCGCGACGCCGTATGCGCCGCGCGCATGGCTGCGTGGGCGACGAACCGTGGCCGCGCCTGCGGCCACTGCAAGGAGCCCCAGTCCGGCAAGCATCGGCAAGCTCGCTAAGCCCCGTGCCTGTCCCCCGTCGAGCGTTGCCGCATGGGTGTCGACGGCGTCGCGCAATCCTGTGCCACGTTCGTCCGCATGGACACGCGGAGACGCGACAAGCATCGTCGCGAGCAGCAGTGCGAGCAACGGCGCGCGGATCGCCTCGAACGGCGCGTCGCGAAGACAGGCAGTATGACGATTTGTAGTCATCGGGTCGTTGCGGGCGGGTGCATTTGCGTTGTGCTTGCGTCGCGCCCGATTCTTTCTCCGCGACATACCGAGGCAAGTTCCATGCCGCACCGACGAGCGGTACGCTGACTGCGATAAACTCTTGTGTGCCCGCGCGATGGCATGCGCCCGCCCAGCCACGCATCTCGAACCGTGTTCGTTCCCTTCGGCTCGTCCTGCGCAACGCGTTTCGGCACAAGCTGCGCACCGCTGCTCACGATCGTCGGCATCGTGGTTGCGATTATGGCGTTCGGTCTCCTACGAACTGTAGTCGACGCCTGGTACGCCGGCGCGAACGCGAGCTCGCGCGCGCGGCTCGTCACGCGCAACGCGGTTTCGCTGTGTTCTCGCTGCCGCTCACCTACGCGCAGAAGATCCGCCAGGTGCCGGGTGTTGCCGGCGTGTCATGGGCGAACTGGTTCGGCGGCGTCTACATCAGCGAGCGCAACTTCTTCCCGCAGTTCGCGATCGACCCGCGAGCTACCTCGACATGTACCCGGAATTCGTGCTGTCGCCGGAGGAGCGCAAGGCGTTTCTGACCGACCGCACCGGGGCGCTGGTCGGCCGCAAGCTCGCCGACCAGTACGGCTGGAAGGTCGGCGACCACGATCCCGCTGCGCGGGACGATCTATCCGGGCACCTGGACGTTCACGCTGCGCGGCATCTACGACGGCGCCGAGCCGTCGACCGACGCAGTCGCAGATGTTCTTCCACTGGGACTACCTCAACGAGATCGATCAAGCGGCTGTACCCGCGCCGCGCCGACCAGACCGGCGTGTTCGTCGTAGGACTCGCAGGATCCGGCAAGGGCGGCGGAGGTGTCGCGGCGATCGACGCGAGTTCAGCGAACTCGCTGGCCGAGACGCTCACCGAGACGGAGAAGGCGTTCCAGCTGGGCTTCGTCGCGATGACGGAGGCCATCCTGCTCGCGATCCAGGCGGTCTCGTTCGTGGTGATCGTCATCATCATGGCGGTGATGGCCAACACGATGGCGATGACCGCGCGCGAGCGCAGCGCGCGAGTACGCGACGCTGAAGGCGCTGGGATTCTCCGGCGGCTTCGTCGCCGGCGCTGATCTTCGCCGAGTCGCTCGGCATCGCGCTCATCGGCGGGTTGCGTCGGCATCGCGCTGACGTTTCCCCTGGTCGCCGACAGTCTTCGCGGCATGACCGTCGGCACGCTCTTCCCGTCTTCATCGTGCCAGCGAGACCGTGCTGATGCAGTTCGCTCGCCGTCGCTCATGGTCGGCGTCGTCGCGGCGGTGCTGCCGGCCTGGCGCGCGGCGCGCGTTCGCATCGTCGACGGCCTGCGCGCGGTGGCGCTGCATGCGGATTCCCTTCTCCTACATCGTGCGCAACCTGGTCGCACGGCGCCTCACGACGGCGCTGACCGCCGGCGGCATGGCGCTCGTCGTCTACGTCTTCGCGACGGTGCTGATGCTCGCTGCCGGCCTGGAGGCGACGCTGGTGGCGACGGGACGGGACGACAACGTGGTCGTCATCCGCCGCGGCGCGCAGACCGAAGTGCAGAGCGGCATCGACCGGCGGCAGGCCGGCATCGTCGAGAGCCTGCCCGACATCGCGATCGGCGAGGAACGGCGCAGCGCTGGTGTCGAAGGAGCCGGTCGTGCTCATCAACCTGCCCAAGCGCGCGACGGGCAAGCCGTCGAACGTGGTGATCCGCGGCGTGACGCCGACGGCCTCGCGCTGCGGCCGCAGGTGAGCATCGTCGAGGGCCGGATGTTCCAGCCCGGCACGTCGGAGATCATCGCCGGCCGCGCGATCGCGGACGACTTTCGCGGTGCCGGCCTCGGCGAGACGCTGCGCTTCGGCTCGCGCGACTGGACCGTCGTCGGCGTCTTCGACGCCGGGCGCACCGGCTTCGATTCCGAGATCTGGGGCGACGCCGAGCAGATGCTGCAGGCGTTCCGGCGCGTCGGCTTCTCGTCGCTGATCTTCCGCTTGGACGATCCGGAGCGCTTCGACTGCGGTCAAGGCGACGATCGAGGCCGATCCGCGGCTCACGCTCGAGGCCAAGCGCGAGACGCGCTTCTACGCCGACCAGTCGGAGGCGCTGTCGACGCTTCATCCGCTACCTCGGCACGTCGATCTCGATCATCTTCTCGATCGGCGCGGTCATCGGCGCGATGATCACGATGTACGCGAGCGTGGCCTCGCGCACCGCCGAGATCGGCACGCTGCGCGCGCTCGGGCTTCTCGCGCGCGCGATCCTGATCGCCTTCCTCGCCGAAGCGCTGCTGCTCGGATTGGCCGGCGGCATGATCGGACTGGCCGGTGCGTCGCTCATGCAGGCGCTGTCGATCTCGACCACCAATTTCCAGACCTTCGCCGAGCTCGCTTTCTCGTTCGCGCTGACGCCGTATATCGTTGTCGGTGTCCTTGGGCTTCGCCTTGCTGATGGGATTTCGTCGGCGGCTTCCTTCCTGCGGCGCGCGCTGCCCGGATGAAGATCGTCGACGCGCTGCGCTCCGCCTGAGAAGAAACATCGATGAATGCTGCATCCGGTCGCCACGACGTCGACAGTGCAGCGTTCGTCAACCAGTTCGAGCCTGCCGCGTTCGCCGTCCGGCAGCACTTCCGCTACGTGCTGCCGGAAGAATCGTTGCTGCGCGCGCGGCCCTGCGAGCGCTATTGCGCGCGCGTGCCGCGCTGGCTGGGCCGCGTGGCGCGCGATACGGGACGCGAAGGGATCCCGGTTGAGCCCGAATGGCGCCACGAGCCCGAGCGCCAGCCGGCGGTGGTTCTCGTCGCGCGGCACTGTCCCCGCGTTGTTCCTGACCGCAACGCTGATCTGTGGCTCGACGTGGCTTGCGATCACGTCCCAGCTCGGTGTCGTCCCTGCCGAAGTATCGGTCGTCTATCGCTTCGCACTCGCCTCGGCGCTACTCCTCGGCGTGTGCCGGTTTGCCGGGCGCCTGCTGCACTTCGCGCCGCGGCACCACGTGCATGTTGCCGCCCAGGGCGTGCTGATGTTCGGCTTCAACAACGTGGCGATCTACTGGGCCGAGCAGCATGTCACTTCGGGACTGGTCGCGGTCGTGTTCTCGACCGTGCTCGCAATGCCGTTCTCGACGTTGCTCGAGAGCTATCGTTGGGAAGCGTGGGCGGTGCTGGGCGTCGCGCTTGCGGTCGCCGGGAACGTGCTCGCGCTACGCGAATCGGCGCAAAGGGACTGAGCCTGCGGCGTGGCGGGACGCGCCCGTTCTCACTCGAGCGAGAGGTTGGCCTCGGCGATCAGCTTTCGCCAGCCCTTGAGGTCCGCGTCGATCAGCGTGCCGAGCCGCTGCGGCGGGCCGGGGATCAGCTCCGCGCCTTCGCGCTCCAGTCGCTCCCGGACGTCGGGCTGCGCAAGCACCTTCTGCACCTCGGCGTTGAGGCGCGCCACCACGTCCGGCGAAGTACCCGCCGGGGCGACGATCCCCCAGTAGTTGATCACGTTCGCATCCGGAACGCCTTCCTCCTGCCAGCTCGGCACGCCCGGGAGCTGCGGAATGCGCTTGCTGCCGGTGA
This sequence comes from uncultured beta proteobacterium, assembly GCA_963750585.1. Classification (GTDB taxonomy): domain Bacteria; phylum Pseudomonadota; class Gammaproteobacteria; order Burkholderiales; family Casimicrobiaceae; genus VBCG01. The sequence continues at coordinate 88,865 of CAVVRH010000028.1, forward strand.
CGGCGAGCACCTTGACCTTCCTGTCGGCGAGCTGGGCAGCGTGGCGGGTATCGATGCGGTCATCGCCTGCAGCTGGCCCCCGAGCAGATCCTTGGTCGCGTCGGCGATGCCGCGATACGGAACGTGCACGATCAGCACGCCGGCGCGCACGTTCAGGAGCTCGAGCGCGAGATGGTTGATGCTGCCGGGTCCGGCGGATCCGTAATTGAGCTTGCCCGGGTTCTGCCGCGCGTAGGCAAGGAACTCGCGCATCGTGTTGGCCGGCACCTGCGGGCTTACGACAAAGGCGAGCGGCCCCGAAGCGATCGGGGCGACGGGAACGAAGCTGCGCAGCGGATCGTAGCCGGGATTCTTCGTCGCCGCCGCGACGGTGGTGAACGGCGAGGCCACGAACAGCAGCGTGTAGCCGTCGGGCTCGGCCTTCGCCGCCTCCGCCGCGCCGATCGCGCCGCCGGCACCGGTCCTGTTGTCGACGACGATGGTCGTGCCGAGGGCCTCGCCCAGCTTGTTCGCGACGAAGCGCGCAACGGTGTCGGTGCCCGCTCCGGGCGGGAAGGGCACGATGAGCCGGATCGGCTTCGCAGGATAGGGTTGCGCGAGCGCAGCTGGGACGATGGCGAGTGCGAGCAGGGCAGATGCGGCGAGAAGACGCAGGAATCGTTGCATGGGATGGCCGGGGTCCGGGCTCCTGGTTTGCCGCGCGGTCAGACTCTGCGTTGCGTCGGCGCCGTGTTGGAGGGGTGGGTGTCGCTCGGGCCGGCGGTGTCGGCGACCCGGAAGCGGCGTCGAAGCTCAATCTTCATTGTGCTTCGGCACGACGTCCACGTTGTCGATGAGGCGGGTATTGCCGAGCCTTGCCGCCGCGAGCACCACGAGCAGGTTCGGGTGGTCGAAGCCCTCCGGGTGCGGAATGCGCAGGCCGAGGCCGTGGCGAACGGCGACATAGTCGACCTTCCAGCCGTGCTGCGCGAGCTCCGCCCGGCCGGCCGCCTCGAGGTTCGCGTAGTCCGCGTGCCCGCCGGCGATCGCGTCGGCGATCCGGCGCAGCACGCGATAAAGGCGCGGCGCCTCGGCGCGCTCTTCGGGCGTGAGGTAGTTGTTGCGCGACGACAGCGCGAGCCCGTCGTCGGCGCGCACCGTCTCCGCCGGAACGATCTGGATCCGCATGTTGAACTGCTGCACCATGCCGCGGACGATCTTCAGCTGCTGGCGATCCTTCTTGCCGAACACCGCGACGTCCGGCTGCACGAGATTGAAAAGCTTCAGCACCACCGTGCAGACGCCATCGAAGAAGCCGGGGCGAAACGCTCCCTCGAGCTCCGCGGCGAGCTGCGGCGGCTGCACCCGGTAGACCTGCGGCGTCGGATACATCTCCTGCTCGGTTGGTGCGAACAGCACGTCGACACCCTCGCGCTCGAGGCCCTCGCGGTCGGCTTCCATGGTGCGCGGGTAGCGGTCGAAGTCCTCGTTGGGCCCGAACTGCAGCCGGTTGACGAAGATGCTCGTCACTACGGCGTCACCGTGCTCGCGCGCGAGACGGCACAACGACAGATGCCCGGCGTGCAGATTGCCCATCGTAGGCACGAACGCGACGCGCTTCGCGGCGCCCAGGCGCTCGGAAAGCTCGGCCGCGGACTGGCAGATTTCCATGGTCGTCGTTCTCCGGGGAGGCAGGGTGCGTGCGGGTCCGGCGCTTGGAGCAATGGCGCCCAATATTGCTAGAAGCAGTGTTCCGGTGCCGGGAAGGAGCCGTCCTTGACCGCGGCAACGTATGCGGCAAGCGCGGCTTCGACACTGCCGTGACCGGTCATGAAGTTGCGCACGAACCGCGCGGGCCTGCCCGGCTGGATGCCCAGCGCATCGTAGATCACGAGGACCTGGCCGGAACAGTCGGGCCCGGCGCCGATCCCGATCGTCGGCACGCCACTCTCGCGCGTGATCCGCGCGCCGACGTCGCGCGGTACGCATTCGATCACGAGGAGCGAGATCCCGGCCTGCGCGAGCGCCTGCGCGTCCTCGACCAGCTCGTCGGCGCCTGCCGCGGTCTTGCCCTGTACGCGATAGCCACCCAGCATGTTGACCGACTGCGGCAGCAGGCCCACGTGCCCGCAGACCGGCACTCCGCGCGTCGCAAGGAACTCGATCGTCGGCGCCATCCACGCGCCGCCCTCGACCTTGACCATCTGCGCGCCGGCCTGCAACGCGGACACGGAGGCCCGATACGCGCGCTCCGGACTCTCCTGGAACGTGCCGAACGGCAGGTCGGCGATCACGAGCGGCCTCGTGCTGCCGGTCACCACACAGCGCGTGTGGTAAAGCGTCTGCTCAAGCGTCACCGGCAGCGTCGAGGCGTGGCCCTGGATCACCATGCCAAGCGAATCGCCGATCAGCAGCACGTCCACGCCGACCCGGTCGCACAGCGCCGCGAAGCTCGCGTCGTAGGCGGTGAGCATGGCGATCTTCTGCCCCTCGGCCGCCATGCTGGCGAGTCCCGTCACCGTGAGCCGGGCAGGCTTCGCGGAGGGCGCCGGGGCGCCGTACGGCTTTGCGTCAGGCTGATTGGCCAAGATTGAAAAACTCCCGTCGTCCGCGCATGCCGGCGACGCGCGCAAGCAGCAGATCGAGGTGGGCGCGATTGTCCACGAAGTTCAACCGCTCGCTGTTGACGATCAGCAAGGGCGCCGCATCGTACTGGTAGAAGAAGCGGGCGTAGGCGTCGGCGATCCGGGCCAGGTACTGCTCGGGCATGGTCCGCTCGTATTCGACGCCGCGACGATGCACGCGATCCACCAGCGTGCCGACCGGAGCTTGAAGATAGATCACGAGGTCCGGCGTCGGTGCCTGTGTCTTCAGGTGGCGGTAGACCTTGTCGTAAAGCGCGTACTCGTCGTCGGACAGGTTGATCCGCGCGAACAGCGGGTCCTTGTCGAACAGGAAATCCGACACCGTGCCGCGGCCGAAGATGTCGAGTTGCGCCAGGCCGCGCAACTGGTCGACCCGCTGGAAGAGGAAGTTGAGCTGGGCCGGCAGCGCGAATCGCGCCATGTCCTCGTAGAAGCGCGCAAGGAATGGGTTTTCCTCGGGCTGCTCGAGCAACAAGTCTGCGGAAAGGTGCATGCCGAGCTCGCGCGCAAGGCTCGTCTTGCCCGCGCCGATCGGCCCCTCGACCACGACATAGCGGCATTTCTCGAGGTCCATTCGGAAAGCGGGTGGCTGACGGCTAACGGCGGCGGTGGCTGCGGGTGCGTTGTATCCGCTGTCCGGACACGCTTGCGAGAAGCAGTTTCACTGCGCCTCGGCCGGGGATCTTGGTCGCCGGCGCGATGTCGGCGAGCGGCCGCAGCACGAAGGCCCGCTCATGCATCCTCGGGTGCGGCACGGTGAGATGCGCAATCCGAACGCGACGGCGCCCGTATAGTAGCAAATCCAGGTCCAGTGTCCGCGGCGCGTTCCGCCGGCCATGCTCGCGGCGGCGATGCTGGCGCCGCTCGATTGCGAGCAGCGCATTCAGCAGGACGCGGGGAGGGAGTCGGGTGGAGACGAGCGCGACCGCGTTGACGTAGTCCGGCTGCGGCCCGGGAGCGCCGAGCGGTGCGGAGACATAGTTCGGAGAAACCCGGAGGAGGCGCGTGCGCGGCAATCTTGCGAGGCTCGCAGCCGCTTTCGAAAGCCGCCGGCGCGGGTGGTCGAGATTGCTGCCGAGCCCGATGAACGCAAGCGACGCGGCCACGTCAGGCTGCCACCGGGCCGTCGTCGCCCGGGCCGGGTCCGGCAGCGGCCTCCTCTCCTTGCTCGCGCTGGCGGCGCCCGCGTCCGCGCGAGCGGCGGCGCTTGCGGCCGGGTGCCTCGTCCGGTCGCAACATGGCCTCGCGGCCCGCGTGGTCCTCGTCCTGGAATCGGGTCCACCAGTCGACCAGTTCCTGCGACGACTCGCCGCTCCCGGCGCGCAGCGCGAGGAAATCGTAGGCGGCTCGAAAGCGCGGATGCTCGACCAGGCGGAACGGGCGCTGGCCCGAGCGCTGCTCGAAGCGCGGCTGCAGCGACCAGATCTCCTTGATCGTCGCCTCGAACCGGCGGGGGATCGCGATGCGCTTCGCCTGCTCGTCCAGCACGTGGTCCATCGCGGCAAGCAGCGCCGGCAGGGGACGCTCGTCGCGCGCCTTGGCCGCGCTCCATTGCGCGATCACCTCGTGCCAGAGCAGCGTGGCGAACAGAAACGCTGGCGACACGGGCCTGTCGTCGCGCACCCGCGCGTCGGTGTTCGTGAGCGCGTCGTCGATGAAACGCTGCCCACCGGGCTGCTCGAGAATCACGTCCAGTAGTGGCAGCAGGCCGTGGTGCAGTCCGTGCGCGCGCAGGCTCCGCAGCGTCTCGACCGCATGGCCGGAGAGAAGAAGCTTCTGCATCTCGTCGAAGAGGCGCGCGGGGGGGACGTTCTGGATCAATCCCGCCAGGCGGGGGATCGGTTCCGCGGTCTTCGGCTCGATCTCAATGCCGAGCTTCGCGGCAAGCCGGACTGCGCGCAACATGCGCACCGGGTCTTCGCGGTAGCGGGTCACGGGCGGACCGATGAGCTTCAGCCGTCGGGCACGGAGATCGCGCACACCGCCCACGTAGTCCCAAACCTGTTCGGTCGACGGGTCGAAGTAGAGCGCATTGATCGTGAAGTCGCGGCGCGCGGCATCCTCTGCCTGCGAACCGTACACGTTGTCCGAGATCAGCCGGCCGTGTTCGTCGGTCGCGTCGTCGCCCGTCTGGGCGGCGCGGAACGTCGAGACCTCGATGACTTCGTGGCCCATGTGCACGTGCACGAGCCGGAACCGGCGGCCGATGACGAACGCGCGGCGGAAGAGCGGCTTCACCTGCTCGGGCGTCGCGTCGGTCGCGAGGTCGTAATCCTTGGGCTCGATGCCGAGCAGAAGGTCACGCACCGCCCCGCCGACGATGAACGCACGGAATCCGGCGTCCTGCAGTTTGCGGGTGACGGACCGAGCGCCAGGGCTTACCTGATCCTGCCGGATCGGGTGATCGCTCGCCTCGTAAACACGCGGGTCGCGTGCTGGCCGGCCGGGGATCAGGCGGGCGAGCAGACGGCGGATCATCGACGAGGGTTGATGGATTTCGAGGGCCGCACACGCTGCTGCGGAGCCGCGGCGACAGGCCTGCGGGCGGCGCCGGATGATAGCACGCGCTCACCTGCTGCTTCCTGGCGAAACGCCCCAGGCGCAAGGCTGGCGAGGGTCCAGGGCCCGACGGCGGCGCGCACGAGCCGCAGCGTCGGCAGTCCGACGGCGGCCGTCATCCGCCTCACCTGCCGGTTGCGGCCTTCAGTGATGACGAGCTCCAGCCATGCGGTGGGTATTTCGCGGCGAAACCGGATCGGCGGATCACGCGGCCACAGACCCGGCGGCTCGGGAATCGTGCGAACCTTCGACGGTGCGGTGCGGATGTCGGCGAGCTGGACGCCCGTGCGCAGCGCGTCGAGCTGCGCGGCAGCCGGCGTCCCCTCGACCTGTACCCAGTAGGTCTTGGGGAGCTTGTGCCGCGGGTGCGTGATCCGCGCCTGCAGCGCGCCGTCCGCCGTGAGCACGACCAGACCTTCGCTGTCGGCATCGAGACGTCCGGCCGGGTAGACGCCGGGCAGTTCGACGTAGTCCGCAAGTGACGGGCGGTCACCGTCGCGGGAAAACTGGCAGAGTACCCCGTAGGGCTTGTTGAACAGGACGACCCAGCCTCGACCCGTCCAAGGGTTGATCCACGTCGATTCGGAGGATCGCGCATCGTGGCAGTATCCGCGAATTTCGCGGACAATTAAGGGTTTGCGGGTCTCGTGCCGGAGCAGGAGGCCGCCCCCCGGCAGCCCTTTCGCATCATGCGCACGGCGACGCGGACGCTTCCCGCGGCGGACGGCGCATCCATCAGGAGAATCCATGCCCAGCTTCAAGCACGTCAAGGTCCCGTCCGGCGGAGCCATGATCACCGTCAACAAGGACTTCTCGCTCAGCGTTCCGGACAATCCGATCATTCCCTACATCGAGGGCGATGGAACCGGCTTCGACATCACGCCGGTCATGATCAAGGTGGTCGACGCCGCAGTGGCGAAGGCGTACGGCGGCAAGCGGAAGATCCACTGGATGGAGATCTATGCCGGCGAGAAGTCCACCAGGATCTACGGTCCCGACGTGTGGCTCCCGGAAGAGACGCTTGCGATCCTCAAGGATTACGTCGTGTCCATCAAGGGACCGCTGACCACGCCCGTGGGGGGCGGCATTCGCTCGCTCAACGTCGCGCTGCGGCAGGAACTCGACCTCTACGTCTGTCTGCGGCCGGTGCGCTATTTCGCCGGCGTGCCTTCGCCGGTCAAGGAGCCCGAGAAGACCGACATGGTGATCTTCCGCGAGAATT
>CAVVRH010000029.1:0-10125 GCA_963750585.1 uncultured beta proteobacterium
GAAAGGGGCGAACGAAATGGGCCTTGCGCCATTGACGTTCAAGAGCATCAGGGCGCGACCGGTCGTTCTCGAACTCCAGCGACCGGTCGTGGCGCGCATCGCCACCATCACCGATTGGCCGCTCGTCCTCATCGACCTCGAGACGGAAGAAGGCGTCGTCGGTCGAAGCTACCTCGAGCCCTATACCGCCAAAGCCATGCGCTACCTGATTCCTGCATTGCATGATTTCGGCGAATTGCTCGCGGGGCATCGAGTGGCGCCATCCGAACTGCACGCCGTCGCGCGCAGGTCCCTGCACTTCGTGGGCTATCAGGGCTTGTCGATGATCGCTGTCTCGGGACTCGACATGGCCGCCTGGGACGCATTGGCCAAGGCTGCGGGCTTGCCGCTGTGCGTTCTCCTGGGGGGCTCGGTTGGGCCGGTGGGCGCATACAACAGCAATGGACTGTGGCTAAGGGAACCACAGGCCGTCGCGGAGGAAGCCATCGAGTTGCGCGACGAGGGCGGCTTCAACGGTCTCAAACTGCGGCTCGGGCGCGCGCGGATGCGTGACGACCTCGCGACGATTGCGGCGGTAAGGAATGCCGTGGGCGAGGAGACGCGCCTGATGGTCGATTTCAACCAGGGGCTGCATCTCGGCGAGGCCTTGCACCTGTGCCACGCGGTCGACGAACTCGGATTGGAGTGGATCGAGGAGCCGCTCGTCTACGACAACTACGACGGCCACGCGCAGCTGGCAGCCGAACTGACCACGCCGATCCAGATCGGAGAGAACTTCTACGGCCCGCGCGATCTTCTGAGGGCGCTGCAGATGAAAGCGTGCGACTTCGTGATGCCGGACTTCATGCGCATCGGAGGGATCACTGGCTGGCTCCGGGCCGCTGCCATCGCCGGAACCGCAGGCGTGCCGATGTCCACACATCTCTATCCCGAGGTCGCCGCGCACGTGATGCGGGTTACGGAAACGGCGCATTGGCTTGAATGGCAGGATTGGGCCGACCCGATTCTGCAGACGCCGTTCGATGTCAAGGAGGGCCGGCTTCACATCCCCGACGTGCCGGGAGTCGGTCTGGAGTGGAACGAGGACGCGGTCCGGGCGCATCAGGTCGACCTCTAGCCGCGCGCCGGACCGGACTGACTGCGCGTCAGCCGATTCTATTCCGCCTTCAGATTTGCGTCCTTGACGATCTTCGCCCACTTGGCGATCTCGGCTTGCTGGAACGCTGCGAACTGCTCCGGCGTGTTGGCGACCACGTCGAGCCCGAGCGCATCCATCCGCTCGCGCACGTCGGGCATGTTGAGGATCTTCACGAGCTCCGTGTTGAGCCGCTGCACGATCTCCTTCGGCGTGCCCGCGCGCACGAATATGCCCTGCCACGACACGACCTCGTAACCGGGAACGCCCGCCTCCGCGATGGTCGGGATGTCCTCGAAGCCCTTGACGCGTTTGGCCGAAGTCACGCCGAGCGGCTTCACGCGACCCGACTTGATGTGCGGTGCGGCCACGACGATCGTGTCGAACATCATCGTCACCTGGCCGCCCATCACGTCCGCGATCGCCGGTGCACTGCCTTTGTAGGGAATGTGCACCATGTCGATGCCCGTCATGCTCTTGAACAGCTCGCCCGACAGGTGCTGCGACGTGCCGTTGCCGGCGGAGGCGAAGTTGACCGAGCCGGGCTTGGCCTTGCCCTGCGCGATGAACTCGGCGAGATTCGTCGCGGGATTCGAAGGATGCACGATCAGCACATTGGCGTTCGTTCCGATCAGCGTAACCGGCTGGAAGTCCCTGGCGGCGTCGTACGGCATTCGCGGGTACATGCTCGCGTTGATCGCGTGAGAACTGATCGTGCCGCCCAGGATCGTGTAGCCGTCGGCGGGCGCCTTGGCGACGAAGTCCGATCCGACGTTGCCGCCCGCACCGGGCTTGTTCTCGACAACGACCGGCTGGCCGAGCGCCGCGGCGAGCCGCTGTGCAATCAGTCGCGCGAGAATGTCGGTGGTACCGCCGGCCGGGAATGGCACGACGTACGTGACGGCCTTCGACGGCCACTTGTCAGCCTGCGCGGCAGCGGGGGCAGCGGCGAGCGCAAGGCTGCCGGCCAGAGCGAACGCGAGCGCGAACATGACGACGCGATTCATGCTTCCTCCATTCTCGCGGATTCAGTGGCCGCGTTCCTTGCGCCACGCTTCGAACGCGGCGCGTGTCTCCGCATTGGGCGGATAGGTACCAGGCAACGGCGCGCCGGCCTCGATGAGGGACATGGCGTCGGAGCGGAGCGGTCCGTTGCCGGCGAGCCATCTTAGGGCATTGCAACCCGTCCGCCAATCGCATGCGCCGCTTTGGCCGCTGCGGCCGCGGCATGCGGACACCATGCAAAAAGGGAGTCGATTCTGCGCAAGCGCTTGACAAATCGGGGCTGCCAATCTTCAATGTTCGGCAGCGCACATCCTTCCCGGGGCAATCGGCCCAACCCGAGTTCCGGGGTCCGCCGGTTCGCTCGCACCGCCCCGTTCCCAATGCCGCCCGCTGCGGCAGAAAGCCTAATGTGATCGTTCCGATCGTTCGCTCCACGGCGACGGTATTGCCATCCCAGGTCGTGAGCAACGAGGATATCGCCGAGCGGCTGATTGCCGGCGCCGGTGAGCGCGCGACCGTGGAGGAAAGGCGCAAGACGCGCGAGCGCGCGAAGACGATCGAGAAGAAGACGGGCCTGGTCGAGCGGCGATTCTTCGATGCCGCCGAGGATCCGCTCGACGTTGCCTATGTGCTGCTGTCGGAGCTCCTCGAGCGCGCACGACTGCCCTGGTCCGAGCTCGACGGCATCATCGTGTCGTCGTCGAGCGTGCACGGTTTCCCGGGTCTTTCGCAGCAACTCGTTGCCCGCGCCAAGGCCGCGCAGACGGGTATCGGCGACCCACTGGTGCTCGACATCGGCAGCAACGCATGCACGAGCTTCCTGTACGGGCTCGGGATCGCTGCGTCGCTTCTGCGCGCGCTCGGGCGACGTGCGATCGCGTGCCTCGCGGTCGAGTTCTCCAGCCGCTGTCTCGAGTACGACCCGCGCGCGTTCGGCACCAGCACATTGTTCGGCGACGCGGCGTCCGGTGTGCTGCTCGCGCGCGACGGACACGGCCTTGCGCGGCTGCAGACGATCCACCTGGGATCGCACATCGACGCCGAGAAGATCGGATATGTGCGCGGCAGCGGACTCGAGGCCTGCGATCTCTCGTCGCCGGTACCGATGAACGCGCGCTGGTACATGAGCGGGCCGCCGGTCGCGCTTGGTGCGATCGAAATCCTGCGGACCGAAGTGCGCCGCTACCAGGAGGCTGGCGTCGCGATCGACTGGCTGATACCGCACCAGGCGAACCTCACGCGGATTCTGCTGCCCGCTTGCGACGAGCTTGGCATCCCCCGCGAACGGCTGTGCGCGTCCTTCGAGCGTACCGGCAACACGTCCAGCGCGAGCATTCCGCTGCTGCTGGACGAGCTCCTTGCAAGCGACCGGCCGCGGACGAGCGACGACGTCGTTCTGGTCGGCTTCGGCGCGAGCTTCTCGGTCGCCTCGGCCCATCTGCGGGTCGCCTGAGTGCGCCCCGCTTTCGCTGCGGTCAGGCGATCGCGGGCGCGTTGTAATTCTGTGCGGCGCGACGCCTGATGTCGATCAGCCGGAGGATCATCGGCGTGAAGATGAGCTGCATCGCCAGCGGCATCTTGCCGCCGGGCACGACGATCGTGTTCGGCCGCGACATGTAGGAGTCGTGCAGCATCGACAGCAGGTAGGGGAAGTCGATGCCCTTGGGGTTTGCGAAGCGGATGACGAGGATGCTCTCGTCCACCGTCGGGATGTCGCGCGCGATGAACGGATTCGACGTGTCGACTATCGGCACGCGCTGGAAGTTGACGTGCGTGCGCCCGAACTGCGGCACGATGAAGTTCATGTAATCCGGCATGCGGCGCAGGATCGTGTCGGCGACCGCCTCCTGCGAATAGCCGCGCAGGTTCTTGTCGCGGTGCAGCTTCTGGATCCATTCGAGGTTGATGATCGGCACGACGCCGACGAGCAGATCCGCGTGCCGGCCGACGTCGACGTCGTCGGTCTTTGCGGCGCCGTGGAGCCCCTCGTAGAACAGCAGATCGGAACCCTCGGGCAGATCGGTCCACGGCGTGAACGTGCCCGGCTCCTGGTTGAACGGTGCGGCCTCCTCGGCGTCGTGCAGGTACTTGCGCACCTTGCCGCCCCCCGTCTCGCCGTAGCTGCGGAACAGTGACTCGAGCTCCGCGAACAGGTTCGCGTCGGGGCCGAAGTGGCTGAAGTGATTGTTGCCCGCCTCGGCCGCGAGCCGCATCTGCTCGCGCATCGCCTTGCGGTCGTAGCGATGGAACGCATCGCCTTCGACATAGGCGGCGCGGATGCTCTCGCGGCGGAAGATGTGCTGGAACGTGCGCATCACCGTCGTTGTGCCCGCGCCCGAGGAGCCGGTGATCGCGATGATCGGATGTCTCGACGACATGAAGGTGTCTCCGTGGTTGTTCCGGCGTCCCTGGATTCAGGCTGCGCCCTGGAACAGCGAGCGCTCCTTGAAGAGCGGCGAGCTGAACGGCTGATCCTCGCCCCGGTCGAATTCCTCGTGGTAGAGCGCAAGCCGCGAAACCTCGTTTCGCGACCCGAGGATCACCGGAACGCGCTGGTGAAGCGACGCGGGCTGAACCTCGAGGATGCGCCCGCGACCGGTCGATGCCGCGCCTCCGGCCTGCTCGACCAGCCAGCTCACCGGGTTCGCCTCGTACAGCAGACGCAACCGGCCCGGCTTCGACGGATCCTTGAGGTCGCGCGGGTACATGAAGAGGCCTCCGCGAATCAGGATGCGATGCACCTCGGCAACGAGCGAGGCGATCCAGCGCATGTTGAAGTCCTTGCCGCGCACGCCCGTGCGGCCCTCGGTGCATTCCTCGACGTAACGTTTGACCGGCGGTTCCCAGAAGCGGCGGTTCGACGTGTTGACCGCGAACTCCTGCGTGTCGGCGGGAATCTGCAGACCGGGATGCGTGAGGATGTAGGCGCCGATCTCGGGGTCGAGCGTGAAGCCGTGCACGCCGGTGCCGAGCGTGAGCACGATCATCGCCGACGGGCCGTAGAGCGCGTAGCCCGCGCAGACCTGCGCCGTGCCCGGCTGGAGGAAGTCGTCGACGGTCGGCTCCGCCACGTCGTGCGGCGCGCGCAGCACCGAAAAGATCGTGCCGACCGTCACGTTGACGTCGAGGTTCGACGAACCGTCGAGAGGGTCGAAGACCAGCAGGTAGCGGCCGCGGGGGTATTGCGCGGGAATTGCGTAGGGCGCTTCCATTTCCTCGGAGGCCATCCCTGCGAGGTAGCCGCCCCACTCGCAGCTGCCCAGCATGATCTCGTTGCTGATCGCGTCGAGCGGCTTCTGCTCCTCGCCTTGCGCGTTGACGCTGCCCGTGCCGCCACGGGCGCCGGTCAGCGCTCCCTTCGCCACGGCGTTGGCGATGTACTTGCACGCGGTCTGGATGTCGTTGACGAGCGCGATCAGCTCGCTTCCGCCCTCGAGCTTGCGCTGCTCCTCGATGATGAATTTGGACAGTGTGGTACGGCCGTGGCGCATTGGGGCTCCCTCAGGAAGCGGCGAACACGCGGCTTGCGCGAATGTCGGCAGCCGCGATCGTGGAAAGTGCATCGCGGGTGACCGGCGCGTCCTGCGCGAACAGGCGGTTCGCCTGGCGCAGCCTTACGCGGTCGAGCGCATTGCGGATCGAGCGGGCGTTGGCGAAGTGCGGCTGCGCCCGGCGCCGCGCGATGTATTCGGCGAGCACAGTCTCGGCCTCGGGGTCGAGGCGGTAACCCATCTGCGCGAGCATCCGGCGCGCGATCTCGCCAAGCTCGGCCTCGTCGTAGTCCGGGAAGTCGATGTGATGCGCGATGCGTGACTTGAAGCCGGGATTGCTCTGGAAGAACGTGTCCATCCGGTCCTTGTACCCGGCGAGGATCACGACCAGGTCGTCGCGTTGGTTCTCCATCACCTGCAGCAGGATCTCGATCGCTTCCTGACCGTAGTCGCGCTCGTTCTCTGGCCGGTACAGGTAGTACGCCTCGTCGATGAACAGCACGCCGCCCATCGCGCGCTTCAGCACGTCCTTGGTCTTGGGTGCGGTGTGGCCGATGTACTGGCCGACGAGATCGTCGCGGGTGACGGACACGAGGTGGCCTTTGCGCACGTAGCCCAGGCGATGCAGGATCTCGGCCATGCGCAGCGCGACGGTCGTCTTGCCGGTACCGGGATTGCCGGTGAAGCTCATGTGCAGCGATGGCGGCGCACCGGCAAGCCCGAGCGCCGCGCGCGCCTTCGACACCGCAAGGTACGCGGCGATCTCGCGGATGCGCTGCTTGACGGGGGCGAGACCCACGAGCTCGCGGTCGAGCCGGTCGAGCACGTCGGCGACATCCGCGTCGCGCAACAGCGCCTTGAGGTCGACCGTGTCCGGGGCGTCGTTCTTCATTGGTTGGTCCGCAGTGCGCACGTGTGCCGTGGCTCCCTAGTAGCGACGCCCTTCGGGCTTGTCGGTCGCGTAGGAGGAGACGCGGTAGCGGATCGTGCGGCCTTCGGCTTCGGTGCGCGCGAGGCCGAAACCGGGCTCCTCGGGCGGGCGGTTGACGATGAACGACAGCTGCATCGACTCGACGCCTTTCGTCGCGTCGAACGCGTTGACCTTGATGTAGTGCCGCGGGAACGCCTTGCGGCACGCGTGCACTTCGGCCAGCACGCCGGCGGCGTCGCGCAGGTCGAACATGGGCGGGCCCCACATCTCCCAGTAGGTGTTGCGCGGGTGCGGATCGTCGGTGTACTCGACCGAGCAGGCCCAGCCCTTGCCGAGCGCATGGTCGACCTGCGCCGCGATCTCGGTGTCGGTCAGATCGGGGAGAAACGAGAACGTGCCTTGTGTCAGTCGCATGGAAGTCTCCGTCAGGCGGCAGTCGGGGTGGCGACGAAATCGGGCGTGTCGGTCGACGTGTAGTTGAATGAGACGTCCTTCCAGGTCTCGAGCGCCTGGGCGAGCGGTACGCAACGCTTCGCGGCGGTCGCGAGAATCTCGGGACCTTCGCGGGCGATGTCGCGGCCCTCGTTGCGCGCTTTCACCATCGCCTCCAGTGCGACTCGGTTGGCGGTCGCGCCGGCGTGGATGCCCATCGGATGGCCGATCGTGCCGCCGCCGAACTGCAGCACGACGTCGTCTCCGAACAGGTCGAGCAGCTGGTGCATCTGGCCGGCGTGAATGCCTCCGGAGGCGACCGGCATCACCCGCCGCAGGCTCGCCCACGGCTGGTCGAAGAAGAGCCCGCGCGACAGGTCCTGTTTCGTCTCCGTGTCGCGGCAGACGTTGTAGAAGCCCTGCACCGTGGCCGGGTCGCCTTCGAGCTTGCCCACCGCCGTGCCCGCGTGCAGGTGATCGACCCCGGCCATGCGCAGCCATTTGGCGATGACGCGGAAGGACACGCCGTGGTTCTTCTGCCGCGTGTAGGTCGAGTGACCTGCGCGATGCATGTGCAGGATCATGTCGTTCTTGCGCGACCACTTCGCCATCGACTGGATCGCGGTCCAGCCGATCACGAGGTCGATCATCAGGATGTTCGAGCCCAGCTCCTTGGCGAACTCGGCGCGCTCGTACATGTCCTCCATGGTCGCGCCGGTGACGTTCAGGTAGTGGCCCTTGATCTCGCCCGAGGTCGCGGCCGCATGGTTGACCGCCTCCATGCAGAACAGAAAGCGGTCCCGCCAGTGCATGAACGACTGCGAGTTGATGTTCTCGTCGTCCTTGGTGAAGTCGAGTCCGCCCTTCAGCGCCTCGTACACGACGCGACCGTAGTTCTTGCCCGACAGCCCGAGCTTCGGCTTCATCGTCGCGCCGAGCAGCGGCCGGCCGAACTTGTCGAGGCGCTCGCGCTCCACGACGATGCCTGTCGGCGGCCCCTGGAACGTCTTGAGATACGCGACCGGGATGCGCATGTCCTCGAGCCTCAGTGCCTTCAGCGGTTTGAATCCGAACACGTTGCCGATGATCGAGGCGGTGAGATTCGCGATCGAGCCGTCCTCGAAGAGATCGAGGTCGTAGGCGATGTACGCGAAGTACTGCTGCTCGGTGTTCGTGCCCGGACCGGTGTTGGGCACGGAATCGACCCGATAGGCCTTGGCACGGTACATCTCGCTGGCGGTGAGGCGGTCGGTCCAGACGACGGTCCAGGTGGCCGTCGAGGATTCCCCGGCGACGGCCGCGGCCGCCTCGTCCGGCTCCACGCCGGCCTGCGGCGTGAGGCGGAAGACTGCAATGACGTCGGTTTCCCGCGGCTCGTAATCGGGCTGCCAATAGCCCATTTCCTTGTACTTCAGAACCCCGGCGCGGTAGCGCGCCTTCGGGTCGGTAATCGCCGAACTATCGAGCGGCTTGTTCATCGCGGTTCCTCGGAGAGTGAGCTTGCGCCGACTCTATTGAGCGGGCCAGCACGCACTGTAGGCCAGCACATGCATAAAGTGAATTCACTTTTTATTGCAGTGAAGATAAGCTATTCCTTATGCTGAATGTCTCGTTGCGACAATTACGCATTTTCGGCACCGTGGCGCGTCATCTGAGCTTCGCGCGTGCTGCCGAGGAGTTGCACCTCACGCCGCCAGCGGTGTCGATGCAGGTACGGGACCTCGAGGAGACGTTGGGAATGCCGCTGTTTGATCGCAGCGGCCGGCGCATTGCGCTTACCACGGGGGGCGAGTACTTCCTTCTTCATACGCGGCGCGTCCTCGCTTCTCTCAAAGATGCCGAGGACATCGTCGCGCGACTCAAGGGTGTACGGGCGGGACGAATCGCCGTCGGCATGGTCAGCACGGCCAAGTACTTCCTGCCGCGGCTGCTGGCCGGCTTTCTGCGCGAGCACCCCGGCGTCGAGATCGATCTCGCCGAGGGCAACAAGCAGGCGCTGGTCGAGCTGCTTCGACGCAACGAGGTCGATCTGGTCGTGATGGGCACGCCGCCGCGGGAGCTCGACACGCGCTCGGAGCCTTTCGCCGCCCATCCTCTCGGCGTGGTCGCCGCGCCCGATCATCCCTATGCAGCACTTTCCGACGTGCCGCCCGCGATGCTGGCCCGCGAGCGCTTTGTCGTGCGCGAACCGGGCTCGGGCACCCGCAACGCAATGGACCGCTATTTCCAGAGCCAGCATATCGAGCCGCCCTTTGCGATGGAGATGCGCAGCAACGAGACGATCAAGCAGGCGGTCATGGCGGGCATGGGGCTCGCGTTCCTGTCCCTGCACACGACCGCGCTGGAGGTATCGACGGGCGGCCTGCACGTGCTCGACATTCCAGGGTTGCCGCTCGTACGTCGCTGGCAGCTCGTGCACCACCGCGGCAAGCTGCTCTCGCCGCCGACGGAAGCCCTGCGCTATTACGTCCTGGAGCAGGCCGAGTCGATGCTTGCGCGGCTGTTCCCGGGCCTGCTCGCTGCACCCGCCTAGGATCGCGCCGCGTGCACGTTCGGCGGTCGCGGCACCCGTTCGGCTACCATAGGCGGATGCGCCGGTCCACCATGGTTCTCGCGATGCTCGTCCTCCTGCCGCTCGCCGCGGCGGCGCAGTTGCCGACCGAGGCGGACCGCGTCTCGCCGTATGCGGCGACACCGCAGGCGGTCGTCTCCGCGATGCTCGCGCTCGCGCGCGTCGGTCCCGGCGACGTCGTCGTCGATCTGGGCTCGGGTGACGGACGCCTTGTCATCGCGGCGGCGAAGGAGTTCGGCGCCCGCGGCTTTGGCGTCGACATCGACGAAAAGCTCGTCGCCTATGCGACGCGCAAGGCCGCCGAGGCGGGCGTTCAGGAGCGCGCGAAGTTCTACCTGCGCGATCTTTTCGCGACCGACGTGAGCGAGGCCACGGTCGTCACGATCTACCTGTTGCCGACGATCATGGACCGTGTCGCGGCGAAGCTCGCCGCCGAGTTGAAGCCGGGGACGCGTGTGGTGACGCACGACTACGTGTTGCCGGGCTGGAAAGTGGATCGGGTGCGTGTGATCGAGGCGCCGGAGAAGAACGACACGACCGGCATGCGGCACGCGACGAT
>CAVVRH010000030.1:0-6420 GCA_963750585.1 uncultured beta proteobacterium
AGAACGGCTCTCATGATTCTTTCGCTGCTAGTGCTTGAAGTAGCGCCGCACCACCGACTCGGCGACCAGGGCCGGCTTTGGCTGGCCCTCGATTTCGACGGTCACGGCGAACGTTGCCTGCAAGCCGCCCTCGACCTCGTCCACCATGGCCAGGACGAAGCGGCCTCGGACCCGGGCATTGGCACGCACGGGGTTCGTGAAACGGACCTTGTTCAACCCGTAGTTGATGCCCATGTCGCAGAAGGGCAGGGCGTAGGTAAGAAAGTCCTCGTAGAACTTCCCGAGCAGCGACAGCGTGAGGAATCCATGCGCGATCGTGCCGCCGTAGGGCGATTCCGCCGCGCGCCCGGCGTCCACGTGGATCCATTGGAAGCGGCCGTGGCCTCCGCAAAAATATCAATGCGCTCCTGGCCGATAGTGATCCAATCGGTGACGCAAACCTCTCGACCGACGTGGCTGCGCACATCGTCGGGGTCCTGGAAGCGCGTGACCGACGTCATGGTGGTGGCGCCAGAGCGCCAATCGTTTCCGCGCCGCCAGGTACTCGCGCTTCAATTTCTCGATGTACTCCGCCGCGCTGGAGGTCTCCTTGGATGGCGCCGAGGCCCGACCCGCGCCCCAGATTTCCTTCCAGGCCTTGGCTTTCTTGGGACCCTCGTCGGCGAAGTTCATGGTGCTGGGATCGCCGTGCGCGAGGTTGGAAGGGTCCAACCCCGCAGCTCTTATCGAGGAGGCGAGGTAGTTCCCGAGTACGCCGGTGAACAGGCTCGTGTAGACGATGTCGTCGGAGGTGCCTGCCACGACGGCGTGCTTGTACTCGTCGGCGGCGCGTGCCTCGTGCGTGGCGATGAACGCGGACCCGATGTAGGCGAAGTCCGCTCCCATGGTCGCGCGGCGAGTATCGCACCGCCGAAGCAATCGCCCCGGAAAGCGCAGAAGCGGACCCTCGAACCATTGGCGTATTTCCGTGACGAGCGCGAAAGGGCTCTTGCTGCCCGCATGTCCACCGGCCCCAGCTGCGACCGCAATCAGGCCATCGGCGCCTTTCTCCACGGCCTTGCGCGCAAAGGTGTCGTTGATGACGTCGTGCAGCGTGTGGCCGCCATAGGCATGCACGGCATCGTTCACGTCCGTGCGCGCACCGAGCGAGGTGATGACGATCGGCACTTCGTGCTTGACCGTTGTCGCCATGTCGGCCTCGAGGCGGTCATTGCTCTTGTGGACGATCTGGTTCACCGCAAACGGCGCGCACAGCCGCTCCGGATGCACGCGGTCATGCGCAGCCAACGTTTCCGTAATCTCCGCCAGCCAGTCGTCCAGTTCTGATGCGCGGGCCGCGCGTTGAGCGCCGGCATCGATCCCACCACCCCCGCCTTGCATTGCTCGATCACCAGCTTCGGATTGCTGATGATGAACATCGGCGAGCAGATGACCGGCAGCGAGAGGCGCTTGGTCAGCGAACGCAAGGACGTCGACACGTTGGAAGCCGGATGTGGATACGGCAACGTCGCCGGACTGGTCTATATCAGAGATTGCTGTGAACCAGCTCGAACATGACGCTGCCGAGGTAGCTTCGTGTGAGCGCGCCGCGATCGGTCGGCTTGACCAGGTCGGATCGGACGAACTCGATGCCACGTTTTTCGAGAATCGCCACAGTGGCCAGAACATCGGGCGACCTAAGCCCGATCCGCTGGAGATGCTCATCCTCGGCGAGTTCGCTGGACGTACCCGCACCGGGGTCGATCAGCTGCAGGTAGAACTTCTTGCATGGGCTCTGCAGCAGCAGGCCCTTGGGCAGGATGCCGAAACGCACCTGTTGCGGCAGCGGCGTGAAGCCGAACAGGCGGGTGTAGAACTCGACCCAGTCGGCCGTGCGGTCCGCTCCGACGTACTGCACGATGCCGAAGAAGTTCATGCCGCTGATTGCCGGCGGCTGCCGCTCGACGGTGGGGATGCCGCGGAAGTCGATGTCGTAGATCGAGAACTCGTCGTAGCGGTCCACGAAATAGATCAGGCTCTCGCCGACACCGTGGATCGCGGGAATGTTGAGCTCCATGGGCAGCGCCCGCGTCGGCACCTCCCAGGCGCCGAGCTCCAGCGCATGGCGGAACGCGTACTGCGCGTCTCGGACACGGAGGGCGAACGCGCTGATGACCGGACGCTCGACAGGCAGGACCGTGCGCGGCACGTCGATCGGCTGGGCGTTGACCACGATGTTCATCGGACCCTGCCGGTAGAGCTCGACCTCGCGGGAGCGGTGGCGCGCGATCGGGCGGAAGCCCATCATCTCCAGCACGCCACCCAGCGCCTGCGGCTTGGACGTCGCGAACTCGATGAACTCGATGCCGTCGATGCCGAGCGGGTTCAGCGGTTCCGGAACGGTCTCACGGTCCAGCGCGTTGGTCATCGCGGTTCCTCATCGGCAGGAAGACGGTGCCGGCCGGGCGCGGCTCCGTCGCGATGATAGCGCATCCGATCGCCGTCCCCGACACGCGATCGCCCGTGTCAGCCGACGGCCAAGGGCGAGGCGCACGCCTACGGCAGCAGCAGCGCGCCAAGCTCCATCGCCGCGTGCTGCAGCGGCTGCGCGAAGCGCTCCGCCATGGCAGACGCGCTGATGAGCCGTCCTTGCAGGATCACATTGATGCCTGCGACGCAATGGCCGCTGGTGTCCCGCACGGGGACGGCGAGCGTGCACAGCCTCGGCTCCATCTGCTGGCTTGCGAACGCATAGCCCTGCTCGTGGACCTGCTGCAGGACGGAGCGCAGCTTGATAGGCGAGGTGATCGTGTACTCGGTGTACGGATGGAACTTGACCCGCGAGAGGTACTGGTTCAGCTCGTCTTCCGGGAGATGCGCAAGGAGCACCTGACCGATCGACGTGCAGTACGCCGGGAGGCGGCGGCCGACGTTGAGGGACGGTGACATGATCCGCGACGACGCGGAACGCGTGAGGTACGCGATTTCGTCGCCGTCGAGCATCGCGAGCGAGCACGCCTCGGAGAGCGATTCGCCCAGGCGATCGAGGATCGGCTGGGCGAGCACGACGATCGGCGATGCCGAAAGATACGCGTGGCTGAACGACAGCACGCGCGGACGAAGGTAGAACTTCCGCGCATCGTCCATCGCGACGAAGCCGAGCTTGGTCAGCGTGTGCAGGCTGCGCCGCGCCGTCGCGCGCGGGATGCCCGTGCGATGGCTGACCTGCGCGATCGACATCCGCCGGCGCTTGTCCGACAACTCGAGCAGCACGGCAAGCCCGCGGGCGAGCGCGGTCACGAAGTCGGGATCGTCCTCGAAGCGGCCGAGCGTTTCCGCCGGCAGCGCATGCTGGTCGACGAGCGCCGAGCGCGTGGCGGTTGCCACGCGCTGCGCGCGCGGTTCCTTTTCTTGCGACAACTTCGTCACAGCGGTGGTTGCGCGTGATGCCATGGTGCCCTTCGTTCGTCTGCGCGCCACGATGCAATGGCGATGGAAAATGAGAATTCGGCGGATCGGCCGGGGAGGGCGCATCACGCCCCACCAGTGTTCAAGATACCGCAAGTGGCGTCCGTATTCGAACGATGTGTGCGCGTAGCGCCCAAATTCTTGGAGAACATCCTTGCCGGCAATGTGGGCCCGGCCTATCGTGGGGGTGTCTGCAACAACGACGCCGCGAGCGCGACGAGCCAACCAGGAAGCGGGCCGATCGTGTTCCCGGGACAATCGTAGGGCCCTCACGACGCGAGCGCAGCGCCCACCAGAGAGGCGCACGCGAGCCGAGTGTTGGTGGTCCAGTGCAATGCCGAGTGCGGCGGCGACCGCCCGGCGATCCAGGAGGAGGTTGCGGCTCATGGCCATCGAAAGGACGGGCGCTCTGGCACCTCCGCGCGAGCGGACGATTGCCAACCCGGGAGTCGAGGCGCACCCACGCGTTGCGCGAGCCCCGCGCGACGTTCCGTCCGCAGCGAGCGTCGCCGAATTCATCCGCGGCACGACCCTGCTTTACCCCGTGCTGGGCTCACCGATCGCGCAGGTCAAGGCGCCGATGCTCTACAACGCGCTGTTCGCGCGCACGGGGCTCGACGCGGCAGTCGTGCCCATCGAGATCGCGCCTGAGGATTACCCGGTCGTGCTGAAGGCGCTGTTCCGCGCGAAGAACGTGCCCGGTGCCTTTGTCACCATCCCGCACAAGGCGGCGACCGTCGCCCTCCTCGACGATTGCAGCGACGCCGTGAGAATTGCCGGCGCGTGCAACGCCGTCGTGCGCCGCGCCGACGGCACGTTGTACGGCGACCTCTTCGATGGCATCGGCTTCGTGCACGCGGTCGAGAAGCACGGGTTCGCCGTCGCGGGCGCGCGCTGTCTCGTCGTCGGCGCCGGAGGCGCGGGAGCGGCGATCGCCGCGGCGCTGGCGGATGCCGGCGCAGGGGCGATCCGGCTGCACGACACCCGCGCGGCGCACGCCGCGGCCCTGGCCGCGCAGCTCGCTGCACATTTTCCTCACATCGCGATCGACGCGGGCCCGGCGACGCTTGCCGGCTTCGACCTCGTCGTCAATGCGACACCACTTGGCATGGAGCCCGACGATCCGCTGCCGATCGATACTGCGCAGATCACGCCGTCGATGGTCATCGCCGAGATCGTGATGAAGCGCGAGATCACGGCAATGCTCGCCGCGGCGCAGTCGCTCGGATGCCGCATCGTGCTCGGCCGCGAGATGCTCCAGGAGCAGATGTCGCTCTATCTCGACTTCTTCGGCCTGCCGCCCGCCACGACCGACGCAGAGCCTCCTCCAGCTGAACCGAAATGACGGTGCCGTAAAGGTCGCATACACACCCGGCAACGCGAACCCTCACGCGTCGACGACAGCGCGGTGACTACGGCTCAGTGGCCACTCTGCAACGAATCGACGATACACGCTCGAGAAACGCAACCATGGCTGAAGCGAAACTGATCCAACTGCACGGCAAGCCGCTCGGTGGCGGCGCGCTCCCGATCATCATCACCCCGCTGGTCGGGAAGACCAAGGCGGCCGTGCTGGACGAAGTCGCTGCGATTGTGCCGAAGAAGCCGGACCTGCTCGAATGGCGCATCGATTTCTTCGAGGGCATCGGGGAAAGCGGCGTCGTCATCGAGACCGCGCGGGCGATCCGCGCGGCATCCGGAGGCATTCCCGTCCTTCTCACCCGGCGCAATACGACCGAAGGCGGAGAGCCGATTCCGATCGCCGAGCCGGCCGTCGTGGCGATGTACACCGAAGCGTGCAAGGCCCGCTGCGTCGAACTGATCGACTACGAACTCTCGAACGCGCCCGACGATCTGAAACGTCTGCGCGCCGTTTCGGCCGAGCATGGCGTCGCGATGATCATGTCGTACCACAACTTCCAACTCACCCCTGAGCCGGCGGTGATCGATCGGCAAGTTCATCGAGGCGGAGCGGCTCGGCGCCGATGTTGCCAAGGTCGCGGTGATGCCCAGGGGTCCGCAGGACGTGCTGACATTGCTGGCCGCGACTTATCGTGCCAGCCAGACCATCCGTGTGCCGCTGATCTCGATGTCGATGGGGGGCGTGGGCTCGCTATCGCGAGTCATGGGTTGGGTCTACGGCTCGGCGGCGACGTTCGCCGTCGGCAAGAGCAGTTCGGCGCCCGGCCAGATCGCCATCGAGGATCTGCGCGCCGTTCTGGCCACCGTCCGCAAGATGATGCTATTGCTCTTCATCATCTGCGCGGCGCTCTTCGTCGACTCGTTGCGCAGCCCCGGGATTTTCCAGGGAGAGAGCGCGGGGCCGGGCAGCATCCCGCAACTCGTCGCCGGGGCGCTGGTACTGATGATCATCGGGCTGGCGATGCAGTTCCTCAAGCGGGGCTACGGAAGGGACGTTCGGCGATCTCCTGCATCACCTGTTCGACAAGGACGTCATCATTCTGCTCACGACGCTGGCGATCTACGGGTTCATCGTCGAGACGATCCACTTCGTCCCGGCGACCTTCCTGTTCCTCGTGAGCACGATGTACCTGCTCGACCGGCGGAAACTCCTCCAGAAGATCATCATTTCCGCGGGCACGCTGGCCGTGCTGTACCTGATCTTCTCGACGCTGTTCCAGGTCGTCCTGCCGTAACCGACCCGAGGAAATAGCCATGTACACAGGCCTGGAAGGCTTTCTTCAGCCGTTCATGAGCATCTCGCTGATCGGGTGGATCGGCATCGGCACCCTGGTCGGCCTGTACGTCGGCGCGATCCCCGGTCTCTCGGTGACAATGGCGGTGTCGCTGCTGATCTCGTTCACCTTCTCGTGGGAGGTCCTGCCGGCGCTGGCGATCATGGTCGGCATCTACACGGGCGGCGTCTATGGCGGGGCGCGCTCCGGCATCTTGCTCAACATTCCCGGCGCACCAGCAGCGGTGGCCTCGGGTTTCGACGGCTATCCGTTGGCG
>CAVVRH010000031.1:0-28448 GCA_963750585.1 uncultured beta proteobacterium
ACAGTCGGGTCGTCGGCGCGCACCAGGCCGCGGGTACAGGCCGGGTGCCCCAGTCGCAGACGGACCGTCGCGGGGCGCCGGGCTTGTCCTGACCCGGGCTTGCGTTCGAACCGGACCGTCGCGGAGCGCCGGGCTTGTCCTGACCCGGGCTTGCGTTCGAACCGGACCGTCGCGGAGCGCCGGGCTTGTCCTGACCCGGGCTTGCGTTCGAGCCGGACCGTCGCGGAGCGCCGGGCTTGTCCTGACCGCGCCGGGGTTGCGTTCGAACCGGACCGTCGCGGAGCGCCGGGCTTGTCCTGACCGCAGGCGCCCGGGGTTGCGTTCGAACCGGACCGTCGCGGAGCGCCGGGCTTATCCTGGAGGCCCCGGGGTTGCGTTCGAACCGGACCGTCGCGGAGCGCCGGGCTTGTCCTGACTAATGCATCAGCGGCTTGTAGCGTGGACGGTGCGGACGCGCGCCTTCCTCGCCCAGCCGCTTCCGCTTGTCTTCCTCGTACTCGCGATAGTTGCCCGGGTAGAACACCCACTGGGAGTCGTCCTCCGCCGAGAGGATGTGGGTGGCGATGCGGTCGAGGAACCAGCGGTCGTGCGAGATCACCATCACGCTCCCCGCGAATTCGAGCAACGCCTCTTCCAGCGCCCGCAGCGTCTCGACGTCGAGGTCGTTCGACGGTTCGTCCAGCAGCAGCACGTTGCCGCCCTGCAGCAGCGTTGCGGCGAGATGCAGCCGGCCGCGCTCGCCGCCTGAAAGCTGACCGACGATCTTCTGCTGGTCCTGGCCCTTGAAGTTGAAGCGGCCGAGGTAGGCGCGCGAGGGCATCTCGAACTTGCCCACGGTCAGTATGTCCTGGCCGTTGCTGATCGCCTCCCAGGCGGTCTTGTCGTTGGGCAGCGATTCGCGGGTCTGGTCGACCACCGCCATCTGCACGGTGTGGCCAATCACCACTTCGCCGGAATCGGGCTTCTCCTTGCCGGTGATGAGCTTGAAGAGCGTGGACTTGCCGGCGCCGTTCGGGCCGATCACGCCGACGATCGCGCCCGGCGGAATCTTGAGCGACAGGTTGTCGATCAGCAGCCGATCACCGAAGCCCTTCGACACGTTCCTGAACTCGATCACCTCGTTGCCCAGCCGCTCGGCCACCGGGATGAAGATTTCCGAGGTCTCGTTGCGCTTCTGGTGCTCGTAGGAGGCGAGCTCGTTGAAGCGCGTGATCCGCGCCTTGCTCTTCGCCTGCCGGCCCTTGGGATTCTGCCGCACCCATTCGAGCTCCTGCTTCATCGCCCGCATGCGCGCATCCTCCTGCTTCGTCTCGATCTCGAGGCGCTGCTCCTTCTGTTCGAGCCACAGGCTGTAGTTGCCCTTGTACGGGATGCCCATGCCGCGGTCGAGCTCGAGAATCCATTCGGCCGCGTTGTCGAGGAAGTAGCGGTCGTGGGTGACCGCGACGACGGTCCCGGAAACTTGGCGAGGAATTGCTCGAGCCAATCGACACTCTCGGCGTCGAGATGGTTGGTCGGCTCGTCCAGCAGCAGCATGTCGGGTCTCGACAGCAGCAGGCGACACAGCGCGACACGGCGCTGCTCGCCGCCCGAGAGCGTGCTGATCTTCGCGTCCCAGGGCGGCAGCCGCAATGCGTTGGCTGCGATCTCCATCTGCACGTCCGAGTCCGCGCCCGATGCCGCGATGATCGATTCGAGGCGGGCCTGCTCGGCCGCGAGCGCGTCGAAGTCCGCGTTCTCGTCGGCGTAGGCCGCGTAGACCTCGTCGAGCTTCTGCTTGGCCCCGAGCACCTCGCTCATGCCCTCCTCGACCGATTCGCGCACCGTCTTGTTCGGATCGAGCTGTGGCTCCTGCTGCAGGAAGCCGATCTTCAGGCCCGGCATCGGCACCGCCTCGCCTTCGATCTCCTTGTCCACGCCGGCCATGATGCGCAGAAGGCTCGACTTGCCCGAGCCGTTCAAGCCCAGGACGCCGATCTTCGCGCCGGGAAAGAACGACAGCGAGATGTCCTTCAGGATCTGCCGCTTGGGTGGGACGATCTTGCCCACCCGGTTCATCGTGAAGACGTACTGCGCCATGGCGTTGCCTGCGATCTGCGAAAGAGGAACCTTGGATTATCGCAGGAAGCTCCATTCATTCGGCTCGGGCCCGCCTGTTACGGACGCCCGGCATCCGCCACAAACGAAAACGGCGGCCGGAGCCGCCTCGTCGTATGCCGGAGCCGGCCTACTTGCTGCGCGCGGTCGTCGATCCAACGGCGCTGGC
The DNA here is from genome assembly GCA_963750585.1 of uncultured beta proteobacterium. Lineage (GTDB taxonomy): Bacteria > Pseudomonadota > Gammaproteobacteria > Burkholderiales > Casimicrobiaceae > VBCG01. The sequence goes on from CAVVRH010000031.1 coordinate 2,267, forward strand.
GGAAGGCGCGGAAGCGGGGCGCGGACCAGCACCGGTCGCAGCTTCGGCATTGGCATCGGATTGGGCGCGCAATTCGCGCCAGCGCGCCTTGTCCGCGTCGTATTTCTGATTTGCCGTGACGCGTTCCCTTTGCTTCAGTTCGATCAGCGTCTGCTGTTTGGCGAGCTCGGTGCCGATACCGTCGAGCTCGCGCTCCTCGCCTTGCGACAGCCCCTTGGCACCGGCTTCGTTTTTCCTCGCGGTCAGCGCTTCCTTGCGCTCCGAAAGCGTCGTCGAGTAGGCCTGCGCCGCCTGCAACTGCGATTCGATCGTGACGAGCACGCGAGCGCGGGCGAGGTCGATTTCCGCTTCGTTCGTGTACGACGACAGTAACGCGCGGTCGCGGCGTGCGATCACTTGCTGCTCGCGCGCCAATGCCTGCGCGCGTTCGGCTTCGGCCTGTCTCGCCCTGACCTGCTCGGGCGTGAGCGCAGGATCGACCTTCTTGATCGTCACCGCCTGCTTGTCGAGCACGGCGCTGCCGCGGTTCACCGCTTCAGGCGGCATTTTGTCGCTGTAGTGGGTGACGCCTCTTTCGTCCACCCATTTGTAGGTCGCGGCGCGCACATGGCCCGCAGCGGCGATCAGTAGGATGGCGGCTGCCGCGAGAAGCGGGAGCGCGCGCCCCCTGCCGGCGACAGGCACTCGGGACCGCCGCGAAGGGCAGCCACGCGCCTGGGATTCCTGTCGTTGCCGCGAATCGCCACCACAGTGCCTTTCATCGTGCCACCGATTGCTCGAACCCGCCGCCATGCCGCACCGCTTGGCACGACTCCTTCACGAATGTGCGCCGTACTGCACCCGATACGCGGCGACCGCAGGCATCCATTGCGCGAGGTCGCTGCGCGCTTCGATGAACTGCATGAGGTCATCGAGCGTGGCGATCGCGACGACGGGTATCCCGAACGTGTCGCGCACTTCCTGCACCGCGGACTTGTCGCCCTGCCCGCGCTCCATTCTGTCCAATGCGATCAGCACGCCCGCTGGCCTTGCACCGTGGCTGCGGATGAGCTGCACCGATTCCCGCACGGAGGTTCCGGCCGTGATCACGTCGTCGATGATCACCACATGGCCCCGGACGGGGGCACCGACGATCATGCCGCCTTCGCCGTGATCCTTCGCCTCCTTGCGATTGAAGCTATACGGCAGATTGTGCCCTTTTTCGGCCAGCGCAATGACCGTCGCCGCCGCCAGGGTGATTCCCTTGTACGCCGGTCCGAACAACTGGTCGCACACAATGCCGGAAGCGAGCAACGCGTCGGCATAGAACCCGCCGAGCCGCCGCAGGCTTTCGCCGTCGTTGAAAAGTCCCGCGTTGAAGAAGTATGGACTCCTGCGCCCGGCCTTGGTCACGAATTCACCAAAACGTAGCACGTCACGTGCCAGTGCAAACGCGAGAAAGGCCTGTCGAAAGTCGCTCACTTCATGTGCGAATAAGGCGAAGATGCTCGAGTATAGCCGCGCGTTGCGCGGCGTCACGCGGGCGCCTGCGCACCGCCCGGTGTCGAGAGCGGCAGCGATGTGCGAACGTGCACATCGCGCTGCGGGAACGGAATCTCGATACCGGCGGTCGTGAGCTTCGCGAGAATGCATCGCCGCAGGTTGTTCTGCGCCTGCAGACCGACGTCGACGCTCAACGCCCAAGCGAGCACGCGAAAGTCGAGCGAGCTGTCGCCGAATCCCGCGAACAATACACGTGGCGGGGGCACCTTCTTGACTTCCGGCACTTCCGCTGCCGCTTCCTCGAGCAGGCGCAGCACGAGGTCGACGTCGGTGCCGTATGCGACACCGACGTCGATTTCGTAGCGGCGCGAGCGATCCGACAGCGTCCAGTTCACGAGTTGTTTCGACACGAGGTCCGAGTTGGGCACGATCACCTCGGCACCCTGCACCGTGCGTACCGTGGACGAGCGGATGCCGATGCGCCGGACGTCGCCCACCAGTTCGCCGATCTCGACCTGATCGCCCACGTTCACCGGCCGCTCGAGCACGAGTATCAGTCCCGAGACAAAATTGTTGACGATGTTCTGCAGACCCGAAGCCGATGCCCACGCCGAGCGCGCCGGCGAGCAGCGTCACCTTGGTGAGATCGACCCCGAGCGCAGCCAGCACCAGCACGAAACCGATCACCGCGACCGAGTAGCTTGTCAGCGTGGCGATGGCGAAAGGCACGCCGGGTCGTAATCCGAAGCGCGGCAGGATCTCGACCGTCAGCAGGAAGCGCGCGACGCGGATCACGAGGGTCGTGACCAGCACGACGAAGATGGCGAGTGCCAGGCTGCCGGCGGAAACGTCGACGTCGCGCACGCTGATCTTCGCTCCCGCGATGGTCGACACCAACTGACGCATGGGATCGACCAGGTTCTGCGTGTAGAGAAGCAGCAGCACCCATCCGATGCCGGCCGCAAGATGGACGACCCGCATGAGGAAGTGGCGAACGCCGACCCCCTCCTCGCGCACGCTGGTCAGTCGCTGCGCGACCGGGGTCGCCAGCAGCGCGGCAAGGCTCCGGTTGACCGTGGCGGCCATGACCGCGAACACGACGGCGGAACTCGTGGCGGTGATCGTCACGCCGCGCAGCGTGCGGGCGACGCCGACGAATCCCGCCAGGTTCGCGGCGAGCGTCGCGGCGAGCGCAGCGATGCAGCAGGATCACCAGCGCGCGAACCGTGGTCGGATGCCAGCGCGCGAACTGGCGATCGAGCGCGCGTCGTCGCCAGTCGGAAAGGAGCGCAATGCCGAGCGGCACCAACTGCAGCGCGAGCAACAGGCGCTCGGCGCCGGGTTGAAGCGCCGCCACGGTATTGAACGTGTTGAGAGATCCGGCGATTGCCAGCGCCCACAGCGTCGCCTTGGCGACGACGCCGAACGAGCGGTGCGCGACCCATGCGGCGAGAAGCGGCAACGGAAACCACCACAGCGGATAGAAGGCCGTCGGACCGGTGGGCGCGGTGAACACCACCGTGACCAGCGCGACCAGAATGCCGGCCGGAATGGCGTCCGGCCACGCGACCTGCTCGCTCGCCGCACCGGTCGGCCGCGGCATCGCGGCGGGTCGGCGCAACAGACTGCAGACAAGCGCGGCGATCGCGGCAATTCCGAGCAGAAGCCGAAGCCCTCCTGCTGCAGGTAGCCCAACAACAACTGCCGGGCGAGCGAGAATTCTGCTTGCAGCACGTTCTGGTCCTCGTGTGGCGGCGCATCGACCCAGATCGGTGCCTCCTCGGCAATGCGCAACTGCCTGCCGATCGCGTCTCTCCTCTTCGCCGTCTCGGATCGCAGTGTGGCGAGATGGGCGAGCAGCCGCGTGCCACGATCGAACGCGACAAGCACCTGGTCTCGCCGCTTGCGTACCGCCTCGCGCACGGTGGCAAGCTCCGGCTCGATGGCCTTCGCCCGCTCGAGGATTTCATCGGGCGCCTTTCGTTCCGCGGCCATCTTGAGCCGGTCGGGCCAGCGCGCCATCTCGTGGTCGAGCCGGTCGACGTCGCGCTCCAGTCGCGCGACCAGCGCTCCGAGCGCGTTCGTCGCGGCGCCGACCGTGCGTTCGCGCTCGCGGATGCGGGTGTCGATGTCGGCCAGCGTGTCGTAGCGAAGACGCGACAGGTCGCCCTGCTGCACGCGGCGCAACCCTTCCTCGACGACCTTCTCGACATCGCCCAGTTGGCTTGCGAGCGCAACCCAATCATCGCTCGCCGCGAGCGACGACTCCACCTCGCGGCGCAAGGCATCGGCGCGCGCCGCCGCGGTGACGACGTCGGAAAGCGTGATCGATGGGGCGGGCGCAGGCGCGGCTGTCGTGCTCGGCGCCGCTCCCGCGACGGGTGGTGGAGCCACCGTTTGCGCAAGTGCTGAAGCGGCGACCATGCAGCCGGTCGCGAGAACAATGAAGCGCACGGACGCGTCGCGAAGGCGCAGTCGAGGGGAGGCGGGCGACAGTCGGCGCATGCAGGCAAAGTGCGGCGCGTGGCGCGGCAACGATAGCAGAACGTGCGCCGCCCGGGCGACCGACGTCGAGCCGCCGGTAGAATCGAGCGCATGCGCGTCATCACGCTGAACGTCAACGGCATCCGGTCGGCCGGGCGCAAGGGACTCGCGCACTGGCTGACCCGTGGCGAGCGATGGGACGTCGTGTGCCTGCAGGAGGTTCGTGCGGCTGCGGAAAACGTGCCGAGGCCGCTGCGCGCCCCGCGCCGCTGCCACGCGCACTTCCATGCCGCCGAACGCAAGGGATACGCAGGCGTGGGGCTGTATTCTCACGTCGCGCCACGCATCGCCATGGGCTTCGGCTCGTCCGAGTTCGATTGCGAAGGTCGCTATCTGGAGGCGGACTTCGGCGAACTCGCGATCGTGAGCCTCTATCTGCCCTCCGGGTCGGCGGGGCCGCACCGGCAGGCGTCGAAATTCCGTTTCCTCGAAGCATTCCTGCCGCACCTGGTCGAGATGCGCAAGCGACGCAGGAAGGAGATCATCCTCTGCGGCGACTGGAATATCGCCCACCAGCCGATCGACCTCAAGAACTGGCGCAGCAACCAGAAGAACTCGGGCTTCCTGCCCGAAGAGCGCGCGTGGCTTACGCGAGTGTTCGACGAGATCGGCTTCGTGGACGTGTTCCGCCGCGTGGATCCGCGACCGGAGCAGTACACGTGGTGGTCGAACCGCGGGCAGTCCTGGGCGAAGAACGTCGGCTGGCGGATCGACTACCAGATCGCGACACCCGGCATCGCGAGCCGGGCGCGCGCCGCGAGCATCTACAAGGCGAAGCGGTTCTCCGATCATGCGCCGCTGATCGTGGACTATGAGTACGAGCTCCGGGGCCGTACGTGATCCGGATCTCCAGCCTGACGCTTGCCCGCGGCGCGAACCGCCTGCTCGAAGGCGCATCGCTCACGGTGCACCCCGGGCAGAGAGTCGGCATCGTCGGACCGAACGGCTGCGGCAAGTCGAGCCTGTTCGCGCTGTTGCGGGGCGACCTCGTGCCCGACGCGGGAGACGTCTCTCTGCCGCCCGGCTACACGATCGCGCATGTTGCGCAGGAAACGCCGGCGGTCACGACGGCGGCGATCGATTACGTGATGGACGGGGACACCGAGCTGCGTTGGGTCGAGCGCTCGCTCGCCGCCGCCGATGCGGCGCACGACGGTCACGCGCTCGCCGAGCTTCACCACCGTTACGAAGCGATCGGCGGCTACGCGGCGCGCGCCCGCGCGGCGGTCCTGTTGGCCGGCCTGGGCGTCCTCGAGTCCCAGCAGTCGCGCGCCGTCGCCGACTTCTCCGGCGGCTGGCGCATGCGCCTCAATCTCGCGCAGGCGCTGATGGCGCGCTCGGACCTGCTGTTGCTGGACGAGCCCACCAATCACCTCGACCTCGATGCGGTGCTCTGGCTCGAAGAGCTGGCTGCTGCGCTATCCGGGCACGCTGCTCCTCGTTACGCACGACCGCGACTTCCTGGATGGCGTCGCGCAGGCGATCGTGCACATCGACGCGCGCAAGCTCAGGATGTATGGCGGAAATTACTCGGCATTCGAGCGCGAGCGCGCGCTGCAGCTCGCGCTGCAGCAGGCGGGCTTCGAGAAGCAGCAGCGGCAAATCGCACATCTGCAATCGTTCGTCGACCGCTTCCGGGCGAAGGCGACCAAGGCCAAGCAGGCGCAAAGCCGCATCAGGACCATCGAGAAGATGGAACGCATCGCGGCCGCGCACGTCGACAGCCCGTTCGAGTTCGCGTTCGCAGCCGTCGACACGACTGCCCGCCAACTCGTCCAGCTCGACCAGGCGACGCTGCGCTACGGCCACGCGCCGCCGGTGTTCGAGCGACTCGATTTCGCGCTCCTTTCCGGCGATCGCATCGGCCTGCTCGGCCCCAACGGCGCGGGCAAGTCCACGCTCGTCAAGGCGCTAGCGGGCACGCTGCCGCTCGCGGCGGGCGAGCGCCATGTCGCGCAGAACCTCGCGATCGGCTACTTCGCGCAGCACCAGCTCGAGCAACTCGACCCCGACGCGTCGCCGCTCCTGCACCTTGCGCGCATCGACCCGTCCGCCCGCGAGCAGGACCTGCGCGATTTCCTGGGCGGGTTCGACTTCCGCGGCGACATGGCGACGGCAGCGGTCGAGCGATTCTCGGGCGGAGAGAAGGCGCGCCTCGTGCTCGCGCTCATCGTGCGCTCGAAGCCACAACTGCTGATCCTTGACGAGCCGACCAATCATCTCGACATCGAGATGCGCGAGGCGCTCGCCGAAGCGCTGCAGGACTACGACGGCGCGCTCGTCGTCGTCGCGCACGACCGGCATTTGCTCGCGGCGACCACCGACGCGTTCCGGCTCGTCAATGAAGGTCGCATCCAGCCCTTCGACGGCGACCTCGACGACTATCGTGACTGGGTGCTGTCGTCGAGACGCCGCGAGAAAGGGGGGGCCAATCCGCCTTTCCCCGCCGTGGTTCACGCGACGGATGGCGCAGGACGGAGCGTCGTGGCTGACGTAACGCCCGGCAACCGCAAGGTGCAAAGGCGCGCAGAAGCGGAAGCGCGTCAGCGGCTCTCTGTCGCGCGAAAGCCCCTCGTTGCACGTCAGGCAACGATCGAGAAGACGATGGCCGGACTGCAGGCCGAGAAGGCCGAGCTCGACACGTGGCTCGCAAGTCAGGACGCGTATTCCGAGGACGTCAAGGAACGACTCGTCGCCTCGATCGAACGGCAGGGCGCCTTGACCTGGGAGCTCGCCCGCCTCGAAACCGAGTGGCTCGAGCTCGCGGAAGCGCTCGACAAGGCCCTCGAGTAAGCCCCTCGCTCAGCCGAGGCGCGGCCCCGGACGGTAGAAGAGGTACGCGGCGAAACCCAGTCCTTCGCGCCCCCAGCGCAGGTAGGCATCGCGCCAGCGACGCACGCGGTCGACCATCTCGGGCACGTCCGGGTCGTCCGGCTGCTCGCGCGCATAGCGCTCGATCGAGCGGCAGTACTTCCACTCGTAGTCGTCCCACTCGTCGTCGCTCGCGGTGATCGCATGCATCGGGATCAGTCCGGTCTCCACGCCCGCCTGCACGTTGCCGCGATGGTCGGAGAGCTCGCCCTCGCGGCCACCCATCATCGCGACGAGCTCGCTCGCGGGCTTGCGCTTCCAGTAGTGGAGCCCGACGAGCAGATACCCGCCCGAACGCGTCCAGCCCCGGAGTTTCTGGCAGACACCCGGCATGCCGCCGGAGATGCCGCCCGCATCGAGCATGACCGTGAGATGAAAGGTCTCCGGGTCGGCCTGGTATTCGCGAATGTCCACGCTGTCGAGGTGCAGCTTGCCGAGCGCGCCGGTCCATTCGGCCCGCTCCCGCGCGGCGTCGAGCATGAACGACGAGTTGTCCACCGCGATCACCGTCGAGCCGAACCGCTCGATGATGCGCAGGGAAAGTTCGGCACGCCCGCACCCGAGGTCGAGCACCCGCGTTCCCTCGTCGAGCGGCAGCAGGTCGAGCAGCCGCTCGAACTTGGCTGCGGAAAGCGGATTGCAGTAATCGTGATCGCGATGCGCGAGTGCAGCGAACTTCTGCAGGTTCATGGGAAACCTTGGATGGCGCGAAGCAACGCCGGCCGTTGCGGATGCGGGCATTCCGGCCGGCGTCGATTCTCACTTGTACGCAAGTCTAATGCCAAGGCTCTCCGGTCGCGCGACGCTACCTGGTCGCTGCCAGCATGCGGCGCACCCATGGCAACAACAGGTAGGCCGGGAACGCGAGAAAGAACGTGAGCAGGAACCACGAGGCGTAGCCCATCGATTGGGCGCCGATCCCGCCGACCCAGCCGGACACCGAGCGCGACAGCGCGAACACCGAGGTCAACAGTGCATATTCGGTCGCCGCGCGGTCCTTGCGGACGATGGCCATCAGGAACGCCAGGAAAGCCGCCGTGCCGAGGCCCCCCGTGAACGACTCGGTGGCACTCGCCGCATACATCAGCGCCTTGTGCTCGAAGGGAATCAGCACGCCCGCGGTCGCGGGCGGAATCGCCATGGCTGCGATCCAGTAGCCGAGATTCGAGAACGCCTGCGCGAGCCCCAGCACCCACAGTGCCCGGAAGATCCCGATTCGGTCGGTAATCCAGCCCCCCACTACGCCGCCGGCAATCGACAGCGCGAGTCCGATGTTGACCGAGACGAGCCCGATCTCGGCCGCCGTGAAGCCGACATCGACCCAGAATGGCTTCACCATGAACCCCATCGCGGCGTCGGGCAGCTTGAAGATCAGGATGAAGACCAGGACCATCGCGATCCCCGGTCGCTCCAGCAGTTCCATCAATGCGCCGAATAGAGGCCCACGGGTCAGCGCCACCTTGTCGTCCGCCGCAGAGATCTCCCCTTGGCGGTTGCCGCGGCGCGGTGCAACGAAATGCGCAGCAAGCCGCACGCAGGCAGCCACCCCGACCGCCACCGCCACCGCATAGGCCCAGAACCCGCCAACCGCCGCCGACCAGTTGACGACGCTGTCCACCAGCAGGATGACGCCGAGCACGAAGCCGGCGAGGACGGTAAGCGCGAACGGGGAATGCGCCAGCGTACCCAGTTCGGCGCGTACCGATTCGCGCTTGACAGTAAGTGCTTGCTCTCGCGGTGCGGTAAGACAGATGACGGCCAGAATAAAGAAGATGACCGCCGATATCACAAACGCGCCGCGCCAGCCGAGCCACTCCGAGGCCATCAGAACGAAGCCCGATGCCAGCATTCCGACGCGGTAGAGGCCGATCCGGATTCCGTTTGCGAGACCCAGCTCCTCCTTCGCAAGGAATTCGATCGTATAGCCGTCGACTGCAATGTCGTTGGTCGCGGACAGCGCCGTGAAGGTGCCGATCGCGATCCACACGACAGGTCCGAAGCCCGCCTGCACCGCGAAGTACAGCATCACTCCACCCATCAGGACGTCGGCGCCGGCCATCCAGCGGCGATGGTGTCGCCAGTAGTCGATCGCAGGCGCCCAGAGGAACTTGAGCGTCCAGGCCAGCCCGAGCAGCGAAAGCACGCCGATCTGGCGCAGCTCGACACCCTGCTGGCGAAAATAGACCGGGAAGATCTCGTAGAAGACGCCGAGCGGGAAGCCCTCGGCGAAGTAGAGGATCCCGACCCAGAAGAACTTGTTGCGCAGTAGCGCGGGCGGATGCGGCAATGGCGACTTTCGCGATTCGGGGGCGGCGCGACGCAGGCCTAGCCCCGGCGGAAACGGTAGATCGCGAGCTCGCCCAGCAGGTTGGGCAGCGCCGTGACCTCGTGGCCGCCGCGCAGCACGATGCGGTCCTGCACCGACAGTCTGCGTTGCGCGAGGAACGCATCGAAGTCCGCTACGGTGCACAGGTGGATGTTCGGCGTGTCGTACCACTGGTAGGGGAGACTTTCCGACACCGGCATGCGTCCGCGCAGGATCTGCAAACGGTGCGACCAGTGGCCGAAGTTCGGAAACGAGACGATCGCCTCGCGCCCGACGCGCAGCATTTCGGTCACGATCTGGTCGATGCGGCGCATCGCCTGCAGCGTCTGCGACAGGATCACGCAGTCGAATGCGCCGTCCTCGAAGCCCGCGAGCCCGCCTTCGAGGTCGCGCTGGATCACGTTGACGCCGTTGCGCAGACTTGCGCGCACGCCTGCATCGGTGATCTCGACGCCGTAGCCGTGCGCGTTGCGCTCGCGGGCGAGGAACGCGAGTAGGCTGCCGTCTCCGCAGCCGAGGTCGAGCACGTTCGCGCCATTCTTCACCCAGCTGGCGATCGCCGCGTAGTCTGAGCGGAGCTTCAGGTTCGAGCGCTCCTCAATCTGCTTGGCCATCGCCGCAGAGGACAGCCGAAACGTCGAGTAGTCCTTGACGTCGCGCGCGGCCCGCTCGAAGTAGGCGCTTACTACCGCGTGGTACTGAGGGTCGTCCAGCAGGAATGCATCGTGGCCGTGCGGCGCCGCGATTTCGACCGACGAGACGTCGTGGCGGTTGTGCACCAGCGCCTTGACGATCTCGCGCGAGCGGGATGCGGGAAAGCGCCAATCGGTCGAGAACGAGACGACGAGGAACTTGCAGTGCGCCGGCGCAAGCGCCTTGGCGAGGTCGCCGCCGGTCGCAATCGCGGGATCGAAATAGTCGAGCGCCTTGGTGATGCGCAAGTACGTGTTCGCGTCGTAATAGTCGGCGAACTTCTCGCCCTGGTGACGGAGGTACGCCTCGATCTGGAACTCGGGAGCGAATGAAAACCGCAGGCCGTCGCGAAGCTGGCGCCCGAACTTGGCGTCCATCTGTTCGTCGGAGAGGTAGGTGATGTGACCGATCATCCGGGCAACGCGCAGACCGCGCCGAGGCTTGGTGCCCATCCGGAAGAAGTGGCCGTCGTGGAAATCGGGGTCGGTGAGGATCGCCTGGCGCGCGACCTCGTTGAACGCGATGTTCTCGGCCGACAAATTCGGTGCCGCGGCGATCACCAGTGCGTGCCGGATGCGATCCGGATAGCGGATCGCCCAGCCGAGCGCCTGCATGCCGCCAAGGCTTCCTCCCATCACCGCGGCCCATGTGTCGATCCCCAGATGGTCGGCAAGCCGCGCCTGCGCGTCGACCCAGTCCTCGACCGTCACGAACGGAAAATCGGCGCCCCAGGGCTGCCGCGTTTCCGGATTGATCGACATTGGCCCGGTCGAGCCGAAGCAGCTACCCAGGTTGTTGACGCCGACCACGAAGAACCGGCTGGTGTCGAGCGGCTTGCCCGGCCCGACCATGTTGTCCCACCAGCCGACGTTGGCCTCGTCGCCCGTGTAATAGCCGGCGACGTGGTGCGACGCGTTCAACGCGTGACAGATCAGCACCGCGTTGCTGCGATCCGAATTGAGGGTGCCGTAGGTTTCGAAGGCGAGCTCGAAGCCGGGCAGGGACCGGCCGCACGCGAGCGCGAGCGGCTCGACGAACCGGATACGCTGCTCGGTGACGGCACCGACCGATTGGCCGCTTCGGGCAACCGATTCGGAACCGCCGGTGGTTTCGGAAAAGGAGGCCATGTTCGATCTGGCAACAAAAAACCCGGCCAGCGCGTCGGCTAGTCGGGTCGGGGACCATTTGAACCCACCGCTCCGCTTTAGCCGCATTTGTTCGGAGGCCGACCGCCCTCCGGCGCCCGCAAGCTGGCTCAAATCGGCGCCTTCGCAAGTCTAGCCCGTCCGGGGGTGCATTGGGAACACGCGAGGTTCGCCAAAGGATTGCGGTCGAAACACCGGAAGGCGCACGTCGCACGAACCGTCATGACGGTTGCGACGGCTGAATGGCGCCGGTCCAGTGCACTTCCTGGCGGTTTTCGGCGCCCGAGCGGGTTTTCCCGGCCGACGAACGTGGATTGGCACTGCCTATGACGTTGGAATACCATGACATTGGAATAACGGCCTGGCGTATCGCCCGGCCGCTCTTGTTCGTATCTCCTGATCGCCGCCATCGCGAAGCTGAAGAGATCGATGCGCCACCTCCACTACCTGCTCATCGTCCTTGCCTGCGCGTTGGGCCTCCCATCGGTTGCCAGCGCTCAGACCGCAGCAACGTCCGCATGCAGCACGATGCCCGCCTCGCCCGGAAGGACCTTGTTCTGCAGCAACGGAACGAAGTCCTGCAATCAGTCGGGGTGCCACCTGAATGCAAGCCGGGACTACTGGCCGAATGACATCCATCTGGGCACGAGCCCGAGCAAGATTCAGGACACCGCTGCAACCAACCCCCCCATGCAGGCCATCTTTACGTCCGGCATATCGGATAGCGACGCGGCAAGCCTCGCGACGTTCATATCCGCTTTCCTGAGCGCAGCGCCTCCGACCTCACCGCCTTCGTGCTCGATCGCCGCGACTCCGTCGGCCACGGTGTCGGCGGGAACTTCGGTGACGCTCATGGCATCGTGCACGAACTCGCCGACGAGCTATGCGTGGACCAGCTGCACGAGCACGTCCTCGACGTGCATCACCTCATCGGCTGTCGCCGCCACCCGCAACGTTTCGCTGGTCGCGGCCAATGCGGGCGGCAATTCCTCGCCCGTGAGCGTCTCCGTCACCTGGCAGTCGGCCGCGCCTGCGGCACCGCTGTGCACGGTCAGCGCAAGCAGCACGTCGCCGACCGTAGGCTCCAGCATCACGCTGACCGCGTCGTGCACCAACGCGCCCACCAGTTATTCGTGGACCGGTTGTTCCAGCACGACCTCGATCTGCACAACAACGGCGGCCACGGCAGGCGCGAGCAGCTATTCCATGACCGCGACGAACGCGGGCGGCACGTCGGCAGCAACCAATGTGAACGTCAACTGGCAAGCGGCAGCCAGCGCAGGGCTGCAAATGCCGAATCCCGTCGGCTTCGGCATGCAGGTGGTCGGTGCGACGACGGCACCGCTGGCGGCGACGATCACCAACCCGGGCGGCACCGCGGTGACGATCACCAGCGTCAGCAACGACAACGACGCCGAGTTTCCGATCACCGCCAACACGTGCACCGGCGCGGTGAGCCCGGGCGCGGGATGCCAGATCACGTTCACGTTCCGTCCGGCGTCGGCCGGCACTCGCAGCGCCACTATCTCGGTGTTCACCGCGGCAGCACAACGCCGCAGCAGTTCCTCGTATTCGGCTCCGGCCAGGCAGCTGCCGGCGGCGCGAACTACACCGGCCTGTACTGGAATTCACCTGGTGGCTCCGAAGACGGCTGGGGCCTGAACGTCTCGCACCAGGGTGACCTGATGTTCGTCACCTGGTTCACCTACGACGCGAACCGAAAGGGCTGGTGGCTGGTGATGATCGCGAACAAGACGGCCGAAGGCGTCTACAAGGGCGACCTGCTCGAGACGCACGGCCCGGCATTCAGCACGGCGCCATTCAACCCGGGCGGAAGCGCCGTCACCAACCGCAAGGTCGGCAGCGCGACGCTCGACTTCGCTTCCACGGAGGGCCCCAAGTTCGAGATCGAGATCGGGACCCAGCCCAAGATCACCAAGCGGATCACCCGCCAGCTGCTCGGCTCGGCACCGATCGCCGTGTGCACGACGGGATCAGGAAACGCGGCTGCCGCGACCAACTACCAGGACCTGTGGTGGGCCGCGCCGGCTCGCTCCGAAGACGGCTGGGGAATCAATCTGACGCACCAGGGCGACACGATCTTCGCCACGTGGTTCACCTACGACACGGACGGGGCTCCGATGTGGCTCGTCGTCACCGCGCAGAAGACGGCACCCGGTGTCTATTCGGGCCGGCTCTACCGCACGACCGGCACGCCGTACAACGCGACTGCCTATTCGGGTTTCGGGTTCACTGACGTCGGCGGCCTGACCCTGACGTTCGCCAATGGGAACAGCGCGACGTTGAGCTACGCGATCAACGGTGTCGCATCGACGACGGTGACCCAGACGAAGACGATCCTCCGCCAGGTGCTGGTCGAGCCGGGAACGGTTTGCCAATAGCCGCGCGGGAAACGTGTATGAGGGCCGCGAGCGATCGCGGCCTTTTGGGTTGTCGATTCAGGCATCCGGCCCGGTTGCGAGCGTACCGTGGTGGGAACCATCGGCGGCGATGCCGAACCAGCCGACGCGCTGCGCGCCGAGGAATGCCGGGGCTCCCTCTTCGAGCAGCATTGCGATCGACGCGCAACTGCCCGCGACCGCGCAAAGCGGCGCCGCGACGCTGATCGATCGCCACCCGCTCACCGGCCATCCGGAGCGCGGATCGAGCAGGTGGCAGTAGCGCCTGCCGTCCACCTCGATGTAGCGCTCGTAGTCGCCACTGGTCGCGAGCGCGCCCTCGCGCATCTCGACGAACGCGATCGCCGCATTCTCGCGTCCCGGCGCGGGCCGCGGATCGCGGATGCCGATGCGCCAGGGCCCGCCATCGCCGCGCGGGCCCGCAAGGCGCACGTCGCCGCCGAGATTGACGATCGCGTGGCGCTCGCCGTGCTCCTGGCAGATCGCCGCGGCGCGATCGGCCGCGTACTCCTTGCCGATGCCACCGAAGTCGATTTCCATGCCGGCGACGGGCAGGCGGACCGAATGCTCGTCCCACTCCACGCGATCCCATCCGACCCGCTCGAGCAGTTCGCTCACGACAGCGGGCGAAGGGAGCTGCGGCGGCTCGCGCCGAAAGTCCCATGCACGACGCAGCACGCCGGACGTGATATCGAAACGTCCTCCCGACAACGCGAAGCAGCGGTCCGCGTAGCGAAGGAGCGCTGCGGTCTCGGCGTCGATCGGCACGGCCGCCTTCCCCGCGGCGATGTTGATGCGGGACGTGACCGAATCGTCGAGATAGCGCGAGTACCTGGCCTCGATGCGCTTAACGTCGGCGATGGCGGCATCGATCGCGCGACGGGCGCGCGCTTCGTTGTCGCTGTCGATCGCGATCTCGTGGCGCGACGACATTGCCCGGAAGCCGACGCGCACGAAGCCCATCGTCGTCGTCAATGGCAGGAACAGGGAGCGGCTAGAACGTCTTGCTCACGCCGAACTGGATCCAGTTCGCCGAGAACGACAGAATGCCGGGGCTGCCGCTGCCGCCCAATCGCCAGTGCGGCTGCTGGCGATAGAACTGGTACTTGAGATCCACCGTCCAGCCGTCGGCAAAGGTCTTCCATCCCCACAGGCCAACCGTCAATGCTCCGTATGCCGCAAGGCGGGTGTCCGCCGTGTACAGGTCGCCGTCGACATAGCCGCTGGGCCAGGGCGGATTGAAGTAGAAGCTTGCGGCGCCTTGCGTGAAGTAGCGGAGATTCGGCTGGATCGAGTAGCCGCCGGGCAGTGGCTGGAACCATGCCACTTCGGCCATGTTCGAGACATCGCCGAATGAATCGTGCAGCCAGCGGTACGTCAGCTTGAGTGTTCCGTCGTTCTGAGGGAAGTACTGGTTGTAGCGCGTGAGCCAAGCGAAGATCCGGCGCTGGTCCGGCCGCGTGTCGAACGTCTTGTACGGATCCGAGTAGTAGCCGTGGCCGGTGGAATAGGCGAGGTTCGATTGGACGATCGCGGTGGGCGACAGGTTCTGCGTGATGCCTGCCATGTAGTCGAGCGTGTTTCGCTTCTGATTGACGACGACCTGGTTGACGGGGTCGATCAGATCCGCGGCACCGCCAAATGCGAAAGCCAGCGTCGTGTTCTTGTCCGAGGTCCACCAGCGGAAGTCGACGACGCCCGCGCGCGAGATGTAGTCGCGCTCGCCGGAGTAGGTGCCGCCGACGCCAATCGAGAATCGGTCGAAATAGCGCGTCACTTTCACGTCACCGGCCGTGCGATAGTCGGTGACGGTCGCGCCGGACAGCGTGTTGAAGAAGATCGGTGAGGCCCCCGACATTCCATCGTAGACGAGCCCGGCTTCCACCACCCATTGTTCGGCAAAGGGCGCCAAGACGTAGAGCGCAGGGCTTTGCACCGTCATGCGCTTCGCGCCCGGCTGCCAGTCGCGGTAGCCCAGATAGGTGAACTGGATGATGCCGGTCTCGGGCACCGTCTGCGCCGTGGCTGCGGCTGGCACCACGCCGGGCAGCGCGAGTGCCGCGGCCATCAGTGCGCTGATCTTGCCGTCGCCGCACACGTCGCTCGATCGACGCCCCGTCGCGGCGTTCGCGGTGCCCGCCTCCGGTGTGCCGCGGTCAGTTGCAGCCACAGCCGCCTCCGCCGATGCCGTAGCCGCCGGCCGCGCCTTCCTTGCTCTGGTAGACGTGCTGCGTCAGGCGCGCGTCCAGCGGATCGGCGTCGAACTGCATCTGCGGCTTGGCGAGGTACTGCTTTTCCCACGGCTTAGGCGGTTCCAGCGTCGCACAGCCGCCAAGGAATCCCGCGAGAATCATGCCCAGGGAAAGGGCACACAACCTGCCCGATCGTGCGCTTCTCGTCGCCAAACCGCCCCCGTGCAGACGCTGGATTCAGGCGCGCCGCAACATGCCGGCAAGCCGCCGACCGGTGACGGGCGCTTCCACCGACCGCATCAGGTTCCCTTGCCGATGAGCGCGCGAATCCGTTCCTCGATCTCGCTCCTGCGCTCGTCGTGAAACCCCTGCTCGATGTACACGATCTTGCCAGCGGCATCGACGAGATACGAAGTCGGCATGCCGGGGACCGCGTATGCCGCGGGGGTGTTGCCTGCCGGATCGTAGACGATCGCGAACAGCGCCGGCATCGCCTGCAGGAAGCGCTCGGCGGCCGCGCGACTCTTGTCCACGTTGACCGCCACGACCGTGAGGCCCCGGTCGCCGTATTTCTGCTGCAATTCGTTCATCCAGGGGAACGAGCGCTTGCACGGAGTGCACCAGGACGCCCAGAAGTCCACGTACACGACTTGCCCGCGCAGCCGCTCCAGGCTGACCGCGTCGCCCTTCGTGTTGAGCAGCGAGAACGCGGGCGCGGTGTCGCCCGGGCCGACCGCGAGCGCAGAAACAGGCAGGAGTGCGGCCAGCGCGGCCGCCACGAACGCAATCGGTTTCATGACAATGGCATTGTGGCACGCGAGTCCGCCTGCCGTCACCCGCTGGTCCGGCCGCAACGGCGTCCGTCCGACAAGCGGCCACGCGGCTGCGCCTTCGAGAACAGCGGCGAACGTCGACCGGTTCCGGAGGCTCGTTCGGCGAGCCGGAAACCGGGCCGCCTAAAGCGCGTTGATGCGCTCGATCAATGCCGCGATCTTGCCGGGATCGTCCGCCCGGCGTACGCGATCGACCAACGGCTTGATCGAGGCGATCTCGCTCGTCAGCACCCGCTGCTTGACCGCCAGGATGTGTGCCGGGTGCATCGAGAAATTGGTGAGTCCGAGCCCCAGCAGAAGCCGGGTAAGCGAGGTCTCGCCCGCCATTTCGCCGCACACGGCGATGGGCACCTTCGCCTTGTTCGCGCTCTGGATCGCGCTCGCGAGCAGACGGATGACCGCCGGGTGAAGCGGGTCGTAGAGGTGCGAGACGGCCTCGTCGGCACGGTCGACCGCCAGCGTGTACTGGATCAGGTCGTTGGTGCCGATCGACAGGAAGTCGAGCTTGTCGAGGAACACGCCCATCGCGAGCACCGCGGCGGGTATTTCGATCATGCCACCGACTTCGATGTTGGCGTCGAAGGGCACGCCCTGCTCACGCAGCGTGTCCTTGGCGATTGCGATCATCGCCAGTGTCTGATCGATCTCGCCGGCGGAGGCAAGCATCGGGATCAGCATCTTGATCTTGCCGTAGTGCGACGCGCGCAGGATGGCGCGGAGCTGCGTGACGAAGAGCTTGGGCTCCGCCAGGCAGAAGCGCACCGCGCGCAGGCCAAGCGCGGGATTGGGCGCCACGCGCGCAAGACCATCGAGGCCTTCCTTGTGCTTGTCGGCCCCGAGATCGAATGTGCGGATCGTCACGGGCCTGCCTTCCATGCCTTCGGCCACCGCGCGGTACGCCTCGAACTGCTCGTCCTCGGAGGGCAGGCCCGGACGGTTGAGGAACAGGAACTCCGAACGGAATAGTCCGATGCCCGTGGCACCCGACTCGAGCGTCTGCTCGATGTCCTCCGGCAATTCGATGTTTGCCTGCAGCTCGATGCGTTGGCCGTCGATCGTCTCCGCCGCCTTGGTGAGAAGGCGCCGGAGCTTCTGCCTCTCGAGCTCGAGTTCGCTCTGCTTGAGCCGGTACTCCGAGAGCACGGCGCGGTCGGGATTGACGATGACGACGTTGTTGCCGCCGTCGACGACCAGCAGCTCGCCGTCGCGGATCAGCTGCCGGGCGTTGTGCGTGGCGACGACGGCGGGCACGTTGAGGCTCCGCGCGACGATCGCCGTGTGCGACGTGACGCCGCCGAGATCGGTCAGGAACGCGCCGTAGCGATGCGACTTGAACTGGATCACGTCCGCGGGCGACAAGTCGTGCGCGACGAGGATCGTCTGCTCCTCCGCACCGGGTGGCGGCAGCGCCCCCGGCATGCCCATCAGCCGCTTCAGCACGCGCTCGACCACCTGCACGACGTCGGACTTGCGCTCGCGCAGGTACGGGTCCTCGATTTCGTCGAACTGCTCGACCAGCACGTTCATCTGCTGGGTGAGCGCCCACTCGGCGTTGCAGCGCTGCTCGGCGATGATCTTCTTCGGCGTCTCGCAGAGCGTCGCGTCGTTCAGGATCATCCAGTGGACGTCCAAGAAGGCGCCGAATTCGCCCGGCACGTCACCCACGGTCATTGCACCATGCAGCGCTTCGAGCTCGCGCTGCACCTCCTGCACCGCGCGCTCGAAACGGTCGATCTCACCCTGGATCCGGCCCGGAGCGATCGCGTAGTGCGCGACCTCGAGCATTGCGTGCGAGAGGAGCTGTGCCCGGCCGATCGCGATCCCGCCGGACACGCCGATGCCGTGCAGCGCGAAGCTCACCATGTTCGAGCGTCCGCGCAAGGGCGACGACGACGGGTCAACCTCGTTCGCCGAATCCGTCGCCGAACAACGAGACGATCGCCTCGACCGCCTGCGCTTCGTCGGGGCCTTCCGCCATGACCGTGACCTCGCTGCCCATCGCTGCCGCGAGCAGCATCACGGCGACGATGCTGCGCGCATTGGCGCGTCGACCGGCGACCTCCAACGACACGCGGGCGCGAAAGCGCGCAGCGATGCGCACGACCTGCGCACACGCCCGGGCATGCAGGCCCAGGCGGTTGACAATGGATACCCTGCAAGTCTGCATTGGTCGCCTCCTGCGAAAGAATAGCGTGGCGACACCGGCAATCGGGCGGCCGGTGCTCGGGGGAACCCCTGATTGGTCGCCGTGGCCATCCAATTGGTTCCGCAACGACTGCGCAGCGATGCGCGGCGACTGCGCCTGTCGCCGTTCGGCGTCACTGTCCTTCGCCGAAATAGTCGCCGAACAGCTGCACGATGGACGCCATTGCCTCATCCTCCTGCGGGCCGTCGGTCTCGAGGGTCACCTTCGACCCCTTGCCGGCGGCAAGCATCATCACGCCCATGATGCTCTTCGCGTTGACCTTGCGGCCGTTGCGCTCGATCGCGACCTCGCAGGGATAACGGGCAGCCAGTTGCGTGAGCTTGGCCGACGCGCGTGCGTGCAGACCGAGCTTGTTGATGATCTCAATTTCGCGTCGCTGCATAGACGGGATCGATTTCGATGTGGACCACGCCTTCGCATCCTCCGGAAACCGCTTTCTTGATCATCGTGTCCATGTCCTTCGCACGGTACGTAAACGCCCGCACGAGCATCGGAAGGTTGACTCCCGCGAGTGCCTCCACGCGACCCGGCTGCACGAGCTTCGCCACGAGGTTGCAGGGCGTGGCGCCGAAAATGTCCGACAGGATCAGCACGCCCTCTCCCGTGTCGAGCCGCCTCAGCTGCTCGCGCGCAGCGGGAAGCAGGCTGATCGGGTCATCGCTCGCCGCAACCGACAGCGTCTCGAACTGCACCGGCCGCGCACCCAGCACGTGAGTCACCGCACCGGCGAGGCTCTCCGGCAGTTGGTCGTGCGCGACGATGAGGACGCCGATCATTGGACGAGCGATGCGCCCACGCAACCGGCGCACGGCCGATCAATGTTAGCACGCGATTTGCTGGACGCCCCGCCTCAGCCGGGTCGCTCAACCGCGCGTTCCAGCGCGTCGGCGAACATGCCCGCCACGTCGAAGCCGGTCTGCTGCGCGATCTCGACGAAGCACGTGGGCGAGGTCACGTTGACCTCGGTCAGGAATGGTCCGATCACGTCCAATCCGACAACGAGCAGTCCTTCCGCCCACAGCGTCGGCCCCAGCGCCTCCGCGATTTCGCGATCGCGCGCCGTGAGCGGGCGGGCGACTCCGCGTCCGCCGGCCGCGAGGTTGCCGCGCGTCTCGCCCGGCTTTGGTATGCGCGCGAGGCAGTGCGGGACCGGTTCGCCCGCGATGATCAGCACCCGCTTGTCGCCGTCGACGATCTCCGGGATGTAACGCTGCACCATCACCGTCCGCTCCCCGTGCCGTCCGACGGTTTCGAGAATCACGTTGCGGTTCGGATCCTCGGCGCGCACGCGGAAGATCGAGCTGCCGCCCATGCCGTCCAGCGGCTTGACGATCGTGTCCTCATGCTCGTCGACGAAGCCGGCGATGATGTCGGGATCGCGAGAAACGAGCGTCGGCGCGATGTAGTCGGCGAACTTCGCGATCGCGAACTTCTCGTTGTGATCGCGGATTGCGCGCGGGCGATTCCACACCTTCGCGCCCTCCTGCTCGGCCGCCTCGAGCAGGTAGGTCGAGTAGACGTACTCCATGTCGAATGGAGGGTCCTTGCGCATCAGCACGGCCGAGTAGTCCTTGAGCGCCCGCTCTTCGGTCTCGCCAGTCCGGTACCAATCGTGGTCGTCGTCGCAGACGGTGAGCGGCTGCGCGGTCGCGACCGTACCGCCGGCGTTCCACGCGATGCCGGACTGTTCGAGCGCGAAAATGCGATGCCCGCGGCGCACGAGCGCGCGCATCATCGCGACGCTCGAGTCCTTGTAGGCCTTGAGCTCGGGCAGCGGATCGAGGACGAAGGCGAAGTCCATGGCATTCAGGCGGTGGGAACAGCAATGTTGCAGTTTACCGGTCCGGCACGGCAAGGGCGTCCGCCGGGCGCAATCGTGCCCTCTCCGGCGACTCCGAAACGCGCTGCTACGGTGTGCGGCGTGCCGGCACCGTGAACAGGTAGATCGTCGCGTGCCGCATGCCGGTGGTGTCGTTCTTCTCCGGCGCCTCGATCACGCGCAGCCGATCCACTTTCCAGCCGGGCAACACGTAGTCGTGCGTCACCACGCGCGTACCTGGCTTCAACTCGGCGGCGAGCTTTGCCGCGACGCGGTCCATGATCGTGGGCAGCAGATAGATCGTGACCACCGTGGCCTCGCTCACGTCCGTCGCGAAAAGATCGCGCAGGTAGAACTTCGCGCGATCCGGCACACCGGCCTCGGCCGCCTTGCGCGTCGCGAAATCGACGAGCTTTTCGTCGATGTCTACGCCGAAGCCGCGCGCGCCGAACTCCTTCGCCGCGGCGATGACGAGGCGTCCGTCACCCGATCCCAGATCGACGACGACATCGCCCGGACCGACG
The DNA here is from genome assembly GCA_963750585.1 of uncultured beta proteobacterium. GTDB lineage: Bacteria > Pseudomonadota > Gammaproteobacteria > Burkholderiales > Casimicrobiaceae > VBCG01. Next base: position 23,322 of record CAVVRH010000031.1, read on the forward strand.
CGCGCGAGCTCGAGCATCGCGGAGACGACCGCCTGCGGGTGTCGCCGCAAACGGCGAAACGCGATCCGCTTCGGTAGGCTCTCTGCGCCCCCGCGGCAAGCGGCAGCAGGATGAGCATCGCGAGAACCAGTTTGGGCGGGCGCATCCGCGCATGGTAGCCGAATGGGCGCAGCGAGCCTCGATCATGCGAAGCCCGCTAGGGCCTGGCGAGCAGGCGCGGAAACTGCCGGGCGAGCATCGACTCGGCCTGCTCGAGGACGTAATAGCGCAGCGCCTCCGTCGGCGGCGAGAGCAGCTTGCCGCGGTGGTGGACGACTGCCAGCGACGTACGAGCGGCAGCCCTGGAACGTCGAGCACGTGCAGGCCGCCCGTCGACACCTCCAGCGCCGTCGTGTGCAGGGGGAAAGGAACGCGAGCCCCGATGCCTGCCATGACCGCCTGCTTGATCGTTTCGTTGCTGCGCATCTCCATCGCAAAGGGTGGCTCGATGTGCTGGCTCTGGAAATAGCGGTCCATTGCGTTGCGGGTGCCCGAGCCCGGTTCACGCACGACAAAGCGCTCGCGGGCCAGCATCGCGGGCGGCACGTCGGAAAGTGCTGCATAGGGATGATCAGGTACGGCGACCACGCCGAGGGGATGGGCGGCGAAAGGCTCCGAAGCGCGTGTCGAGCTCCCGCGGCGGCGTGCCCATCACGACCAGATCGACCTCGTTGACGTCGAAGCAGCTCGACCAGCGCCTGCTTGTTGCCTTCGGCGAGATCGATCTCGACGCCGGGGTGCTCGCGCAGAAAGCCGGCCAGCAGCCGCGGCAGGAAGTACTTCGCCGTGCTGACCATGCCGACGGCGATTCGTCCCGCCCGTACGCCCTTGAGTCGCGCGACGATGTCCTCGGCATCTTGAGGGAGGCGAGGACGCGCCGCGTATGGAGAAGGAAGTACTCGCCACCCGTGGTAAGCGCTATGCGCCGGCCGCTGCGATCAAACAGCGGCATTCCCAGCGTCTCCTCGAGGTCCCGTACCTGCATCGACACCGCTGGCGGCGAGGCGCAACTCCTCCGCCGCACGCGAAGCTCAAGGTGACGCGCCACGGTGCCGAAAATACGCAATTGTCGCAGTGAGACGTTTAGCATAAGGATTAGCTTATCTTCAATGTCATAAGAAGTGAATTCACTTTACGCATGCGCTGGGCCTGACAGTCCGTGCTGGCCCGCTCAACACCCAGCAGGGTCGGCTCAAGCCCACTGCCCGAGGAACCGCGATGAACAAGCCGCTCTACAATTCGGCGATAACCGACCCGAAGGCGCGTTACCGCGCCGGTGTTCTGAAGTACAAGGAAATGGGCTACTGGCAGCCCGATTATACTCAGCTGCGGGAAACCGACGTCATCGCCGTCTTCCGTCTCACGCCACAGCCCGGCGAGCCGGACGAGGCGGCCGCGGCCGTCGCCGGGGAGCTCTCGACGGCCACCTGGACCGTCGTCTGGACCGACCGCCTCACCGCCAGCGAGATGTATCGTGCCAAGGCCTATCGGGTCGATTCCGTGCCCAACACCGGGCCGGGCACGGAACACCGAGCAGCAGTACTTCGCGTACATCGCGTACGACCTCGATCTCTTCGAGGACGGCTCGATCGCGAATCTCACCGCCTCGATCATCGGCAACGTGTTCGGATTCAAGCCGCTGAAGGCACTGCGTCTCGAGGACATGCGCATCCCGGTCGCGTATCTCAAGACGTTCCAGGGGCCGCCGACAAACATCGTCGTGGAGCGCGAGCGTCTCGACAAGTTCGGCCGGCCGCTGCTCGGCGCGACTATGAAGCCGAAGCTCGGGCTGTCGGGCAAGAACTACGGTCGCGTCGTGTACGAGGCGCTGAAGGGCGGGCTCGACTTCACCAAGGACGACGATAATATTACTCTGAGTCGTTCATGCGCACTGGCGGATCGCTTCCTGTTCTGCATGGAGGCGGTCAACCATGTGACGAATTTCCGGGCGAGATCAAGGGCCATTACCTGAACGTGACCGCCGCGACCATGAGGCATGTACGAACGTGCGGAGTTGCCGGGATCTGGGGTCGTGCATCGTCATGGTCGATTTGGTGATCGGATGTACCGCGATTCAGTCGATGTCGAAGTGGTCGCGGAAGAACGACATGATCCTGCACATGCTGCGCCGGTCACGGACCTATACGCGTCAGAAGAATCACGGCGTTTCCTTCCGCGTGATCGCCAAGTGGCTGCGCATGGCCGGAGTCGATCCACCTGCACGCGGGCACGGCGGTGGGCAAGCTCGAAGGCGATCCGGATACGGTTCAGGGCTTCTACAACGTTGCCGCGATACGGTGACCAAGCAGGATCTGCAGTCGCGCGGGCTTTCTTCGACCAGCCGTGGGCCGAGTCTGCGGCGGGTGATGCCGGTGGCCTCCGGCGGCATCCACGCCGGCCAGATGCATCAGCTGCTTGATCTTTTCGGCGACGACGTGGTGCTGCAATTCGGCGGCGGCACGATCGGGCACCCGATGGGCATCCACGCGGGCGCGCAAGCCAACCGCGTCGCACTTGAAGCAATGGTGAAGGCCGCAACGAGGGCCGCGACATCGCCCGCGAAGGTCCCGACTCTGCGGCCGCCGCGAAGCGCTGCGTGCCGCTCGCCCAAGCGCTCGAGACGTGGAAGGATGTCACGTTCAACTACACGCTCACCGACACGCCCGATTTCGTCGCCACACCGACCGCCGCCTGACGGAGACCTCCATGCGACTGACACAAGGCACGTTCTCGTTCCTCCCCGATCTGACCGATGCCGAGATCGCGGCGCAGGTCGACCACGCGCTCGGCAAGGGCTGGGCCTGCTCGGTCGAGTACACCGACGATCCGCCAACCCGCAACACCTACTGGGGGTAGACGATGTGGGGCCCGCCCATGTTCGACCTGCGCGACGCGGCCGGCGTGCTGGCCGAAGCGCACGCGTGCCGCAAGGCGTTCCCCCAGCACTACATCAAGGTCAACGCGTTCGACGCGACGAAGGGCGTCGAGTCGATGCAGCTGTCGTTCATCGTCAACCGCCCGCCCGAGGAGCCCGGTTCGGCCTCGCGCGCACCGAAGCCGAAGGCCGCACGATCCGATACCGCCTCGTCCTACGCGACCGACAAGCCCGAGGAGATCGCCACCAGGGAGCCACGGCACACGTGGGCACTGCGGACCAACCAATGAAGAACTGATGCCCTGGACACGGTCTTCGACCTCAAGGCGCTGTTGCGCGACGCGGACGTCGCCGACGTGCTCGACCGGCTCGACCGCGAGCTCGTGGGTCTCGCCCCCGTCAAGCAGCGCATCCGCGAGATCGCCGCGTACCTTGCCGAGCGTCCAAGGCGCGCGCGGCTCTCGGGCTCACCGGCGCGCCGCCATCGCTGCACATGAGCTTCACCGGCATCCGGGGACCGGCAAGACGACCGTCGCGCTGCGCATGGCCGAAATCCTGCATCGCCTGGGCTACGTGCGCAAAGGCCACCTCGTGTCCGTCACCCGCGACGATCTGGTCGGCCAGTACATCGGCCACACCGCGCCCAAGACCAAGGACGTGCTGAAGCGCGCGATGGGCGGCGTGCTGTTCATCGACGAGGCGTATTACCTGTACCGCCCGGAGAACGAGCGCGACGACGGGCAGGAAGCCATCGAGATCCTGCTGCAGCGATGGAGAACCAGCGCGACGACCTCGTGGTGATCCTCGCCGGCTACAAGGACCGGATGGACACGTTCTTCCAGAGCAATCCCGGCTTCAAGTCGCGCATCGCGCACCACATCGACTTCCCGGACTACGGCGAGGCGGAGCTCGCCGAGATCGCGCGCCGCATGCTCGCGCAGATGGGCTATCACCTCGATCCCGAAGCGGTGATCGCGCTCGCCGACTACATCGCGCGGCGCCGGGCGCAGCCGCACTTCGCCAACGCCCGCTCAATCCCGCAATGCGCTCGACCGCGCAAGGCTGCGCGAGGCGAACCGCCTATTCGCGCAGGATTCCCCGGTCACCCGCGACGCTCGGATTACCATCGCGGCCGCCGACATTCGCGCAAGCCGCGTGTTCACCGCTCCTCGACGGAGGCCATCGATGCGCCACAGCCAGCACCACGCTGTCCAATTCATCATCGAGGAACAGCGCAAGCTCGAAGGCGGCAGCAGGTCATCGCGCTCGTCAACGACATACAGACGGCGTGCAAGTACATCGCAGACGCGGTGGCGAAGGGCGCACTGTCGGGCGCCCGCGGCGACGCGGGCAGCGTCTGGCACGCAAGGCGAGGAGCAGAAGCCGCTCGACGTGATCAGCAACGAGATCCATGCTGAGCAGCTGCGGGCTGGGCGGCTACCCGCGGGATCGCCTCCGAGGAACTCGAGGCGCCCTACGCCGATTTCCGCGCAATACCCCCGCGGCCGCTATCTGCTGGTCTTCGACCCGCTCGACGGTTCGTCGAACCTCGACGTGACGGTGACGGGTCGGCACGAATTCTCGGTGCTTCGCGCGCCGGCATGGCGTGGCGGAGCCGACCGTCGACGACTTCCTCCAGCCCGGCAGCGGCGCAGGCTGCGCGGGCTACGCGCTCTACGGCCCGTCGGCGATGATCGTGCCACGCTCGGCACCGGCGTGCCACGGCTTCCACGCTCGACCCCGAGATCGGCGCCTACGTCCTCACGCATCCCGGTTGCAGATTCCGGCCGACACGCAGGAGTTCGCGGTCAACACGTCGAACCGCCGCTTCTGGGAGCCGCCGGTCAAGCGTTACGTCGAGGAATGCATCGAGGGCCGCACGGGCGTGCGCGGCAAGGACTTCAACATGCGCTGGATCGCCTCGCTCGTCGCCGAGGGTGCATCGCATCCTGATTCGCGGAGGCCTCTTCATGTACCCGCGCGACCTCAAGGATCCGTCGAAGCCGGGCCGTTTGCGTTTTCTGGAGGCCAATCCCGTGAGCTGGCTGGTCGAGCAGGCCGGAGGCGCGGCATCGACCGGGCGAGGGCGCATTCTCGAGGTGCAGCCCGCGTCGCTGCACCAGCGCGTGCCGGTGATTCTCGGGTCGCGCAACGAGGTTTCGCGCCTTGCGCACTACCACGAGGAATTTGACCGGGGCGAGGATCAGCCGTTC
>CAVVRH010000032.1:0-24073 GCA_963750585.1 uncultured beta proteobacterium
GCCAGCCCGGGGTCGATGACGTAGCGGATGCCCGGACGGTGAGCGAGGTCTCGGCAACGTTGGTCGCGAGCACTATGCGCCGGCCGCTTGACGGAGCGAATACGCGCTGCTGGTCCTGCACCGAAAGCCGGGCGTAGAGCGCAGGATTTCGACCGCGCTCGCGTAAGGACGACGGACGAGGCCCTTGCGCAACAGGTCGCCCGTCTCGCGGATCTCGCGTTCGCCGGGCAGGAAGACGAGGATGTCGCCCGGACCTTCGCGCCAGAGATCCTCGGCGGCCGACACGATCGCCTCCTCGAGATCCTCTTCATCGTCGGCGTCCTCCGCGTCGACCGTGCCGAGCGGACGATAGCGGACCTGCACAGGATAGAGACGACCGGACACCTCGATCACCGGCGCCGGTTTGCCTGGGCGATCCAAGCTTGAGGCGAAACGCTGCGCGTCCAGCGTCGCGGAGGTGATGATGACCTTGAGTTGGCGGTGCACCAGCAGGCGGCGGAGATAGCCAAGCAGAAAGTCGATGTTGAGGCTGCGCTCATGCGCCTCGTCGACGATGATCGTGTCGTAGGCGGTGAGATTGCGATCGCCCTGCGTTTCCGCCAACAGGATGCCGTCCGTCATCAGCTTGACGTATGCGTCGGGCCGCGTGTGGTCGGTGAAGCGCACCTTGTAGCCGACCGCCGTGCCAAGCGGTGTGCCGAGCTCCTGCGCGATGCGGGTCGCCACCGCGCGCGCGGCGATCCGCCGCGGCTGCGTGTGGCCGATCAAACCCCGCTCGCCCCGCCCCGCTGCGAGGCAGATCTTGGGCAGCTGCGTCGTCTTGCCGGAGCCCGTTTCGCCACTCACGATCACGACCGGATGCGCACGGATCGCCGCGGCGATCTCGTCCGCTCGCTGCGCCACCGGCAACTCCGCAGGAAAATGGAGGCGGGCTTGCCGGCAGCGCGCGCCGCGCGCCGCTCGATCGACCGCGCCAGATCGGAAGCGAGCTTCTCCCACTCGGCCGGAGGGGCGTGCCGCGCGCGCGCGCGATCGATGCGCGCTTGCAGCCGGTATGCATCGGCGGCAAGCGCGAGATCGAGGCGACCGATGAGGGCGGAAGCGGCGGACGACATGGCGGCACGAGCGGGCGACGCCGGCCGGCATGCCCCGAGCCGGGGCCGCGCGTGACGGCCATGGGCGACGCCGCGAATTCTACCGTGCGCAGTTTGCGCGCTATGATCCGCCGCGTCAGAGTCGCCACCCGCGCCAATCCCGCAAGGAGTCGTCATGTCGCGCTTTCCCCGCCGTCCCGTCCGCCTGCTCGCGCTGGCCGCGTGCCTCGCCTCCATCGCCGCCGCGGCCGATGCGGCGACGCTGCGCTGGGCCGGCCGCGGTGATCCGCAGACGATGGACCCGTATTCGCAGAACGAGAACCTGACGAATAACATCAACGCACTGATCTACGACACGCTGGTGATGCGCGACAAGGACCTGAAGATCATCCCGGGCCTTGCCACGTCGTGGGAGCAGGTCAACCCGACGACGTGGCGCTTCACGTTGCGCCAGGGTGTCAAATTCCACGACGGCACGCCGCTCAGCGCGGAGGACGTCGTGTTCTCGTTCCAGCGCGCCGCCGAGGACACATCGCAGATCCGGGCCTACTCCAACGCCGCGGGCAAGCCGCGCAGGATCGACAGCACGACGGTGGAGCTCACCACCAGCGGCCCCAACCCGATCGAGTTGGAGCACGTCGCCAACATCTACATCATGGGCAAGGCGTGGTGCGAGAAGAACAAGGCGGCCAAGCCGCTCGACTTCAAGAACAAGGAGGAGATGATCACCTCCCGCCAGGCGAACGGAACGGGCGCCTACATCCTCACGACACGCGAACCGGACGTGCGCACCTCGATGAAGAGGAATCCGGATTGGTGGGGCTGGAAGGACAAGCGGTTCGACAGCAACGTGACCGAGGTGATCTACACGCCCATCGCGAACGACGCGACGCGCCTCGCGGCGCTTGTGGCGGGCAACGTCGACCTGATCAACGATCCGGCGCCGCAGGACGTGCCGCGCCTGCAACAGACCCCCGGGGTGCGCGTGATCGAGGGGCTCGAGCAGCGCATCGTGTTCCTCGGCATGGACCAGAACCGCGACGAACTGCTCTACTCGAGCGTCAAGGGCAAGAACCCGTTCAAGGACAAGCGCGTGCGTCAGGCGCTCTACCAGGCGATCGACATCGACGCGATCCAGAAATCCACGATGCGCGGGCTGTCGAAACCCACGGGCGCGCTGCTGCCTTCGCCCGTCCAGTCGGATATCGCCCTCGAGAAGCGGCTCGCGTACGATCCGGCGGCGGCGAGGAAACTTCTGGCGGAGGCCGGGTACCCGAACGGATTCGAGGTGACACTCGACTGCCCGAACAACCGATACGTGAACGACGAAAAGATCTGCCAGGCCGTGTCGGCGATGTGGTCGAAGATCGGCATCGACACCAAGCTCGTCACGCTCCCGCGCGCGCAGTACTTCCCGAAGCTCGAAAAGCTCGACACCAGCGTCTACATGCTGGGCTGGGGCGGTGCCTCGACGGATGCGATCTTCACGCTGCAGCCCGTCCTGTCGACCTACAACGGAAAGGGCGATGGCGACTACAACTACGGCCGCTATACCAACCCGAAGCTGGATGCGCTGGTCGCGGAAGTGAAGATCGAGATGAACCCCGAGAAGCGGCTCGCCCTCATCCGCCGCGCGCTCGCCGTCCACAACGACGACGTGCAGCACCTGCCGCTCCACCGGCAGATGATTCCCTGGGGCGGCCCGCAGCAACGTCGACATCCCGCACCGTGCCGACAACCAGGTGTGGCCTGTCTGGGCCAGGTTGAAGTAACCGGTCAGTGCGAGTCGGCTGATTCGGACTCTCTAGCCGTTGCAGTTGCGGTTTCCGGCGCCGGCACGGGCAACGGTGACGCCAGATAGCGCTGCACGAGCCAGGTTGCGACAACGAGGCACGCCGCCTCGATGCCGAACAGCAGGTAGCCTTGCGCGGTCGCCTTCGCGAGGGCCGCGTCGAGCCCCGCAACGAGCGCGGCCGTCGCGAGAAACGCGGGCACCGTGCGGGGATCAAGGCAAACGACGGCGTCGATCAGCATGGCCGCGAAAAGACCCGCGGCCACTGCGGCGGCGATGGCGAGCGGCGGGGCGCCTGCGCCTTGCAGCGACTCGGCGCCGAAGGCGAGCGCGAACAGCAGCGGGAGCAGCCAGCGCCGGCGCGTGCCCCCATCCGTGACCCGCGACAGCACCGCCAGCAGGAACAGCGCGACGGCTGCGGCGAACGGGAAGCGGAGCCCCGACAACGCGGCTGCGAGCGCCGGTACGGCCGCTTCTTCGAACGGATAGGACGGCCACGCCGGCTCGACCTCGGAATACGCTCGCGCCGCCAGCAGGAATGCGCCCCCGAGCGCCAAGGCGGCCGCGCACCCTGCACACCAGGGCGGCAGCCACGTTGCCAGCGGCCGGCGCGGCACGGTACGTGCCCACCAGGCGCCAATGCCGGCGAGCAGGCCGCCGACCACCGCAAGCCCGATCGCGCCGATGGCCGCAACGACGATGCTGATCGTCGCCTGCGCGGCGAACGGTTCGGACGTCTTGAGTCCCGCCTCGGTTTCCGGCCAGCCGAGTGCCGTGCGGGCGAGCATCAGCACGAGCACCAGCCCGCCGACGCGAAAACTCGCGCGGATGTCCGCGGTGCCCCGGCCCCAGCCCAGGATCCCGATAACGAGCGTGGCGATCGCCACGACCGCGAGCACCATCGCCATTCCGATCTTCACGCCGGTCAGCCGGCCCTGGCGTTCCTGCTCGGCGCGAATCCACGACTCCGGAACGTGCACGTAGCGCGAGACGCCGACCACCTCGGCACCGGCCACGTCAGCGCGGACACGGGCCTCCCCGCCGGCGCCGACGTCGACGCGCGGGTCGCGCCAGACGAACGACCAGTCGGTGCGCGCAGGGCGCGCCTTGTCCTCGCCGGCGACGAATGCGAGCGTCGCGTATTCCAGGCCGAGTGCGGCAGCGATGTGTCGCGATGCGATCGCAAGCGCCTCGTCGCGGGAAAGCCGTGCGCCGGCGCGCCCCTCGGGAAGCACGTGGCGTAGCGTGCGAACCTTTCCGCTCCCATCCACCGTCGCGTGCCACTCCTCGGCGCGTTCGGCGACATCGCCTTCGAACGTTGCGAACCGCACCTGCCACACGGGAGGCGCAAGCCATTCACCGACGAGCGCGCGATAGCGCACCGGCCCCGCCTCCCGCCACACGAAGACCTGCGAAGCGTCGGCGTCGCTCGCAATGGCCGCCATCCGCCGCCATTGCGGGCCCAGGTCGATGTTGCGCCCGGCGAGCACGGTCTCCGCAGCCGCGATCGCCTGTGCCCGGTCGATCGCCAGGGGCGGTACGTCGGTCCCCACGCGCGCCGAGAGCATCCATGCGACGATGCCGGCGAGGGCCAGCACCGGCAGCGCTCGCTGAAGTCCAGCAATCCAGCGCGCCTGCCGATGCTCGCTGCGCCGTTGCACGTGCACCTGGGCCGCTGCAGGCCGCCAGGCACCGTTGCGCAACGCCGGCGCAAGCTCGACGAACGCGCCGATCTGCAGCCGGCGCAGAACGACGACGGCGAGTGGCATCGCACCCGCCGCGATCACCAGCGCGCGCTGGACCGCCGCGCCCGGCGCATCGACCAGGAAGATGGGGATCGACATCAGCGCCAGGTCGAACACCGCGTGCAGCAGGATCGTGGGAAGCAGCCCGAAGCGCAGAAAGATCCACGCCCACAGCAGGGACGGCACGATCAGCTCGACAAGCCGGGAATACGCCGGAAAGCCCGGATAGTTCGCGTGCGCACCCCCGAACACCAGCGCCTGCAATGCGAACGCGATCGCGATGCCCGCATTGCGCGCCCCGAATCGCGCGCCGATGAGCGCACCTAGCGCAAGCGGAACGGCGCGGAACAGGCATTCCTCCATGAACCCCGCCTGCAGCGACAGGGCGATCGGCTGCAACGCGGGAACCGCGGATGAAAGGATGTTCGGATCCGACAGCGCCTCGGACGGCTGCCACCAGCCCAGCCACCGGTTGGACGCGTAGTAGAAGGCGACGATCAACCCGAGTTCGATCGGCACGAACAGGTAACCGCCCGCGGTCCGGCCGAGCGTCTGCACCGACGCACCTGCGTCGCGCGACCATACGCTCCAGAGCTGCGGCTGGTGCGGGAACGCGCGGCGCGACAGGCCTTCCGCCGCCATGAAGACCAGCGCATAACCGAGGCTGCCGCCGAGCAGGATGGCCAGTGACCGAGCGACCAGCGCGAGCCAGAACGTCGACTCCGACTGCGCGGTGTCGAAGCCCATCCACGCCGACTGCGCATCGGCAAGGTTCGCCGCCGCCAGCAATCCGCCGACGATCAAGCCGGCACCGAGCGCCGGCCGCCACAGCAGCAGGCGATGGCGCAGGAGCCACAGGACGCCGAGAACGCAGCCACCGAGTCCGTAGAGCAGTCCGGCTCCAGCGCTCGCGATGCCCGCGATCAGATTGTTTGCACTGCGCAGCTCCTCGTAGCGACGCTTGAACGATTCGGGCACATGGATCGATGGAACGATCTGGACGAGTTCATCGCCGGCCACGCCGAGCCGCAGCCGGATGCGCGCCTCGCCCAAGGCCTCGGGTCGCTCGTAGACGAATGCGTGATCGACACGGCCGGTCGGCCGCGTCAGCTCTGCTTGCTCGAGCAGCCGGTAGGGCGAAAGATCGACGCTCCAGCCGTGCTTCGCGCGATCTTCGGCGAGCGCGCGCGCCGCGTCGGCGGGAAGCGCCTTGGTCGCCGGGTTGCGCACGTAGTCCTCGGGCAACCTGCGGCTGAAGCCATCCTGCGTGCCGTCGGGCTTGAAACGGATCGTCGTCTCGTCGATGGCCCCGGGCTGGAACAGGCGCACCTCCCACCAGTACAGCGCATCGCGGTTTTCCGCGATGAGCGCGGCGAAGGCTGCCTTCCCGCCACCCTCGAGCTCGACATAGTTCTGCGCTGCGTCGTCATGCGCGAACTGGGCAGCGGCCCGCGCGTTCGGCGGCGCGAGCTTCTCTCGCGCGGCAACTTCCCGCGCCATTTCGATCGCCTCGTGGCGGGCAAGCCGTACGTCGAGATTGACGAGCGGAATCGCGAAGGGAAACAGCCTTGCCGCAACGCCGAGCGCGATGACGGCCAGCGCAGCGTACGCGATCCAGAACCCCGGCTTGCGAGTCATGCCGTCCGTGCTCTCGGCTGCGGGCTGCAAGTCGCCGGTCGAACGACGATCAGATCCCGATCACACCGACTGCGACGAGTTCGGCAATGCGCGCCGGCGCAACGCCCAGGTACTCGCGCAGCACGCGCTCGGTGTGCTGGCCAAGGAGTGGCGGCGGATTCGCGTATGCAGGCGGCGTCGCCGAGAAGCGGACGGGCGTGCCCACCTGCGGTACGGATCCTGCAAGCGGGTGGGGCAGATCGAAGCGCAGGCCCCTCGCCGCCAGTTGCGGGTCGGCGAAAACCTGGTCGAGCCGGTTGATCGGGCCGCACGGCACCCCGAGCGGTTCGAGGAGCGCGAGCCAGTCGCGCTGCGGGCGCTCGTGCATGACCGTCGCGACCAGCGGTACCAGCGTCGCGCGATTTTCCACGCGCGCTGTATTGGTCGCGAAACGCGGATCATGCGCCCACTCCGGCACGCCCGCCGCGGCGCAGAACTTGGCGAATTGCCCGTCGTTGCCCACCGCCAGAATGATGTGCCCGTCGGCGCACGCGAACACCTGGTAGGGCACGATGTTCGGATGCGCGTTGCCAAGGCGTCCCGGTGGTTCGCCGGTGACGAGATAGTTCATGTTCATCACCGCCATCATCGCCACCGCGGAGTCGAAAAGACACGTGTCGATCCACTGGCCTTGGCCCGAGCGATCGCGGTGCGCGAGCGCAGCGAGAATCGCCGTCGAGGCGAACATCCCGGTCATCAGGTCGGTGATCGCGATGCCCGCCTTTTGCGGCCCGCCGCCGGGGAGATCGTCGCGCTCGCCGGTGACGCTCATGAACCCGGCCATTCCCTGGATGATGAAATCGTAGCCCGCACGGTCGGCGTAGGGCCCGTCCTGTCCGAAGCCGGTGATCGAGGCGTAGACGAGCCGTGGATTGACCGTCGAAACGGCCGGATAATCGAGCCCGTACTTGGCCAGGCCGCCGACCTTGAAGTTCTCGATCAGGACGTCGGCCTGTTTCGCGAGTTCGAGAACCAGGGAACGCCCCTCGGGCCGCGTAAAGTCGATCGCCACCGAAAGCTTGCCGCGATTGCATGAAAGGTAGTACGCCGCCTCGCTGGTATCGTTGCCTCCGACGTCCTTGAGATAGGGCGGCCCCCAGGCGCGCGTGTCGTCGCCGCTGCCCGGGCGTTCGATCTTGATGACCGTCGCACCGAGGTCGGCAAGCAATTGCGTGCAATACGGCCCCGCGAGCACTCGGGAAAGATCCAGAATCGTCAGATGGGATAGGGGGCCGGGCATTGCGGCGCGACGCGCGGGAATCGGGAATGGGCGGATTGTTGCAGAACCGGCGACGTCCCGAGCGCGGCTGACCACCCGCTTCCGGCGCGGGGCGCGCCGTCAACAAAAAGCGCCCGGTTGCCGGGCGCCTCGTGCCGAGACCGGGCGTGCGCAAGCATCAGGACTTGAGCGCGACCAGCACCTCGTCGAGCATCTTCTTCGCGTCGCCAAAGAGCATCCGGTTGTTGTCCTTGTAGAAGAGCGGGTTGTCGACGCCCGCGTAGCCAGATGCCATGCTCCGCTTCATCACGATCGACGCCTTGGCCTTCCAGACCTCGAGCACCGGCATGCCGGCGATCGGGCTCGTCGGATCGTCCTGAGCCGATGGGTTGACGATGTCGTTGGCGCCGATCACCATCGCGACGTCGGTGTCCGGGAAGTCCTCGTTGAGCTCGTCCATCTCGAACACGATGTCGTAGGGCACCTTGGCCTCGGCGAGCAGCACGTTCATGTGCCCGGGCATGCGGCCGGCCACCGGGTGGATGCCGAAGCGGACGTTGACGCCCCTCTCGCGCAGCGTCTTGGTGATCTCGTAGACCGTGTGCTGGGCCTGCGCGACCGCCATGCCGTAGCCGGGGACGACGATGACGTTCTTCGCCTCGCGCAGCAGCTCGGCGGTCTCGGGCGCAAGGATCGGGTTCACCTCGCCCGCCGGCTGAATGGCCCCGGCCGCCGCCGGGGCGCCGCTGTCGGTGCCGAAGCCGCCGGCAATCACGCTGATGAAGTTGCGGTTCATCGCCCTGCACATGATGTAAGAGAGGATTGCGCCGGAGGAGCCGACCAGCGCGCCGACCACGATCAGGAGGTCATTCGACAGCATGAATCCGGTCGCCGCTGCCGCCCAGCCGGAATAGCTGTTCAGCATCGAGATCACGACCGGCATGTCGGCGCCGCCGATGGCCATCACCATGTGGACGCCGAAGAGCAGCGCGACGATGGTCATGACGATCATCGGCATCATCGCGTCGGCAACGCCGTGCGCGTTGACGAATGCGTAGCCGAAGTAGATGACGGCGAGGAGCCCGGCGAGATTGATCCAGTGCCGCGCCGGCAGCAGCATCGGCTTGCCGCTGATCCTGGCGGAGAGCTTGCCGAAGGCGATCACCGAGCCCGAGAAGGTCACCGCGCCGATCAGCACGCCGAGGTACATCTCGATCTCGTGGATCGACTTCTCGGCCGGCGTCATGCCGACCGACGACCGTCGGATCGATGAAGTTCGCGTAGCCGACGAGCATCGCCGCGAGGCCGACGAGGCTGTGCATCAGCGCGACCAGCTCCGGCATCTGCGTCATCTTCACGATGCGCGCGGCATAGAGGCCGATCGCCGACGCCGACGACCATCGCGCCGACGATGTACGGGCAGCCCGGCGGCGGTGACCTGCGCGCCGAAGACGGTGGCCAGCACGGCGATCGTCATGCCGATCATGCCGTAGAGGTTGCCGCGCCGCGACGTCTCCGGGTTGGACAGCCCGCCGAGGCACAGGATGAACAGGATCGTGGCGCCGAGGTAGGAGACCGTCGAGAGGCTGGTGGTCATGGTCTCGTCTCCCTCACTTGCGGAACATTTCCAGCATGCGCCGCGTCACCGCGAAGCCGCCGAACATGTTGATCGTGGCGAGCCCGATCGCCGCCGACGGCGAGCCAGCGGATCCACTCGTCGGGCCGGGAGAGGTCGGCGGAGATCTTCGTCAGGTCCGGCGCGATCTGCACCAGCGCGCCGATCGCGATGATGCTGACGACACCGCGTTGGTCACGCTCATCAGCGGCGTGTGCAGCGCGGGCGTCACGTTCCAGACGACCATGTAGCCGACGAAGCACGCCAGCACGAACACCGTGAAGTGGCCGAGGAACGCGGCGGCGCGTAGCGGCCGATCAGCAGGAACAGCAGCGCGCCGACGCCGAACAGCACAGCGGTCTTGGTCCCGGCGGCATCGGCCCGCTCGGCTCGCCGTGGCCCTTCGCCTTCGGCGGCGGCGCCGCCGGCGTCGCGGCCGTGCCGCCGCCGGGCGCGGCCGAGAGCTTCGGCGGCGGCGGCGGCCAGCGTGATCTCGCCCCGGTTGATCACCGTCGTGCCGCGCAGGACCTCGTCCTGCATGTCGATGCGGATCGCATCGCCCTCGATGCTCTTGGTCTTCAGCAGGTCCTCGGTGAGGCGCAAGCAGGTTGGTCGCGTACAGCGTCGACGACTGCTTCGCGAGCCGGCTCGGCAGGTCGGTGTAGCCGATGATCGTGACGCCGTGCCTGCACGACGATCTCGCCGGGCACCGTCAGCTCGCAGTTGCCGCCCTGCTCCGCCGCCATGTCGACGATGACGCTGCCCTGCTTCATCGACTTGCACCATGTCCGCGGTGATCAGCCGCGGCGCCGGCTTGCCGGGGATCAGCGCGGTCGTGATGATGATGTCGACGTCCTTCGCCTGCTTCGCGAACACGTCGCGCTGGGCCTTCAGGAAGCCCTCGCTCATCACCTTGGCGTAGCCGCCGACGCCGCTGCCCTCTTCCTCGTAGTCGACGCCGACGAACTCGCCGCCCATCGACTTCACCTGGTCGGCGACCTCCGGCCGCGTGTCGTTCGCGCGCACGATCGCGCCGAGGCCCGTCGCCGCGCCGATCGCCGCGAGGCCCGCGACGCCGGCGCCGATGACGAAGACCTTCGCCGGCGGCACCTTGCCCGCCGCCGTGATCGGGCCGGTGAAGAAGCGGCCGAACTGATGCGCCGCCTCGATCACCGCGCGATAGCCCGCGATGTTGGCCATCGACGACAGCGCGTCGAGCTTCTGCGCGCGCGAGATCCGCGGCACGCTGTCCATCGCGAGCACGGTCGCCTTCCGCGCGGCGAGCTCCTTCAGGAGTTCCGGGTTCTGCGCCGGCCAGATGAAGCTGACCAGCACCGCGCCTTCGCGCAGCAGGCCGACTTCCTCGGCGTTCGGCGCGCGCACCTTGAACACGATGTCGGCCAGTTCGACCACAGCTGTGCGCGGTCGGCGACGATCTCGGCGCCGGCGGCGCGGTAGGCGTCGTCGCTGATCTGCGCGCGCGTCGCCCGCGCCCGCCTCGACCGCGACCCTGAAGCCCTGCTTGATCGAGCTTCTCGACGACTTCCGGCACGGTCGCGACACGCTTCTCGCCGGGGAAGACCTCGCGCGGCACTCCGATCAGTAACGACATTCGCGTCTCCATGGAAACCAATACCGACGGCCCAGGGGCCGGACGGCCCCGCGCTCACCGACGATTTGGTCGTCCGGCCGGCGCCCGCTGCAACGGTCGAACGGCAGAAGCGTCACGGCCCGCCCCGGGCCGATCGAAGCCAATGTCATGCGACTTGCCGCCGTCCGCATCCGGACGATGATTTGTGCTGCCGGGGCGTCTTGCGAGCTGCAAGGCTAGGGCCTGTTGACGCCACGGGCGCAATCGCGTTGCGCCGCAGGAATCGCTTGGCGCGCTGCGCGAAACGAAGCCGGGCTAACCGCCCGGCGAGGCATCGCAACCATCCAGCGAGCGATTCCGGCAGCAACGCGAAGGGAACGGGCGCGCTGCGCCGGCACCCTTCGTTGCGCTCCTTGCCAAGACTTCCGGTCCCGGCTTCGTCGCCTCGATTGGCGGCTCATCGCGTCCCGTTCGCGAATGCGTCCATGGCGCTAACACGCCCTAATCAACGGGTTGCATCATAACATCGTGACGGTACCGTCCCGCTTGCGCCGTCTTCGGCGCGGTCGGACGCGGGCGACGGCCGCTCGACTTGTGCCGGTTTCCGCGCCGCATCGGCGCTCATTGGTGCACCCTTGGTGCTGCGCGCCTTCCCTCCGAGAGGGAGCAATTCGCGCCTTGGGACGGCCCGGCGGCGCTCGTGCACCGCGCGCTTTCCGCGCGGTCGATCCGCTATCATTCCGTTGCGCCGCGCCGCGACACCGCCAATTGACCGACGAACGAACCAACGACGCCGAAGTCGACGTCGCCGACGTGCTTGCGCGGGCCCACGCAAGCTGGGCCCACGGTGACCGCACGGGCGCGGTGACCATGCTGCAGGCATTCGCGGTGCGCGCTCCGGCCGCTCCGGTGCTCGCTCGCCTCGGGGTCTACGCGCTCGAGACGGGCGACAACGGCGGCGCTCTCGGGTGGCTCGAACGCGCCGTGGCGATCGCGCCCGGCGATGCGATCGCGTGGACCAACCTGGGCACCGCGTTCCTGCGCCTTGCGCGAATGGACGAAGCGATTGCCGCTTACCGGAAGGCGCAGGTGATCGACCCGGCCGCGATCGGCCCGCACGTCAATCTCGGCAACGCGCTGCAGCAGTCGGGCGACATCGACGGCGCCGTGGCGTCGCTCGAAACGGCACGGCGCCTATCACCCGACGCTCCCGAGGTGCTGAACAATCTCGGCAACCTGTACAAGGAGCAGGGGCGTTTCGACGACGCCTGGGCGGCGTACGAAGCTGCACGCGTTGCCCAACCCGGCTTTCGCCCCGCATTCTCGAACCTGCTCGCATTGACGAAGTTGTCGACGCGCCATTCGCCGGCCGAGGTGTTCGCGCTGCATCGCGGCTTCGCCGAGCGCTTCGAGTACGGGTGGGCAGCGCAGTACGTAACCGCCGCCAATGCGCCCGATCCGGACCGCCGCCTGCGCATCGGCTACGTCTCGCCGGATTGCCATACCGCACTGCCCGCCTTCGTCGAGCCCGTGATTCGACGCCACGATCGTGATCGGTTCGATGTGTTCGCGTACTTCAACAATCCGCAATCCACCGAAACGCTGGCGCGGCTCGCGCCGATCGAGGCCCGCGTGATGAAGGGCGCCTCGGATGAGACCGTCGCCGGATGGATCCGCGACGACGGCATCGACATCCTGATCGACATCGCGGGGCACACCGGGCACAACCGACTCGGCGTGTTCGGCTGCAAGCCGGCGCCCGTGCAGATCACGTGGCTCGACTATCTCAACACCACCGGTCTCGACGCGATCGACTACCGGCTCACGGACGCGGTCAGCGATCCACCCGGCGCAAGCGACGTACTGCATAGCGAAGCGCTGGTGCGCCTCGCGCCGGCGCAATGGTGCTGGAGCCCGCCGGACGGCAAGGCGTCGGCGTCGCCGCTGCCGGCGCTGTCCGCCGGTCGCCTGACCTTGGGATCGTTCAACAATTTTTCGAAGCTCACCGATGCGACACTCGCGCTGTGGTCGCGCGTACTCGCCGCCGTGCCGAATTGCGAACTCGTGATCGTCGGCGCCGCGCACGGAAGCGCGCAGGATCGCGTGCGTGCCGCGTTCCGCGATGCGGCCCCGCGCCTCCGCGTGGTTCCGCGGCTCGCGCCAGATGCATTCCGTCGCGAGGCCGCAACCGTCGACATCGCGCTCGACCCGCTGCCGTTCTCGGGCGCGACGACCACGCTCGAGGCGCTGTGGCAGGGCGTGCCGGTCGTCACGCTGCCGGGCGCGACCTCCGCGTCGCGTTCCACCGCCAGCCTACTGACCGCGCTCGGGCTCGCCGACTGGATTGCCCGCGATGCCGACGACTACGTCGCCATCGTTGCGCGCGCCGCGAAGGCGCCCGAGGCGCTCGCATTGCTGCGAGCGGCGCTTCCCGCGCGGCTCCTTGACAGCGCCTTGTGCGACGCCGAATGCTTCGTGCGCAATCTGGAGGGCGTGCTGCGCGACGCCTGGCGCACGTGGTGCGCACGGCGGCATGCGCCGTTCGGGTCATGCGCTACTGCGGAACCGACCCCCGGCGCCGCACCGTCGACACGCGCGGCATTGCGACGCATCGACGCCGATGCGCGCCTCTCCGCAATCGAAACGCTGCTTCGGGCCGGGAAGAGGGTCGACGCGGTGGACGCCGCGTGCACCCTCGTCGACGAATTGCCCGAATGGCAGGCGGCGCAGCGCGCCTATCTGCGGACGCTGCTCGCCTGGTCGCAAACGCAGCCTGACCTCGTCTCGCGGATATTTCCGCCGCCGCCCGTCCCCGCGCGGCCGCCGCGTGTTTCCGCATTGATCTGCTCGATCGACCCGCGCCGGTTCGAGGCTGTCACGGCGAGCTATCGCCGCCGATTCGCAGGCTGGCCGCTCGAGATCGTCGGCGTGCACGACGCCCGCTCGCTCGCCGAGGGTTACAACCGCGCCGCCGCCCATGCCAAGGGCGACATCCTCGTGTTCTCCCATGACGACATCGAGCTCATGACGCGGGACTTCGCCGCGCGGCTCGTCACGCATCTCGACCGCTTTGACGGGGTCGGCGTCGCGGGCGCGTCGCAAGTCGTCGGACCGCGATTTGGCGACGCCGGGCAGCGCGCGAGCCACGGCCACATCCTGCACGCGCCGCCACCCGGCCGTTCTGGCGCGCTGCTGATGGTGTCGGGATTCCAGCAGCCGGTATGCGAGGACATCCGCGTGCTGGATGGCGTCTTCATCGCCGTGCGTCGCCATGTCTGGGAGGCCAATCGCTTCGACGGCGTCCGCTATGACGGCTTCCATCTCTACGATCTCGACTTCACCTGGCGCGCAAGCAACGCGGGAGCGCGGCTCGCCGTTGCCGCCGACCTGCTGATCTACCATGCGTCGCAGGGACGCTACGATGATGCATGGCGCCGATATGCGCGGCGCTTCGTCGAACAGGCCGGCCTCGATCCGCTGCATCCGCCGCGTCCTGGCGGCCTGCAGACCCGGCTCGACACGCAGGAGCAGATCGACGCGCTGCGCGCGGCGATGCTCCACTTCCGCTACGGCGCTCCCGTAGCGCGCTAGACTTCTGCCGCGATCGCGCGGCCGAGTTCGCCCGTCGTGGCCCTGCCGCCGATGTCGGGTGTTCGCGGCGCCTTGGGATCGGCGAGCACCCGCTCGATCGCCGCGACCATCGCATCGGCCGCGTCCCTGTGGCCGAGGAACTCGAGCATCAGCGCACCCGACCAGATCTGTCCGATCGGATTGGCGATGCCCTTCCCCGCGATATCGGGCGCCGACCCGTGGACCGGCTCGAACAGCGACGGGAACGTCCGCTCGGGGTTGATGTTGGCCGAAGGTGCGATGCCGATCGTCCCGCACACCGCGGGGCCGAGGTCGGAAAGAATGTCGCCGAACAGGTTGGAGCCGACGACGACGTCGAAGATCTGCGGCTGGCGCACGAAATGCGCGGTCAGGATGTCGATGTGGTACTGGTCGGTCGCGACATCCGGGTACTCGTGCGCGATCGCATGGAAGCGCTCGTCCCAGAATGGCATCGTGATCGAGATGCCGTTCGACTTCGTGGCCGAGGTGACCTTCTTCGCCGGACGCGTGCGCGCGAGCTCGAATGCGAAGCGCACGATGCGATCCACACCTTTTCGCGAGAAGACCGACTCCTGGAACACGATCTCGCGCTCGGTGCCTTCGTACATGCGGCCACCCACCGACGAATACTCGCCCTCGGTGTTCTCGCGCACGACAACGAAGTCGATGTCGCCCGGCTTGCGATTCGCGAGCGGCGTCGCTATGCCCGGCATCAGGCGGCACGGGCGAAGGTTCACGTACTGGTCGAAGCGGCGGCGGAACTGGATGAGCGACCCCCACAGCGACACGTGATCAGGCACGGTGGCTGGCCAGCCGACCGCGCCGTAGAAGATCGCCGGGAAAGGCTTCAGCGTGTCGAACCAGTCCTCGGGCATCATGCGCCCGTGCTTGCCGTAGTAGTCGCAGTTCCAGTCGAACTGCGTCCACTCGAAACCAATGCCGAAGCGCTTGCCCGCCGCTTCGAGCGCGCGCAGGCCTTCCGGTACCGTTTCCTTGCCGATGCCGTCCCCCGGAATGACCGCGATGCGGTGCGTGCTCATCTTGCTCTCCTTGTTGCATGCCCATTCTAGGTT
Organism: uncultured beta proteobacterium; assembly: GCA_963750585.1. Classification (GTDB taxonomy): domain Bacteria; phylum Pseudomonadota; class Gammaproteobacteria; order Burkholderiales; family Casimicrobiaceae; genus VBCG01. The sequence goes on from CAVVRH010000032.1 coordinate 15,419, forward strand.
ATGCTCGAAACACCACCGCCCTGGCGCTTACCGAGCGCGACGCGCGCATGCTTGCAACGGCACTTGTCGTCCTCCAACTCGCGCTGCTCGCCGCGCTGCTGCTGCCCTGGTCTGCGGACAGTTTCGGATTGTCCGGCTTCGTGCCGCTCGCGCTTGCCGCGGCGCTCGGAGCCTGGGCGCTGACCGCGAACCGGCCCGGCAACTTCAGCGTGCTCCCCGCCCCGCGGACAGGTGCCCGCCTCGTCACCGGCGGACCTTACCGGTACGTGCGTCACCCGATGTACCTCGCCGTGCTGCTCGCCGCGCTCGGTCTCGCACTCGGCTGGCGCACGCCGGTCCACGCGATGGCGTTCCCGGCACTGGCGCTCGTGCTGCACGTCAAGGCCGGCCTCGAGGAGCGACTGCTGCTCGCCCGCTTCCCGGCGTATCGCGACTATCGAGAACGCACGCCGCGAATCCTGCCGTTCCCTCGCCGCCCATCCTGAGCCCATCCGACGCCGCGCGATCGCACCGGTCTCGGTCATCCGGCCGATGGCAGCCGCGCGGTGCGATGCGCCACGATGGCACGCACCATCCCACCACAGGAGAATGCGATGCCCGCACGTCGTTACTGGATCGGCGTGGTGTCCAGGGATCATGCCGACATTGCCGTCGCCAGCGGTTTCGTGCAGCTCAATCACGGCAAGGCTGGGCCGCTCGAGCGGATGCGCGCCGGCGATGGTTTCCTGCTCTATTCGCCACGCGCAAGCTACCCGGACGGTCCGCCGCTCCAGCAGTTCACCGCGATCGGCAAGGTGCGCGACGCCCCGCTCGTCCGTGCGGAAACACAGGACGGCGAGCCGGTGTTTCGCCGTGGCGTCGATTTCCTGCCCGCGGAGCCGACGCCGATCAAGCCGCTGATCCCGGACCTCTCGTTCATCCACAGCAAACAGCATTGGGGCGCCGCGTTCCGATTCGGGTTCCTGCCGGTGCCCGAACCGGACTTCGAGCGCATCGCGGCGGCGATGGGCCGGACCGCGAGCGTTGACTTTCCCCACCCCGCCCAGTTGGCCGCCGACTCAACGTAGGAACGGCGCCGGGTGTATCGTGGCAATACGCTCGCGCCCCTTCGCGTGCTCGCCGACGCCATGCCCGATCCCGAGACCCAGGAACGCATCGTCACGCTGCTCGAAGCCTTGTTGTCGGAGCAGCGTGCGATGGGTGCGCGCCAAGTCGAGGCGATCGAGAACCAGCGGCGCGTGATCGAATTGCAGCAGCGGGCGACGCGGCGCGCCTCGCGCATCCTTACCTCGCTCATCGTCGCGTTGACCGTGGTGATCCTCGCTGCCTACTTCGGACCGTACCTGATGCTCTGGTGGCTGCATCGCTGAGTGCGGCAGCGGCCTCGTCGGCGGTGAACTTGCGCCGTCGCGCATGGACAGCATACGGCCTGCTGCGCTAGAGTACCTCCACCGGTGCGCGTCCTAGGGAGCCCACCGGTGTTTTTTTGCCCGTCCCGAGGCGCTTTGGCGCTGCCCCGATGACCGCCCGCACCGACGCCCTCCACCGCCGCGCAATCGTCTTCATGATCGTCGCGCCGGTTTGCTGGTCGTCGGGTGGCCTGCTCGTGCGCCTGCTGTCGTTCCGCGACGCCTGGGAGATCGTCTTCTGGCGCTCGCTCTTCATGGCGCTGTTCGTCGCGGCGACGCTCGTCGTGCTCCACCGGCAACGCACGGTCGCATCGGTCCGTGCCGTCGGGTGGCCGGGCCTGCTGTCGGGCTTGTTCCTCGCGGGACAGTTCTTCCTCTTCATCGCCTCGCTCACGCGCACGACGGTTGCCAACACGTTCGTGCTGATGAGCGTGTCGCCGTTCCTCGCCGCACTCGCCGGTCTCGCCTTTCTGGGGGAGCGCGTGCCGGCGCGAACGTGGCTCGCCATGGCAGTGGCGTTCGCCGGCATGGTGGTCATGTTCAGCGATGCGATCGACGCCGGGCAGCTCACCGGCAACCTGCTCGCGGTGGGCGTCTCGTGCCTGTTCGCGCTCAACGTCACCGTGCTTCGCAAGGCGCATGCGACCGTGGACATGCTGCCGACGGTGATGCTCGCCGGCTTCCTTTCGATCGTGCTCGCGCTGCCGCTCGCGCTGCCGTTCGAAGCGACCGGCCGCGACCTCTTGATCCTGGCCGTCATGGGCTGCATCCAACTCGGCACTGGCTGCCTGCTGATGGTGGCCGCGTCTCGCCATCTGTCCGCCACCGAGCTCGGTCTGCTCGCGCTGCTCGAGCCGATCCTGGGGCCGATCTGGGTGTGGGTGCTGCTCGGCGAGAACCCGGGGACGCTCGCGCTGATGGGCGGTGCGATCGTGCTATCGGCAGTGATCGCCAACCAGGCGGTTGCGGCGTGGCGCAGCCGCTCGGCGCAGGCCGACGCGGCGCCCCCCGCCGCAATCCCAGGGCCCTAGAGTGACGCTGCCCGACTTCCCGCTCGCGTTCTACCCGGTCGCGATCCTCGGCATCCTGTTGAGCGGCATCGCCAAGGGTGGCTTCGGCACCGGCTCGGGCGGCGTCGCCGTCCCGCTGATGTCGATCTTCATCGCGCCGCCGGAGGCCGCCGGCATCATGCTGCCGATCCTCTGCGCGATGGACCTGTTCGGCGTGCACGCGTACCGGCGCAGCTGGTCGTGGCACTACCTCGCGATCATGCTGCCAGGCGCGCTGCTCGGCATCGCGCTGGGCGGGATCGCCTTCGGCACGCTGCCGGTCGACGCGGTACGCCTGCTGATCGGACTGATCGCGGTACTGTTCGCACTGAACCGCTGGTTCCGCCTGTCCGAACGAATCGCCGCCCGGCTGGCCGCGCACAGCAAGCCGCCCGGCCCGGTCGCCGGCGTGTTCTGGGGTGCGCTATCCGGTTTCACGAGCACGTTGGCGCACGCCGGCGGCCCGCCGTTCGCCGTCTACATGCTCGCGCAGCGGATCGACAAGACGCTGCTGGTCGGAACTTCGGCCGTGTTCTTCCTGATCGTGAACTACGTGAAGCTCATCCCCTACTACGCGCTCGGCCAGCTCAACGCGGGAAACCTGACCACGGCGCTCGTGTTCGCCCCGCTCGCGCCGCTCGGCATCTGGCTCGGCGTGTGGCTGCACCGCCGAATTTCGGATGCGGCGTTCTACAACGTGAGTTACGCGCTGCTTTTCGCGACCGGCGTGAAGCTCATCTGGGACGCCGCCGCGCACTGAGCTCATGCAGCGCTGCGGTCGCGCAGCATGCGCCGCGGTGCGACGAAAGCGACAATCACACGGACAGCCGATTGCGCACGCCGTCGCTGTCCATGTCCTCGCCACGGCCGCGCGCCACGATCTCGCCGCGCTCCATCACCAGGTACTGGTCCGCCAGCGAGCGCGCGAAATCGTAGTACTGCTCGACGAGCAGGATCGCCATTTCCCCAGTCGCGGCCAGCGCCCGTATCGCACGCTCGATGTCCTTGATGATCGACGGCTGGATGCCCTCGGTCGGCTCGTCCAGTATCAGGAGGCGCGGGCCCATCGCCAGTGCCCGGCCGATCGCGAGCTGTTGCTGCTGCCCGCCCGAGAGGTCGCCGCCGCGCCGGCGCAGCATCTGCGCAAGCACCGGGAACATCTCGAATATCGCCGGCGGCAGCCTGGTGCCGGATGGCTTGCTCGCCAGTCCCATCTGCAGGTTTTCCTGCACCGACAATCGCGGGAAGATCTCGCGTCCTTGCGGCACATATCCGATCCCTGCGTGCACTCGCCGGTACGACTGGGCGCGCGTGATGTCGCGTCCCTCGAACATAATGCTGCCGGACGCCGCGGGCACGAGGCCCATCAGGCAGCGCAGGAGCGTCGTCTTGCCGACGCCATTGCGGCCCAGCAGCGCGGTCACCTTGCCCGGCGGTGCCTCGAATTCGACGTTGCGCAGAATGTGGCTGCCGCCGTAGAACTGGTTCAGCGCGTTGATCGCGAGCATGGATCGCTCCCTACCGTCCGAGGTAGACCTCGATCACGCGCGGGTCGACCTGCACCGTTGCGAGATCGCCCTCGGCCAGCACGCTGCCTTCGTGCAGCACCGTGACGCGGCCGGCCAGCTGCCCGACAAATGCCATGTCGTGCTCGACCACGACCAGCGAATGCTCGCCGGCGAGCGAAACGAAAAGCTCCGCCGTGCGCTCGGTCTCCTCGTCCGTCATGCCGGCGACCGGCTCGTCGAGCAGCAGGAGCTTCGGCTCCTGCACGAGCAGCATGCCGATCTCGAGCCACTGCTTCTGTCCGTGCGAGAGGAGGCCCGCCGGGCGGTCCGCATGACGGGCAAGGCGGACGCGGGAAAGCGTAACCATGATCCGGTCGCGAACCTCGTCGTCGAGAACGGCGAACAGCGTCCGGCGCGCGCGCTTGTCGGCCTTGCAGGCGAGCTCGAGATTCTCGAACACCGAGTGGTGCTCGAAGATCGTCGGCTTCTGGAACTTGCGGCCGATTCCCGCGTGTGCGATCTCGGGTTCCGTCATCCGCGTCAAGTCCATTGTCTGCCCGTAGAACGCACGCCCCGCATCGGGCCGCGTCTTGCCGGTGATCACATCCATCATCGTCGTCTTGCCGGCGCCATTGGGGCCGATGATGCATCGCAGCTCGCCGGCGTCGATGGTCAGCGTGAGCGCGTTCAGCGCGCGGAAGCCGTCGAAGCTCACGGTGATGTCCTCCAGGTAGAGGATCACCTTGTGCGAGAGGTCGAGTCGGCCGCGCTGCATCATGTGCGACATCCCGGCTGCGGCCTCGTCGCGCGCGGCCGGCAGGTGCGGCCCCTCGGTGCCCCGGGCGAGGTTCATGCGGAGATCTCGCGGGAATCGGCCGCCTGCCCCGCGCGATGCGTGCGCCAGCGCCGCCACAGTCCGGCGACCCCGTCAGGGAGGTAGAGCGTGACCAGCACGAACAGCGTGCCGAGGAAGAACAGCCAGTATTCCGGGATGCGCATCGTGAACCAGCTCTTCGCGAGGTTGACGAGGAACGCGCCGATCACCGGCCCGATCAACGTGCCGCGTCCGCCCACCGCGACCCAGATCGCGATCTCGATCGAGTTGGCGGGACTCATCTCGCTCGGATTGATGATCCCGACCTGCGGAACGTACAGCGCGCCGGCGATGCCGCAGAGCAGCGCGGAAAGCGTCCACGCCGAGAGCTTGTACCAGAGCGGGTTGTAGCCGAGGAACATGACCCGCGACTCGGTATCGCGGATCGCGGTCAGCACCCGCCCGAACTTCGAGGTGACAACGAAACGGCAGAGGAACAGCGCGCCGAGCAGCGCTGCCGCGGAAAGCGCGAACAGCACGATGCGCGTGGTCGGCGAGGTGATCGAAACGCCCAGCACCCGCTTGAAGTCCGTGAAGCCGTTGTTGCCGCCGAATCCGGTTTCGTTGCGGAAGAACAGCAGCATGAATGCGAACGTCAGGGCTTGCGTGATGATCGAGAAGTACACGCCCTTGATGCGCGAGCGGAACGCGAAGTAGCCGAAGGCGAACGCGAGCAGCGCAGGCACCGCCAGCACGAGGACGACGGCCCAGAGGAAATGGTCGCTGCCCTGCCAGTACCAGGGCAGCGCCTTCCAGTCGAGGAAGATCATGAAGTCCGGCAGGTCCATCTTGTAGCTGCCGTCCCGGCCGATCTCGCGCATCAGGTACATGCCGAACGCGTAGCCCCCGAGCGCGAAGAAGAGGCCGTGGCCGAGCGAGAGGATGCCGCCGTAGCCCCAGATCAGGTCGAGCGCGACGGCGACGATCGCATAGCAGAGGATCTTGCCCACCAGCGTCACGAAGTAATCGGACAGGTGCAGCGGATGCGAGGCCGGCATCAGCAGGTTCAGAACTGGCACGAAACCGAAGGCGAACACGGCGAACAGCATCCCGGCCAATAGCGCGCCCGGCGGAACGCGTTGCGCTCCGCGCACCACGAGCGGCTCGCGGACGGCGGCGCCCGGCATGGCGAGCGTTTCGAGCGGTGCGTTCATTCGCCTAGTCCGCAAAGCGGCCCTTGAGGGCGAACAGCCCCTGCGGGCGCTTCTGGATGAACACGATCACGAACACGAGCACGACGATCTTGGCGATCACCGCGCCCGTCCATCCCTCCAGGAACTTGGAGACGACGCCGAGGCCGAGCGCCGCCCAGACTGCGCCGGCGAGCTGGCCGACACCGCCCAGCACGACGACCATGAACGAGTCGACGATGTAGCTCTGACCCATGTCCGGACCGACGTTCGCGATCTGCGACAACGCGACGCCTCCCAATCCGGCAATGCCGGCACCGAGCGCGAACGCAAGCGTATCGACGCGCGCCGTCGGTACGCCCACGCATCCGGCCATTGCGCGGTTCTGCGTGACGGCGCGCACGAACATGCCGAGCCGCGTGCGGTTCAGCAGCGCCCACATCAGCGCCAGCACTGCGATCGAAAAGACGATGATCGCGATGCGGTTCCATGGCAGCACGAGATTCGGGAGCAACGCGATGCCACCCGACATCCACGCCGGGTTCGCGACCTCGACGTTCTGCGGCCCGAACGTCGTGCGTGCGGCCTGGATCAGGATCAGCGAGAGGCCCCAGGTCGCGAGCAGCGTCTCGAGCGGGCGGCCGTAGAGGCGCCGGATCACGAGGCGCTCCATCGCCGCGCCGACCACGGCCGCTGCGAAGAACCCGACCGGGATCGCGGCAACCATGTACCAATCGATCCAGTCCGGGAATTTCGCGCGGAACAGCGTCTGCATCGTCCACGCCGAGTAGGCGCCGACCATCAGCAGCTCACCGTGCGCCATGTTGATGACGCCCATCACACCGTAGGTGATCGCAAGCCCCAGTGCAGCGAGCAGCAGCACCGACCCGAGCGAAAGCCCGGTGAATACACGGCCGAGGTTCTCGCCCCAGGCAAGCCGGCTGTCCAGCGCGCGCAGCGAAAGACTCGCCGCTGCCCTGACCGATTCGTCCGGCTCGGCGTACGTGCTGCCGGTCTTTTCTTCGAGCGCGACGAGCAGCTGACGCACGGCAGGATCGCTCGATTCGCCGAGGTCCTTCACCGCAGCGAGGCGGACCGCGGCATCCGGTGAGGCGAGGTTTGCCTTCGCGCGACCCAGCGTGAGCTGCGCCTTGACGGCCGGATCGGTCTCGCGCGAGAGCGCTCGCTCGAGCAGCGGCAGCGTGTCCGCGTCGGCACTGCCCGAAAGCTCGGTCGCGGCCTTCAGTCGAACCGCCGGCTCCGCGGCGAAGAGGCGGAGTCCGGCCATGGCGGCTGCGAGTTCGCGCCGCACGCGATTGTTGATCGAGATGCCCTCGCGGTCAGCCGGAATCGGCTTCACGTCCGCGCCGGTTCCGGCATCGGTTGCGCGTGCGCCGGCAATGATCAGCACACGGTCGCCGGCGAGATAGAGGCTGTCCTCGTTCAGCGCCTTCAGCACCGGAAGCGCGGCTTCCGGATCCAGCTGCGCGAGCGCGGTGATTGCCGCGATCTTCTCGTCGGATTCCTCCGCGGCTAGACGCCGTAGCAGCGCGGGGTCCAGCGCAGCAGTCGCGCTGCCGATGCTGCCAAGCGCTATGCAGAGGAGGACCAGGAGGCGCATGCACATGTCGATGTTCCGCGACGGAATTCGTTTGCCGGTCCACGGCGAGTGCATGCGGCTCCCGCGGTCTTGAACCGGATGACCGGTCGCCGCAAGCCGCGCGGCGACCGGCACCCGGACCGGGAATCAGACGTCCGGACCGTCCTTCTTCTTGTCGTTGCCCGGGATGAACGGGCTCCAGGGCTGCGCGCGGACCGGGCCCTTGGTCTTCCACACGACGTTGAACTGACCGTCGCCCTTGATCTCGCCGATGAACACCGGCTTCCACAGATGGTGGTTCTTCTCGTCCATCTTGATCTCGAAGCCGTCGGGGGCATTGAATTTCTGCCCGGCGACCGCGGCGACCACCTTGTCGACCTCGGTGGACTTGGCCTTCTCGACCGCCTGCTTCCACATGTGGATGCCGATGTAGGTCGCCTCCATCGGGTCGTTGGTCACGACCTTGTCGGCGTTCGGCAGCTTGGCCTTGACCGCCCAGTCCTTGTACATCTTGATGAACTTCTCGTTCGCCGGGTTCTTCAGCGACATGAAATAGTTCCAGGCGGCGAGGTGGCCGACCAGCGGCTTGGCGTCGACGCCGCGCAGCTCCTCCTCACCCACCGAGAACGCGACGACGGGCACGTCGGTCGCCTTGAGCCCCGCGTTGCCGAGCTCCTTGTAGAACGGCACGTTCGAGTCGCCGTTGATCGTCGAGATGACGGCCGTCTTGCCACCCGCCGAGAACTTCTTGATGTTCGCGACGATCGTCTGGTAGTCGCTGTGCCCGAACGGCGTGTAGACCTCCTCGATGTCCTTCTCGGCCACGCCCTTGCTCTTCAGGAACGCGCGCAGGATCTTGTTCGTCGTGCGCGGATAGACGTAATCGGTGCCGAGCAGGAAGAAGCGCTTGGCACTGCCGCCTTCCTTGCTCATCAGGTACTCCACCGCGGGAATCGCCTGCTGGTTGGGTGCGGCGCCCGTGTAGAACACATTCTTCTCGAGCTCCTCGCCCTCGTACTGAACCGGATAGAAGATGAGACCGTTCAGCTCCTTGAACACCGGCAGCACCGACTTGCGCGAAACGC
>CAVVRH010000033.1:0-20863 GCA_963750585.1 uncultured beta proteobacterium
TTCTTCCGGCTTGCCCAATCGCCCCGCAGGGACTACTTGCGCGACATAGGCCCGCCCCGCGGCATCGTCGACGAATCGTGAGCGCGGATAGTAGGTCTCGCTGTACAGATAGTTGGGTGCAATGGCATTCACGGGAACGCCATGAGGCGCAAGCTCGATGCTCAGCGACCTGACAAGAGCGTTCGCGGCGGCACGTGCAATGTCCGGAATGGAGCCGCCGCGGACCGGAAGTCGATTTCGATTCGACGAGATGAAAACGACGCGCGCTTTCGCTTGGTTTCTCAAGTGCGGAACAGCGGCCCGTGCGATCTCGAACGGGAAAATGACCAAGCGATCGAGCGTGTCACGCAGTCCGTCCACCGACGATGTTTCGATCGTGCCTTAATGGGCGGATAGGCATCATCGGCGAGCTCGTCCGCGGTGAGCCCCGCAACATTCTCCCCGTCCAACTGGTAAGCGCCCGCCGTGGGCGTGTCCAGGCAACCCAGCACGTTCATGAACGTCGACTTGCCAGACCCCGACGGCCCCATTACCGCAACGAACTCGCCGCGCTCGATCCCGACGGACACGCCGGCGAGCGCGCGCACCTCGGTCTCGCCCATCCGGTAGACCTTGACGAGGTCGTGCGTTTCGATCAGCGGTGGCGGCACGGCGGGCTCACGACGATAGCGGGTGGCGCGAAAGGTACTAGAACGGAAGGCGGGGACCCGAACTCGCCTTCGAAGTCGCGGCCGCCGCCGTGGCGGTGCCGACGATGACCTGATCGCCTTCATTGAGATCACCCGCGACCACCTCGGTCGCATTGCCGTCGGTCAGTCCGGTGCGCAAGACGACCTCGCGCGGCGTCTCGCCCGCAGGCACGTAGACGCGCCCCGCGCCGCCGGCGGGGACTCCGCGGCCGGTTTCCGTCGCGACGATCTCCGCGTACTTCTTCTGCTGCTCCGCCGAGAGCATTGCGGTGATCTTCTGCCGTACGTCGGCGCGCATCCGGTCCGCGCGCACGCGACGCTCGGCCTCGTTCAGGTCGCGCAACTCGGCAAAGCGCGCACGTTGCTCGGCGAAGATCTCGTCGAGCCGCGACTGCTGCGCGGCGTCGAGCTTCAACTCGGTGACGAGGCGCTGCCTGCGCGCCTGCGCATCGCCCGCACCCGGACCGGCACTGCCGCCGTTGGCCGGCGCCCCGGCGACCTCGTCCTTCGCTGTTGCCGCACCCGCGGGCCGCCAGCGCAATGCCGCGTTCGGTATCTTGAGCACGTTGTTGCGGCTGTCGGCGACGATACGCACGTTCGCGGTCATGCCTGGCACGAGCTGCAGCACCGGGTTGCGCGTTCCGACCACCACCGTGTAGGTGACGACGTTTTGCACCGTCTGCGCCGACTTGCGGATCTGGCGCACGCGCCCCTCGAATGAGCGTCCCGGAAACGCATCGACGGTAAAGGTCACCGGCTGATCGAGGGCAATGCGGCCGATGTCCGACTCGTCGATCGCGACGTCGACCTGCATCTCGCGCAGATCCTGCGCGATGATGAACAGCGTCGGCGTGTTGAGGCTCGCGGCGACCGTCTGTCCCGCGTCCACCTGCCGGGCGATCACCACGCCATCCACCGGTGCCGTGATCGACGTCTTGTCGAGATCGTTGCGCGCGCTCGCGAGCGCCGCCTCGCGCTGTTTCACCACGGCCGCGGCGTTTGCCGACTGTGCCTCGGCGGAGCGCACCTGTGCCTCGGTGGTGTGGATCGTTTCCGCAGCGCCCTGCTCGACGAACGCGGCCTTGTCGCGCTCCGCCGCGGAAATGAAGCCCTTCTGCACGAGCGATTCCTTGCGTTCGAGATCGCGCTTCGCGTCGTCCCAATTGATCTTTGCACGCACGAGCTGCGAGCGCTGCGCGGCCGCGTCCGCCTGTCGCTGCAACAGCGCGGTGCGCGCGGCTTCGAGGTCCGCTTCCGCCTGTCGCACCTTGAGCTGGTAGGTCTCCGGATCGATCCTGGCCAGGATCTGGCCCTTCTTCACCGGCGTATTGAAATCGACGAAGAGCTCCTTGATCTGCCCGGAGATCTGCGAGCCGACCTGCACGGTTGTCACCGCCGAGAGCGTTCCGGAGGCGGAAACGGTCGCGATGATGTTGCCGCGCTCGACCTTGGCGAGACGGAATTCCGGCGCGCGGTCGCCGCCGCCGAAGGCGCGCCAGGCGCCCCATGCGGCGAGCGCGAGGAGCACGAGGACGAGCGCTACGAACCAGAACGGTCGGCGGCGAGCGAATGCGGCGCGGGGAGCGTCGGGCATGAGTTCCTTGGGCGTCGATCCGGCGGCGGCCGCCGGGCGTGCGGTTCAACTGGTGCGGCCGAAGCCTTCCTTCTGCTGCTCGACCAGCTCCTGGCGCAGCACGCGCAGGCGCGTATCCACGACCGAGGCTTCGTAGAAGTTCGCGTCGCCCGCGCGCAACGCAAGCTCGAGCTGGCCGATCGCAGCCTTGAGGTTGCCCTGCCATGCGTAGAACTCGCCTTGATGCTGGTGCTGCTTCAGCCGCTTGCCCATCGCGCCATAGGCCTGCGCGGTGATCTGGTGCAGGGGCCCGTCGCCCGGGAAACGGGTGAGCTCCCGCTCCGCGAACTTGGCGGCATCCGCCGGCCGGTTGGCCTGGATAAGCGCCTGCGGATAGTCGTATACGAGCTGCATCTTGTTCGGATAGAGCGCGAGTCCGGCCTCGAAGCGCTTGATGGCGCCATTCAGGTCGCCCGACTCCATCATGACGTGGGCGGCCATCGCGTCGACCATCGGCTGCGGCGGCGCCATCTTCTCGAGCTTCGCGAGCTCGACCTGCGCACGCTTGGTGTTCTTGGCGCGCAGCAGCGAGGCGACGAGGCCGTACTGGGTCGCGATCTCGTTGTTGTACTTCTTCTCGCGCAGCGCGTCGTCGAAGAATGCGACGGCCACCTTGGGCTCGCCCTGGTAGCTGCGCAGCAGCGCGCGCACCATCTGGAAATCGAGCGAATCCTGCACCTGCCGGTACGGAACGCGCTCGGAACGCGCCTGCGCCTCGGCAATCCGCTCGTAGGTGATCGGGTGCGTGCGCAGGTAGCTCGGCGCCGTGCCTTCGGAGAAGCGCGCCGAGCGCTGCAGCCGCTCCATGAGCGTTGCCGCGGAGCGCGTGTCGAAACCTGCCACCGCGAGCCGCTGGAAGCCGATGCGATCGGCCTCGTACTCGTTTTCGCGCGTGAAGTTGAGCTGGTTTTGCACTGCGAGCGCCTGCGATGCGGCGATCGCCGCCTGTACCGCATCACCACTCGAGGCGCCGCCGCCGCGCGACGCCAGTATGGCGACCGCGAGCCCCGCGAGCGTTGTCAGCAAGCTGGTCTGCTGGGAAGCCAGCATGCGCGCCATGTGTCGCTGCGTGACGTGCGTGATTTCGTGCGCGAGCACGGCCGCGAGCTCGGACTCCGATTGCGCGAGCAGGATCAGGCCCGTGTTGACGCCGATGTATCCACCCGGAAGCGCGAACGCGTTGATGGAATTGTCTGGCACGGCAAAGAACTCGAAATCCTGGCGCGCGTCCGGCGCGGCGGCGACGAGCCGGTTGCCGAGGTCGTTCAGGTAATCGTTGACCTCGGGATCGTTCATGTAGCCGCCCGACGCCCGGACCTGGCGCATGATCGTTTCGCCCAGCTTGCGCTCCTGCGCAGGCGAGAACGCGCTCTGCGACACGTCGCCCAGGTCCGGGAGGTTCTGCGCGGTGGCCACCGGCAGCGGAGGGACCGGCGCGAGCGCGAGCGCACCGACGAGCAACGCGGCGAGCGACCGGTGCACGCGGGTTGAAGCGAAATGTCGTTTTGCTGGCAACGGATACCTGGGCGGGAAAGCGGGCGTAAGCGCCTGAATGCTAAGATTCAATCCACGTCCGCGAGTTCAACCGGCCCAATCCCGACAGACGATGGCACGCTTCATGGCCCGACCGAAAACGGCAGCGTCCCGCGGGACCAGCGCGGTGACGCGGAAGGCCAGTGTGCGCAAGGATGATTTTACCCACTTCGACGGTGCCGGACAGGCGCACATGGTCGATGTCGGGGGCAAGGATGTAACCAGACGTATCGCACGCGCTGGCGGGAAGATCGTGATGCTTCCCCGCACGCTCGCGCTGATCCGGGCGGGAGGCGCGAAGAAGGGGGACGTGCTCGGGATTGCCCGCATCGCGGCCATTCAGGCGGCAAAGCGCGCGTCCGACCTCATCCCGCTGTGCCACCCGTTGCCGCTCACGCGTGTAGCCGTCGAATTCGAATTCGACGAGACCGAAAGCGCGGTTGCGATCGAGGTGACGGCGGAAACCCTCGGCCGCACCGGCGTGGAGATGGAAGCGCTGACAGCCGCTGCGATCGGCCTCCTCACGATCTACGACATGTGCAAGGCGGTCGACCGGGCGATGCGCGTGGAATCGGTGCGCCTGCTCGAGAAGCAGGGCGGCAAGTCGGGGCATTTCATCGCGCCGGATGCGTAGGCGGCGGCAGGTACTGCCGCTGCGGAAGCATCGCCGGCGGCACCTCCCGGAATCGTTGCTTCACCGAAGTTGGAGGTCCCAGATGTTTGTCCGATACGATGAATGCCCGCTCGAGGACCTCGGAGGCGGCGTGCGCCGTCGCATCCTGGCGCATGCAGGTGGATTGATGCAGGTCGAGGTGCAATTCGATGCCGGTGGCGTCGGGGCACTGCACAGCCATCCGCACGAACAGCTGACCTACGTCCTTTCCGGCGAATTCGAGTTCACCATCGGAGATGAGACGCGGATCGTGCGGGCAGGCGACACGCTGTACAAGCGCCCCGGCATCGTGCACGGCTGCGTGTGCCGCAAGGCCGGCGTACTGCTCGACACGTTCACGCCCCAGCGCCAGGACTTCCTCGGCCGCTGATCCGGCAGGGCGAAGGGCAGCGGTCCGCGCCGCGCCCCGGCCTGCAAAAACGGCAAACTTGGGGGATTTTGGTCCGGTGGTTGGACCACTTGACCGGTTGCCGGAGCGGGGCGTACAGTGCCTTCGACAAACAAAGCGTCGGCCGGACTCCCTGTGGGACCGTGATCGGCGCGCATGCGAGGCGCCACGCTGTCGCCGGGAGGAAACCCCTTGCCACTCCAAACGGTCGAGTCGACACGACTCTACCGCCAGATCGCCGATCAGATCGCGGCGTTGATTGCGCGAGGCGAGTTCCATGCCGGCGAGCGGCTTCCCGCCGAGCGTGAGCTCGCGACGCTGCTCGGCGTGTCGCGCACCTCCGTGCGCGAGGCCATCATCTGCCTGGAGCTCGAGGGTCGCGTGGAGGTTCGCGTGGGCACAGGCATTTTCGTCACGCACGAAGGAGACCGCCCGACGACGCGCGCGCGCACCGTGGACAGTCGGGGTGCGGCCAACGACGAGCCCGGGCCGTTCGAGCTGCTCGCCGCCCGCCGCCTGATCGAAGGCGAGATCGCCGCGCTCGCCGCCCGCTCGATCCGCCGCCGCGATGTCGCGGCGCTGCGCGACACGATGACCCGCATGACGCTCCATGGCGACGATTTCGATGCGCGCGACACGGCGGATCGGGAGTTCCACGTGCGGATCGCGAAGGCGACGGGCAACGGTGCGCTCGCCGCGGTGGTCGACACCATGTGGGACCAGCGCCGCGGCGAATTGTGGTCGCGCATGGAGGCGCATTTCCACACCCCGGAGCTGCACGCGCGCACGCTCGAGGACCACGCGGCGATCGTCGCCGCGCTCGAGGCACGCGACCCGGAAGCCGCCCGCGCGGCGATGCACCGCCATCTCACCCGCGTCGCCCGCGAGTTCCAGCGCAAATGGGACGGCGGCGGCGCGCCCGGCCGGACATTGATCCGGCCGGTGACGCCAACACGGGGTTTGCGATATGGCTGTCCACCATCATCCGCACCCAACCGTTCGGCGCGCCCCGCTCGGCGCGCATCCTGTCGTCGGCGCAAGCCGAACAATTCCACCGAGGAGAGAACATGCATTTCAAACCGAAGATGCTGGCCGGCGCGCTCGCGGCCACTGTGCTGGCGTTCACCGCGTCGGTCGCGACGGCGGCCACATTCCGTTCCGCCGACGTTCACCCGAAGGACTATCCGACCGTCATGGCGGTCAACTTCATGGGCGAGGAGCTGTCGAAGGCGACCGGCGGCAAGGACAACGTCAAGGTGTTCACCGACAGCTCGCTCGGTTCCGAGAAGGACACCGTCGAGCAGGTCAAGATCGGCGCGCTCGACATGGTGCGCGTCAACACGTCGGCGTTCCATGGCATCGTTCCGGAGTCGATGATCCCGTCGCTGCCGTTCCTGTTCCGCGACATCGAGCACTTCCGCAAGACGATGTACGGCCCGCAGGGCGACAAGATCCTGGCGGCGTTCGACAAGGCGGGGTTCGTCGCGCTGGTGATGTACGAGAGCGGCGCCCGTTCGATGTACGCCAAGAAGCCGATCAAGAACCTCGCCGACCTCAAGGGCATGAAGGTGCGCGTGCAGCCGTCCGACCTCTGGGTCGGGCTCGTCGGCGCGCTGGGCGCGTCGGCGACACCGGTGCCCTACGCCGAGGTCTACACGGGGCTGAAGACCGGCCTGATCGACGCCGCGGAGAACAACTACCCGTCGTACGAGACCGCCAAGCACTTCGAGTCCGCGCCGGTCTACAGCGAGACGATGCACGTGATGGCGCCGGAAGTCGTCGTGTTCTCCAAGAAGAAATGGGACACGCTGACCAAGGAAGAGCAGGCGGCGCTGCGCAAGGCGGCGAAGGACTCCATCCCGTACTACGTGAAGCTCTGGGAAGCCAAGGAGAAGAGCTCGAAGGACGCCGTGATCAAGGCTGGCGCGAAGATCGTTCCTGCGGCCGAGATCGACCGCAAGGCGTTCGTCGAGGCCGAGAAGCCGGTATGGGACAAGTTCGCGTCGACGCCGGAAATGAAGGCGTTGGTCACCGAGATCGTCAACACCAAGTGATCGCGCGCCTGACCGCGGCCTCGTCTCGCCCCGCGGCGCACGAGCAGGCGCCGCGGGGGTTTCGGGGGAGGCGAATGGAGTGGCTGACCGCAGTCAATTCCCGGCTGTCGCGCTGGGCGATGTACCTCGCCGTCGCGGCACTGTTCGGGATCGTGGCGATCGTCGACTGCGGCGTTCTCTGGCGCTACGTGTTCAACGACTCCAAGCCGTACGTCGAGCAGGTCGCGCTGATCCTGGTCATCACCGTCGCGATGTTCGGCGCGTCCGCGGGGGTGCGTGACGAGGGGCACATCGGAATGGAGTCGCTGGTCGGCCTGCTGCCCGAGAAGATCGCAGTTCTGGGTCGGCGTGACCGTCGGCCTGCTGACGATCCTCTTCGGCGCGCTGCTGTTCGGCGGATGCCTGATGATGGCGATGTCGGTCCACGACAACATGATCCCGACGCTCGGCATCTCGGAGGCGCTGCGTTACTTGCCGGGGATCATCGCGGGCATCCTGATCATCCTGTTCTCGATCGAGCACCTGATCGCGATGTTCAGGAAGAGCGAGGTGGTGAAATCATGGCACTGAGCCTTGCCCTCGCGACGCTCTGCATCAGCTTCACGCTGCTCCTGCTGCTCGGGGTCCCGGTCGCCTTCGCGATCGCGCTGTCCTGCATCCTCACGTACCTCGTCGAGGGCTTGCCGCTCGCGACGGCGTTCCAGAGCATGATCTCGGGGATGAACGTGTTTTCGTTCCTGGCGATCCCGTTCTTCATCTTCTCCGGCGAGCTGATGCTGCATGGCGGCATCGCGGACAAGATCGTCAACTTCGCCCGCAACCTCGTCGGTCACTGGAAGGGCGGGCTCGGCATGGCCAACGTTGTCGCATGCACGCTGTTCGGCGGCGTCTCGGGCTCGCCGGTCGCCGACGTCTCGGCGATGGGCGGCGTCATGATCCCGATGATGAAGCGCGAGGGCTACAGCGCCGACTACGCGGTCAACGTGACGACGCACGCGTCGCTCGCCGGCGCGTTGATGCCGACGTCGCACAACATGATCATCTACGCTTTTGCCGCGCAGAGCGCCGCCGGGGTGATCGGCGGCACGGTCGTCAAGGGCGTGTCGATCGGCGACCTGATGTTCGCCGGCCTGATGCCGGTGCTCGCGCTCACCATCTGCATGCTCGCCGCCGCGTACTGGGTCGCAGTGAAGAACGGCTTCCCCCGCAGCGTCGACGGCAAGGTCGCGATCCACAAGTTCCCGGGCTGGCATGCGGTGCTGCGTGTCGTTCGTCGCGGCACTGCCCGGCCTGTTCGTCGTGATCCTGATCCTCGGCTGCATCATCAGTGGCGCGACGACGGCCACCGAGGCAGCGGCGATCGCGGTGACGTATTCGCTACTGCTGACGTTCGTCATCTACCGGACGATGAACTGGCACAAGCTGATGAAGGCCGCGGCCAAGGGTGCGAAGACGACCGGCGTCGTGCTGCTGCTGATCGGCGTGTCGAACATGTTCCAGTGGCAGATGGCCTACCTCGAGCTGCCCGAGGCGACCGCGCAACCTGCTGTTGACGGCGACCGACAACCCGTGGGTCATGTTCTTCCTCATCAACCTGCTCCTGTTCCTGCTCGGCACGTTCATGGACATGGCGGCGACGATCCTGATCTGCACGCCGCTGTTCCTCCCGCTGGCGATCCAGATGGGGATGGGGCCGGTGCAGTTCGGCATGGTGATGCTGCTGAACTGCGCGCTGGGCCTCAACACGCCGCCGGTGGGGACGACGCAGTTCGTCGGCTGCGCGATCGGCGAGATCACCGTCGGCCAGGTCATGCGCACGATCCTGCCGTTCTACGGTGCGCTGTTCGCCGCGATGGCCGTGGTGACGTACGTGCCCGCGTTCTCGACGTGGCTGCCGACGCTGATCACCGGCCACAAGGTCCTCTAGACCAGGGCGCTGGCATGCCGCTGCTGAACCTCGCTTCGCTGTCCTCGTTACCGCCTGCGGTGGCGAGGCCCGACTACGACCCGACGACGCTGGCCGTCGGCATCGTCCATCTGGGCCTCGGCGCTTTCCATCGTGCGCACCAGGCGGTATTCACCGACGCCGTGCTCGCGCACGACCCGCGCTGGGGCATCTGCGGCGTGTCGATGAAGACCCCGCGCGCCACCGCGATCCTCGCGGCGCAGGACGGCCTCTACAGCGTGCTCACCAGGTCGATCGAGGGCACGTCGATCCAGATCATCGGGGCCGTGCGAGAGACGCTGTTCGCGGGCGCGGACCCGGCTGCACTCGTACTGCGCCTCGCCGATCCGCGCGTGCACGTGGCGACGCTGACGGTGACGGAAAAGGGTTACTGCCACGATCCGGCGAGCGGGGCGCTCAATTTCGCGAATCCCGACATCGAACACGATCTTGTGCATCGCGACGCGCCCGTTTCCGCCGTCGGCCTGCTGGTCGCTGCACTGGCGCTGCGGCGGGAGACGGCGGCCGGGCCGCTCAACGTGGTCTGCTGCGACAACCTGCCGCAGAACGGCCGCGTGCTGGAAGCGCTGGTGCAGTCCTATGCGCAACGGCTCGATCCGGCTCTTGCCGATTGGATCGTCACCCACGCCGCGTTCCCGTGCACGATGGTCGACCGCATCGTGCCGGCGACGACCGACGCGGATATCGCGGAGGCAGCGCGACTGCTGGGCGTTGCCGATGCCGCGCCCGTGGTGACCGAGCCGTACAACAGCTGGGTGATCGAGGATCGCTTCGTGGCGCCGCGCCCGGCGTGGGAGAACGCGGGAGCCGATGTCGTCGCCGACGTTGCGCCATTCGAGACGATGAAGCTCAGACTGCTGAACGGCAGCCATTCGACGATGGCATACCTGGGCTTCCTGATGGGGCACGAGTTCATCTGGCAGGCATCCGCGGATCCGCTGCTCGCGGAATTGGTCGAGCGGCAGATGGCGGAGGAGATCGCGCCGACGCTGGTCGCACCGCCTGGCGCGGATCCGGCGATATACGGCGCGGAACTGATGCGACGCTTTCGCAATCCGGCGCTCCCGCACAAGACGCAGCAGATCGCGATGGACGGCTCACAGAAGCTGCCGCAGCGGCTGCTCAACACCGTGCGCGACCGCATGGCGGGTGGCGGCTCGATACGCGCATCTCGCGCTCGCGGTCGCCGGCTGGATACGCTACGCGAGCGGGCACGACGAAGCGGCGCGGCCGATCGCCGTGGCCGATCCGCTTGCGTCGACGTTCGGCGTGATTGCCCGGGACGCCGGTGGCGATCCGGTTCGCATCGCGCAAGGCTTCCTCGATCTTGCCGCGGTGTTCGGGCCGACTTGGGCGCGAACCCCGCGTTTCGCGCCGCGGTCACCGGCAACGTGCAGAAGCTGTTCCGCGACGGCGCGCGGGCGACGATCGCCGCGCACCTGGGCCGCGGTTGACGACACGATCAAGGCACTGGCAACCATGATTCCGCTCGAACTCCATCCTGACCGGCTGTTCCCGGCCGACCCCGCGATACGCTCGCTGGCGCGCGCGCTCTACGCCAGCGTCAAGGATCTGCCGATCGTGAGCCCGCACGGCCACACCGATCCGGCGTGGTTCGCCGAGCGATGCGCCGTTCTCCGATGCGAGCGCGCTGTTCATCACGCCGGACCATTACGTGTTCCGGATGCTCTACAGCCAGGGCGTGCCGCTCGAGGCGCTGGGCATCCCGCGCAGGGACGGCGGACGCCGTGGAACGGGATGCACGCAAGATCTGGCGCGCGTTTGCCGTCGCACTATCACCTGTTCCGCGGCACGCCGACGCGGATGTGGCTCGATCATGCGTTCGCGACGGTGTTCGGCATCGAGGAGCGGCTGACGCCGCGAATCGGCCGACCGCTGTTTCGACCGCATCAACGAATGTCTCGGCAAGCCCGCGTTCCGGCCGCGCGCACTGTTCGAGCGCTTCAACATCGAGGTGATCGCGACCACCGAGTCGCCGCTCGACCCGCTCGCGCACCATGCGAAGATCCGCGCGAGCGGCTGGAAGGGCCGAGTGATCACCGCGTACCGCCCCGACCCGGTCGTCGATCCCGAGTTCGAGGGCTTCCGCGCCAACGTCGAGGCGCTCGCCGCGCTGACCGGCGAGAACGCGGCGACCTGGCGCGGCTATCTCGCTGCGCATCGCAACCGCCGCGCGTTCTTCAAGTCGATGGGCGCGACGTCGACCGATCACGGGCATCCGACGGCCGCAGACCAGCGGATCTCTCCGAAGCCGAATGCCAGCGGCTGCTCGACCGCGGACTCGCCGGAACGATCACCGCGGCGGAAGCGGAAGCTGTTCCGCGGCCAGATGCTGACCGAGATGGCATGCATGAGCGTGGACGACGGCCTGGTGATGCAGATCCATCCGGGCAGCTTTCGCAACCACAATCCGCAGCTGTTCGAGCGCTACGGACGCGACAAGGGCGCCGACATCCCGATGCCGCACCGACTACGTCCGGGCGCTGAAGCCACTGCTCGACCGCGTTCGGCAACGAGCCGAACCTGACCGTGATCCTGTTCACGCTGGACGAGACGGTCTACGCGCGCGAGCTCGCACCGCTGGCCGGCCACTACCCGGTCCTGAAGCTCGGACCGGCGTGGTGGTTCCACGACAGTCCCGAGGGGATGCTGCGCTTCCGCGAACAGACCACCGAGACCGCGGGCTTCTGCAATACGGTCGGCTTCAACGACGACACGCGCGCCTTCCTGTCGATTCCCGCTCGACACGACGTCGCGCGGCGCATCGACTGCCGCTTCCTCGCGACGCTTGCCGTCGAGCACCGCATCGGCGAGGACGAGGCGTTCGAGCTCGCGCCGCTGCTCGCGTACGACCTCGCGAAGGCGGCGTACAAGCTCTGACAAGGCTCGCGGCCGCGCAACGCTAACGGTGCGCCGCTCCCGTCGCGGCTTGGGCGCGGCCTGTGCGATGGCTGCGTCCGGCCCGGCCGCGAGGAAGCGCCAGTCGGTCTGATCGATCGCGTCGATCCACCACGCAAGCGCCTGGCCCGGGCTGCGCTCGCGCCACGCGGCCAGCATGCGCATCGGCGGGCGAGGATGCTCGAGCGCCTTGACCACCAGTCGACCGGCGGCGATGTCGTCAGCCGCGAGGTAGTAGGGCAGCGTGCCGCAACCCAACCCGGCACCTGCGCGGCGAGCTTCGCCGGAAGATCGGGCACGACGAGCGTGTCCTGCCGGTCGAGCAGTCCCACCGTACGCGGCGGGAGGCGGCGTGATGTGTCGCCGCGACGACAGCGCGATGTGCGGCGATGATCGGCCTCGGTCAGTGGGTCTTCGCGCGCCGCCAGCGGATGCGACGGCGCCACCGCGAACACCGTGGCGACTTCGGCCAGCGGCCGGGTGCGGTAGCCGCCGCCGGGTGGCGGATCGCCGGGCGCGCCGATGACGAGGTTCGCGCGGCCGTCGGCCAGCGCGTCCCACGCTCCGCCGAGCACTTCGTGCGACATGCGCAGGCGGGTGTGCGCCGCCGCGTTGTCGCGGCAGTGCACGTAGAATCGCGCGACCAGCGGCCAGACGCGCGCCGAGCGGCACGATCGCGTCGACGGCGATCGCGAGCTCGGTCTCCCAGCCCGTCGCCACGCGGCGCACGCGGTGTTCGAGCTCGCCGGCGGCGCGGCAGCAGCAGCCGCCCCTGCGTCGAGCAGCTCGCGCCCGGCCGGCGTGAGGCTCGCGCGATGCCCGCGCCGGTCGAACAGCAGCACGTCGAGATCCTCCTCGAGCGTGCGCACCGTGTAGGTGATCGCCGACGGCACGCGGTGCAGCTCCTCGGCGGCGCCGGCGAAGCTGCCGCGCGGTCGATCGCGTCGAGCACGACGAGGGCGTCGAGCGAGAGTCGGCATGTTCAAGAAATTTGAATGATGACGTGAGAATTGTTCGCTTTTCTGGGCGCCCGCGCAACCCTATCATTGCGCTCATCGGCTGCGCATCGCCGGAACCGAGCGCCGGTGCGCGCCACCAACAGGAGAATCGAATGATCACGTTGCGACAAGGCCGACGAGCGCGGCCACGCCAACCACGGCTGGCTCGATTCCTTCCACAGCTTCTCGTTTCGCCGACTACTACGACCCGGCGCACATGGGCTTCGGCCCGCTGCGCGTCATCAACGAGGACCGCGTGCAGCCGGGCATGGGCTTCGGCACGCACGGCCACCGCGACATGGAGATCGTGAGCTACGTGCTCGAGGGCGCGCTCGAGCACAAGGACAGCATGGGCAACGGCTCGATCATCGCGCCCGGCGACGTCCAGCGCATGAGCGCCGGGCGCGGGCGTGATGCACAGCGAGTACAACCCGTCGCGCACCGACGGCGTGCACTTCCTGCAGATCTGGATCGAGCCCGCCGAGCGCGGCATCACGCCGGAGCTACGAGCAGACAGCATCGACGCCGCGGCGAAGCGCGGCCGGCTTGCGCTGATCGCCGGCCCGGACGGGCTCCGGCGCGCGCGGTGACGATCCACCAGGACGCGCGCGTCTACGCCGGCGCTGCTCGACGGCGACGAAGCGCGCCACGCACGCGCTCGCGCCGGGCCGCCGCGCCTACGTGCACGTCGCGCGCGGCGCGGTCACCGTCAACGGCGCGCCGCTGGCGGCGGGCGACGCGGCGAAGATCGACGCCGAGGCGAGATCACGCTCGACGCGGCCGCGCGCCGAAGTGCTGCTGTTCGACCTGCCCTGACCGACTTGAAGCACCCGAACGGCGAGCCTTTCAACCAATCCAACCAAGGAGACGAACATGACGACGCAAACCGAAACGACGCCCGCGCAAGGACGCGGCGGCGCTGGTCGGCGCGCATCCTGCTCGCCTCGATGTTCGTGATCGCCGGCTTCGGCAAGATCGGCGGCTTCGAAGGGCACGGCCGGCTACATCGCGAGCAAGGGACTGCCGCTGCCCGCAGGTCGGCGCGGCGATCGCCATCGTCGTCGAACTCGCCGGCGGCATCGTGCTGGTCGTCGGCTGGAAGGCGCGCTGGGCGGCGCTGGCGATCGCGGCGTTCACGCTGGTCGCGACGGTCATCTTCCACAACTTCTGGGCGATGACCGGCCCGACGCCGTGACGCAGCAGCTGATGTTCATGAAGAACTCTCGGCATGATCGGCGGACTGCTGGCGGTCTGGGCGTTCGGTCCCGGGCGCCTGCGGTCGACCGCGGCTGACGCAGTTCAACGCGCCGCGGGCCGCGCAGGGGCCGCGACAACATCGCATGAAACGGTCGTCGGCGAGAGTGATTCAATTGCAAGGTGGGCGACCGGCTCCATCATCGGGCTGTGCCGGCGATTCCGGCGGCGACGCCGACGCCTCGAATCCCGGCTCCGCCCGTGCCGTCCGCCGCGAACAGGAGATCACGATGAAGCCAAAGAAAGGAGCCCGCCAGCGCCCGCGATCGACACCGGCATCGCGGAAAAGGACCGCGCGCGCATCGCCGAGGGGCTGTCGCGGCTGCTCGCCGACACGTACACCGTGTACCTGAAGACCCACAATTTTCACTGGAACGTGACGGGGCCGATGTTCAACACGCTCCACCTGATGTTCATGGACCAGTACAACGAGCTGTGGCTCGTCGACCGACCTCATTGCCGAGCGCATCCGCTCGCTCGGGCTTCCCCGCGCCGGGCACCTACGCCGAGTTCGGCAAGCTGACGTCGATCAAGGAGACGTCCGGCGTGCCGACCGCCGACGAGATGATCCGGCTGCTGGTCGAGGGCAACGAGGCGGTCGTGCGCACCGCCCGCAAGATCTTCCCGCTGGTCGACAAGGCAACGACGAACCGACGGCCGACCTGCTGACCCAGCGCATGCAGATCCACGAGAAGAACGCGTGGATGTTGCGCAGCCTGCTCGAAGGTTGACGGGTGCAGTCGATGCGGCAACCGAGGCGCGATGTGTCCTCGTCTTCGCGGACCGCGCCCGCGTAGCGGCTCGATTCGCTGCTGATCCTGGAGCTTTCCGTGGACGCGGCCCGTGGCGTCCGCGACTCGCGCGGTTTCCCGGCATCATCGATCCCGCTATGCGCGGTCGCGCGAGTCGAGCCAGATCGTCACCGGACCGTCGTTGACGAGCGAGACCTTCATGTCGGCGCCGAACATGCCGGTGGCCACCGGCTGGCCGAGTTCGCCCGCGAGCGCTGCGACGAAATCGTCGAAGCAGCGGCGCGCGATCGACGGTGGCGCCGCGCCCGACCACGAAGGCCGAGCGCCCTTGCGCGTCGACGCGAACAGCGTGAACTGGCGACACCGCGAGCATGTCGCCGCCGATGTCGACGATCGCCCGATTCATCACGCCGGCGTCGTCGTCGAAGATGCGCAACGGCGCGATCTTCCGCGCGAGCCAGTCGCGATCGTCGTCGGACCGTCGCCCTCGCGCATGCCCGCCAGCACGAGCAGCCCGGACCGATCGCGCCGACGACGCGCCCGGCGACCGTCGACGCCGCGCCTCGCTCACCCGTTGGAGCAGCGCGCGCATGTGCCTGTTTCAGCGCACGACCTTGCGGTCGATCTCGACGCACCTTACCGTGGCGACAATGCACCGTCGTGATCGTTGCCGGGTCGGCCGCCGCAGGCAGGTAGTTCCAGCGCACTTTGCCGGACCTGCCGCTCGTCGTGTCCGGCTCGCCGACGCGCGCCATCACTTCGGCTTCCGTCATCCCTTCGCGCAGGTGGCGGCGCTCCGCCGGATCTCCGCCCTTCGGCTGAACGGTCTTTGCGGGAGCCGGCGACTTGGTGGCTCGGCTCGGCGCGTGCGGGCGATGCCGTGGCCTTGCCGTCTGGTCTGTCGGACGGAATCACCGACACGGTACTCGGATCCGTGGCAAAGTTGCGCAGCTCGCGTCCTGGCGCACAGGGGCTTTCCTGGTAAATGGGCGCGTTGTTCGGGTCGCTGCACTTGTAGACATCGGTCGAGGCGACCGCTGGCGTTGCCTGAGGGGCGTCGCTGCGCCGGCCGAGAGCCCTGGCACGAGCAGGAGCCACATTGCCGACGCGGGCAGGGAAACGGGCGAGGGTCGGGATCTGGCCACGCGTTACGATAGCGCCTTTCCAGGGCCACCGGCATCGGACCTTCGATGGATTCACGCCTTCACACCGCCGCTCGCGTCGCGGCGATCGCGCCGTTTCACGTGATGGAGGTGCAGACCGCGGCGCGTGCGCTCGAGGCGGCGGGGAAGAGCGTCGTCCATATGGAGATTGGCGAGCCCGATTTCCCGACACCCGATCCGGTGCTCGCCGCCGCGCGCACGGCGCTCGCGGGCGGTGACATCTACTACACGTCGGCGCTCGGCATTCCTGCGTTGCGCGCCGCGATCGCGCGGCACTACGGCGACCGATTCGGCGTGGACGTCGCGCCCGAGCGGGTCATCGTCACCGCGGGTTCCTCCGCCGCGCTGCTGCTCGTGATGGCGCTGTCCATCAACCGCGACGAGCAGATCCTGCTGTCCGATCCGGGATATCCGTGCAATCGGCATTTCGTGCGCGTGCTCGAGGGCGATCCGGTGGGCATTCCCGTGGGGCCCGAGACGGGTTACCAGCTGTCGGCAGGACTCATCCGCGACGCGTGGTCCGCGCGCACGCGGGGTGCGCTGATCGCGTCGCCCTCGAACCCGACGGGCACGACGGTGGCGCACGACGAGATGGGGCGCATCGTGGCGACGGTCGCCGATCTCGGCGGCCGGCTGATCGTCGACGAGATCTACCTCGGGCTTTCCTACGACGGCACGCCGCGCTCCGTGCTCGAATGGAGCGACGACGTCTTCGTCGTATCGAGCTTCTCCAAGTACTTCAACATGACCGGATGGCGGCTCGGCTGGCTCGTGGCGCCGGAGCACCACGTGCGCGACATCGAGAAGCTCGCGCAGAATCTCTACATTTCGCCGGCGACGCTTTCGCAGCGTGCCGCGCTGGCGTGTTTCGAACCCGCGACGATCGAGCTGCTCGAGTCGCGCCGGCTCGCGTTCAAGGCGCGCCGCGATTTCCTCGTGCCGGCGT
The DNA here is from genome assembly GCA_963750585.1 of uncultured beta proteobacterium. Taxonomy (GTDB): domain Bacteria; phylum Pseudomonadota; class Gammaproteobacteria; order Burkholderiales; family Casimicrobiaceae; genus VBCG01. The sequence goes on from CAVVRH010000033.1 coordinate 16,969, forward strand.
TGCGCGAGCTGGGCTTCCGCATTCCCGTGATGCCTGGCGGCGGATTCTTCGTGTACGCCGACTGCTCACGCTTTTCAGACGACAGCGAGGCGTTCTGCCGCGAGGTGCTTGCACGGGCGGGGGTCGCGATAACGCCTGGCATCGATTTCGGGCACCACCGCGCCGCCGCCCACGTCCGCTTCGCCTACACGATCGGGATGGGCAAGCTCGAGGACGGTGTCGAGCGGCTGCGCCGCTATCTTGCCTGACCGCGACTACGCCGACGAACGGATGACGATGCGAGCTGCCGAACCGCGCATGCGAGTCGTCGCCGCTATTCTTTTCGCGTGCGCGGCATTGGCCGGCTGCTCGGCCGCCGAATTCTATTGGCAGGGCTTGCTCGGGCAATTCGACCTGCTGCGGCGCGCGCAACCGATCGACGACGTGCTCGCGCAGAGTGACGATGCGCGCCTCAAGTCCCGGCTCGAGCTTGCGCGCGAACTGCGCCTGTTCGCGAGCCGCGCGCTGGCGCTGCCGGCCAACGGCAGCTACACGCGCTACACCGACCTCGGACGACCGTTTGTCGCGTGGAATGTGTTCGCTGCACCGCCTCTTTCGCTCGCTCCGCGAGAATGGTGTTTCCCGGTCGCCGGATGCGTCAACTATCGCGGCTATTTCGACGAGGCGACTGCGCGCGCGGAAGCCGAGCTGTTCCGCATCGCCGGCGATGACGTGTACGTGTCTGGCGTGCCGGCGTATTCGACGCTCGGCTGGTTCGACGATCCGCTGCTGTCGTCGTTCGTGCGCTTTCCCGATACCGACCTCGCGCGGCTCCTTTTCCACGAACTCGCGCACCAGGTCGTCTACGTCAAGGACGACAGCCAGTTCAACGAATCCTTCGCGGTGGCGGTCGAGGAGGAAGGGGTGCGACGCTGGATCGGCGCGCAGGCCGGCGGCCCCGACCAGATGCGCCTCGCGGCGGAGTTCGCTCGGGGTGAGCGATTGCGCAAGCGCTTCCGGGAGCTTGTCGTCGCCACGCGGGAGCAGCTCGCCGCGATCTACGCGAGCGATGCGAACGACGTCGACAAGCTGCGCGCCAAGGCCGAGGCGCTTGCCGAAATGCGGACGGCGTACGAACAGGCGAGGGCCGGCGAAACCGGGCTTGCCGGCTATGACCGCTGGTTCGCCGGTTATGCGAACGCGGGCCCGAACAATGCGAGTCTGGTGGCCGTCACGCTCTATACGGGGCAGGTGCCGGCATTTCGCGCCCTGCTTGCACAATCCCGCGGCGACCTGCCGGCGTTCTACGAACAGGTGAAGGTGCTCGCAGCCATGTCCAAGGCGCAACGCGACGATGCGCTGGTCGCGCTAGCCGCCAGCGAAGCCGTCGCCAACGCCCCACGCTGAGAACGTGGCGTGGATCGAAGCCTCACCGCCGTCCGCGGAAGTGCTCGCGCCGCTTCTCCTCGGACACGAACTCCTCGAGCTCGGGGTCCATCGCGCTGCGCGCCGAGACGATGCCGACGGGCTTGCCGCTTTCGACAACCGGCAAGTGCCGAAAATCTTTCTCGTGCATCAGCAGCAGCGCGTAGCCGAACGGCTGGTCGGGGTCGATCGGTGCAGGGCGAACGCGTCATCACGTCGGCGACCGGCGTCGCGCCGGCGTCGAGCCCGGGCGCCACCACACGAATCACCGACGTCGCGCTCGGTGAAGATGCCGACAAGCGCCTCGTCCTCGACGACCATCACTGCACCGACATTCTTCTCGGCCATGAGCTTCGCCGCCTTGAGAACCGAGGTGTCCGGCGGCGCCTTCAGCATCTTGCGCCGCTGCATGACGTTTCTGACTGGTGTGTCGAACATCGCGTTCTCGAGCGTTCCGGTTGAGGGTGGACAGGCGCTTCGTTGGCCTGCAGCGGCCAGGCGAGCCGGCGTGCTCGAACCGGCGCACCGGCCCGACGCGTCGTGGAAAAGTACCCGAGTGTCAAGTGGTCCGCGTTGCCGCCGATCAAGGTCGCCGCGGGAAGTGCGCGGGGGCATGACGCGCGCTTGCCCGATTTCCATCGCGGCCGAGACGCGAGGACATGCCGAAAACGGGGCGGTCGGGACGTTTCTTGCCCCTCCGGCTCACGGGGCGCCCCGGCGAGGAGCGTTTTGATCGAGTGGCGATTGTTCGGCTATAATGTTCGGCTTCCTTGCCACACCCGCCGCAGACGGGGTGGCCGCCCGGCAGCCAGGCGGATTTCCGCCGGACCTCGCCTACAACGACCGAAAGGAGTGCTCTGCATGCGTCATTACGAGGTTGTCTTCATCGTGCACCCCGATCAGAGCGAGCAAGTGCCCGCGATGGTCGAGCGGTACCGCACGATGGTCACCGGCCGCGGAGGCCGAATCCACCGGCTCGAGGACTGGGGACGGCGCCAGCTGGCCTATCCGGTCGCCGAAGGTGCACAAAGCGCACTACGTGCTGATGAACATCGAGTGCGACCGCGAGACGCTCACCGAGCTCGAGCACGCGTTCAAGTTCAACGACGCGGTGCTGCGCCACCTGATCGTCGCGATGAACGAGGCTGTCGTGACGCCGTCGTCGATGATGAAGGAGGAGAAGTCGAGGTCGCTGACGGACCGCGGAGATCGCGGCGCCGAGCGAACCGAGCGGCGCGACGCACCGGCGCCGGAGGCCCCGGCGACCACTGCAGCCTGATCGGAACGCGGCCGTCGCCGTGCCGGGCGAGAACCGGCTCGTGCTCGACGCCACGCTCGCGGATCGCGGCGATCTTCGCTACACGCCCGCCGGCCTTCCGGCCATCGACCTGCCGCTCTGCACGCGTCGGTGCAGCGGGAAGCCGGCGGCGAGCGGAAGGTCGAATGCGAGCTGGCGGCGGTGGCGTTCGGGCGGAAGCCGATGGCGCTCGCGCAGCTTCCGAACGGCACGGCAGTGCGTTGCGAAGGCTTCATCGCGCGCCGCTGGCGCACGGGAGTGAGCGTCGCGCTGCACGTGCAGAAATTCGAGATCACCAAAGGAAACTGACATGCCCCGTCCCATTGGCAGAGGTAAAGGCAAAGGCAAGGATGGCAAGAAGCGCGAGCGCGGCAATGCGCTGTTCAAGCGCAAGAAGTTCTGCCGCTTCACCGCGGAAGGCGTCAAGCAGATCGACTACAAGGACATCGACGTCCTGAAGGACTTCGTGCAGGAGAACGGCAAGATCATGCCGGCGCGGATTACCGGCACGAAGGCTCGTTACCAGCGCCAGCTGTCGACGGCGATCAAGCGCGCGCAGTTCCTCGCGCTGCTCCCGTTCACCGACCGGCACTAGGAGGCCACGATGCAGATCATCCTCCTCGAAAAGGTCTCGAACGTCGGCAACCTGGGCGACGTCGTCAAGGTCAAGGCCGGCTTCGCACGCAACTACCTGATTCCGCATGGCAAGGCCAGGCGGGCCACGCCCGAAAACTTGAAGCTCCTCGAGGAAAAGCGCGCGGAACTCGAGAAGGCGGCGGCCGAAAAGCTGACGGCCGCCACCGAGCTCGCGACGAGGCTCGAGGGCACGAGGCTGCAGATCACGCAGAAAGCCGGCGTGGACGGACGCCTGTTCGGGTCGGTCACCAACGTCGACATCGTCGACGCGCTGAAGCGACACGGCATCACGATCGAGAAGGCGCGCGATCCGCCTGCCTGCCGGGCCGCTCAAGCAGGTCGGCGACCACCCGATCACCGTGCAGCTGCACACGGACGTCATCGCGCACATCACGGTGGCGGTGCTCGGCGAGCACGAGCCAGGGCTGACGCGGCTCGAAGTGGTGCGCATGATGCAAAGGCGCCGCTCGCGGCGCCTTTGTCGTTGGCATGGACGTTTCCGCCACCACATCGTCACCGCGCAGTAGAATTCCTCATCCATCGCTTGCCGCGGCCGTT
>CAVVRH010000034.1:0-90261 GCA_963750585.1 uncultured beta proteobacterium
GGACCGTACGATCGTCCTGCTTAAGAAGCTGCCCTCCGGCTGGTAACGCCCCGTGCTGCCGGTGCGCCACGCGCCGCGGTGCGAATTTTCCGCACGCGCCGCAGGGATTGGTCGATATCCCGGGCGGCGTTGCCTCCCTAGAGTGATTTCCATCGGCGTGGATTTCCGCGCCGGAGCCGGCCCGAGACGGGTCGGGCGCGACCGGTACTGGAGATCGCCATGGAACGCACATCACCATTCGACGAATCGGACTTCCATCTTCGGCGTGGATTCAAGCTCGCGATTGCCGTGTTGATCCTCTGCGCGGGTGCGCTGCTTGCGCAGGACGTGCTTCCGAGCCCCACGAGGGCGGCTGCACCACCCGCGAACGCGGCCGCCGACACGCGGGTCGGGTCATGGGCGACACCGGTCGACTACGTCTCGTTGCTGTTCGCGGCGCACGCCGACCATCGGTAGCGCAAGTGCACGTCGCGAAACGGCATGGCAGCGCTGCTGCACACCATCAGATGGGCGACGTGTGGAAAGACGCGCCACACTCACGCAAGGACAAGCTCGCCCAATCCGGCCCGGCCCAGTTCGTCGTTCAGCATGTTGCGCACGGAATCGGCGCACTCCATTCGCATGGCACGGTGGACGACTAGTTTCGCGCGCTGGCTGGAGAAGCTTCTGATCATCCACTTGATCCTCAGAACCGCGGACGCGCTCATGCTGAACGTTTCCAAACCCATGCCAAGGAGGAGAATCGCCGAGCCGGGATCGGCTGCCATCTCGCCGCAAACGCTCACCGGTTTGCCGCAGCGCCGAGCATCGCGGATCACGCCGTGCAGGGCGCGGATGACTGCGGGGTCCAGATGGTTGTACAAGCGCGCCACGTTTGGATTGTTCCTGTCCACTGCAAGCAGGTACTGGGTGAGGTCGTTTGTACCGATCGAGAAGAAATCCGCATAACGCGAAAGAGCGGGAATGGAAAGCAACGCCGACGGCACCTCTACCATGGCGCCGACCGACGGCGCGGGGCACTCGCATCCTTCCTCGCCAAGCTCGCGGCGCGCCCGGTCGACCGCCTGCCGGGCCGCCTTGAGCTCGTCGATCTGCCCAATCATGGGGAACATGATGCGCAGATTGTTCAACCCGACGTTCGCACGCAGCATCGCCCGCAGTTGAGGCAGGAAGATGTCGGGTCGATCCAAGGTGAGGCGGATGCCACGCCATCCCAGAAACGGGTTCTCTTCCGCCGTCGGGAAATACGACAGCGGCTTGTCGCCCCCGATGTCGAGCGTTCGCATGGTCACCGGCTTGGGTGCGAACGCCTTGAGTACCTTGCGATAGATCTCGTACTGCTCATGCTCCATGGGAAAGGTTTCGCGCGACATGAATGGAAACTCGGAGCGATAGAGCCCGACCTCATCGACGCCGAGGTTTGCGGCGACATCGATGTCGGTCAGCAATCCAACGTTCAACCCGAGTCCGACGTGAACATCGTCGGTCGTCGTCGCCTTGAGATCGCGCAAGTCGGCAAGCCTTGCCGAAAGCTGTCCCTCGTGCTGGATGAATCGCCGATACTCCTGGATCGACTGCGGGTAAAGGGTCGATGAAGACGCGTCCACGATAGCCGTCGACAATGATCGGATGACCGTCGAGGGATCTGACATCGCGCGGCCCGAGGCCCATCACTGCCGGTATCCCGAGGCCGCGGGCGAGAACCGCCGTGTGCGACACGACGGAGCCGCGCAGGCACACGATGCCTCGGAGCCGTCCGGGCGGTACGTCCGCGACGCGGGCGAGACTGACCTCGTCGCCAAGAAGGACTGCCTCGTTCGGATACTCCCTTGCCGCGGAGACGTCGGACATGAGTCGCAGAAGGATGCGGCGACCTATGCCTCTGATGTCCTCCGCGCGCGCCCGCAGGTAGGGATCCTCCGCCTGCCTGAACACGTTGGCATGTTCGGCAATCGTGTCTCGCAGCGCTGCCGGTGCCCAGTTGCCACTGCGGATTCTCGCGACAACGCCCTCGACCAGATCATCCTGGCCGAGGATCAGGATGTAGACGTCGAATATCGCGCGCGTCTCGTCCGACAGTCGGCCCTCCATGCGATCGGCGCTGGCCCGCAGTTCCTGCTGCGTTTCGCGGATGGCTCGCCTGAAGTTTGCTTCTTCCTGCGCGATATCGTCGGGTTCGCGATTGGCCACCGCATCGAGATCTGCCAGCGGGGAGGGAAGGACAATGTTGCCGATCGTCACCCCCGGAGCTCCCGGCAAACCCTGAATCAGTCCAATGGGTCCGGGCGACCACGGCTCATGGGGTGAGATAGCGCTGCCAAGGGCTGCGTAGCTCAGCGACGCCGCAAGTTGCGCGCCGATCGTCACAAGGAATGCGACCTCCTCTTCGGCGAAAACGCGCTGCGCAACTTGCTGCACGACGAGCACCCCCATGGATTGGCGGAAGTGCACGAGCGGCACCGCGAGAAGGCCGGAAAACTGCTGCTCTCCCGTTTCCGGGAAAGCGCGGTAACTTGGGTGTTCGGCCGCGTTCGCAAGATTGACCGGCTCCTGGCGCGTCGCGACCAATCCAACGATCCCTTCGCCGGCAGCCATCCGAATATTGCCCACCGAACTCGGGTTCAACCCTTCCGTAGCCATCAGAACGAATTGCGGCACGGCCGGGTCGCGAACATAGACGGAGCACGCGTCGGTGTTCATCGCGCCCCTCACCCGATGTACGATGATTTCCAGCGCCTCATGCAAGTTGGCCGCGGCGTTCACTCGTTGAACGATCTGCTGGAGCTTGGCTAGCATGCGTCAAGGAAGATCTTCGTGAGCAATCAATTTGTGCACTGGCGACGACGCTGACTTTGATCAAGCGACCGTGATCTGCGTCCCAAGTCCGCTCGCACACCTGCTCCCTGGTACGCCGCACTGCTTTCGCTTTCGTGCCGGCGGCCGTGAGATGAGCTCCGTCGTTAGCGATGGCTGGGGGGCACTCCTATTTGTGCGCGACAGGTTTCTCGGTGAACAAATAGTCTTTGAGCTCTTTCGAGAACCTCGGATCCTTGCGTCGTATCCACTCCAACACCATGGAAGCGTGTTCCTTTTCCTCGTCGCGATTGTGCTCGAGGATTGCCTTGAGTTCTTGATCCTTGCACGCATCAGCGCGTTGGTTGTACCAATCAACGGCTTCAAGCTCTTCCATCAGAGAAACGATTGCTCGGTGCATGTCGCGAGTTTCATCAGATAGCTCTTCTACGGGCTCATGAAAACCGACACTGGACATTTCCTTCTCCGGCTGGTTGCGGGGTTGTTGTCGACGAATTTCTACAGCTACTTGGCGGATCAACCTGGGAGGACTTCGGAAGTTCACAGAACGGGTCGACGCGAACGGGCCGCTTGAGGATCGATGCTCTTGGCGTGCCTGTCCGGACGGGCAATGGTATCGCAGGCGACGCCGCCAGCGAATTGTGGAGGCCTTGGCCTTCAACGACGAGTGACATCAATTGGGTCAGTGGCCGGTTGCGGGCTCAGACGGGCTCAAGCCGGCGGGTTGCGTGATCGAGGTCTCTCGGCAAGGCGCAATCGAGGCCCACCCGGCCACATCATTGCTATCGGTAGCCGGCAGCCTGCAATTCGAACAATTCCGCATAGCGCCCGCTCTGCTGCAACAATTCGGCGTGAGTGCCCACGGCCTCGACAGCGCCGTCCGTCAGAACGACGATGCGATCGGCCATGCGGACGCTGGAAAAGCGGTGAGAGATCAATACCACGGTCTTGCCCTGGCTCAGCTCCTGAAACCGCTTGAACATCTCGAATTCTGAACGCGCGTCGAGGGCCGCCGTTGGCTCGTCGAGGATCAGTAGCTGCGCATCACGCATGTATGCGCGGGCGATCGCGATCTTCTGCCACTCGCCGCCGGAGAGGTCGACGCCTGTTCGAAACCGCTTGCCGAGCACTTGATCGTAGCCCTTGGGGAGCTTTCGAATGACCTCGTCCGCAAGGCTGCGCTCGGCGGCAGCAACGATTCGCGGGCGGTCGTCGCGCGCTTCGATGCGCCCGACGGCGATATTGTCCGCTGCGGTGAAGTGATAGCGGACGAAGTCCTGAAAGATGACGCCAATATTGGCGCGAAGCGCAAACAGGTCGTACTCGCGGAGATCATGCCCATCGAGCAGGATGCGGCCTTCATCCGGATCGTAAAGGCGTGCCAGCAGCTTGACCAAGGTGGTCTTGCCGGCACCGTTTTCACCGACCAGCGCAAGGATCTCGCCGGCATGCAGCTCGAACGTCAATCCACGCACGGCCCATCGCTCGGCGCCGGGATAGCGGAATCCCACCGTCTCGAATGCGAAGCCATGTTGAATCGGGACCGGAAACGGCCTTGGGTTGGGCGGTGGAACGATTTCCGGCTGGACCTCGAAGAACGAGAACAGATCGTCGAGATAGAGCGCTTGACCGGCAACCTGCGAGAATCCCATCAGCAGGTTCTCCAGCAGGTTTCGCAAGCGTCGGAAGGAGCCGGCGAGAAACGTGAGATCGCCGATGGAGAATTCGCGGTGGAGCGTGCGCCATACGATGTAGGCGTACGCGACGTAGTAGGCAACGGTACCGATCGCGGAGAGGACACTTCCCCAGCCCGCGCGTCGCAGCGCGATTCGGCGGTTTGCGTCGAAGAAGCTCGTGGCCAGCGTCCGGTACCGCTCGATCAGAAAACCGTTCAGGCCGAAGATCTTCACTTCCTTGGCTGTTTCCGCGCTCGCTCCGGTCTGCCGGACGTAATCGAGCTCTCGCCGCTCGGGGGTGCGGGCGAAGTTGAGCGAATAGCTCTGCGCATTGAAATGCGCCTCGCCGATGAATGCCGGCAGCAAGGCGATGGCGAGCAGCACGATGAGCCATGGCGCGTACACGAGCAGTCCGGCGGCGAAGCTCGCGACGGTGACCAGGTCTTGTGCCTGGCTGAAGAGCTGCCCGATCAGGCTCGTGCGCCCGGCTGCCTGCCGCCGGGCGCGCTCCAGTCGGTCCTGCAACTCGCTGTCCTCGAAGTCCTCGAGGTCGAGCGTGGCCGCGTGCTCCATGAGCCGGAGACTGGTTTCGTTGCTGAAACTGCTCGGACAGCAGGGAGTCGAGCAGGGAGACGACGCGGCCGAGCACGTCGGAGAGGACCGCGAGCCCGAACTCGAGCACGAGCAGCCATCCGACGCGGTCGAGCGTTCCGCTCGCGATCCATTGCTGCAGGGTTTCATTTGCGGACGGAGCCCCGGCAAGCAACACAACTTCGTCGATGATCAGCTTGCCGACGTAAAGCGTCACGACCGGCAACAATGCGCGCAGGACCCGCAGCAGCGCCTGACTGAGCGTCAGCGCCGGGCTGGTCCGCCAGACCAGTTTCAGGAATGGTGGAAGGTTGCGCAGCGCTCCCAGGCGCGCTCGCCACGACTGACTCTGGGGCGATGGCGGTGCGTCGCCCGGCAGCGCCGAGGCGGCTCGGCCCCCCATCGCGTATTTCTTTGGCATTCGCCATTGTGCCGAATTGGAGCGAAGCGAGTGAAGCAGCTCCAATTTCGCCGATGTCGCTCGTTCCTATCCACCAAGTCAGCAGGCGGGACCGAATCGAAGGCACACGTGGCGCTTCGGTTCAACGCCCTGGACAAACGCGAGAGCATCCACAAAGTAAGCGGAGGTCAGGCACACGGCAGACGACGGTGGCGCGACCTCCTCATTGCGATTAACGATCTGGCGAGATTGATGGAAGGTTGACTAGACCAGGGCAAGCTTGACGAGCTGCTTGCCGAAGTTCTCGCCCTTGAGCAGCGCGATAAGGCCTTTGGGGGCGTTGTCGAGGCCATTGACCACGGATTCGCGATACTTGAGCTTTCCACTGGCAAGGTAGCCGGAGAGCCCCTTCACCGCCTCCCCATACCGATCCTTCCAGTCGAATACGATCATGCCCTGCATCCTGATGCGGTTGACAAGCACTGCGCGCAGGTTTCTGTAGCGATACGGCTCCGTTGCGTTGTACTCGGCGATCAGGCCGCAAACCACGATCCTGGAGAACTGGTTCATGACGCGCAGAAGGGTGTCGAGCATTTCGCCGCCAACGTTCTCGAAGTACACGTCGACGCCTGCCGGACAGGCCGCGCGCAGTGCCTCGAACAAGCCTTCAGCCTTGTAGTCGATGCACGCATCGAAGCCAAGTTCGCGCACGACGTAGTCGCACTTGGCTGCGCCACCGGCGATGCCGATCACGCGGCAGCCATTGATCTTCGCCAATTGCCCGACGACGCTGCCGACTGCGCCCGAAGCGGCCGACACCACCAGCGTTTCACCGGCCTTTGGCCGCCCGATCTCGGACAGGCCGAACCACGCGGTGATGCCGGGCATGCCAAGGACGCCGAGATAGCAGGAAGCCGGCGCGCGGCTGACGTCGATCTTCGAGATGTCGACACCCTTCGCAACCCCATAGAGCTGCCAGCCCAATTGCGTAAGCACCTTGTCGCCTGACGCGAAATTCGGGTCCCGCGACTCGATGACCTCGCCCACCGTCTGGCCGACCATCACCTCGCCGATCTGCACGGGCGGCACGTAGGATTTCACGTCGTTCATGCGGCCGCGCATGTAGGGGTCAAGCGAAAGCCACTCGTTTCGGACTGCGACTTCGCCTAGGTCCGGCGTGCGGACGGGCGCATCGACAATGCGAAAACTGTCCTCCGTCACCCAGCCTTGCGGACGGCTTGCCAAGAGCACTTGCCTGTTCATGACGTCCATGGGAATCCTCCCGTCGTCGGTTCGTGCATGCAGGCGAGCAACGTCCGCCGAGCTCGCGCCGAGCGATGCCCCGCAATCGAATCAGAGCACGATGCGCGTGCCGAGCACCTGCAGGAACTGCGCAAGCCACGCCGGGTGCGCGGGCCAGGCCGGTGCGGTCACGAGATTGCCATCGACGTGTGCCTTGTCCACCGGGATGTCGGCATAGGTGCCTCCCGCCGCCTTCACCTCCGGGGCACACGCGGGATAAGCGCTGCAGCCACGGCCGGAAAGCACGCCTGCAGCCGCCAGCAACTGCGCGCCGTGGCAGATGGCGGCAATCGGCTTGTTCGCCTTGGCAAAGTGCTGCACGACGGCAATGACCTTCGGGTCGAGCCGCAGATATTCCGGCGCACGTCCGCCGGGAATGACCAGCGCATCGTAGTCCTCGGGTTTCACGGCATCGAACTCGGCGTTGAGCGTGAAGTTGTGCCCGGGCTTTTCGCTGTAGGTCTGGTCGCCTTCGAAATCGTGCACGGCAGTGCGCACTGACTGGCCCGCCTTCTTGCCCGGGCAAACCGCGTGCACCGTGTGTCCAACCATCGACAGCGCCTGAAACGGCACCATCGTTTCGTAGTCCTCGGTGAAGTCACCGGTAAGCATCAGGATTTTCTTCGCAGCCATGGAATCGCCCCCGTCAGGAGTTCAGGACCTCTCGGGAATCTTGCGCCGAGAGCGTCACCGCCAATTATGGTGCAGCCGACGTCGATCCGGAAGGTCGGCGTTGGAGCGAGGGGAAACGTCGGTCACGGACTTTTCCGCCCGACCGCATGCGTGGCCGCAACGTCGCCGGCTGGGCCCAGCCAGAGAGGGCGCGTCGTCCAACACGTCTCACGGCATCTTCCGAATCGACCAACGCCACAGTCTGCGCAGCACTGTTATCTCGGCTCGTCGGCGGTTTTTCGTCTTGGTCGTCTTTTTTTCGGCTCCGTCGGATCGTCGTTGGCAGGCGTCGGGCGCAGTGCTCGAATCTCGCTCACGTCGTTCGACGAACATGTCCATGTGGCGGTTCTCGTCGATCGATGCAATCCGTCCTTGGGGCACCGAAGTAGCATCCATGTTCCATTTCTAGGGAGCGCTGCCATGAACATGACGACCATCCAGAGTCTCGCGTTGGGCGGACTCATGAGCTTTGCCGCATTCGCTCTTGCCGGTACGTTCACGTACACGAGCATCGATTTTCCCGGAGCCGTCACGACCGATACGAGCGGAATCAGCGAATCGGGCGAGATCGTGGGGTCCTACACCGATGCCATCGGTGCAACGCATGGCTTTCGCCTCAATGACGGCATCTTCTCCGCGATCGACTACCCCGGCGCTGCAAGCACCTTTGCGATTTCCATCAATGCACGCGGTGACGTCGCGGGATTCTTCCTGGACTCGAGCAGTCAATGGCATGGATTTGTTCTGTCCCACGACCGCTATTTCGTCCAGGACTACCCGGGGGCGACAACGGGAACCTTCACACTCGGCATAAGCGCGAACAGAATCCTCGTGGGAGAGTTCAAGACCGGTCAGGCTTTCGGGCAGCTCGGATTCGCATGGATCCTGCGCCACGAGCAGTACGTGCAACTCACCCCACCCGGTTCCGTCAATGCGTTCGCAACGTCGGTCAATTCGCGTGGCGATGTGGTCGGGCGGTTGATCGACGGGGCCAACCAGCAACTCGCATGGAAATTGGACAAGAAGGGCACGTACACGATCTTCCAGTTTCCGGGAGCTTCCATCACCAACGCGAGAAGCATCAACGCCAGGGGTGAGGTGGTCGGTGTGTACCGTCTCGGCGTGAACCACGGTTTTGTCCTGCCGAGAAACGACTTCGTCAACTTCACCACCATCGATTTCCCTGGCGCTGCTTCAACCCGTGCTCTCGGGATAAATTCGCGCGGCGATATCGTAGGCACCTACGCTCTCGCCGGCGCCACCGGCATTGGGCACGGTTTCCTGCGGGTGCGCGAAGACGACGATGACGATTGCGACGATGACCATCGCGACGATGACTAGCTGGCGACAGCGGCAGCGGGGTGTGAGGCTGATGGTGGCGGCGACAATCGCTTGACGCGCCAATGCCAGTTGGCGCGGGCAGGACCATTCACCGGCCAGCGGGGCACTGGCGCCCGACCGGATGGTGTTGCGTTCGAGCCGGCGTCCGAACGCGTGGCGCTCCCGCTTGACGAGGGGGCGGCGGGATTGTTCAACGCGCGCGTTCGTGTGGCAATCCATTGCGGGCTCGCCAATGGGCGGGCCCGATGCAGCGGCGTCGATGTCTGGCGAACGACGCGTGATCGGAATAACCTAGCTCTTTTTTCGCTGGCGCCGACCGGACCCAGCCGATTGGGGCCGGCATCCATGTCGAGGTCCCATGTCCGGACTGCACGGGATCACCGCGGCCAATCTGCCACCGGCGTTGCGCGCCGCGTGGTGGCGCAGCGCCAACGTCATTCGCATGTCGCCTGCCACCAGATACTTGCGTGGCCTGACGTCGGCCCGCGCAGGGCTTGTCCTTCTGATCTGCGCCATTCTCGCCGTCAGACAACACAGCCTGTGCGTATTCAAGATCAACTGCGGCTTGCCAGACGGCGGGACGTTTTCCGGGTTCGGAGTATTTGTCGCCAGGCAGTTCCTCTTCGCTTTCCCGATGCTGCTCGCCGTGACGATTGCCGACAATGTGACGGCACGCTCGGGACGGCGTCTGCGAATACTGACATTTTGCGCCGCCGTCCTGCTCGGTGCCGCGATCTACGGGACGGCGTTCCTGTATACGCAACCACCGAACGTTCTCACAGCGGCGGCAGGTCGACAAGGCCTGTTCATTCTCACCTACTCTTCACGCGCGCTGCTATACGGTGGCTTGGCGACGGCAGCGTTGTATCTGTTCGTGCGTGAACGCGACGACGCGAGAGCGCTGCACGCAGCCAGACTGGAGAAAGTCTCGCTCGACCGGCAGACGATCGAAGCGCACCTGCAGGCGCTGCAGGCGCAGATCGAGCCGCATTTCCTGTTCAACACCCTCGCGAACATCAAGCTGCTCTACGAATCCGAATCGTTGCTTGCCAGGCCGCTGATTCACGACCTTGCCGCGTACCTTCGGACCGCCTTGCCACAGATGCGCGAAATGCGATCGACGCTGGTTCGCGAACTGGAACTTGCGCAGGCCTACTTAAGCGTCCTGAAGGTGCGGATGGGCGACCGTCTCAACGTGGTCATCGATGTTCCGGGCGATCTCCGCCAGGCCGCCGTGCCCCCGATGATGCTGTTGACGCTGGTGGAAAACGCGATCAAGCACGGCCTGGGGTCATTGCCGCAGGGAGGAACGATTACCGTCCGCGCCGAACGTCGGGCCGAAACACTTCGCGTGTCCGTCATCGACGACGGCATCGGATTTCGAAAGGGTTTTGGCACCGGCGTTGGCCTGTCCAACACGCGCGCCCGGCTCACCGCGCTCTACGGTGACGAGGGTCGCCTGACGCTCGACGCGAACCCGCTGGGGGGCGTCATTGCCGCGATCGAATTACCTCACGAGATCTCAACCACGGAACCGGCTGCCGCATGAGACCGGAGATTCTCCCGTTGGGTGTCGGAGAAATGTCGCGGGGAGCGGCTCCGCACTTCCTGACACTCGCACTCCGCGCCTGGCGCGGAATCACGTCGCGGCAGTGGGCGTGGACAACGGCAATCGCGTTGGTTCTCCTTCTCGCCCATGTCGTCGGACTGTTGCCTCCGTTGCTGAACGTCGTACCGAATCTGTTCGTGCCGAAACCTGACGGCTGGAGTGTCGCGAAATCCGTTGGCGCGACCGTGGTCCATCTTGCAGCGGCGTATTGCTTTCTTCTGGCGATCAGCATCGCGGAGCACGGCGCCGGGCACCGAGTGGTCACGGTACGGCGCTATGTCGTCGCCGGGCTCGCCGCGTGCGGCGCGGCGATCCTCATGGAAATTTCGCTGTACGCGCTCGTGCCCGGCTTCTGCACCAAAATCGGCCACGTGGCCTCCGATGCGCGACACCCAGTGGTTGCTCGGCCGGGTTGTGTGGTCCGCCGCGAATTTCGGACTCACCGGGGGCTTGGCTCTTGCGGTGTACGTGCGCTTCCGGTCGGCAAGGCTCACCCGCGAAGCATTCAATGCCGCGGAGCTGGAACGTGTCGATGCAAGCCGAAAAGTGCTGGCATCCCGGCTGGCCGCGATGCAGGCGCGGATCGAACCACGATTCCTCCTGGGCACGCTGGCCCAGGTCGAAGCCTTGTACGACCGTGACTCGCAGACGGGGGATCGCATGCTCGACGCCCTGATCGCGTATCTGCACGCGGCGCTTCCCCGGCTGCGGAGTCAGCGGTCGACGCTGGGGCAGGAGGTGGAGCTTGCCGAGAGCTATCTGCGCATCATGCAGATTCGCATGGGAAGCCGGCTCTCCTTCCGGGTCGATGTTCGGCGGGGCTCGACGATTGCGATTTCCCACCGATGGTGCTGCTGCCGCTCATCGACGATGCGCTTCGCAACGGACTCGAACCACTTGCCGCATGGTGGTGCAATCGCCATAACCGCAGACACGGCCGGTGATCGCGTACGCGTCCGGATCGCCGACGACGGATTGCCGCGAAAGCCCGAGCCGAATGACGGAACCGGGATGCCCACGCTTCAGCGATCGGCTGAGCGGACTCTATGGCACATGCCGCCGGCCTCGAGGTGATCGCCAATGTGCCGCATGGCGTAATCGCCTCCATCGAGGTTCCACTTGACACCGCGCGCGATTATCGCTGAAGACGAGCCGGTCCTGCGCAACGGCCTGAAAAGGCTGTTGACTTCCGTCTGGCCGGAGCTCGATATCGTCGCGACGGCGACGGACGGACTGCAGGCGACGCAGTTACTGGAGCGGCACCGGCCGAACGTGCTCTTTCTCGACATCCAGATGCCCGGGTGCTCGGGACTGGAGGTCGCGAAAGCCGCGAGTGGCCGGAGCCACGTGGTATTCGTGACCGGATACGACCAGCACGCCGTCGCCGCGTTCGAGCATGGCGCGGTCGACTACGTGATGAAGCCCGTCACGGCTGCGCGGCTGTCGGTCGCGTGCAGTCGCGTGCGGGAGCGCCTGATCACGATGCCCGCCAATCTCGACGCGCTGGTGGCGAAATTGGCGGATGCCGTCGTGGACCGGCGGGCGTATCTCCGCTGGATCAACGTGGAATCGGGACCCAACGTGCGCTTGGTTACCGTGGAAGAGATCTGCTACTTCCATGCCGACACGAAATACACCCGTCTCGTGACGGCGGATTGCGAGTCGCTCATTCGCATGCCGCTGAAGGATCTGCTCGACGTGCTCGACCCGGCCGAGTTCTGGCAGGTCCATCGCTCCACCATCGTGAACGTCAATGCCATTGCGGAAGTATCGAGAGATGCGCGGGGACATCCGACGCTGCATCTCAAGCGGCGCCACGAACGCCTTCAAGTCAGCCAGCCTTTCGCGCACCTGTTCCGCCAGATGTGACGCGGTCGCATCGGCGAGCCATTCGATGGAGTCGGCCGCAATTCACGCCTTGTCCTTCGCCTTGGCGAAGCGCGTTGCCCTGCCTCCCACTCCAGGTTGGAAGGCGCGTTCGGCAGTGGCGACGCCTCCCTTAGCGCGCTGCAACTGTCCTCGGGCGCAGCGTCACGACCAGCACGCCCGCGAGCACGAGTGCAGCGCCGACGAGCTGCACCGCATGGACCTCCTCACCGAGAATCAGCGCGCCGAGCCCGATCGTGAACACGGGCCCGAACGAGCCGATGAGCGACGCCGCGTTGGCGCCGATGCGCCGGATCGCCTCGGCGATCATCCAGGTCGGGGCGACCGTGGAAAACACGGCCATCGCCAGCGAAAGCGCGTGAATGGAGACCGGAACGTCGAGTGCGGCGAACGGGCGGGTCAGCACGAACTGCAGCAGGACGAATACAGTCGAGGCGAGCATCGCGCCGGAGATGAAGCGCATCGAACCGAGGCGCGCGATCACCGCACCCGACTGCACGAGGTAGAGCGCGTAGAAGAACGCGCTCGCGAAGACCAGTGCGCCCCCCGTCAGCACTGCGCGGCGGTCCCCGGTCACGTCGAGGTCGTGCCAGAACACGACCACGATCCCGACGTACGAGACGACCAGCGCGACGACGTCGCGCCGCGTGATCGGCCGGCGGGCCAGGGCGGCCGAGAGCAGCAGCACCATCGTCGGGTAGAGGAACAGCACGAGGCGCTCGAGCGCGGCCGTGATGTGGACGAGCCCGACGAAGTCGAGCATGCTCGCGACGTAGTAGCCGATGAACCCGAGCCAGACGAGCGCCAGCGCATCGCGCCGGCCCATCGGTGGCGCGCCTCGGCCGGACCACCATGCCATGGCGGCGAAGAACGGCGCCGAGTACAGCATGCGCAGCGCGAGCAGCGTCGTGGGGTCGATCGCTTCCCAAGCGTAGGCGAGCTTGATCAGGATCGCCTTGAACGAGAAGCCCAGCACGCCCGCGACCGCGAGCAGCGGTCCGACCCAGCGTGACACCTTGGTCGTCATTCACCCGTATCCTGACCCTCTTGCGCTGCGGCGGAGACCGCCTCGGCGTGGTGGCGCTCAATCCCAGCGCACGACCCCGGTCCACGCGGTGATGAGCACGACAGCGCCGAACAGGATCCGGTACCACGCGAACGGGACGAAATCGTGCCGACTCACGTACCGTATGAGCCAGCGGACGCACAGCAGCGCGGCCAGGAACGATACGACGAACCCGACGCCGAAGATCGGCAGATCAGCTGCCGAGAGCAGCGCGCGGTCCTTCCACAGCGAATATGCGCCGGCGGCGACGAGCGTGGGCACGGCGAGGAAGAACGAGAACTCGGTGGCCGCAGTGCGAGAGAGTCCGAACAGCATGCCGCCGATGATCGTCGCGCCCGAGCGCGACGTCCCGGGAATTAGGGCGAACGCCTGAGCGACGCCGACCTTGAGCGCGTCCATGCCCGTCATCGCATCGACGTCCGTCACGCGGACCGCTTCCGGCCGCGCCATCTGCCGGCGTTCCGCCCAGAGAATGACGAACGCGCCTGCGACGAAGGCGATTGCGACCGGCACCGGACGAAACAGCACGGCCTTGATGTACTTGCCGAACAGCAGTCCGAACACGGCCGCCGGCAGGAATGCAATGGCGAGGTTCAATACGAAGCGCCGCGCTGCGGGCTGCGAAGGCAGGCCGACGAGCACCCGCGAGAAGCGCGCGCGGTACTCCCAGACGATCGCGAGCATCGCACCCGACTGGATGGCGATCTCGAAGATCTTCGCCTGCTCGCTCACGTAGCCGAGCAGCGAACCGGCAACGATCAGGTGGCCGGTCGACGAGACCGGCAGGAATTCGGTCAGGCCCTCGACGATGCCGAGGATGATCGCGGTCAGAAGCGTGGGTTGGTCCAACGGGGTTCCGTGCGGCGCGGGGGGAAAGGAGCACCGGGTCGTGCAGATGCGGGCCGCGATTGTCGCACGAAAGCTTCGCCGCGAATCCGCGGGCGAGCACTACGCGGAGGATGTGATGTCGAGGGCGCAGGAAAGCGGCCGGCGCTGCCGCATCGACGCTTCAGCGCGTGGGATCGAAGCGAACCCTTCGCGGGATTCGCGGCGACGCGGAGCTGCGGTCAGCGCCCGCGCACCGGTACGGACTTGTAAGTCGTCGAGCTGGGGGCGGCCACCGCGACGCTGCCCGGGTCGGGCGGATAGCTGCACACCGTGTCGGTCGCCTTCAATTGCCTCGCGATCGCTTCGGCTTCCTTGGGCTTGCCCTGTTTCTGGGCGAGCAGTGCCTGTCCGCAGAGCGCATCGGCATTCCCCGGGCTCAAGGCCATCGCCTTGTCGAAAGCGACCCGTGCTTGCGGCAGGCGTCCAAGCTGCGCGTTCGTAGTCCCTGCCAGCACCAGGCTCTCCACGTCCTGGTCGTTCAGCTCGATCGCTCGATCGAAGGCCCTGAGTGCCGCTTCGGGCTCCTTTGCCGCAAGTTCGATCTGACCGAGGTTTCGCCACATTGAATAGTCTGTGGGCGCGAGCTCGATCGCCCTGTCCGCCGCGTCACTCGCGTCGTTGAACTGCCGCAACTTCGTATAGCCGATGCTGAGCTGTTTCCATGCGTTCGCGTTCGTCGGGGCCTTCCGCGTCCACTCCGTCGCGTGGAGGATGAGCACGTTCCAGTTGCCCGCGGTCATCAGCTGCTGCACCTTGGCTTCAAGTTCCCGGGCCTGCTCCTCGGCGCTGGCGGGGACAACCGCGCTCCTGGCCGCGGGCTGTTCGCTACCCACTCCCGGCATCGGCGCGGAACGATTGCCAGTCGGTGCAGTGGCGGTCGCGACGGGCGGCGCCACGGAATC
This sequence comes from uncultured beta proteobacterium, assembly GCA_963750585.1. Classification (GTDB taxonomy): domain Bacteria; phylum Pseudomonadota; class Gammaproteobacteria; order Burkholderiales; family Casimicrobiaceae; genus VBCG01. Next base: position 15,149 of record CAVVRH010000034.1, read on the forward strand.
GCTTGTGCGCTGGGCCGTCATCCACCATGCCAATGCAGCGACGCTGACGACCATCGCTGCACCGATCGTCAGGCGCTTCCGCAACGGCTTGCCGTCGTTGTGCTCGCTTCCTCCGCTTGTCTTGCCCGGCGTGCCGCGCGGGCGATCCTCCGCGTCGTCATCGGCGGGATCTGCGTCATGCAGGACTCGGTTGCGTCGCGCGGAGGCTCCGGAGCGCTTCTCCCGCATTGCAAGTCGCAACGCGATCGCACGGGCCTGCAGATAAGCCTCGAGCGCCGTCGTTTCGTCGCCGTCAGCCCGGTCGATGGCGCGAACCCATAGCGGCTGGTCGATGTGGCCGTCCCGATATTCGCGGGCCGCCTCGGCAAGAAACCGGTCACCGCCGGGTGCCCGCTGCTCGGATTCGGTGCGCTCGACCGTAGTCGGACCAGAAATGGGTCCCCTGGTTGTGACGTGTGGTGGTTGCTCGAGCGGCGGGTCGATCTCGACCAGGCTGAGTTCGACCCGCGCGGCAGTCGATGGATTCGCGTTCATGCGCCATGCCGAGGCAAGGTTCATACCAGTACGGCTGGCATGGACAAGCCGTAATTTACAAACGCGTCTCGGGTCCGGACGATCCCGGCTCGGAACCGTTCGGTCGGAACGTGGCACGGGCATGGTGCCCGCGCTGGCGCCCGCGGGCGCTTGTGCTCAACCGGTACCGCGTTTGCGTAGCATCTCGAGCGCTTGTGCGACCACGTCGTCGCTGCCGGTCTCGACCCGTCCCTGGGGCGTCATCTGGTTGACGATTTCGGGGAACAATGACGCGAGCCCGCCTGCCGCCTGGTCCGGCGACAGTCCTGTCTGGCTGGCCATCTGATCGATCTGATCGCGCCCGAAGATCTCGGAAAGCGACGAAGGGTCGATGGGCATGTTCTGGCCGGTGGAAACCCACGAATCGGCTTCCGCCCCATGCCCGGCATCGCGCAGCTTGCCGAGCACGCCCTCGATGCCGCCGTTCCGCTGCAGCATCGCGAGCGCCATCATCACCAGCCCGCCAATTGCGGCGCCGCCCATGCCACCGGCACCTTGCTGACCCCTCCCGCCCCCGCCGGATCGACCGCCACCCAACGAGTTCAGCAGGTCGTCCAACCCGCCGCCGCCCATGCCGCCGCTACCCCCGGGCGGGCTCATTCGTCCCTGATTCAGGCCACCCAGAACCTGGCCCAGCAGGCCGTCAAGCAGTCCCATGTCGTCGTCCTCCCTCGTCGGAAACTCGAGTCTACGCCTGAGGGCGCGTGCGCCGTCAGGCGACCTTCTGCCGCACATGCAGGTGCGCTTCGGGCACCGGGTAGCCCGCGGTGCCGAAGGTGTCGCGTATCACCTTGTTGGTGTCGAAGTAGACTTGCCAGTAGTGGTCGGTATGCACGTACGGACGCACCGCGAGCACCGGGCCGCGCTCGTTGAAGGTCAGGATCTCGGCATCCGGCTTGGGCTCGGCCGCGACATTCGGGATGTGCGCCAGCGCCTCCTTCAGACGGCGGATCGCGTCGTGGGCGTCCACGGTGTGGTCGAGCTGCGCCGTCAGGTCCACACGGCGGTAGCCGTTGTGCGAGAAGTTCTTGATCGTACCGTTCATGATCTTGCCGTTGCCGACGAAGGTCTGCACATTGTCCGGCGTGTCGATCGCGGTGCTGAACAGTCCGACCGAGCGAACCGTGCCCTCGACTTCGCCCGCGAGCACATAGTCGCTGACCTTGAACGGTCGCAGCACGAGAATGAACGCACCCGCGGCGAAGTTGGCAAGCAGGCCCGACCATGCGGCACCGATCGCGATGCCGAGAGCTGCGATCAACGCGGCGAACGACGTGGTCTCGATGCCGAAGTAGCCGAGGATGCCGATGACCAGCAGGACGTTGAGCGCCACCGCGATCGTGTTGCCGATGTAGCGGATGACGGTTGGCTCGACTTTCTGGCTCTCGAGACCCTTCTGGATCAGCGATCCCGCAATGCCGATCAGCCAGCGGCCGACGATGTAGATCGCGATCGCGCCGACGATCTTGAGGCCGAAGGCGATTGCCACTGGCCGCGCGGTATCGTAAAAGGCTTGAACATCCATGGCGTGCTCCTGAGGTTGGTTTGGTCTTAGGGTAGCGGCGGGACCGCCGGGATCCGTGGTGGGAGGCAATTGTGTCCAGCCTCGATCGTTCGTGCAACGCAATTTGCTTGGCCGCAGGGGTGAACGAACGGTTGCGCAGATCTCCTCCCGATTCGAACCAGGCCGCCCCGCGGCGGATTCGCCCGAATCCCGCTGTAAGATGCGCGACGCGCGCCCGACCAATGGCCGGGACCAAGTCCCCAATAACCTTTCAACGGAGACTTCATGGAATCGCATACCCTCATCCGCACCGCGCTCATCGGCCTGATCGCCGTCGGCACGGCCGCCGCTCCCGCTTTCGCCGCCGATGCCGACAAGGAAAAGTGCTACGGCATCTCGAAGGCCGGTCAGAACGACTGCGCCAATGCCACGGGCACGCACGCCTGCTCCGGCCAGTCGAAGAAGGACAACGACCCGAATGACTGGAAGTATGTCGCCAAGGGTACGTGCGAGAAGATGGGCGGCAAGATGGCGCCGATGGCGAAGAAGAGCTAAGTCGCCACGGGCGGTCACGGCTGGTCGCGTCGCGGCTGGCCGTGCGGTTGCCGATGCGCTTCCTTGGCACGCGATGAACGACCGGCAGCTGTCCGGCTCCGGGATCGGTTTGCGCGCGCCGCATTGCCGCGCGTTTCTCGACGGGGCGCCGGCAGTCGATTGGCTCGAGGTCCACAGCGAGAACTATTTCGGCGACGGCGGCTTCGATCTGCATGTGCTCGATCATGTGCGCGCGCGCTACCCGATATCGCTGCACGGCGTGGGTCTCGCGCTCGGCTCGCCGTGCGATACGCCCGACGCTGCAGAGCGCTTCGACCGTCATCTCGCGCGACTCGCGCATCTCGTGGCGCGTGCCGAACCGGCACTCGTGTCCGAGCACCTGTGCTGGGGCGCGTTCGGCGCGCGGCACTTCAACGACCTGCTGCCGGTCCCGTTCACCGCGTCGGCGCTCGCGCACCTTGCGAAACAGGTCGGACGCGTGCAGGACGCGCTCAAGCGTCCAATCCTGATCGAGAACGTGTCCTCTATGTGACCTACCGCGAAAGTCACGTGGACGAACTCGCTTTCCTCGTGGAACTCGCGCAGCGCTCCGGCTGCGGCATCCTGCTCGACATCAACAATCTCTACGTCAATTCGGCCAACCACGGCTTCGATGCCGCCGAGGCGCTCGCTGCGATGCCCGATGCCGCCATCGGCGAGATTCATCTTGCGGGGCATCGCGTCAGACGACGATCTCCTGATCGACGACCACGGCTCGCGCGTCGCGCCACCGGTGTGGGCGCTCTACGAGCAGGCGCTCGCGCGCTTCGGCGCGGTGCCGACGCTGATCGAATGGGATACGGACGTTCCGGCGCTTTCCGTGCTGGTGAGCGAGGCCGATGCGGCGCGCTCGCGCATGGCCACGTGCAGGGCGCCACGGGAGGCCGTCGATGTCTGATCTTGCCGAACTCACCCGCGCATTCACGGCCGCGCTGACAGCGCCGTCGGTCGACGACGTTCCGGTCACGGCGTTTGCGGGCGCACCGGAGGCGGTGCGGCGACGGTTGGGGATCTATCGGGGCAATGTTCAGGCCAACGCGGAAAAGGCACTCTCCGGCGCGTTTCCGATCGTCGCGCGCATCGTCGGCGCCGAATTCTTCGGCGGCCTTGCGCGTGCGTACGCGACGGAGAACCCGTCGACGAGCGGCGATCTCAACGAATTCGGGGCGATGTTTGCAGAGTACCTGGCCGCATTTCCGCCTGCAGCCGGACTACCCTATCTCCCTGACGTGGCGCGGCTCGAATGGCATGTGCACTGTGCGCATTCCGCCGCTGACGCGCCGGCGTTCGACCTGACGCGTCTGGCCGCGATCCCGTCGGAGCGTTTTCCGGAGCTTCGGCTGCTGCCGGCGCCCGCAACGGCGCTTGTCGCAGCGCCGTGGCCGATCGTCCGCATCTTCGCGGTCCATCAGCCTGACTACGACGGCGAGTTCGATGTGGACCTCGACGCCGGTCCCGACTGCGCGCTCGTCTACCGGCCGCGCTTCCGCGTGCAGGTCGCGGCATTGTCCAAGGGCGCATTCGAGTTCCTGTCGGCTTGCATCGAAGGTCGAGATCTCGGCGCAGCCGTCGCGCGCGCTCAGGCGGTGGAGCCGACCTGGCGCTTCGATGCGGCGTTGCCCGGATTCGTCGCCGACCGTGTACTGGTCGATTTCGCACTTGAGGACAGGATGTGAACCGGCATCGGTTACAGCGACGACGTCGAGACGCTGGAGATCGTGACGCCGGCGGATTTCACGACCGAGAAGGTCGATTCGGTCGCGGCGCCGGCGTAAGCAGAGGAGCGGGCCTGCGACCAAACGGGTATCGACCCTCCGGGAGAACGCCTTGTCGAATGCCTACTACGTTCTGATGAATCGCCTCCGCCCGCTGTTTGCCGTCGGCTACGACGTGTTCGACGTCGCAGTTCGCGTCTACCTCGCCAAAGTCTTCTTCCTCTCCGGGCTGACCAAGATCCGCGATTTCGGCGCGACGCGCGCGCTCTTCGCGGACGAATACCACGTGCCGCTGCTGCCGCCCGACGTCGCGGCCGTGCTAGGAACGGCGGGCGAACTCGCGTTCCCGGTCCTGCTCGTGCTCGGGCTTTACACGCGCGTCGCCACGGTCGGGCTCTTCTTCGTCAACGCGATGGCGGTGATTTCGTACTGGCACGTGCTGAAGGACTTCGAGCCGGCGCTTGCGCAGCACTGGTTCTGGGGTACGTTGCTGCTCGTCCCGCTGCTCGTCGGGCCGGGGCGGGTCGCGCTCGATTTCGGGCTCGGACGTCGCTCCGGGGTCGTGGTCGCTGCGCCGGTCGCGTAGCGGGGCCGCGCGCGCATCTCCTCCCGTTGCATCGCCACGAGGCCGGCGCGCGCGATGCTGCTATCGTGCGGTCTTTGCGCTTCGCGTCGCTTGGGCATCGGCCCGGGCTCATGCGCGAGCCTGACGGATTCGTGACCATGGCCGCTTCCCCCGACGTCAACAACATGGCGCTGTTCTGCGACTTCGAGAACATCGCGCTGGGTGTCCGTGACGCCAAGTACGAGAAGTTCGATATCAAGAAGGTGCTGGAGCGCCTGCTGCTCAAGGGCAGCATCGTCGTCAAGAAGGCGTATTGCGACTGGGAGCGCTACAAGGCATTCAAGGAACCGATGCACGAGGCCGCGTTCGAGACTGATCGAGATCCCGCACGTGCGCCAGTCGGGCAAGAATTCGGCCGACATCCGCATGGTGGTGGATGCGCTCGACCTCTGCTACACCAAGTCCCACGTCGACACGTTCGTCATCATCAGCGGCGATTCGGATTTCTCGCCGCTGGTCTCGCAAGCTGCGCGAGAACAACAAGACGGTCATCGGCGTCGGCGTCAAGAATTCGACCTCCGACCTGCTGATCGCCAACTGCGACGAGTTCATCTACTACGACGACCTCGTGCGCGAGAAGAAGCAGCGCGCCACGCGGCGCGCGCCGGCGCGCAAGACCAACGGCGACGCGAGAGCCGACGCCGGTGTCGAGCCGGTGAAGGAGACCGAAATCGCCGCGCTCGTTGCCGCCCCGCCACCGGCCGCCAAGTCCTCGCGCCGACGGAACGCACGCAAGACCGAGACGAAGCCGGCGGAGGTTGCCGCAGTGGAGCCGGCCGAGACGCGCAATGACGAGGGCAAGGTGCAGGAGGCGCTCGACCTCGTCACCGGCACCACCGAGGCGCTCGCTTCGGAGCGCGGCGGCGACGAGAAGATCTGGGGCTCGATGGTCAAGCAGGCGCTGAAGCGCGTGAAGCCGGGATTCAACGAGTCGTACTACGGCTTCCGTTCGTTCAACGCGCTGCTTGAGGAGGCCGCCGCGCGCGGTCTGCTCCTGCTGGAGCGCGACGAGAAGTCGGGCGGCTATGCGGTGAGGCTGCCGGCAGGGTAGCGCGCAACGTGGCCCGGCTCGGCGCCACGCGCCGATTCGCGTCAGGACAGTTGCCGGTGCCTTGTCGCCGGCTCCTTCTTCCCTCCTACCCGCAGACCTTCTTCATCACCAGGTCCGCAGACCCGCCGGCCGGCTCCTTCAGGTATTCGATCTTCGCCGCCTTGTTGCGCGAGAAGACCTTGTTCTTCGCCTCGTCCTCGTAAAGCACGACTTCCACGCCTGCCGCGGTCATCGCCTTGCAGTTGACCTTCATCTGCGAGCGCATGCTCTTGATGCCGCCGCCTGGCGTGTCGAGCGCGCTTTTCATCTCGGTGCGGTAGGTGACGGTGACGATGTCGCCCGCCTTCTTCACTCCCGCCTTGTCGTAGAACACCTTGTTGCCGTTCGCGTTCTCGCCCACGGGTTGCCAGTCAGGTCCTGCCGCCATGGCACTCGCCGCGAAACCCATCAGCACGATCCATCCAACGCTACGCATAGCCGCCTCCCTCGTGTTACCGGCCCCTTCCACCGTGGGCAGGGGCCCTGCCGGATCATTCTGGTAGCGTTGGCGAACCGCATGCTTGCGCCCGGTCAATGGCGTTGCGGAGCCAGGGCGTACATGCGCGATGGCGCATGGATAGCCGAACGGTGAGCGCGAGACAATCGCTCCATCCGCCGCCTTGCGTGTCACGCTCGGGGCGCAGTTGCGCCCGACGCAATAGATGCGCCCCGCCCGGAACTTCTGGTTCGTCCCGACGACCGGGACGAAGATGCCCGGCCGTCCGAACAGGACCTCGCCCCGTGCCTGGGCTGCCGCGGGCAAGGTTGCACCGGCCAGGGCGCCTGCCCCAACGACGGCCTACCCCATCAACAACTCCCTGCGTTGCTTGTCCACGTCGCTCCTCCTCTATCGTGCAGGCGGCTTGCCCGGCACAAAGCGGGGGTTCTAATCTTCGGATGCCGCACTCACCAGCCGCTTCGCGAGCCATGCGGCGGCTGCTTCCAGGTTCGCCGCCGCCCGCTGGGACAGCGGAGCACCGAGCTCGAACTCGTAACCGCGTATCGCGAGCACCTGCGCGGAAGGGAGCGGCAGTCCGGTCACGCGTGCGAACGTTTCGAGCACGGCGGCAGGAGAGAGCGCATGCGTCGTCGCACTCGCGTCGCGCTTGGGCGCGACGGCCTCGAGCATGAAGGGTTCTTCACCTTCGACCGTCGCGTCGACGAAGATGACGACCTCACGCGCCCGACGAGGTCGAGCGCGTGCTCGACCTGCAGCTGGAAATCGGTCAGGCACTCCACGCCCGGGCAGCTCCAGCGCCTCGATCCGCTCGAGCAGCGAGCGGTCCGAGCGCATCGTCGCCGCGGCTCGGATTGCCGATGCCGATGACAAGGCGCGGGGCGCGGAAGCCGTCATGGCGCCGGGGACTCAGTCCGGCTTGCGGACATCGCGTGATCCGACCTAATCGCGCCGCAGCGTGTCGATGCACACGCCTTCGGCATCGACCAGCTCGACTGCGAGCGGCATCCTGCCGAGCGCGTGCGTCGCGCACGACAGGCAGGGGTCGAACGCGCGGATCGCGACCTCGATGTGGTTCAGCAGCCCCTCGGTGAGCTTGCGCCCGTCGAGGTAGCGCTTCGCGACCTGACGGATTGCCTCGTTCAGTGCCTGGTTGTTGTGCGTGGTCGAGACGATCAGGTTGGCGCGCAGCACCTGGTCGTTCTTGTTGAGCCGATAGTGGTGGATCAGCGTCCCGCGCGGCGCTTCGATCACGCCGACGCCGCGGCGATGCCGCTCGCCAGTGACGACCAGGTCGTCGCCCAGAAGGTCGTCGTCGTGCAGCAGATCCTTGATCTCTTCCGCCGCGAACAGCATTTCGATCATGCGCGCCCAGTGATAGGCGAGCGTGGCATGGATCGGTTGGCCACCGCCGAAGTCGATGAACTCGCGCCGTTCGGCGTCGGCGAACGGCGTCGGAATGTGGTCGCAGTTCTGCACGCGCGCGAGCGGGCCGACCTTGTACCAACCCTTCTCGGGCCCCAGCGAGCGGAGGAAGGGAAACTTCATGTAGGACCAGGGCTTCACTTCCTCGGTGATGTGGTCCCAGTAGCGGCTCGTAGTCGACGTGGTCGAAGAGCATCGCGCCCGGTGTCGTCGCGGGCGCGCAGCACGCCGTGGTAGAGATCGAGCGCGCCGTCGGGCGCGACCAGCGACATCATGTTGGAGCGGAACGCGCCGAAGCTGTTGTAGAGACTCGACGTTGGCGAGGTGGAGCTTCTTCACGAGCTGCACCGCGTCGCGGCTCCAGGCGATCATCTGGTAGGCGTCGGCGAGCAGGCCGTCGCGCTCTTCCTGCGTGAGCGACTTGTTGACGCCGCCGGGAATCGCACCCGTGCCGTGCACGCGCTTGCCGGCGGTCATGCGGATCACTTCCTGACCGTAGTTGCGCAGCATCACGCCCTGCCGCGCGACTTCGGGATGCGCCGCCGCAACGCCGACGATGTTGCGCTTGGCGACATCGGAGTCGAAGCCGAACAGCAGGTCGGGCGAGGCCAGGTGGAAGAAGTGCAGCGCGTGCGATTGCAGGATCTGGCCGTAGTGCATCAGCCGGCGCACCTTCTCGGCGGTCGGCGTGAGCTTGATCGCGCCGACGACATAGTCGAGCGCCTTCGCCGCCGCCAGGTGGTGGCTGACCGGGCAGATGCCGCACAGCCGCTGCACCATCACCGGGCAGCTCCCAGTATGGCCGGCCCTGCACGAACTTCTCGAAGCCGCGGAACTCGACGATGTGCAACCGCACCTGATGCACGCGATCGTCGGCGTCGAGCAGGATCGTCACCTTGCCGTGGCCTTCGACGCGGGATACGGGGTCGATCGCGACGCGCCGCAGGCTGCTCGCGTTGGGGGCGGTCTCGAGTTCGAAAGTCATCGTAGGCCCCTCAGTCGTAGTGGATGAGACCGTGCCCGAGCTGCGGCGTGCGGCCCGCGATCAGATCGGACAGGAACGACCAGATCGTCTCCGCCGACGGCGGGCAGCCGGGGATGAAGTAAGTCGACCTTCACGACCTCGTGCAGCGGGTGCACCTTGTCGAGCGGCAGCGGCAGCTCGGGGTCGTTCGGTATGCACCCGCTTCGCGAGACCGGGTTCGGTCAGATAGACCTCCTGCAGGCAGATGCCGAGGTCGAGGTGGTTGCGTTGCGCCGGCAGGCCGCCGTTCAGCGCGCACGCGCCGATCGCGACCAGGATCTTGCAGTTCTTGCGGAACTCGCGCAGCACGTGCACGTTTTCCGCGTTGCAGATGCCGCCCTCGACGATGCCGACGTCGCAGGGGCCGCAGTGCTTGATGTCGGTCAGCGGCGAGCGGTCGAACTCGACGTGCTCGCAGCAGATCGAAGAGCTGCTCGTCGATGTCGAGGAACGACATGTGGCAACCGAAGCAGCCGGCAAGCGACGTGGTTGCGACGCGCAGCTTGCGTGGTGCCGGGCGGTCATGGCGTTTTCCTCGCCACGGCAGGCACCGGGCTCGGGCGAGGTGCATCCTCCAGCGCCTGGGCGGAGACCGGCCGTTCATCGTAGCGCCGCTTGCCGATCGGTATCGCGAACCCGACACGCTTGCGGATGATCACCCCGACCGGGCAGACCTCGACCGCCTTGTCGGTCGACCGCGATGTCGGTATCGGCCAGCCGTCCGGACTCGGCATTGACGATCAGGTGCTTGCCGATAGCCTCGTCCGGAAAGCGCGAAGACGTTCTTGCTGTCGACCTCGGCGGATGCGCGAATGCACAGCTCGCACAGGATGCAGCGGTTGAAATCGAGCAGGATGTCCGGGTGCGAGGCGTCGAGCGGACGGTTCGGGTAAGAAGTAGTCGAGATCGGCCGACATGCATGCCGAGGTCGTAGGCGACCGCCTGCAGCAGGCAGTTGCCGCTCTTCTCGCAGGACGGGCAGAAATGGTTGCCCTCGACGAACAGCATCTGCACCAGCGTGCGGCGGTTCTCCTCGAGATCGTCGGCTTTGCTTTGCACGGCCATGCCCGCCCTGCGCCGGCATGCGTGCACGACGCGGCGGTATGGCCGTTGACGCGCACGGTGCACACCTTGCAGCTGCCGTGCGGCTTGAACTCCGGGTGGTAGCACAGGTGCGGGATGTAGTGCCCGGCGGCGAGCGCGGCCTGCATCACGGTCTGTCCCGGCGCGAACGGGATCGGCTCGCCGTCGAGCAGGAAGGTCCTGTTGGCGCGTTCGCTCATCGATCGGTCTCCTTGATCGCCGCTGCCACGGGCGAGCCGGAGTCCTCTGCCGACAGGTGCGCGCCGGCGTCGTCGCGACCGGTCATCGTCCGCGCGCGCGCCAGCGCGCCGTCCAGGTCGAACGCGGGCTCGAAATCGAGCGACTGCAGTCGTCGTTCGTAGGCGGGGCGGAAGCGCTTCAGCGTGTCGATCAGCGGATTGCACGCGGTGTGCCCGAGCCCGCAGTGGCTCGATGCCTGCAGCAGGCCGGTTCAGCCGATGGATGCGGTCCAGGTCGTGCTGCGAGCCCTTGCTGGCCGTGCATCTTGTCCATCACGTTGCGCAGCAGCGTGGTGCCGACCCGGCACGGCGTGCAGAAGCCGCAGCTCTCGTGCGCGAAGAAGTGCGCGAAGCTGCGCGCCACCTCGAACATGTCGCGCGTGTCGTCGAACACCATGAATGCGCCGGCGGTCGGCAGGTCCTCGAAGCCGATGCGGCGCTCGAACTCGGTCGGCCCCGATGCAGATCCCCGACGGTCCGCTGATCTGCACCGCCTGCGTCCGCGTCGCGCCGCAGTCGTCAAGCACCTGTCGCACGGTGACGCCGAACGGGTACTCGTAGATGCCGGGCCGTGCGCAGTCACCGGAGACCGACAGCAGCTTCGTCCCCGCGGAGCGTGGCGTACCGATGCTTCGGTACCAGTCACCGCCTGCGAAGCGCGATCGAGCGCAGCCGCGCAGAACGTCTCGACGTTGTTGACCACGGTCGGCTGCTGCAGGTAGCCGTGCGTGACCGGGTAGGGCGGGCGATTGCGCGGCACGCCGCGTTTGCCTTCGAGCGATTCGATCAGCGCGGATTCCTCGCCACAGACATAGGCGCCGGCGCCGACGTGGATCGCGATGTCGAAATCGAAGCCGGCTGCCCGGCGATCGCCGAACCGAGCAGACCCTGCGCGCGCCGGCGCGCGAGCACTTCGCGCAAAGGGGCGAGCAGGTACTCGTATTCGCCGCGCAGGTAGAGGAAGCCCTGGCGCGCGCCGATCACATAGGCGCAGACGGTCATGCCCTCGAACACGAGGTCGGCGTGGCTCGCGAGCAGCACGCGGTCCTTGAACGTGCCCGGCTCGCCCTCGTCCGCGTTGCAGACGACGTAGCGCATGTCGCCCGGCGCGCGTGCGGCAGGCCTCCCACTTGAGGCCGGTGGTAAAGCCGGCGCCGCCGCGGCCGCGCAGGTTCGAGTCGCTTGATCTCCTCGAGCGTCTCGGCCGGACCTTGCGGAACTGTCGGAATGCGCTCGCGCCACGAGCGGTCGTTGCGGCGTGCTCGGGCTCGCGTTCCCCGCGCGCGATCGCCGCGCGGAGGGCATCGCCGGGCGCAGATTCGCGTCGAGCAGGATGTCGCGGCGGTACATGTTGTCGACGATCGCGAAGAGCTCGGCGGGCCATTCAGCCAGTGGCACCTGACCGCGGATCAGTTCCGCAACCCGATCGATGCGCTCCGGCGTCATGCGCGGGATCGCGCGGCCGTTGACCAGAATCGCCGGCCCCTGGTCGCACATGCCGGTGCACGACGTGGTGTCCACGGAAACGAGACCGTCCTCGGAAATCTTGCCGCGCTCAATCCAGAGGTTCGTGCAGAGCTGCTCGAGCAACGCGTGGTTGCCGGCCATGCGGTCGGTGATGCTGTCCGAGAACAGCACGCGATAGCGCCCGGCGGGCTTGAGGTGCAGGAAGCTGTAGAAGCCGGCAACGCCCTCGACCCGCGCGCGCGGCAGGCGCAGGCGGTAGGCGAGGAACGTGATCGTGGCCGGCGGCAGCCAGCCTTCGATCTCCTGCGCCTCGCGCAGGATCTGCACCAATTCGGTGGCCTTGCCGCCGTGTTCGGCGACGATCGCATCGAGACGGGCGAGATCCGCGGAACGTGCAGAGGGCTCAGCCATGGCTGCCGATTTTCCGCTCGTGCGAGTCGCGCGACGTGCTGACGCATGTCAAACGAGCGCAATTTCGGCCAACAAACTCGGCACAGGCCGCCCACCACGAAGCGTGCGAGCCGGGCGGGAGTCCAGGGCGCCGCTACCCGCGGCTCATCAGTCGATGGAGCGCCGCCGAGCAAACGCAGTGCGGGTGACGATGTCGCACGCGAGAGCGGCCGCCACCTGGCCCTGGCGCCGACGTCCTGGCCCCGTCGCGCGGGCGGTCGCGCGCTGGATCGCGTCGTGCACTTCCGCGATCGTCAGATGGACGACAACACCGAGTCGGCGCCAGATTGCCGGCTCGATATGACGCAGCGTGATCTCGAGCGTAGGTGTCTTGAGGGTGCGCGGCCGGCGCGCGTCGTCATGCCTTCGAGTAGATTTCTCCGCCCTTCTGCACGAACTCGACCGCCTTCGTCTCCATACCCTTCGCCAGCGCATCGGCCTCGGCGATTCCCTGCTTCGCCGCGAACTCGCGCACGTCCTGCGTGATCTTCATGGAGCAGAAGTGCGGGCCGCACATCGAGCAGAAGTGTGCGAGCTTGGCGCCATGCTGCGGCAGCGTCTCGTCGTGGAATTCGCGCGCCTTGTCCGGGTCGAGGCCGAGGTTGAACTGGTCCTCCCAGCGGAATTCGAAGCGGGCCTTCGAGAGCGCGTTGTCGCGGATCTGCGCACCCGGGTGACCCTTGGCGAGGTCGGCGGCGTGCGCTGCCACCTTGTAAGCCATGATGCCGTCCTTGACATCGGTCTTGTTCGGCAGACCGAGGTGCTCCTTCGGCGTCACGTAGCAGAGCATCGCCGTCCCGTACCAGCCGATCATCGCGGCGCCGATCGCGCTGGTGATGTGGTCGTATCCCGGCGCGATGTCGGTCGTGAGCGGCCCCAGCGTGTAGAACGGCGCTTCGCCGCACAGCCGCAGCTGCTCGTCCATGTTGTGCTTGATCAGGTGCATCGGGATGTGGCCGGGACCCTCGATCATCACCTGCACGTCGTGCTGCCATGCGATCTGCGTCAGCTCTCCCAACGTGGCGAGCTCCGCCATCTGCGCCTCGTCGTTAGCATCGAAGCCCGAGCCGGGACGCAACCCGTCGCCAAGGCTGAAGGCGACGTCATACGCCTTCATGATCTCGCAGATGTCGGCGAAGTGCGTATAGAGAAAGCTCTCCTTGTGGTGCGCAAGGCACCACTTGGCCATGATCGAGCCGCCCCGGGAGACGATGCCGGTCATTCGCCTGGCGGTCATCGGGATGTAGCGCAGCAGCACGCCCGCGTGGATCGTGAAGTAGTCGACGCCCTGCTCGGCCTGCTCGATCAGCGTGTCGCGGAAGATATCCCAGGTCAGCTCCTCCGCCTTGCCGTCGACTTTCTCCAGCGCCTGGTAGATCGGCACGGTGCCGATCGGCACCGGCGAATTGCGCAGGATCCATTCGCGCGTCTCGTGGATGTTCTTGCCGGTGGACAGGTCCATCACCGTGTCGGCGCCCCAGCGGGTCGCCCACGTCATCTTCTCGACTTCCTCGCCGATCGACGAGGAGACGGCCGAGTTGCCTATGTTCGCGTTGATCTTCACGAGGAAATTGCGGCCGATGATCATCGGCTCGCTTTCCGGGTGGTTGATGTTCGACGGGATGATCGCGCGGCCGCGCGCCACCTCGTCGCGCACGAATTCCGGCGTGATGCGGTCCGGGATCGCAGCGCCGAAGCTCTGGCCCGCATGCTGCCGCGTAACGATTGCCGGGAGCGTGGCGAGCATCCTTTCGCGCAGCAGATTCTCGCGGATCGCAACGAATTCCATCTCCGGCGTGACGATGCCGGCTCGTGCGTAATGCATCTGCGTCACGTTGGCGCCCGGCTTCGCTCGCCGTGACGTGCGCTTGAGATCGAAGCGCAGTGCGGTGAGCGCCGGATCCTCGAGCCTGGCTCGCCCATATCCCGACGTCGGGCCGGGAAGCTCCACGGTGTCGCCGCGCTCCTCGATCCAGCGCGTGCGCAATGCCGGCAGACCCTTGCGGATGTCGATGGTCGCGTCCGGGTCGGTGTACGGGCCGGACGTGTCGTAGACGACGATCGGCGGGTTCTTTTCCGCGCCGAAGGAGGCCGGCGTGTCCGCCTGCGCGATCTCACGCATCGGGACGCGGAGGTCGCCGCGCGAGCCGTGTACGTAGATCTTGCGGGAGCTGGGCAGCGGCGCGACGGCGGCGGAATCGACCTTGGCGTCGCGGGCAAAGAATTCGTCTTTGGCGTTCATGGCAGCACCCGCGCTGGCGCGGATTCCTGTGTCGCGTTGATCTCGGGCGCGAGCACGAACGCGCGCGCCGCAACGGCCGCCGGGGCGAAACCTTGGTCGACGCGGGAAGGGAGCTGGACTTCGCGCTTCCCTGCGCCGGCATTATCCGGATCAGGTTCCGAGGGTGATCTCTCACCGACCCTGTCGACGCCATGGATTTCGGCGGCGAATGGGAAGGACCCCTAGCGTTGGACGCACGTTACCCCGATCGGGGCCGGCAGGCAACCGCGTTCGTGGGGCCATCGCCCGGTGCGGTCCCGCATGCGCGCGAGTCCCGGTGTCGGACTCGACGGGCAGCAGCTGGCGTAGGCGCTATCATGGCGGGGTCAACCGCGACCAAGCGCGGCTTCGATCGGAGCGAACAATTTCCGTGTCGCTGCTGGCCCCCAAGTTCCTCGTTCTCTACCTGTTTCTTGCGTCCGCGCTGTACGTGCATCTGCGCGGGCGCGTGCGCTTCCGCTTCACGCGCCAGCTGTTCAACCACTCGACGCTGCTCGCGCCCTATAACGCTCTCATGTACCTGTTCTCGGCGGTTCCGGCCAAGCCCGTGATCGATCCCGCCGGGTTCCCGGAGCTCGCGCCGCTCGCGGCGAACTGGACGACGGTTCGCGACGAGGCACGGCGGCTCTTCGACGAGGGCTACATCCGTGGAGCGCTGGCGAACAACGACGTCGGCTTCAATTCGTTCTTCAAGCGCGGCTGGAAGCGCTTCTACCTCAAGTGGTACGGCGACCCGCTGCCCTCGGCGGCGATGCTTTGCCCGCAGACCGTTGCGATGCTGCAGCGGATTCCGTCGGTGAAGGCCGCGATGGTCGCGTTGCTCGAGCCCGGCGCCAAGCTGAATCCCCACCGCGATCCGTTCGCCGGCTCGCTGCGCTACCACCTCGGACTCATCACCCCGAACTCGGATGCCTGCTTCATCGATGTCGACGGCGAGAAGCTCGTCTGGCACGACGGCGTGCCGATCATGTTCGACGAGACGTTCATCCACTGGGCGCAGAACAAGACCGATGTGACCCGCGTGATCCTCTTCTGCGACATCGAGCGGCCGTTGCGCACGCGCTTCATGCGCTGGCTGAACCGCGCCGTCAGCACGCATGTCGTCAAGGTAAGCGCGACGCAGAACGTGCCGACGGAACCCGTGGGCGCGCTGAACCGCGTCTACGGCAAGGTGATCCACCCCGTGATCGGCCGTGTCGGTGAATCCTTCAAGGCGCTGAAGCAGAAGAATCGCGCGCTCGCCAATTCGGTCAAGTACGGGTTGATCGCGGGAATCCTCTACCTGATCTTCGTCTGGGCGGCTTGAGAAGGCCCCGCTGCGCGGCTATTCGGGCGGTTTGCGCTCGGTGCGTTGCTCGGGGATCCGGGGATTGCGCGCCAGCAGCATGAGTCCGCCCAGCAGGATTAGGAACAGCGGCACGAGCAGGCTCCAGCGCACGTGGTAGACGTCGTGCAGCCAGATGCCGACACCGATCGCAACCAGCGCTGGGCCGAGCACGACCGAGCCTTTAGTCACGCGGTCCATCACCATCACGAGCACGCCGGCCGCGACGAAGGCCAGTGCGGTCAGCGCCTCCACGTCGGGCAGCCAGCCGTAGTACCAGACCAGGCCTACGGCGCCGAGCACGATCAGCGTGATGGGCAGGGCGGCATTGCGCATCGACGTGTCCTCCAGGGTGTGGGGCGGCGAGGATAGCAAATCGGGGCGTCGCGTCGCTGAGTTTCGATCGGCGATTCGGTGCTAACCGCCTGTCGCAATCGCGCGCATTTGTGCAGAGGCTCCCCAGGGCCGTTTCAGCTCGGGCGCGCGCCCCACAGTTCATGGAAGTGATGCACGGGACCGTGCCCCTTGCCGACGTCGAGGTCTTCGGCGGCGCGCAGCGCGTTGGTCAGGTACTCCTTGGCGCGCCGCGCGGCGGCAGGCACGTCGGGAGACCGTGGCAGCAGCGCCGCTAGCGCAGCGGAAAGCGTGCAGCCCGTGCCGTGCGTGTTCTTCGTATCCACGCGCCGGGCAGCGAGCTCGATCATGCGGTCGCCGTCGAACAGCAGGTCGGTCGCATCGCCGCCTGGCAGGTGCCCACCCTTGAGCAGGACCCAGCGTTCGCCGTCGTGCGCCATGCGCTCGCGCAGCCGTTCGACCGCACGGTACATCTCGCGCAGCGTCTCCGGGGCGCGTGCTTCCAGCAGCACGCCCGCTTCCGGCAAGTTGGGCGTGATCACGGTCGCGCACGGCAACAGCGAATCCCGCAACGCGCCCGTCGCATCGCGCGCCAGCAGAGCATCGCCGCTTTTCGCCACCATGACCGGGTCCAGCACGACGTGAGGCAGCCGCCAGTGCGCCAGGCGGTCGGCCACGGCAACGATCGCGGCGGTGCCGCCTATCATGCCGATCTTCGCTGCGTCGATGCGCACGTCCGCGCACAACGTGTCGATCTGCAACGCAATGAAGTCGGCAGGCACGCCGTGGATGCCGGTGACGCCTCTGGTGTTCTGTGCGGTGAGCGCCGCGACAACCGCGCACGCGTACGCGCCCAGCGCGCTCATCGCCTTGACGTCGGCGAGCACGCCGGCGCCGCCGCAGGGGTCCACGCCCGCGATGGTGAGCACGTTGGGGATTTGGGGACGGGTTGCCATTTCATTCGCGACGATCTGGAACGGACGCGGCCGAGGCGGGCGCCTGGTCATCGCGGGTTCTTGCCGCGATCGGCTACCATGGTGCCATACCATCGGCCGCGCGTGCCTTCGATGTCGCCTTCGCACGACTGTCTTCGCTTCGCCGCGCGTTCCACGCACGGCGGGGCGCCGCGTTCCTGCGGAGCGCCGCCTTGATCGCGACGCCCGATCCGAAATGGCTTGCGGGCGCGGTCGCGACACTGCAGGTCCTCGTCGCACTCGCGGTCGCGCTGCGGCTGTTTGCGCGTCGTCGCCCGCCGGGAGTGACGCTCGCATGGCTGTTTCTGATCATTCTCGTGCCTTTCGCCGGCGCCGTGGGTTATCTGCTGATCGGCGAGCGACGCCTCGGCGCGCGATGGATCCAGAATGCCCGGACCGTCCGCCCGCAACTCGTCTCGTGGCTTGCCAGCATTCCCTCCGACTTGATCGTCGATCCGGCGAGCCTCGGGTTCGGCGCCGAGCCGGTCGCGCGGCTTACCGACGCCTCGGTGGCCATTCCGGTGCTGCGCGGTCACCGAGTAGCACTGCTCGCCGACAGCGACGACATCCTGCGGGCGCTGATTACGGAAGCCGACGCTGCCCGGCATACGATCCACCTCGAGTTCTACATCTGGAGCGAGGGTGGACTCGTCGACGAGTTCATCGCCGCGCTGATCCGTGCGGCGGGCCGCGGTGTCAAGGTGCGCGCGCTGATCGACTATCTCGGCAGCCGGCCGTTCCTGCGCGGCCCCGCCCCACAGCGGATGCGCGATGCGGGAATCGAGGTGATACCCGTGCTGCCGGTCAACCCGATCCGCATCGCGTTCGTGCGCCTGGACCTGCGCGATCACCGCAAGATCGCGGTGTTCGACCGCCGCGTCGCGTTCACCGGCAGCATGAATCTCGCGGATCCGCGGTTTTTCAAGCAGGACGCGGGCGTGGGCGAGTGGGTCGACGCGATGGCGCGTGTCGAAGGCCCCGCAGCATGGGTGTTCGAGGCCGTCTCGGGCGTGATGACCGCGATGCAGATCAGCGATGGCTCGGGCGCGCTCCTGCCGCCCCCGATCACCGACGCGAGGCTCGCCGGTCCCGACGCGCTGCAGATATTTCCGTCCGGACCGCTGATCGCCGACCATCGCATCGAGCCGACGCTGCTGTCCGCGATCTACGCGGCGCGCCGGGAGATCACGCTTACGACACCCTACCTCGTTCCGGGCGACGCGCTGCTGGTCGCACTCACCAGTGCGGCCCTGCGTGGCGTCGCCGTCACACTCATCGTGCCGCGCCGCAACGATTCGACGCTCGTCACCTACGCGAGTGCCGGATACAACGATGCGCTACTCGCGGCCGGCGTGCGCATCCTGCTGTTCGAAGGCGGATTGCTGCACACCAAGAGCGTGCTGGTCGACGACGAGCTCGCGATCTTCGGCACCGTGAATCTCGACCTGCGCAGCTTCGAGCTCAATTTCGAGGTGTCCACGGTCGTCTACGGCGGCGGGTTCGCGCGGCAGCTGCGTACGCTGCACCGGCGTTACGAGGGGGCCTCGCGAGCTCTCGACCTGAGCACGTGGCGCGCGCGGCCGAAATGGCGCCGGTTCGCCGAGAACGCGGCCGGAGTGATGAGCCCGCTGCTGTGAGCGTCCGATGCGCGCCGTTCGCGGCCATGGGCGCGCACGCAGCCCGCGCGGGTCTGCGTGACGTTGCGCGAGGCCGCGCGCAGCTATAATGCCGCCCAGCGCGGGTGTAGCTCAATGGTAGAGCAGAGGCTTCCCAAGCCTACGACGAGGGTTCGATTCCCTTCACCCGCTCCAGCCCGACCCTGCCGCGCGCGCCGGGGTCCTTCCATCCGCCCCGAGCGCATGTTCCCTCGCCCCTTGTCGCAGCAGACGGGCATGTCGCGCCGAACGGCATGATTTCCCTCGCCGCACTCGCCCCCGTCGGACTCGTTCGCTGGCGCGCCGCGGGTGGCGTGCCGCCGCCGCGGCTGCGGCGGCCGACGTCGCTGCATTCGCGCTGCTTCACGCCGCGGGATTGCGCCTCGAGTTCGCGCAGGCGGGCGCCTTTGCCGTCGGCGCTAGCTGTGGCGACCATCGCCTTGCGCGGCATTGCCATGCCGCGTCCGCGAGCGACGTTCTTCCTGGTCGTCGCGCTCGCCTTTCCGCTGCGGGCGGGCGTGCTCTCGCTGCTTGCCGGGTACGTTCCGCCTGTTGTCGCGATCGTGCCGGCGGCGGGCGTGGGTGCGCTGACCCTCTGGCTCGGGCTTGGCGCATTGGCCGACGGCGCGCGCGAGAACGACATCGGCGTCGCGACACTGCTCGCGATCGCCTACCTGTTCGTGCTGCGGCTCGTCTACCTGGGGCAGATCGAGCTCGCACCGCAGGAGGCGTACTACTGGAATTACGCGCAACATCTCGACATCGGCTATCTCGATCATCCTCCGCTCGTCGCATGGCTCATCGCTGCGTCGCTCGCGCTGGGCGGCGGCGAGTTCTTCGTGCGGCTGCCCGCGGTGCTCGCGTGGGGAGTGATGCTGGGGTTCATCGTCGGCTACGCACGGGACATGGCCGGCCTGCGCAATGCATCGCTGGCAGCACTGCTCGCTGCGACGCTGCCATTCTTTTTCGTGATCGGCGTGCTGATGACGCCGGACGCGCCACTCGCCGCGGCGTGGGCCGCGGCGCTCTTCTTCCTGCAGCGCGCGATGCTGGGCGACAAGCCCGCCGCATGGCTCGGCGCCGGTGCCGCCATCGGCATCGGCATGTTGTCGAAGTACACGATGGTGCTGGTGCCGCTTGCTGCGCTCGTGTTCATCGTTGTCGATGCGCGTTCGCGGCGTGTGTTGCTCTCGCCATGGGCGTGGGGCGGGGCGCTGCTCGCGCTGCTGCTGTTCCTGCCTGTGATCGTGTGGAACGTCCGCAACGATTGGGCGTCGTTCACGTTCCAGGGATCGCGTCGGCTCGCGGGAGCGCAGCCGCAGTTCAGCCTGCACGAGTTCGTGGGCTTCGTCGTCGTGCTGCTGACACCGCTCGGCGTGCTGGCACTGTGGCGCCTGCTGCGGCGGAGGGATGCGGCGGGCGCAGCACGGTCGCTCGCGTCGTCGCAAGCGGACGATGCCGACGTGCTTGCGGGACGCAAGCGTTTGTTCATGCTCGTCTTCGCGCTGGTACCGCTTGCCGTGCTGGCGTTTGCGAGCGTCAGGGCCGAGACCAAGATCCACTGGACGGGACCGATCTGGCTCGCCGTGCTGCCGGCGCTCGCTGCAACAATGGCGAGGGTCCCGATCGGCGCGAACGGGCTCGATCGCCTGCTCGCGCGAAGCTGGATTCCGCTCGTGCATGCGCTCATGCTGGTCTATGCGTACGGACTCTTCTATTACCCGGTCTGGGGTGTTGCGGGCGTGCGGGCGCACCATCACTATTTCGAGATGGGCTGGCGCGACCTGCGACGGCAGGTGCAGGGCATCGAGGACGACGTCTTGCGCGAGACCGGGCGCCGGCCATCGGTCGTGGGCCTCGACAAGCACAACACCGCCGACGAGATGGCCTTCTACGATCCGCGCGGCGACGGCGCCCGCGACACCGCGAGCCGGCACCTGTTCTACGACGAGAACGCGCTGATGTACGAGTACTGGTTCCCGCGCGAGGCGTTTGCCGGACACGACCTCATCGTGATCGCGCGCCGGCGCGACGACGTCGACGATCCGCGGGTGGCCGCCGCCGCCACGCGTCTCGGGCCGGTGCTGACGCTGACCGCGCACAAGGGTGGCGTGGCGGTCGGCACCTACCATGCGCGCGTCGTCTACGGCTATCGCCCCCCCGCGCAGCCGCGATGAACATCGACTTCCAACGCGCGATCGATCGATACGTCGGCGTGCCGCTCTGCGCGCTCGCGTCGCTGCTCGACCGCGTGCTGCCACGGCGCGCACCACCGCCGTCGCCGCGGCGGATCGTCGTGATCCTGCTCTCCGAGATGGGCAGTCTCGTGCTTGCGCAGCCGATGTTTGCGTTGCTGCGCGCGCGCTACCCGGACGCGACGGTGCATGTGATGCTGTTCGGCAAGAATCGCGAGGTGCTCGACCTGATGGCGACCGTGCCGCCCGAGAACGTCATTCCCGTCGACGACGGCTCGCTCGGGGGACTCGTGCGCACGCTGTTCGCTGCGATCCGCACGATGCGCCGGCTGCGGCCCGATGCGGTGCTCGACTGCGAGCTCTTCGCGCGGATCAGCAGCCTGCTGTCGTGGCTGTCGGGCGCCCCGCTTCGCGCGGGTTTCCATCGCCACACCCAGGAAGGGCTCTACCGCGGCTCGTTCATCAACCGGCCGGTGCTGTACAACCCCTATCGCCACCTTTCGTTGCAGTTCCTGACGCTCGCACGGGCACTCGAGTCGACGACACATCCGCTCGACAAGGAGAGCGAGGACGAGGACGACATCCCGTTGCCGGCGCCCGCCTTCGCGCCCGGCGAGGTGGAGGCGTTCAACGCGCGGCTCGACGGCGACTTCCCGCGGCTTGCGGGGCGACGGCTCGCGCTCGTCTATCCGAGCGGGGGGATCCTGCCCATCCGCGCATGGCCGATCGCGCACTGGCGCATTCTCGTGTCCGGACTGCTCGACGAGGGGTATGTCGTGGCGATCATCGGGTTGCCCGCCGACAAGCCGCTCTCCCGCGCGCTCGGGGAGGCAATCGGACATCCGGACTGCGTCGACCTGTCGGGCTACACGAAGTCGGTGCGCGAACTGGTCGCGCTGCTCGGGCGCGCGGCGCTGCTGGTCACCAACGACGGCGGTCCGGCGCAGTTCTCGTCGCTTGCCGCGGTGCCGACGGTCGCATTGTTCGGCCCCGAAACCCCGCAGCTCTACGGTCCGCTCGGCAAGCGTGCGAGCTGCCTGCATCTTGCACTTCCCTGCTCGCCGTGCCTCACCGCCTACAACCATCGCAACTCTCCCTGTGACGGCGACAACCAGTGCCTGAAACGCATTGCGCCCGATCGGGTGCTCGTCGAGGCGCGCGCCGTCGTGACCCGCGCCCGTCCGGACGAGGCGAAGGGCGCCGGATGACGCTCGTCGAACGGCTTCACCGCCTTCCGGTCGTCGGCCGGCTGCTGCGCCATCGCTTCATCAAGTTCGGCGTCGTCGGCGCGTCCGGGACGGTCGTCAACGTGGTGGTCCTCTATCTCGCGCAGGAGTTCGCCTTCCGGGCGATCGAGCCGCCGTCGCTGCGGCTCAACGTGTCGCTCGCGGTTGCGATCTTCTTCGCCACGATCAACAACTTCCTTCTGAACCGCGCCTGGACCTGGCTCGACCGGCGCGAGCACGTGCCCACCCCGATCCTCGTGCAGTTCGGCCAGTACGCGATCGCCTGCTGGCTCGGCATCGCGCTGCAGTTCGCGCTGACGCACTTGTTTGCGCGCCACATGCATTACCTGGTGGCAAACGTGTTGGCGATCGTGATCGCGAGCGTCGCGAACTTCGTCGTGAACGACCATTGGACGTTCGGTCGCCTCCGCATGCTGATCCGCCGCTGGCGCCACAGGACACACACACCGAACCGCCGCAGGTAGCGGATTGTGCCTCCCGGCGGTTCGGTGTGGCGGTGGCCATGCCGCGTTGGTAACATCCCCCGACCCAACCCGACAGCCGGCCCGGGCAATCGACCCCGATCGACGGTGAGGCACGATCCCCCTGCGTTGCCGCTGTCCGCAGTGCTGATGATCGTCGGCTCGACGCTCTGCTTTGCAGTGCTCGACTCGTCGATCAAGCTGCTTGCGCAGCATTACCCGGTGCCGCTGCTCGTCTGGGCGCGATGGGGCATGCAGGTGCTCGCGTTGCTGATCTGGCTCGGCCCCCAGATCGGGTCAGGCCTCGTGCGCACCCGGCATTTCGGCATGCAACTCACGCGCGGCGCATTGCTCATGGGCTCCTCGGTTTGCTTCATGAGCGCGCTCAAGTACCTGCCGCTCGCCGACGCGACGGCGATCAACTACTCGACACCGGTCATCGTCAGCGTGATGGCCGTCATGTTCCTGAACGAGCGCATGACCAACATCCGCATCGCGTTCGTCGTCGCCGGCATCCTCGGTATGCTGCTGATCGTGCGTCCCGGCTCCGAGGTCTTCCAGGGCGCCGCGCTGCTTGCGCTCTGCGCGGCCGGCTTCTACGGCATCTTCCAGATCATGACGCGCAAGCTGGCGCACGAGGACTGGCGGGTATCGCTGTTCTTCCCGGCGCTCGTCAGCACGACCGTGATGTCCTTCGTCGTGCCGTTCCTCGACTGGCCGTTTGCGATCTCGTGGATGGACGCGGCATTGCTGGTGATCGCGAGCCTCTTCGGAACGTTCGGGCACTACCTGTTCCTGCGCGCGTTCCAGCGTGCCTCCGCTTCCGCGCTATCCCCTTTCACGTACACGCAGCTCATCTGGGCGACGATGATCGGCTGGGTCGTCTTCCGCACGTTCCCCGACGGCTGGACGCTGGCCGGCATGGCGGTGATCGCCACGAGCGGCCTTCTGATCACGGTGCACGAGCGCCGGCGGGCCGCCGCCAGGCAAACGGTTCCGCGCGAGCCGGCGGCCGTTGACTGATAAGCTTGCCGCTTTCCGCAACGGCAATGGAGGAAGACAGCATGGACCGGCCGCGCATTGGCTTCGTTGGTCTGGGACTCATGGGCCATGGCATCGCGAAGAACCTCGTTACCAAGGGGTTCCCGCTCACGGTTCGCGTGCACCACAACCGCAAGCCGCTCGAGGATCTGCTGGCGGCGGGCACCAAGGAGGTCGCGACGAACGCCGAGGTCGCCCGCAACGCGGACATCGTGATCCTCTGCGTCACCGGTGCGCCGCAGGTCGAGGAGATCGTCCATGGAAAGGACGGGATCGCGTCTGCCGCTCGCAAGGGCCTGATCGTCGTCGACACGTCGACCAGCGAGCCGGCGACCACCACGCGCATGCGCGACTCGCTCGCGCCGCTCGGCGTCACGTTCGTCGACGCACCGCTGGCCCGCACGCCCGTTGAGGCGGAGCAAGGGCGTCTCAACATCATGGTGGGCGCCGAGGACGCGGTGTTCGCCAGGCTCAAGCCCGTCTTTTCCGCCTTCTGCGAGAACATCGTCCACGCCGGGCCGCCCGGGCATGGACACATCCTGAAGCTCATCAACAACTTCATCGCGCAGGCGATCTGCACCGCCACTGCCGAGGCGTGCGCGGCTGCAGTCAAGTCCGGGCTTTCGCTTGCGAAGCTGCACGAGCTGGTCTCGGCCGGCGCGGTGAACTCGGGACTGTTCCAGATGATCGTCGGCCGCATGCTGCAAGGGGGTGATCTGACCGGTCTCAAGTTCACGCTCCAGAACGCGGCCAAGGACCTGCGCTACTACACGCATTTCACGGAGTCGATGATGCTGCCGTCGATCATCGGCGAAGCCGTGCACCAGAGCCTGGTCACGGCGAATGCGCTCGGATTCGGCGACAAGTACGTCGCGTCGCTCGTCGAGGCGCAGGAGAAGCTGACCGGCCTCGCGATCGTTCCGCGCAACGCATGACCGAGTTGGACCGTTACCTGGATTTCGCGTGCCGCACCGCACTGGCCGCGATTCCCGCGATCCTGCCGCACTTCCGCGTCGCGATCGAGATCGAGGACAAGGGGAGCCCGCTTGGCTACGACCCGGTGACGATCGCCGACCGCGCCGCCGAGACCGTGATCCGCGACGCGATCGCGCGCGCGTATCCGACGCACGGCGTGTTCGGTGAAGAGCACGGAAGGCAGCCCGGCACCTCTCCGTACACGTGGGTGATCGATCCGATCGACGGAACGAAGAGCTTCATACTCGGGCAGTTGCACTGGGGAACGCTGCTTGCGCTGAACGACGGCACGCGACCGATCGTCGGCGTCGCCTGCCAGCCCTTCGTGGGCGAGCTCTTCTGCGCCGCGGTCGGCGGCAAGGCGGAGTGGCGAAGGGGTGACGAGCGCCGCACGCTGCGCACGCGCCGGTGCGCAGCGCACGCGCACGCGGTCGTTGCGACCACCGACCCGCGGCAGTTCGTATCCGACGCCGAGCAGGCTGCGTTCGCGATGGTGGCCGGCCCCGCGCGCTTCACGCGCTACGGCGGCGATCTCTACTGCTACACGCAGCTCGCGATGGGCCTGGTCGATGTCGTCATTGAAACGGGTCTGAAGCCCTACGACATCCAGGCGCTGATCCCGATCATCGAGGCCTCGGGCGGAGTCGTGTCCGATTGGCGCGGCGGTTCCTGCTACGACGGCGGGTCGGTGCTCGCGTGCGGCGATCCGTCGTTGCATGCCGCGATGCTCGCGAAGCTCGCGCAGCAATGAAGCTGCTGCTGCTTGGCGGCACCCGGTTCCTCGGGCGGCACTTGGTCGCCGCGGCGTGCGGCGCGGCCACCTCGCCGCCGGAGCCGGTCTGGGTGCACGAGGACCTGCCGGTCGCGCATGGCGTCGAGCCATGGGTTGGCCTGCCGCTGTGGCTTCCGCCTTCCGAGCCCGATGCGGCGGGTTTCCTGCGCGTGAATTGCGACAAGGCCCGGCAGGCTGGACTCGCCACGCGCCCTCTCGCGCAGACCGTCGCCGACACCGCGTGCTGGCTCGCCGCGCGCGACAACTCCAGCGCCTGGAGGCTCACGCTGTCAGCGCGGGTCGAGCGGGCGATCCTCGCGACGATGGACGGGTAACCGTCGGCGTGGGACGGCGGGGTGCCCGGGCCGCCGTTAGAATCGGATGGCAATGCACGACCTGACCGTCATCACGCTGCTCGCCGGTGCGCTGTGCTTCGCGCTGATCCTCGGTGCGCTCACGCAGCATCTCGGCCTTTCGACACTCGTGGGTTACCTGCTCGCCGGCGTGCTGGTCGGACCGCACACGCCCGGCTTCGTTGCCGACGTCGAGCTTGCTGCGCAGATGGCGGAGATCGGCGTGATCCTGCTGATGTTCGGCGTCGGATTGCACTTTCATCCCGATGCGCTGTTGCGGGTGTGGCGAATTGCGTTGCCGGGCGCCATCGCGCAGACCGCGGTGGCGGCGATGGCGGGGTGGGCGCTCGCTCGGGTGCTGGGCTGGTCACATGCGGCCGGGGCGGTGTTCGGCATGGCGCTCGGTGTCGCGAGCACGGTCGTGCTGACCAAGATGCTGCTCGAGCGGCAACGGCTTTCGATGCACGACGGCCACGTCGCGATGGGCTGGCTCATCGTCGAGGATCTGTTTACGGTTGCCGCACTCGTCGTCCTGCCCGTGGTCGCCGCACGATCCGGGGGGTCGTCCTCGCTCGGGATCGCCGTGCTCGTCGCGCTCGGCAAGGTGCTGGCCTTCGCAGCGCTCGTCTGGCTTGCGGGCACACGGCTGTTCGCCGGCCTGATGGAGCGCGTCGCTCGCACGCGCTCGGCGGAGCTTTTCACGCTGACCGTATTTGTCGTGGCGCTGGGCGTCGCGTTGCTCGCGAGCGCGGTGTTCGAAGTGTCGGTCGCGCTCGGCGCTTTCTTCGCGGGGCTCGTCGTGGGGCAGTCGCGCTTCGGGCCACAGGCGGCAGCGGACATGGCGCCGTTCCGCGACGTGTTCTCGGCGCTGTTCTTCGTGTCCGTCGGGATGCTGTTCGATCCTGCGTTCGCGGTGCGCGAGCCGTGGCTCGTCGCTGGGGTCGTGGCGATCGTGTTGCTGGTGAAGCCGGCGGTCGCATTCGTCATCGTGCGTGTCATGCGCGACACGTCGCGCACGGCGACAACCGTCGCAGTAGGACTTGCGCAGATCGGCGAGTTCTCGTTCATTCTCGCAAGCCTCGCCGGCGCGATGGGTCTGCTGCCCCGCGAGGCGATGGCCGCGCTCGTAGCCGGCGCAATCGTTTCCATTGCGCTCAATCCATTGCTGTTCCGAATCGCCGAACGCCGGCTCGCGGCCGGTCCCGAGGCATCGGCCGCGGCCGTGCACGACCATGCGGCACACGACGTCATCGTCGCCGGCGGAGGCCCGATGGCGCACCGCGTCGGCGAGCGCCTGCGCGATCTCGGCGTTGCGTGGACCGTGATCGACCCCGACCTGGCCGCCGCACACTCGCCGTCCGACAGGGGCGAAGCCCCCGCGTCAGCGGCGATCCGGCGCGCGACGAGGTGCTGCTCGCCGCGGGAGTCCGGTTCGCGCGCGTGCTGATCGTCTGCGAACTTCCGCTCGCCCACGTGATGCGAGTCTGCATGGCGGCCCGCACGCTCAACCCGCGGATCGAAATCGTCGCGACCGCGGCAACTACGGCCGAACACGCGTGGCTCGTGGAATTCGGCGCGCGGTACGTCTGCGATACGGTCGACGAGCAGGCGGGGCAGCTGGCGCGCGCGGCACGCGACGTCCTGTGACGCTAGGGAGCCTCTGCACAAGTGCGCGCGATTGCACGAGCGCGCTCCTCCGGACGGAGCGACGGTCGTCATGTACCCGGACGAGCCGGCGACCCCTATACTTCGAGCGGCAGGTGGCTGCCACTTCGGGCGGCCGA
The DNA here is from genome assembly GCA_963750585.1 of uncultured beta proteobacterium. GTDB lineage: Bacteria > Pseudomonadota > Gammaproteobacteria > Burkholderiales > Casimicrobiaceae > VBCG01. The sequence continues at coordinate 42,811 of CAVVRH010000034.1, forward strand.
TGGTTTCACTCGAGGTCTCCATGGCCGCTGAACAGGCTGGCAGTTTGTGGGACAACCCGCTCGGCACCGACGGCTTCGAGTTCATCGAGTATGCGGCGCCCGATCCGGCGGCGCTCGGGCGACTGTTCGAGCAGATGGGCTTCACCGCGATTGCAAGGCATCGCAGCAAGGACGTGCTGCTCTATCGGCAGGGCGGGATCAATTTCATCGTCAACGCGGAGGCAGGAAGCTTCGCCCAGTCGTTCGCGCGGGTGCATGGTCCGTCAATCTGCGCGCTCGCCTTCCGCGTGAAGGATGCGGCGCTCGCCTATCGCCGATGCGTCGAATACGGCGCGTGGGGCGTCGAGGCGCACCCGGGGCCCATGGAGCTCAGCATCCCCGCAATCAAGGGCATCGGGGATTCGCTGATCTATCTCGTGGACCGCTATCCCCGGGACGGCGCGGGCGTGTCGATCTACGACGTCGACTTCGTGCCGCTGCCGGGCGCGGACCAGCACCCGCGCGGCGCGGGCCTAACCTACATCGACCACCTGACTCACAACGTGCATCGCGGAAGAATGGCGGAGTGGGCGGGCTTCTACGAGCGGCTTTTCAACTTCCGCGAGGTCCGCTACTTCGACATCGAAGGCAAGCTCACGGGGCTCAGGTCGAAGGCGATGACATCGCCGTGCGGGAAGATCCGCATCCCGATCAACGAATCCTCGGACGACAGGAGCCAGATCCAGGAATACCTGAGCGACTACCGTGGTGAAGGCATCCAGCACGTCGCGCTCGGGACGGACGATATCTACGCGACCGTCGAGACGCTGCGCGAGCGCCAGGTCGCGTTCCAGGACACGCCCGACACCTACTACGAGCAGCTTGCTGCCCGCCTGCCCGGCCACAAGGAGAACACCGCGCGGCTCGCGGCCAACCGAATCCTGATCGACGGAGCGCCGGCCGAGGAGGAAATGCTCCTCCAGATCTTCACCAGGACCGTGATCGGCCCGATTTTTTTCGAAATCATCCAGCGCAAGGGCAACGAGGGATTCGGGGAAGGTAATTTCCGCGCATTGTTCGAGTCGATCGAACTGGACCAGATCCGGCGGGGCGTGCTGAAAGGCTGATTCGACGTGCCGTGATTTCGGCAGTGAGCGAGGAGACAGCTCGTCGATCGATTTCCCGAGCCGGTAGGGAACGCTCGCTCTTCCGCGTGGTCATCCTTGGGTATGTTGCGCTGCGGAGTCGCGTCGCGGGGCCGGACCGTCGGCGCAGGGCATTCCCGGTTGAATTGCGCGCCTTCGACCGCACTTCAGCCTCATCTCTTGTGCAAAACGGGTGCAATCGGGCGCCCGATCTGATAAAGTCTCCTGCTCGACAGGGATTGAAGGTTAGTGCTTACTCCGCTTGGTTTCTCGCTGCTGCGCCAGCTTTCCGATGGCGCTTTCCACTCCGGTGAGGATCTCGCCGCGCGGGTGGGGTTGACGCGCGCGCGCGTGTCCCAGTTGCTGCGGCAAGCGGAGACCGCCGGATTGTCGCTCGAGCGGGTACGCGGACGCGGCTATCGATTGGTCACTGCGCCGGACTTCCTCGATGCGGCGCGGGTGCGCGAGGCGCTCACCGACCTCGGCGTCAAGCTTGCAAGCAACGGACTCGCGCCGGTGCGTCCACCGCAGGACGACGACATCGCCTTGCGGCCGAACGAGCCGGCGATCGAAACGCCGGCCTCGCCGCCGATCCATCTGGAGCTCGCCGACCAGCTTGACTCGACATCGTCTGAGTTGCTGCGCCGTGCGCAGCGGCGTGACATTCACGGCGCGGCACTCGCGGCGGAGTGGCAGTCGGCCGGACGCGGCCGTCGTGGCCGCGCCTGGTCGGCCGTGGCGGGCGGCAGCCTGACGTTTTCGCTCGGCTGGCGTTTCGAGCAGGGAGCGGGCTTTCTTGCCGGACTTTCGCTCGCGGTAGGCGTCGCCGTCGTGCGCGCACTCGAAAAGGAAGGGCTGGCGGGCGTCGAGCTCAAGTGGCCGAACGACCTCATCCATCGCCACCTGAAGCTCGGCGGCATCCTGGTCGAACTGAACGGCGATGCCCTCGGTCCTTCGACGGTCGTGGTCGGCGTGGGGCTCAATGTGCGCCTGCCGCGGGAGTTGCGGCGCGACATCGCGCAGCCGGTCACAGACCTTACCAGTGTTGCGGGACGCGGCGCGCCGCCGATCGACCGCAATCGTTTGCTCGCGCGGCTCATCACCGAGCTCGCTGCGGCGCTCGAGCTCTACGGCAAGGAAGGGTTTGCGCCGTTTGCCGTCGAGTGGCAGCACCGCCATGCGTATCAGGGCAAGCCGGTCAAGCTCCTCCTGCCCGATGGTGCGGCAGTCACCGGCAAGGTTGCCGGCGTGGACGCAAGCGGTGCGCTCGTGCTCGCGGATGGCCCACGCCGCGCGCGATTCCTTTCCGGCGAGATCTCGCTGCGGCGCGCGTAGCGCCCGCGCGCGCCGGTCCCCGGAGTCGGCTGTCCGCGGCGCGAAGGATTCCGCCGGTCCGAGTGCGCGATGAGCCAGATCCTCGTCATCGACGTCGGCAACAGCCGCATGAAGTGGGGCCTGCACGGCCAGCGTGGCTGGCTGGTGCAGGGTGTCATCCCAAATGCGGACATTGGCACTCTGGCGCTGCGCGACTGGCAGAACCTGCCGCGCCCGACGCGTGCGGTCGGCGTCAATGTCGCCGGTGAAGCCGCGCGCGTGCGCGTCGAGGGTCAGCTCACGCGCTGGCGCCTGTCTGTCGATTGGCTGGTGGCGACGCCCGCTGCCGCCGGTGTCACCAACCGCTACGAACGGCCCTCCCAACTCGGGCCCGACCGCTGGGCCGCGCTGGTCGCAGCGCGCCGGCGTGTTCTCGAAGGCGGCGCCGCACCGGCACCATGTGTCGTCGTCAATGCCGGTACCGCGGTCACCGTCGATGCGCTCGACGCCGACGGTGTCTTCCGTGGCGGCTTCATTCTCCCGGGCATGCGCCTCATGTTGCGTGCGCTCGCGGAGAACACGGCCGCGCTCAAGGTGCCGCCCGGCGATTACCACGATTTCCCCACGAACACGCCCGATGCGCTGCACTCCGGCGCGCTGCAGGCCGTGTGCGGGGCGATCGAGCTCATGCGCCTGCGGCTGACCGCCGGTCAGCGGCAAGCCTGTGTCTACGCCGCCGGCGGCGCCGCACCGGAAGTGGCGCCGCATCTCGCCCCGCCGGTTGAGGTCGTGGATAATCTCGTGCTCGAAGGCGTGCTGGTGCTCGCGGACCCGCTTGCTGCGTGATGTCGCTGGCCGGCCGCTTCGACCGACTCGATGCGCACCGTCATCATCCTTCTGCTGCTCGCCAATCTGACGCTCTTCGCGTACACGCGGCTTGACTCGTTCAGCGGCGGCGAGCCGGCGCGCCTCGCCGAACAGGTGCAGCCCGACAAGATCAAGATCCTCTCCGCGCAGGAAGTGGCGGCGCTCGGCCCTGCGAAGATGGCTGCGCTCGCCGATGTCTGTATCGAGTGGGGGCCGTTGTCGGACACCGAGCGCGCGCGCGCGCTCAGCGACCTCGCGCCGCTCGCACTCGGCCCGCTGCTCACGCAGAGGCGGGTGGACGTGGAAGGCGCGTGGTCGCCGATGCTCGGGCCGTTCGCCACGCGAGCGATGGCCGAGCGGCGGGTTGCTGAACTTCGGGCGCGGGGAATCGGCGAGACGGTCGTCATCGACAACGGCAAGGGTCAGTTCAACCTCGCATTCGGCGCATTTCGCACCGAGGCGGCTGCCGTTGCACGGGCCGACGCGCTCGCCCAGCAGGGCGTCACCGGCGCGAAAGCGGTGCGCCGAGAACAGAGTGCGGGCCAGAACGCGATTGTCGTACGCGACCCGTCGCAGCCCGTCGTCGTAAGGCTCAAGGAACTGCAGTCCGGTTACCCGGGCAGCGAGCTCAAGGTCGGCACCTGCGAGCGGACGAGCTAGGGAGCCTCTGCACAAGTGCGCGCGATTGCGACAGGCGGTTCGGGATGGGATGCGCGAAGCGAGGCGCAGCCAATGGCCGGCCCCCTTGGCAAGCCTCGCGACAAAACAGACCGCCCGAACCGCCTGTCCCTCCGGGCTGCTGCCGAATGCGGCGCCTGCGCCGCGCTCCTCGGCATCGTAGGCTCGGCTACGACCTTCGTCGCGCGTCTCGCATTCATCCGCATTCGGCCCTGCAGCGCATTCGTGTGCACTTGTGCAGAGGCTCCCTAGGTCCTCCGCACACGATGCCCGCATGAGCGAACAGGGCCCAGAGCGGGCGGTCGGCATGCAAGACGACGCGCTGATCGCCGAAGCCCGCCGCCACGTCGGCGAGTTCGAGCTGATCAAGCCGTCGCTCAAGGCGGGGGCGGTCGCTGCGGCGCTCGTGGGCGGCAACGACCGGATCTACACCGGCATCTGCGTCGAGCTCGCGTGCGGCATCGGGTTCTGCGCCGAGCACGCTGCCGTCGCGGACATGCTGAAGGATCGCGAGACGCTGGTGAAGCGAATCGTCGCAGTGAACAAGGACCGCGTCGTCGCGCCCTGCGGCCGCTGCCGCGAGCTCCTGATCCAGATCGATCGCCGCAATCTCGAGTGCGAGGTGCTGCTGCCCGATGGCGCCTTCGCAACCTTGCGCGAGCTGCTGCCCAACGCCTGGCTCGAGCACCTGCTCGTCAGCAAGTGAACGGCCCGCCGGCCGCCTTGATGCCTGCGGACGACATGGCGCCGGTGGTGATCCGGCAGGCCGCAGGCGCGCAGGACGTCGCCGCGGTGCGCGCGCTGTTCGAGACCTACGCGGCGGCGCTCGGCGTCGATCTCTGCTTCCAGAATTTCGCGCTCGAGCTCGCTTCGCTTCCGGGCGACTATGCGCCGCCGCGGGGACGATTGCTGCTGGCGCTCCGCGATAATGCTGCGCTCGGCTGCGTGGCGCTGCGCCCGCTTGCGGTGGCCGACCGGTCGTCGGGCAGCGTGGGCGAAGTGAAGCGCCTCTACGTCGAACCGGAGGCGCGCGGCCGAGGCATCGGGCGGCGCCTCGTCGCGGCGCTGCTCGACGAGGCGCGGACCATAGGCTACCGGGAGCTGTGGCTCGACACGCTGCAGTCGATGGCCGAGGCGCAATCCCTCTATCGAAGCGTCGGCTTCCGTCCGACCGCGCCTTACTACGCAAATCCGTTGCCCGGCGTGGTCTACCTGGGGCTCGCGCTGTCGCCGGAAGCGGGGGACTCGATCATAGGATCGCCGTGCACCTGACCGGCGACGAAGCGTCTGCGATCGGTGCGCACGTGAGCGGGATCGAAGCGCGCACGGGGACCGAGGTCGTCGTCGCCGTCGTCGGACGCGCCGATCGCTACCCGGAGATCCGCTGGAAGGCATTCGCGCTCGGCGTTGCATTCGCTGCTTTCGCGCTCGCGCTCTTCGACGCGCTTCGCACCGGCTGGACCGACGGGCCCGGGGTCTTGCCGACGGTCGTCGCGGTGCTCGCTGCCGGTGTGACGAATGCGCTCTGCGCGATGTACCTGCCCCGCTACGGACGCCTGTTCGTCCGCCACAATCGTGCCGAAGCCGAGGTACGCCAATACGCCGAGTCGATGTTCCTCGCTCGCGGCATGCACGGATCCCCGGGGCGACAGGCGGTGCTGATCGTTCTCGGCCTGTTCGAACGCTGGGTCGTCGTGCACGCGGACCAGGGCTACGCAGGTCGCATCGAGCCGCACGAGTGGCAGGCGGTCATCGCGCCGGTCGCGCTGGGGCTACGTGCCGGCGAACTCGCGGACGCGGTGCAAGCGGGGCTGTCCGCGCTGGAGACCCTGCTCGCCGCCAAGGGATTCGTGGGCCACGGCGACCGGTTGAACGTCGTGCCGGATCGGCCGCTCGAGGAGCGCGGGGCATGAGCGTTGCGAGCATCCGGGCCACATTCCTCGGCACGCTGCTCGCGCTGTCCGCGTGCGTGGCGCAGGCCGCGGACGTCCCCTACCTCACCGGTCGCGTCGTGGACGACGCGGCGATCCTGTCACAGGGTGCGCGCGACCGGTTGACGGAGATCGCGCGCGCGCACGAGCAGAAGACGACCAACCAGGTCGTCGTGCTGACGGTGCCGACGCTTGCCGGCGAAAGCATCGAGGGCTACGCGCAGCAGGTGTTCGAGACGTGGCGGCTCGGACAGAAGGGCAAGGACAACGGGGTACTCGTCATCGTCGCACCCAACGATCGCCGCATGCGCATCGAGGTCGGCTACGGGCTCGAAGGTGATCTGCCCGATGCGGAGGCGGCACGCATCATCCGCAACCAGATGACGCCGCGTTTCAAGGCCAACGATTTCGACGGCGGGCTGCAGGATGGCGTCAATGCAATCGTCGCGAAGCTCGAAGGCCGGGCGGTGGCGAGCGCCGACATCGGACAGGATGCGCATGTCACGGCGAAGGGCGTTTTCGACTCGCCCGCCCTGAAGGACCTCGAGGATCAGCTGCCACCTTGGCCCATGCGCATCCTGCTCGGGGCGTTCATCTTCGGCGTGATCGGCATCTTCACGTTCATCGGAATCGTGACTCCGGGTACCGGCTGGTTCCTTTACGTTTTCCTCATTCCTTTCTGGGCGATGTTCCCGATCGTCGTGGTCGGAGTGAAGGGCGCGCTGGTGCTGCTCTCGATCTACGCCATCGGCTTCCCGATTGCGAAGCTCCTGCTCGGCAACCGCGAGTGGTACCGCAAGGCCGCAGAGGAACTCAAGCGCACCGGGCACGCGAGCGTCGGCGGTGTCGTGATCACCAGTGGCGGCGGGGACAGTTCCGGAGGCAGTTCCGGTGGCGGCTTCTCGGGCGGCGGCGGCAGCTCGGGCGGGGGCGGTGCGTCAGGCAGCTGGTAGAGCCGTTGGCTACGCCGACGCACGTGCGATAACGGCGAATCCATGGTCCGGCGCGAACGGGTGTGCCGGAGGCAAGATCGCGACGTCGTCGAACCCTGCGTCGGTCAGGAGCCCGCGTGCCTCGTCCTCGCTGTGCCAGGTCTGGACGACTTGCTGATCCTCGCGCGCGGCGATGCGCCCGGCGCGTCGCTGCTCCAGACGCGTGTGCACCTCGGCGCGACGCGCGTCGGGAACGATCGTGGACTCCGAGCGCAGCGAAAGGCGGGATCCGTCCTCGAGCGTGAACGACCGCACCTCCACCCGCGCCGCCCCCGGCGGATTGGCGGCCGCAGCCGGCACACAGAGATCCAGCAGCAGCAACGCCGGCTGGACCAGATGGGCGCGAATGCGGGCAAGCGCCGTGGTCGCCGCGAATGGGTCCGGCAGGAACGCAAACGACCCGGCTGAACAGTAGGCGGCCGCATAGCGGAACGGCAGGTTGAGTTCGCGGACGTCCTGGCGGAAGAGCGATGTGGTCCTGCCGGCCGCGGCGACGCGGGCTTCGCACGCGCGGAGCATCGTCGCTGACAGGTCCACGCCGTGGACGTGCAATCCGTGTTCGAGCAGCGGAACGAGCATGCGGCCCGCGCCGCACATCAGCTCGAGCACCGGTCCCGCATTGCGCGGCAGGCGCGCCAGGTACCACGCGATTTCGTCGGCACCTGCGCGCGGATGCGCAGCGACATGGAACGCCGTCGCAAGCGGGCCGTACGCGCTCACCGGCGCAGCCGCCTGCCGTCGCTAACCCACGACGAAGATCGCGCGCCCGGAACCGCCCAAGTCCCCGACGCGGCCGCGCCCATCATTCGATCCGGATTTGCCCGCGTTCGACGACCTGCTTCCAGCGCGCCTGCTCCTTGGCGATGAACGCCGCGAAATCCTCGGGCGAGCCGATGCCGGTCGCCGCGTTGTCGTCGGCGAACTTCTGTGTCACCGCGCTGGAAGCGAGGGCCTTGTTGGTCTCGGCGTTGAGCTTCAGAACGATATCGCGCGGCGTGCCCTTCGGCGCGATGATGCCGTACCACTGCGAAGTTTCGAAGTCGGGATAGCCCTGTTCGGCGACAGTCGCCACGTCGGGAAGCGCGGCGATGCGCTGCGGTGTCCCGACGGCGATCGCCCGGAGCTTGCCGCTCTTGATGTGCGGCAGCAGTGCGGGCGCGCCTGCACTGCTCGCGTCGAGCCGGCCGCCCAGCAGGTCCTGTAGCTGCGGCCCGGTGCCGCGATAGGGCACGTGCACGACGTCGATGCCGGTGACGAGCTTTAGGTACTCGAACGCGAGATGACCCGCGCTGCCGTTGCCCGCCGAGCCGTAGTTGAGCTTGCCGGGCGTCTTCTTGGCCTGCGCGACGAACTCGGTGAGGTTCTTCGCCGGCACGAGCTCGGCGTTGACGACGAAGATGTTCGGCACGCGCGCGAGCAGCGCGACCGGCACGAAGTCGCGATTGACGTCGTAGGGCTGCGCGGGCATTGCGTACGGATTGACGGCGAGCGTGCCGACATGCCCGAGGATCAGCGTGTACCCGTCGGGCGCCGCCTTCGCGACTTCCTGCATCGCGACCGTGCCTGCGCCACCGGGCTTGTTTTCGACGACCACCGGCTTGCCGAGCTGGTTCGACAGTTCCTGTGCGACCGAGCGCGACACGATCTCCGAGGTTCCGCCCGGCGCAAAGGGCACGATCAGGCGAATCGGCTTGATCGGAAAGTTGCCTTGTGCGAAGGCACTGGTCGCGATTGTCGCGATTGTCGCGAGGGTCGCCAGCGCGAGCCATTGTCTGCGGTTCATGAATATTCTCCGGTAATGCGAGGGACGCCGGTACAGGTCCAAGTCGTCGCGCCACACGGCGATTGCAAGGCAAACGCGTTCGGCCGTGAAGAGCGGCGCCACGGCGATGCGTTGGCGGATGGAGTCCGGCTGCGCAGCGAGCCGCCGCTACACCTGCTCCCAGGGCAGCCCTTCCTTGCGCCAGCCGCCGAGCGTGCCGCGGTGGTGGTCCTCGTCCAGCGGGCCTTCGAAGCCCTCGAGAACGTTGTAGACCTCGCTGAAGCCCGCCTCCTCGAGCGCAAGGCCCGCATCCACCGAGCGGTGGCCGCTGCGGCAGATCAGGATCACGGGACGATTCATGCTCGCGACCTTCTTCACCTGGCCGACGAAATGCGGATTGATGTCCCAATCGGGACCGTCGTTCCACGCGACGTGATGGGCGCCCGCCGGGTGGCCGACGAACAGGTATTCCATCTCGCTGCGGCAATCGACGAACACCGCCTGCGGATTGTCCTGGAGAAGCTGGTGCGCTTCGTTGGGCTTCAAGTGCTTCATGGAGTGCAAATCTAGCACGCGAGGAGCGTTGCGTTCAAACCGCGGTCATTCCCGAAGTGCCGCAAGCGTCGCGGCGCAGATCGTGTCGATCCAGCGAGCCGCTGCCGGCACTGCGCCGGACCAGCGCAGGAAACCGTGGATCATGCCGGCGCAGTCGATCAGGTGCGTGCGAACGCCGGCGGCGGAAAGGCGTGCCGCGTAGGATAGCCCGTCCTCGCGCAGCACGTCGGCTTCGGCCACGGCGATGACCGCCGGCGCAACGCCCGCAAGGTCCGGCGCGGAGAGCGGCGAGAGTTCCGGCGTATCGGGCGGGGCGTCGACGGCGTAGGCCCGCCAATACCAGCGCATCATCGCCGCCGAGAGGTTGAAGCCCGTCGCGAAAGTCGCGTACGAGCCTCCGCTTGTCCGCACGTCGAGCGCAGGGTAGAGCAGCAGCTGCAATGCCGGCTGTGCCTCGTGCCGCGCGCGCAGCCTGATCGCCAGCGCCGCGGCGAGATTGCCGCCCGAGCTGTCGCCGGCGACGATCATGCGTGCGGGATCGATGCCGAGCGCGCGGGCCTCCTCGCGGCACCAGTGCCAAGCGGCGTCGAAGTCGTCCAGCGCGGCCGGGTATGGACATTCAGGTGCGCAGCGGTACTCGACCGCGACGATTACCGCCTGCAGCCGATTGGCGAGGATACGGCAGAGGCGGTCGTGGGAATCGAGCGAACCGGTCACCCATCCGCCGCCGTGGACGAAAACGACGAGCGGGCGAAGACCTTCGCTTTTGGGCCGATAGACGCGAATCGGGACGGCGCCGCGGGCGTGGCCGGCGCGCTCGTCGTGCAACGACGCGACGGGTTCGGCGGGCCCACCGAGGAGTTCCGGTGCGGCTTCCGCAGCGGCGCGCAGCGCGGCGAGATCCGGAGGTCCTGGCGGGTCGGCGCGCGGAAAATGCGTTTCGAGGAGCCGGAGGACGTCGTGATCGAGCATGGGGGCTCGCGCGTGCAAAGTGCGATGTTAACCGAGCCGCATGCGCCGTCCCCCGGTCGGGTATCATAGTGGGGCGCCGATTTGATCCAGCTTGCGGGCGCAATACAAATCCAGCTAAAGCGGCGACGATGACCCGCTCGGCCGCCCGCTGAACGGGTCGTTTCGTTCTGGAGCGCGCACGTCCATGACCATGCAACCCGACCGCACCGCCGAGCTTGCCCGCCTGCTCGCCGAGCGCATCCTGATCCTGGATGGCGCGATGGGCACGATGATCCAGCAGGCGAAGCTCGGCGAAGCCGATTTCCGCGGCCCGGCCGCCTGCGGGCTGCATGACCACTCCCACGAGCTCAAGGGGGACAACGATCTGCTCGTGCTCACCCGGCCGGACGTGATTCGCGCGATCCACGATGCCTATTTCGAGGCGGGTGCGGACATCGTCGAGACCAACACGTTCTCCGCAACGACGATTGCGCAGGCGGACTATCGCCTCGAGTCGCGTGTGCGCCAGATGAACGTCGCCGCTGCGCGCCTTGCCCGCGAATGCGCCGATCGCTGGACCGCGCGCACGCCGGGCAAGCCGCGCTTCGTCGCCGGGGCGCTGGGGCCGACGAACCGCACGGCGTCGATCTCGCCCGATGTGAACGACCCGGGTGCGCGCAACGTCACGTTCGACCAGCTGGCGGAGGCCTATGGAGAGGCGGCGGAGGCGCTCGCGGAGGGCGGCGCGGATATCCTGATGGTGGAGACGATCTTCGACACGCTGAATGCCAAGGCCGCGCTCTTCGGGATCACGCAGTTCTTCGAGCGCGCCGGACGGCGCCTGCCGCTCATCATCTCGGGCACGATCACCGACGCCTCGGGCAGGACGCTTTCCGGCCAGACGCCGACCGCATTCTGGTACTCGGTACGCCACGCTGAACCGCTGGCCGTGGGATTGAATTGCGCGCTCGGCGCGGCGCTGATGCGCCCCTACCTGGAGGAGATCGCGCAGGTCGCCGACACGTTCGTCTCGTGCTATCCGAACGCCGGCTTGCCCAACCCGATGTCGGACACGGGGTACGACGAAACGCCGGAGCAGACGGCCAGGCTCGTGCGCGAGTTCGCGGAAGCAGGACTCGTCAATGTCGTGGGAGGTTGCTGCGGCACGACGCCGGCGCACGTTCGCGCAATTGCAGAGGCGGTCAAGGATCTCCCCCCGCGGCGTCTGCCGGAGGACATTGTGCAGGAGGCGGCGGCGTGAGCGGCGACGAGGGGCCCCACGGTCGCGAAGCGACTTTGGGGATCCGGAGCAAGCGCGAATCGACGCCAGACGCCGACAGCGCGACCTGGACCGGACACCAGGCGTTGTGGAGGCGGCGGCGTGAGCGGCGACGAGGCGTCGCATGGGATGAGGACCGATGGCTGATCTCCGACTTGCCGGCCTCGAGCCGCTCACCATCGGCGACAGTTCGCTCTTCGTCAACGTCGGCGAGCGCACCAACGTCACGGGCTCGAAGGCATTCGCGCGCCTGATCCTCTCCGGCGATTTCGCGGGTGCCGTCGAGGTTGCACGATCGCAGGTGCAGAACGGCGCGCAGATCATCGACGTCAACATGGACGAGGCGATGCTCGATTCGAAGGCGGCGATGGTGCGCTTCCTGAATCTGATCGCCACCGAGCCCGACATCGCGCGCGTGCCGGTGATGATCGACTCCTCCAAATGGGAGGTGATCGAGGCGGGCCTCAAATGCGTGCAGGGAAAGCCGATCGTCAACTCGATCTCGCTCAAGGAAGGCGAAGCCGAGTTCCTGCGCCAGGCGAGGCTCGTCCGACGCTACGGCGCGGCCGCGATCATCATGTGCTTCGACGAGAAGGGACAGGCCGACACGCTCGCGCGCAAGTGCGAGATCGCGAAGCGCGGGTATGACCTCCTGCTTCGCGAGGCGGGCTTCCCGCCCGAGGACATCGTGATCGACCCGAACGTGTTCGCGATCGCCACCGGCATCGACGAGCACAACAACTACGCGGTCGACTTCATCGAGGCGACGCGCTGGATCCGCCAGCACCTGCCGTCCGCGAAGGTGTCCGGCGGCATTTCCAACGTGAGCTTCAGCTTCCGCGGCAACGAGCCGGTACGCGAAGCGATCCACACGGTGTTTCTCTACCACGCGATTCGCGCGGGACTCACGATGGGCATCGTCAACGCAGGGCAGCTCGGCGTCTACGACGAGCTGAATCCCGAGTTGCGCGAGCGCGTCGAGGACGTGGTGTGCAACCGCCGCGCTGACGGGACCGAGCGCCTGGTCACGTTCGCCGAGAGCTACAAGGCGCGGGGGAAGAAGGTCGAGGAGGATCTTGCCTGGCGCGACGCGCCGGTCGAGGAGCGCCTCGCCCACGCGCTGGTCAAGGGGATCTCGACCTTCGTCGTCGAGGACACCGAGGTCGCACGGCAGCAGGTTGCAGCGCGCGGGGGCCGCCCGATCGAGGTGATCGAAGGGCCCTTGATGGACGGCATGAACGTCGTCGGCGATCTGTTCGGCGCGGGCAGGATGTTCCTGCCGCAGGTGGTGAAGAGCGCCCGGGTGATGAAGCAGGCGGTTGCCCACCTCGTGCCGTTCATCGAGGCCGAGAAGGCGGCGTCGGGCGCAGCGGCCAAGGCGAAGGGCAAGGTGGTGCTCGCGACCGTCAAGGGCGACGTGCACGACATCGGCAAGAACATCGTCGGCGTCGTGCTCCAGTGCAACAATTTCGACGTGGTCGATCTGGGCGTGATGGTGCCGGCGCAGAAGATCCTCGCCACCGCGCGTGAGCAAAACGCCGACGCGATCGGGCTTTCCGGGCTCATCACGCCCTCGCTCGAGGAAATGGCGCACGTCGCAAGCGAGATGCAGCGAGAGGGCTTCACGCTGCCGCTGCTGATCGGCGGCGCGACGACGTCCCGTGTGCACACGGCAGTGAAGATCGCGCCGCACTACGGCGGTCCGACGGTATACGTGCCCGACGCCTCGCGCGCCGTGGGCGTGACGACGAGCCTGCTGTCCACGGATCAGCGCGCGGGCTTCGTCGCGGAGATCGCCGCCGATTACGAGAAGATCCGCGCGCAGCATGCGCAGAAGAAGGGCCCCAGGCTCGTCTCGCTCGAGGCGGCGCGGGCGAATGCGTTCCGCACCGATTGGGCGCACTACAAGCCGCCGGTGCCGAAACTTCTCGGGCGACGCGAGCTGCGCAACGTGGACCTGGCCGAGATCGCGCGCTGCATCGATTGGGCACCGTTCTTCCAGACGTGGGAGCTGGCCGGTTCGTACCCTGCGATCCTCGAGGACGCGGTCGTCGGCGAGGCGGCGCGCAACGTGCTCGCCGAGGGCCAGGCGATGCTCGCGAAGATCGTCGAGGGACGCTGGCTCTCGGCGAACGCGGTATTCGGACTGTGGCCGGCGGCGAGCGTAGGCGACGACATCGAGCTCTACGCCGACGAGTCGCGCACGCGAGTGGCGATGACCTGGCACAACCTGCGCCAGCAGAACGAGCGGCCGCCCGGCAAACCAAACTATTGCCTCGCGGACTTCGTCGCGCCGAAGGATTCCGGCGTGCGCGACTACCTGGGTGCCTTCGCCGTCACCGCGGGCATCGGCATCGAGAAGAGCCTCGCCGCGTTCGAGGCGGCGAAGGACGACTATTCGGCGTTGATGCTGAAGGCGCTTGCCGACCGCCTCGCCGAGGCGCTCGCCGAGTGGCTGCATCGCAAGGTGCGCACCGACACTTGGGGATACGCCCCCGACGAGCGCCTCGACCATGCGGCACTCATCGACGAGCATTACCGTGGCATCCGGCCGGCGCCCGGCTATCCGGCGTGTCCGGACCACGTGGCAAAGAAGCCGCTCTTCAACGTGCTCGATGCGACTGCGATCGGCATGCAGCTGACCGAGAGTTTCGCAATGCTGCCGGCCGCCTCCGTCGCCGGCTTCTACTTCTCGCATCCGGACAGCACCTACTTTGCGGTGGGGAGGATCGGCGAGGACCAGCGTGCCGACTTCGCGCGCCGCTGCGGGCTCTCGGAGGACGCGTCCAGGCGCCAGCTCGCACCGAATCTCGCCTGAAACCCGTCCGCTCCCATGGACAGCGCCGCAGCGCCCTTTCCCTCGCGCCTGCCGCACGTCGGCACGACGATCTTCACGTCGATGTCCGCGCTTGCCGTGCAGCATGGCGCGGTCAACCTCGGGCAGGGCTTCCCGGATTTCGATTGCGACCCGGCTCTGATCGAGCGCGTGCACGACGCGATGCGCTGCGGCCACAACCAGTACGCATTGATGGCGGGGGTCCCCGCGCTGCGGCAGGCGATCGCGGCGAAGACCGCGTCGCTCTACGGCCATGCGTACGACTGGGAACGCGAGATCACCGTCACCGCCGGCGCGACGCAGGCGCTGCTGAGCGCGATCCTCTGCGCAGTGCATCCCGGCGACGAAGTGATCGTGCTCGAGCCGTGCTACGACAGCTACGTTCCGGCGATCGAGCTCGCCGGCGGGGTGCCGGTGTTCGTCACGCTCGATGCGCCGGAGTTCGCGATTCCATTCGACCGGATCGCAGCAGCCATCACGGCGCGGACCCGGCTGCTCGTGATCAACACGCCGCACAATCCGACCGGGCGCGTCTGGAACGAACGCGATATGCTCGCGCTGGCCGACGTTCTCCGCGACACCGACGTGCTGCTGCTGTCCGACGAGGTCTACGAGCACATCGTGTTCGACGGCGCCCGGCACGAAAGCATTGCGCGCCATTCGGACCTCGCCCGCCGCAGCTTCCTGGTCTCGAGCTTCGGCAAGAGCTTCCACACGACGGGCTGGAAGGTCGGCTATTGCTGCGCGCCGGCCGCGATGACGCGCGAGTTCCGCAAGGTGCACCAGTTCATGGTGTTCGCGGTCAACACACCAGCGCAACACGGTATCGCCGAGTATCTGCGCGACCCGGTGCCGTACCTCGGGCTGCCGGCTTTCTATCAGCAAAAGCGCGACGATTTCCGGGCCGGGCTTGCGGCGACGCGGTTCGAGCTGCTTCCCTGCGAAGGCACGTATTTCCAGTGCGTCCGCTACGACGCGGTGAGCGATTTGCCGGAGCTCGGAGTTCGCGCAGCGGCTGACGCGCGAGATCGGCGTCGCGGCCATACCGGTGTCCGCGTTCATGCGCACACCATCGGCAACGAAGGTCGTTCGCTTCTGCTTCGCGAAGAAGGACGAGACGCTGGCGGCGGCGCTCGAGCGGCTCGCGCGCGTGTAGAAGCTGCGGCTTTCGTCGCCGCTCGCCATCGCCCGTGCGACGGCGACGTCGAGGTCGGTGTTTGCCCTTGATCCCGCTCAACGTGCGCCGGCTTCACGCGCCCTGACGATCGTTGTCGAGCTCGCCAAGCAAGAACGCCGCGACAAAGCGCGGCGTCCTGCGGAACCCGCCCCTTGCGGCGGGCGGTGAGACAGCGCGGTTACAGCCGTTCGATCACCGCGGCGATGCCCTGCCCGCCGCCGATGCACATCGTGATCAAGCCGTAGCGCTTGCCGGTGCGGTGCAGCTCGTACATGCACTTCACCGTCAGGATCGCACCTGTCGCGCCGATCGGATGGCCCAGCGCCACGGCACCGCCATTGGGGTTGACCTTCGCCGGATCGAGCCCGAGCTCCTTCGACACGCCGAGCGCCTGCGCCGCAAACGCCTCGTTCGACTCGATCACGTCGATGTCCTTCAACGCAAGGCCCGCCTTCGCGAGCGCGCGCTTGACGGCGCTGACCGGGCCGAGGCCCATGATCTTCGGGTCGATGCCGGCATGGCCGTAGGCGACCAGGCGCGCCATCGGCTTCAGCCCCGCCTTTGCGGCAGCCTCGGCCTCCATCAGCACCACCGCCGCGGCTGCATCGTTGATGCCGGACGCATTGCCAGCCGTCACCGAGCCGTTTTCCTTGACGAACGCGGGCTTGAGCTTGGCCATGCCTTCGAGCGTGGATTCGGCACGGACGTGCTCGTCGGTGTCGAACTGGATCGGGCCCTTCTTGCTCTTCAGCTCGATCGGAAGGATCTGGCTCTTGAAGTGGCCGGCGGCCTGCGCCGCCGCCGCGCGCTTGTGGCTCTCGACCGCGAACGCGTCCTGCTGCGCGCGGGTGATCCCGCACTTGTTGGCGACGTTTTCGGCCGTGATGCCCATATGGACTGTGTCGAACGGGTCGGTCAGCGCGCCGACCATCATGTCCATCATCTTGGCGTCGCCCATGCGCGCGCCCCAGCGTGCCGAGGGCGACAGGTAACCCCCGCGGCTCATGCTTTCCACGCCACCTGCGACGGCCGCGTCGGTATCGCCGAGCAAGATGTACTGCGACGCCGAGACGATCGCCTGCATGCCGCTGCCGCACAGGCGGTTCAGCGTCAGCGCACCGGTGTCGTGTGGCAGGCCGCCGTTCACGCACGCGAGTCGCGAAATGTACATGTCCCTGGCCTCGGTGTGGATCACGTTGCCGAACGCGCATTGGCCGACCTGCGCGGGATCGACCTTGGCGCGGGAAACCGCCTCGCGCACGACGCGCGCGGCCAGTTCGCTCGGGGGGAGGTCCTTCAGGCTGCCACCATAATCGCCGATCGCGGTGCGCACACCGCTCAGGATGACGACTTCGCGTTTGCTCATCTGTGTTCTCCTCGTGGGGGACGTCAATGATACTGCGGTCGCGGAATCGGAGCACCACGACCGTTTGACCACGACCATCCCGGCCGGCGTCCTGCCGCCTGCGCCCCCAGGCCGCCATGCCCGTCTGGCCCTGCCCGACCGCCTCCCGCACGCGACGCCGGTCCCGAGGTTGGCGTACGATCCCGGTTGCCGGGGTGGGCCGGCGAACGACCGGCCTCCCGCGAAAACCAGCACGAGGAGATTGCCGTGCGCCGTTCCTGAAGGTGCGCACGCAGGACTATCTCAACACCGTGAGGTCGATCGGCATGATCAAGCAGCGGTGGGCAAGCGACGGAGGACGGCATGGCGACGGACGGTCCGGCACCCTCGAAGTGGAGGCACCATGGCGTGCGCGTCGTGCGCGCCGGCCAGCTCGACACCAACACGCCGCAGACGCCGGGCATGCATCGCGCCGCGGCGATCACCTACGCGCGCATGGGCGCCGAGAAGCTGTGGGCGGGAACCGTCGTGATCCATCCGAAGGCGAAGACCGGCGCGCATCATCACGGCGCGGTCGAGAGCGTGATCTACGTCGTCAGCGGGCGTGCGCGGATGAAATGGGGCGACCGTCTGGAGTTCACCGCCGAGGCCGGTCCGGGCGACTTCATCTTTGTCCCGCCCTTCGTGCCGCACCAGGAGATCAACGCAAGCGACAGCGAACCGTTGTCCTGCGTGCTGTGCCGCAGCGGCCAGGAACCGGTCGTCGTCAACCTCGACCTGCCGAACGTCGAGCCGAACCCCGAAGAGGTTGCGTGGGTCGACAATATCCACCCGGATCCGAAGCGTCCCGGTCCGCGCGAGTGCTAGGGGGTCGCTGAGCAAGTGCGCGCGCCGCTGCAATTTTTCGATCCCGCGTCCTTCGCGTTCACTTACCTGATCGTCGACTCCGGTGACGCGCGAGGCCGTGCTGATCGACGGCGTCGATGCGCAGCTCGAGCGCGACCTCGCGCATGTCGAGCGGCTGGGACTTTCGCTGCGCTACGTGGTCGAGACGCACGTGCACGCGGACCACGTCACTTCGGCAGGAGCGATGCGGGAGCGGACCGGGGCGCGGGTGCTGGTGCCCGCGGGCAGCGGTGTCGAAGGCGCCGATCGCGAGTTGGACGACGGTGAAGTCGTCATGTTCGGGCGGGGCGAAATGCTGCGGGCGTTGGCTACGCCGGGGCACACGGCGGCGAGCATGAGTTACCTCTGGCAGGGTTGCGCGTTTACGGGCGACGCACTGTTCGTCGACAGCTGCGGACGCACCGACTTCCAAGAGGGTGACGCCGGTGTCCTCTACGACAGCGTCGCGCGGAAGCTCTTCACGCTGCCTGACGGCACGCGGGTCTATCCCGCCCATGACTACCATGGGCAGTACGTGTCGACGATCGGATGGGAGCGTGCACAGAACAACCGCTTCGCCGGTCGCTCGCGCGACGCGTTCGTAGCGCTGATGGCAGGGCTCGAACTGCCGACGCCGGCACTGATCGACGTCGCGGTGCCGGCCAACCGGCGCCTCGGGCTCGAACGCCCCGTCGCAGACGCTCCCTAGTGCGCGGTCACCTCGTAGTACGCCCACTCGTCCCGCGCGAACGGGCGCCGCTTGTATCCGCGCCGCCACGGCTGGGCGATCCCCCGCGGCACTTCGACGTAGTCGACCTCGCCGCGCCGGAATGCGAGGAGCCGCGGTTGCGCCTCCTCGACGATCGCAATCTCCACGCGAGGCGTAAGTGGCAGCTTGCGACCGGTCAGCCCCTTCGCGATCTCGGCGTCGGGTCCGGGCGGTGCCGCCGGGTAGTGCACCGTGCGGAAGTTCGGGTTCGCTTCGAGCACGATGCGCTGGCTTCGCCGCCACTCGGCGATCGCCCGCGGGTCGAGCCCGGTTTCGGCGACATGGGATGAACGGCGTGTGCCGCTATACTGCCCCGGTATCGCGTGCGACAAGTGCATGCGATAGGCTGCCGGCGTCCGATGGTCGGCCGGCAGGCTGACCGAGGGCAGCGTCGATCTTTTGAATCCACCCATGGCGATCCTGTGTTCCATTCTCGCCATCATTTTCTGCGGCGCACTCGGCGGCCTCGCGGGCTGGGCGGTCACGCAGGCGCTCGACTGGCAGGGAACCGCTGCGGCAATCGTAGCCGCGCTGATCGCGATGGTCGTCGCCTCGGCGTTATGGGCGGCCGGAAGCACGCTGGTACGCGTGCTGGCGCGCAGGTCCGACGACGAATGACGGCATTGCAGTCGCCGACACGATGATGACGAGAAGGCAGGCAATGGATCGCAATGGCGAACGGGCCTCCTCGTTCCGGCTGCGCGATGCCGACGCATGCGCGGCGCGGCTTTTTGCGGCGTTCGAGTCTGCGACGCAGGTTCCGCCGATCACCGCGTCCGATGCGGGATTCGACGTTGCCGCGGGCTACGCGGTGCTGCACGCGCTGCACGCGCGCCGGCTCGCGCAGGGCTGGCGCCCGTGGGGTCGCAAGATCGGCTTCACCAACCGCACTATCTGGGAGCGCTATGGCGTCTACCAGCCGATGTGGTCGCATGTCTGGGACCGCACGGTGACATTCGCGCCGCACGGCCAGGCTTTATGCGCACTTGCGGGTCTCATGGAACCGCGCATCGAGCCCGAGGTCGTCTTTCGACTCGCGGCGCCAATTTCGCCGGGAGACGACCCGCAACGCATCCTCTCGGCGGTCGAATGGCTCGCGCCCGGCTTCGAGATCGTGCAGAGCGTGTTCCCGGGCTGGAAGTTCGAGGCGCCCGATTGCACGGCCGCGTTCGGGTTGCATGGCCGGCTTTTCGTCGGTGCGCCGGTCGTGGTCACCGACCGCAATCGCGCCTTGCTTGCCCGTACGCTTTCGACGTTCACGCTGACGCTGCGCAAAGGCGCCGAGATCATGGAGCGTGGAACGGGGGCGAACGTCCTCGGCAACCCGGCCAACGCGCTTGCTCACCTGCGCGATGTGCTGGCCGCGCAGCCGGAGTTCCCGCCGCTTGCCGCGGGCGAGGTCGTCACAACCGGCACCGTGACCGATGCGTGGCCGGTCGCAGCGGGCGAGGTGTGGTCGAGCGACTACGGCGAGCTCGGCCTGGCGCCTTTCGTGCTCGCGTTCACCGCCTGACTGCTGCGGGCGATGGACGGCGCGCCAGCCGCAATGTGGGCACTCGTCACCTGATCGAAGGGTGCATCCGCATCAGGGCCGTCCTGTTCCGCAATCACGACGTAGCGCCATGGCGTATCGGGCGCGATCGCATCGAACGGATAGCATGTCACCAGGGTAAGCAGTCGCGTCGATTTCGTCGTCGGAAGCCAGAGCGCACGTTGATCCACGATGCGCATCTCGCGCACGCGATAGGTTGTGCGCAACCCGATTTCGTTCTCGAGCACGACGGCGTCGCCGACCGCCAGTGCGCGCAGGAAGGCGAAATGCGTGTCGCGATGGCCCGTGACGATTGCGTTGCCTCGGTCCCCGGGCCTCGCCGAGCGCTCGTCGTGCCCCGGACCCCATGTGAGCGTGCGGCCGTTCGCGCCTTCCAGCACCAGCAGATCGATTCGCTGCCCCGGAACGACGAGGCGCGCGACAGGATGCAGGTCGGCCCAAGGCCATGGCTTCACCGGCCCGCCGATGACACGTGTCGCGCGCCACGCATGCGCGATCAGCGATTGACCGAGATGCGCCTTGGCGTGCAGCCAGCCCGCGTTCGCGAGGCTGGCAGTGCCGGTCGCCGCGAACAGCGCGGTGATGACCATGAGCGCCCATTCCGCGCGCCTTGGGCGGGCATCGCGCTTCGCCGAGCCTGGCGCGCACCGAACATCGGTGCCCGGTGCCGCGCCCTGCGACTCGGCATCGGCGAGCGCGGCGAGCGAGAGGTGCTCGACGAGCGATCGCGCCATCCGGATGCCTCCCTCAGCCGCGGCCGAGCAGCGGCGCGGCTGGGGACGTGGTTGCCGCACCCGGTCGCCGCCGCGCGAGCGCCCACACCAGCCGTGCGGCAAGGAGTGCGAACGCACCGATCAGCGCGTGCAGCGCCGCCGGGGTCGCGGTCCGCGGCAGCCCGCCGAAGATCGCCTCGTACTCCTGCCCATGCGGCAAGCTGGTCGGGATCGCGGTCCTGGTGATTAGCGCATCGGGCGGTGCGCTGGGCGTGACGTCCACCGCGACCAGGCTCGTGTACTTGCTGACGAGATGATGGGCAAGCGCCAGCGCGACGACCGCCCGGCGCACCTCGTCTGCGGATGCCCCGGCGACCGCGTTGTCCAGCAGCGCATCGATCTTCGCCCGCGCCCACAGCGCCCCGATACCCGACGCCGTGCCGTTACCGCCGAGCGGCAGCGTCGCGCGCCAGTCAGCGCCGCCGAAGCGGCCCGTCAGCACGACGTCGCCATCGGGATGGTCGAGGGCCGCGACAACGATGATCGGCTCGCCTGCATAAAGATCCGGGATCTGCGCGGGCCAGCTCTCGCTTGCACCGGGCCACGAGATCGCGATGTCTGTCAGCATCGGGCTTTCGAGCTTGCGGAACAGTGCGCCCATCTTCTCCTCCACTTCGCGCACGTCGCCGATGTAGGTGAACGTGCCACGGCCGAACTGCGCCGCCTTGGTCATGAAGTGCGAGTTCGGCGCCGAACCGATCCCGACGGTGAAGAGACGGCGATCGCCCAGGCGCTCGCGGATCAGCGTGAACAACGCATCTTCGTTGCCGACGGCGCCGTCGGTCAGGAACACGACCTGGTGCACGAGGCCCGGTGCGGGACTGGGTGTCAGCGCGGCTTCCAGCGCCGGGCGCATCTCGGTGCCGCCGTTGGCACGGAGCCCGTTGACGAAGGCGCGGGCATTCGCGAGCGTCGACCGATCGACGGGAAGCGGCGCGGCAAAGAGCGGCCGCGCGCGCGAGTTGAACTCGATCACGTTGAAACGGTCGCCTCCCTGGAGTCGGTCAAGCGCGAGAAGCAACGCCTGCTGCGCCTGGACGATCGAGGTGCCGGCCATCGAGCCCGACGTGTCGATGACGAACGTGACCTCGCGCGCGACGCGGGCTGCGTCGGCACGGGGGGCGGCGGGAACGACCATCAGCAGTGCATAGTGCCGTTCGGAGCCGCGTTGCACGAACAATGCGGCGCCGGGGGCCGTGCCGACCTCCGGCACCCACGACAACGCGAAGTCGCGGTTGGCCGGTACCGCCCCGTCGCGAAGCGACACCGTGTAGCGATGCTCGGCGGATTCGTCGATGTCCACCGCGTGGTAGGCGCTTGTCAGGCGCGCCAGACGGAACCCGGCGTCGATGCGTGCGGTGATCGTCACGGGACTGTTGTGGCCGTGCGAAGGGTCCAGCACCGGCGGCGTGATGCGCGAGGCATCCGGGACCTCGTCCGTGTCCGGCGCCCATCCGGTGCCGTCGCCCGACGCAGCCACGGCGATGCCCGGGATATAGCGGGGCGTCGCCGCGAGCGGGAAGCGAAGTGCGAACTCGCCCTGGTCGTAGCGCAGCGTCTGCTGATACGCGATCGTCACGGTTACCTCCTCGCCGGGACCGATCGGCGCGACGCTCGTCGTGAAGAGGTTCGGACGATCCTGTTCCACCAGCGCGGCCTTGCGTCCCTCGCGTTTCGCCTGCTCGTAGGTCCTGCGCGCCTCGGTGCGCTCGCGGATCCGGCCTTCGATTCGGCGCTCGCCGATGCGCATTTCCAGGTGATCGACCGCGGCACTCTCCGGCAGCGGAAATACGTAGACTCCCTCGCGCCAGTCCGTGCCGGGGTTCGCGAATCGCTGCGTCACCCGTGTTCGTGCGACGATGCCGGACACGTCGATCGCGACGTCGGTGAAAAGGAGCGGCGCGGGAACCGGCGCTTCGCCCGGTTCTTGCATGATGCGCAACTCGCCGCTGCGCGGATCGCCGAGGTCGGCGGCGTGCGCCGTGCTCGCGACGATGAACGCGGCGAGCCCGAGCACGAGGCTCACGAACACGCCGACCGCCATCGCCTCTGCGGCGAACTGCAGCAGTCCGCGCACGTGTGCCAGCCGCGGCGGCGGGCCGGCTGTCGTTCCGTTATCGATCCTCATGACGTTGACCTCGGTGATGGAAAGGCGGGACCGCCCGCTGTGAATTACGCTGCGGAAACGCGGCGGAGCGTGGTACGAAAACGGGCGAGCCGACGAAGAATCGTGGCAAACCGAAGGCAGGCGCACCCATGCAGGTGCACCTTCATGGGGCCTCGCGCTATAGTCGGCGCAACGTCACCGCCACACGCTTGCCCGTGAGCCGCCGCATCGCCATCGTCGAGGACGAACCTGCCATCCGCGCCAATTACGCCGAGGCGCTCGCGCGTCATGGCTACGAGGTCGCCGCGTACGCGAGCCGGCGCGACGCGATGGCCGCATTCCGTACTCGGCTGCCGGATCTCGCGGTGATCGACATCGGGCTCGGCGAGGACGTCGACGGCGGTTTCACGCTCTGCCGCGACCTGCGTGCGCTGTCGCCGACATTGCCGATCATCTTCCTGTCGGCGCGCGATTCCGACTTCGACATCGTCGCGGGCTTGCGCATCGGCGCCGACGATTACCTGACCAAGGACGCGAGCCTGCCTCAGCTCACGGCCCGCATCGCCGCGCTGTTCCGGCGCAGCGACCTGCTGACCGCACCGCCGGAGACGGAGGACGTGCTGGTGCGCGGTCCGTTGACACTGGACGGCAAGCGGCTCACGGTCGCCTGGAAGGAGCAAGCCGTCCCGCTGACGCTGACGGAGTTCTGGATGGTGCGTGCGCTTGCGCGTCACCCGGGTCACGTCAAGGATCGCGATGCGCTGATGCGCGATGCCGACATCGTCGTCGACGACAGCACGATCACCTCGCACGTCAAGCGCATTCGCCGCAAGTTCATCGCGGTCGATCCCGGTTTCGACCGCATCGACACGGTCTACGGCATGGGCTATCGGTGGCGCGGCGAAGGCACGTGAACGGTCCCGCGCGCGATTGCGTACCGCACGAACGCGGCAGAACGGTATGAGGCGCATGACCACGGCGCTCGGCATCCGCACCAAGCTGCTGCTGACGCTCTCGGTATTTCTCGCGATCCCGTGGCTCGGCTACCAGTACGTGAACGAGCTCGAGCGCTTCCTGCGCGAGGCGCAGGAGGGCACGCTCGCGGGAACTGCGCAGGCGGTCGCAACGGCGTTGCACGACCGGCCCCGGCTCTTCGACGCGCGCGGGCAGTCGCCTGCGCCCGGCGGCCGCGAGCCGGATGACATGGTCGACGCAGCTGCCGCATCCCGGACGGCCCTGCGCGACGATGCGCCGTCGCCGGAGCTCGAAGAGATCCTGCAGGGATTGACTCGCACGACGGCGCGCATCACCGTCGTGGATCGCGACCTCGCTGTGCTGGCGCGTGCCGGGACGCTGAAGCGCGCGGGCACGTCGGAACCGCCGGCCGCGGCACCGCTCGCCGTCGCCCGCAGCATCGAACGCGCGGTGCTGCGACCGATCTACGCGCGCCTGCTCGACCAGCCGACGGAGGATTTTGCGGACGAGGCGGTCGGGCGCACGTTTCCCTCCGGCCCCACGGTGCAGGGCGCGCTCGACGGAACGCCCAGCGTCGGGCGGCGCCTAACGCTGGACGAGAAGGCGACCGTGGTGGTCGCCGCGCACCCGATCTGGGTCGGCCAGCGGGTCCGCGGCGCCGTCGTCGTCGAGGAAACCACCAATTCGGTGCTCGTCGAGCGCAATCGTGCGTTCGAGCGGTTGTTCGGAATCGTGCTCGGCATCGTGCTCGCCGGCACGCTCGCGCTCACGATCTTCGCGTCACGGCTTTCGGGTCGCATCCGACGGTTGCGCGACGAGGTCGACCAGGCGATCGACGCGTACGGGCGCGTCGGGCGCATCGCCGCCGGCTCGCGCGCCGGCGACGAGATAGGCGACCTGTCACGCAGCTTTTCCAGCGTCCTGCAGCGCCTGGGCGAATCCGCGGCACATCGGGAGCAACTCGCGGGCCGCCTGTCGCATGAATTGCGAACACCGGTCGCGGTGGTGAAGAGCTCGCTCGACAACCTGCGCGCGCAACCGGTTCCGCCCGAAGCGGGCGTCTATCTCGAGCGCGCGCAAGGGGGACTGGACCGCCTGTCGCAGATCCTGACGCGGATGAGCGAAGCGACCCGGCTCGAGCAGAGTCTGCACGAAGTCGAGCGCGAGCATTTCGACGTTGCGGCGGTCGTGGCCGCCTGTGTCGACGGCTACCGCGGCGTCTACCCGCACGCCGCGTTCAACGTGACCGCGCCGGACCCGGTGATGATCGATGGCGCGCCCGATCTCATCGCGCAGATGCTCGACAAGCTGGTCGCCAACGCCGTCGAGTTCGCGACCCCGGGAACGCCGATCGCGATCACGGTGGCGTGCGCGGACAGCTGGGCGCGAATCGCGGTGGTCAATCAGGGCCCGCGGCTGCCAGTGGCGATGCGCGGGCGGCTGTTCGAGTCGATGGTGTCGGTGCGCAGTTCGGCGCAGGGAAACGGCACGCCGCACCTGGGGCTCGGTCTGTACATCGTGCGACTGATCGCGGAGTTCCACGGCGGGCACGCGCAGGCGGACGATCTGCCGGACGGAAGCGGGATTGTCGTCGTCGTCGCATTGCCTGCGGTGACAGCGCCGTAGCACGGCCGCAATGGGCGCCGCAGGCGCTCTGGCAGAATCGGGCCTCTGCATTTCCCGAGCCTGCCATGCCCGCAACCGTCGTCGACCGCACCAATTTCGAATCCGTCGTCCTGCAGGGTTCCGCCAGGGTGCCGGTGCTCGTCGATTTCTGGGCACCGTGGTGTGCGCCCTGCCGCGCCCTTGCTCCTGTCCTGGAGAAGCTCGCCACGGAGTTCGAGGGGCGCATGACGCTCGTCAAGATCGACACGGACCGGGAACCCGAGATCGCGGGCCGCTACGGGATTCGCGGTATCCCGAACTGCAAGTTGTTCGTGAACGGCGAAGTCGTGGACGAGTTCACCGGCGCGCTTCCCGAAGGCGCATTGCGCAACTTCCTCGCAGCGGCGTTGCCGTCGCCGGCGGCCGGGCTCGTGCAGCAGGCGAAGGAGCGGCTCGCGCAGCGCGACGCGGGTGCCGCATTGCGCCTGCTCGACGAGGCGGGGGCGATCGACGCCGACGACGAGGATTGCCTGATGACGCGCGTCGACGCGCTGCTCGCGCAAGGTCGCGCGGGCGATGCGAGCACGATTGTCGAACGGCTCGAGTCGCCGCAACGCTCGCGCACGCGCCCGTTGCGCGACGAGCGCCGACTGTCCGCGCTGAAGGCGCAGGTGGCGCTCGCGTCCGATGGCGGCGCCGACCTTGCGGCGCTGGCGCGGGCCGCGGCGGCCACGCCGGTCGATTGTGCGGCCAAGCTTGCGTACGCCCGGGCGCTCGCCGGAGCGGGCAACTACGAGCAGGCGCTCGCCGAGCTGCTCGGGATCGTGCAGGCCGACCGCGCATTCGGCGACGACGCCGGCCGCAGGACGATGCTGACGGTATTCGCAGCACTTCCTCCCGACAGCGATCTGGTGCGTCGCTATCGCCGCGAGCTGGCGGCCGCGATCAACCGCTGAGGTCGGCCCGTTCCCCGCAGGTGCCGGTCAGTTCCGGCGCCGCACCATCTCGCCGACGATCGCGTTGAACCGTTCCTCGACCTCGTGCTCGAGGAAGTTCTTCGACAGCACCTTCGCGACGAACGGGCTCGGCACCATTTCGCTGCGGTAGCCGATGCGGGTCCCGCTACCTTCAGGTGCGAAGGTCGCGAGCGATTCGAACCGCTTCATGTTGCCCTTCGTTTCCACCGAGCGGATCGAGTTCGGCGGCGACATGTCGATGCTGCGCTCCGAGACGTAGGGAAAGCTCAGCAGGCCGAACTTCGCGACGCCCTGCTGCTCGATGGCCAGCTGGTTGCCTTCGCGCTTCAGCACGCGGCTCACCCGCAGGTTCGGAATGAAGCCGTTCATGTGGTCGAAGTCGGTCAGCACCTCCCAGGCGAGCGCCGGGGGCACCGGCGCGAAGATCACCGCATCGACGATGAACGCGTCGCCATCCTGCTTGACATTGATCGAGCGCAGCGCGGATTCGGCGTGCGCGGTCGCTGCGATCGCGGTCGCGATGCACGCGAGCGCGAGCCGGCGAGCAACTCCCGGCAGCCAATCGATGCATGGGACGGCGCGCATGGATACGGACTCCCGCCGGGGAAGAGAAGCCCATAGCATAGCCATTGCCCGGTCCGGGCGGGTAGCCTTTTTGTGGCCGGTTTGTGCCCCCTCGCGGTCAACGGCGACCGTGGGCGTTCGATGGCGCCGCATCGCTTGCGATCTCCTGGTGGCTCCGCGCGGTGTTGCGTGCATGGTGCGAGGACCTCGCTTCGGTCGGCGATAATGGCGGCCGCGCGCTTCCCGTCCCGCCGCGCCACGATCCTGCCCGCGCCAATGAACTCCTTCGCCCCGATCATTGCCCACCCGGCGCTCGCCAGCGCGGTGCTGCTGACCGTGTCGAACCTGTTCATGACCTTCGCGTGGTACGGGCACCTCAAGCACCTGCAGTCCTCGCCGTGGTGGATCGCCGCGCTCGTCTCCTGGGGCATCGCGCTGTTCGAGTACCTGCTGCAGGTGCCGGCCAACCGGATCGGCTACACGGCACTTTCGCTGGCGCAGCTCAAGATCATGCAGGAAGTGATCACCCTTTCCGTGTTCGTGCCGTTCGCGGTGCTCTACATGGACCAGCCGGTGAAGCTCGATTTTCTCTGGGCGGGACTGTGCCTCCTCGGGGCCGTCTACTTCATCTTCCGGGGATGAGTCGCCGATGAGCGCGCCAGGGCCGCCCCAAGGCGCGAATTCCGCCCCCCGCGGGGCAGCGCAGCGGCGTGCGGCGCAGGCGTGGGGGGATCAGCCAAGCGCCGCGCGGCCGCAGCACGCGTCGCCGCGCTTCCTGCCGATCTACCTCGCGTTCGCGAGCGGCTATCTGCTGTCCTACCTCTTCCGCACGGTCAATGCGGTCATCTCGCCCGAGCTCACGCGGGAATTGGGACTTGCATCCGGCTCGCTCGGATTCCTCACCAGCGCGTATTTCGTCGCGTTCGCCGCAATGCAGATCCCCGTCGGCATGCTGCTCGATCGCTTTGGCCCGCGTCGCGTCGAACCCGTGCTGCTGGCGATCGCCGCGGGCGGAGCGCTGCTGTTCGGGCTGGCGGACAGCCTGGCGGGGCTCACGTTCGCGCGGGCGCTGATTGGCGCCGGAGTCGCCGCGTGCCTGATGGCACCGCTCAAGGCGATCGCCGTCTGGTATCCGCCGGAGCGTCGCGCGTCGCTGTCGGGCTGGATGATGGTGGCGGGTGGCAGCGGCGCGCTCGCCGCCACCGCACCGCTCGAGTTCGCCTTGCGCTTCGCGACGTGGCGCACGATCTTCGTCGTGCTCGCCGCGCTGACGCTGGCCGTTGCGATCTGGATCTGGCTGCGCGTGCCGGATACGCCCAAGCCCAAAGTTGCCGCCAGCGCAGGCGAGCAATGGGCCGGCGTGCGCAGCGTGTTCGCGCATCCGCGGTTCTGGTGGCTCGCGCCGCTCGGAGGCTTCGGCATGGGCGCGTTCATGGCGATCCAGGGGTTGTGGGCGGTGCCGTGGATGATGGACGTCGAGGGCATGTCGCGCGCGGCTGCCGCGCGCCACCTGCTCGCGATGGGCGTCGTCTCCCTGGCCGGCTACCTGTTCCTCGGGCTGTTCGCGACCGGCCTCGCGCGCCGCGGCATCCACCCGCGGCACTTGTTCGGCGCAGGCTTTGCGCTCAACGCGCTCGCGCTCGCGCTGATCGTCGCAGAAATGCCGGGCAGCTATCTGTGGTGGTCGCTCTACGGTCTCGGCGCGTGCGCGAACATCCTCGCGTTCGCAGTACTGAACGAGGGCTTTCCGATCGAGCTCGCGGCGCGCGCAAACACCGCGGCGAACCTGTTGATGTTCGCGGGCAGCTTCGCCACGCAGTGGGGCATCGGGCTGATTGTCGATGCGGTGCGTGCAGCAACCGGCGGCGATGCGGCGAGCGGCCTGCGCTACGCGTTCGCGATCGTGCTCGCGATCGACGTTGCCACGCTCGCGTGGTTCGTGCGCGGCTGGCGCCGCCATGCGGTGCACGAGCCAAGGCCCGCCGCAATCTGATCCGGCGCTACGACATGCATCTGCACATCCTTGGAATCTGCGGCACGTTCATGGGGGGCATCGCCGCGATCGCGAAGGCCGCCGGCCATCGCGTCACCGGCTGCGACGCGAATGTCTACCCGCCGATGTCCACGCAGCTCGCCGCACTCGGCATCGAGCTCACCGCGGGCTTCGATCCCGCGCAGCTCGAGGGCGTTGCCGCAGGCGCGGACGTGTTCGTCGTCGGCAATGCGATGACGCGCGGCAACCCGCTGGTCGAGGCGATCCTCGACCGCGGCCTTTCCTACGCGTCGGGTCCGGAGTGGCTCGCCGACCACGTGCTGAAGGACAAGTGGGTGCTCGCGGTCGCCGGCACGCACGGCAAGACGACGGCGTCGTCGATCCTGGCCTGGATCCTCGACCACGCGGGGCTTCGTCCCGGCTTCCTCGTGGGCGGCGTACCGGCGGACTTCGGCGTTTCCGCGCGGCTCACCGACAGCGCGTTCTTCGTGATCGAGGCCGACGAGTACGACACCGCGTTCTTCGACAAGCGCTCGAAGTTCGTGCACTACCGCCCGCGCACCGTGATCCTCAACAACCTCGAGTTCGATCACGCCGACATCTTCCCCGACCTCGGCGCGATCGAGACACAGTTCCATCACCTGGTACGCACCGTGCCGCACAGCGGGAGATTCATCGTCAACGCCGAGGAGGAAAGTCTCGGTCGGGTGCTGCAACGCGGCTGCTGGTCCGAGGTCGAGCGCTTTGCGGGTGCCGAGGCCGCGCTGGCCGACGGTGTGCACGCGGATTGGCGCATCGAAATCGACAACAGGGTGACGCATGGCGGCGCGCCGCAGGGTGTCGTATCCTGGCCTGCCGACGCGCCGCTGCTCGGCCGGCACAACCGGCTGAACACGCTTGCGGCGATCGCCGCCGCACGCCATGTCGGCGTGCCGATCGAGATCGCACTCGCCGCGCTGCCCGAATTCCACGGCATCAAACGCCGGCTCGAGCGGCGCGGCATCGTGCGCGGCGTCACCGTCTACGACGATTTCGCGCATCATCCGACCGCGATCGCGACCACGCTCGCGGGGCTTCGCCGGGTTGCGGGCGCGGGGCGTATCCTCGCGGTGCTGGAGCCGCGTTCCAACACGATGAAGCTCGGGACGATGAAGGCGGCGCTGCCGGGCGCGCTGCGCGAGGCCGACCGCACGTTCTGCTACGCAGCGAACCTCGGCTGGGATGCGGCCGAGGCACTGCGCCCGCTCGGCACGCTGGCCGTCGTGCACGACGACCTCGATCGGCTGGTCGATGCCATCGTTGCCGACGCCCGAAGCGGCGACCACGTGCTGGTGATGAGCAACGGCAGCTTCGGCGGCATCCACGAACGGTTGCTCGCCGCGCTGGCGCGGTGAGGACGATCGTCTACCTGCACGGGTTCCGCTCGTCGCCCGCGAGTGTCAAGGCGACGACGCTGGCGCGCGCGGTGGAGGCCCTGCCGCCGGTAGTTCGTCCGCGCTATCTCGTGCCCGCGCTGCATCACGATCCCGCGCGTGCGATCGCCGACGTTCTGGGCCTTCTGCGCGAGCAGGGGGTCGACGAGGCGGCCGACCTCACGCTGGTCGGCAGCTCGCTCGGTGGCTACTACGCGACCCATCTCGCCGAGCGGCTGGGGGCACGGGCGGTGCTGATCAACCCGGCGGTGCGCCCGTACGACGACCTGCGGCCCTACGTAGGGGCGCAGACGAATCTCTACACTGGCGAGACCTTCGTCGTGACGCCGGCGCACTTCGCTGCGCTCGCCGCACTGCGCGTGGCGAAGATCACGCGGCCCGAGCGGTACCTGCTGCTCGTACAGACCGGCGACGAGGTGCTCGATTATCGGGAGGCGGTCGCGCTCTACGGCGGCGCATGGCAACATGTGGAAGGCGGCGGCGACCATGGATTCCAGCGCTTCGAGGCGCAGATTCCGGTGATCCTGCACTTCGCCGGCGTACCGATGCGAAAGACCTGAACCGGCGTGGCGGAAGAGCGCGTCTACGAGATGGCGGTGATCGGCGGCGGCCTCGCGGGCGCTGCGATCGCCTACGGATTGCGCTCGCTCGGCGCTTCGCTCGCGCTGCTGGACGAGGGTGATGTCGCATTGCGCGCCGCGCGCGGCAACTTCGGACTGATCTGGGTGCAGGGCAAGGGGCATGGGCTCGCGACCTACGGCAACTGGACGCAGCGTTCGGTACGCGAGTGGCCCGCGCTCGCGGCGTCGCTGCTGCAGGAAACCGGACTCGACGTCGCGCTCTCGCAACCCGGCGGGCTGCACGTCTGCCTTTCGCGCGCCGAACTGGATGCGCGCGAGCGCATGTTCGCGGGACTTTTTGCGCAACCCGGCTTCGAGCGCTACGACGTCGAGATGCTGGACCGCGCCGCCGTTGCGCGGCGCTTGCCGGGGGTCGGCCCGGACGTCGTCGGCGGCAGCTGGACCGCGCTCGATGGGCACTGCAATCCGTTGCGGCTTCTGCGTGCGCTGCATCGGGCGCTGCAGTTGCATGCGGTCGACTGCCGGTCCGACCATGCCGTGACGACGATCGAGCGCAAGAACGGGCGCTTCGTGCTCGCGACCGCCCAGGGGTCGATCGAGGCCGAACGGATCGTGCTGGCCGCGGGACTCGGCAACGCGCGGCTCGCGCCGATGGTCGGGCTCGCCGCACCAGTGACGCCGAACAAGGGCCAGGTCATCGTGTTGGAGCGCATGGCGCCGTTCCTTGCGTTCCCGCTCGAGAGCGTCCGCCAGACCGACGAAGGCACGGTTCTGCTCGGCGATTCGCAGCAGGATCGCGGCTTCGACGAGACGCTCGGGCTCGACGTGCTCGGCACGATCGCCCGGCGCGCGCTGTCGATCCTGCCTTCGCTTCGCGACGTGCGGGTGATGCGCGCGTGGGCGGCGCTGCGGGTGATGACGCCCGACACCTATCCGATCTACGACGAATCGCGCGAGATGCCGGGTGCGTTCCTCGTCACCTGCCACAGTGGCGTGACGCTCGCAGCCATCCATGCGCACGTGCTCGGGCCGGCGATCCGCCAAGGTTCGCTGCCCGCCGATTTCGCGCCCTTCGCGGCCAGCCGCTTCGATCATGTTCGCGCGGCTGCCTGACTCGGTGGGCGAGGAGGTCGAGGTCGTCATCGACGGCGAGCCGTTCGTCGCGCGGGCGACCGACTCGGTTGCCGTGGCGGTGCTCGCATCGGGCCGGTTGGCCTGCCGGACCACGGCGGTGAGCGGCGCTCTGCGCGGGCCGTACTGCCTGATGGGCGTCTGCTTCGATTGCCTGGTGACGATCGACGGCCGGCCAAACCAGCAGGGCTGCCTCGTTCCGGTCTCGCCTGGCATGAACATCGAGACGCAGCGTGGCGCCCGCGACTTGGTCGATGACGCATGAGCGCGGCGGGCGAAGCCAAGGCCCGAAGGGCGCGTCGCCGCGCGATTGCGCACGAGGCCGACGCGCGGCCCTGCGGCCTTGGGCGACCGTGCAGGGAGGCCGACGCATGAGCACGCAATCTTTCGATCTCGCGATCGTTGGCGCCGGACCGGCTGGCATGGCGGCCGCCACGCGCGCCCGCAAGGAAGGCGTGACCGTCGTCGTGTTCGACGAGCAGACTTCGCCGGGCGGGCAGATGTACCGCGCGATCACGCAGACGCCGGTGCGCCGTCGGGAAGTGCTGGGCCTCGACTATTGGCACGGGACGACGCTGGTCGAGCCGTTTCGCGCCTCGGGCGCCGTGTACCTGCCGGCGACCACCGTCTGGGCCATCGAGCGCCGCGACGATTCGCGTTACGAGCTCGGCGTCTCGGCCGGGCGGCATTCGGTGCGGCACGCGGCGAATTTCCTCGCCCGCGCCGTGATCCTCGCGCCGGGTGCGCTGGAGCGGCCGTTCCCCATTGCCGGCGCGACGTTGCCGGGCGTGATGACCGCCGGCGCGGCGCAGCTGATGCTGAAGACCTCCGGACTCATGCCGACGGGACGCACCGTCCTTGCCGGGCTCGGCCCGCTGCTGTGGCTCACTGCATGGCAGCACCTGAACGCGGGGGCGACGATCGACACGCTGCTCGAGACGATTCCGCGCGGCCGGCTCGCGGAGGCGATGCGCCATGCACCTGGCTTCATGTTCTCGGGTTACCTCGCGAAGGGGCTCGAGCTCGTGCGCAGCGTCAGGCGCAAGGTGCGTGTCGTCGAGCACGTCGAGTCGCTCGCGGCGATCGGCGAGGACCGGGTGCGGGCGGTGCGCTATGCGGCGCACGGTGCCGAGCACACGATCGACGCCAGAAGCGGCGGACGTCGTCGCGGTAGCGGTCGTTCCATTCCGGCCAGCGCGGCGGGAAGTCGCCGAGCGGTAGCCGCCGGGGCCGATGTCCCAGGGCTCGGCGATCAGCGCCCGTCCGCGAGGACGGGGTCCTGCGGCGATGGCGGCAGGAGCGGGGCGTTCGCCTCGAAGCCCGGCGGCGGTGCGGCCGAGGATCGGGGCGAGATCGAAGCGGAAGCCGTCGATGCCGGCCGCGGGCGCCCAATGGCGCAGCGCGTCCAGGCGAGCCGATCACGGCGGGCGGTCGAGCGCGACGGTGTTGCCGCAGCCGGTGTCGTTGACAGAGCGCCGGGTCGGCGCGAGGCGGTAATAGGTCCGGGTGTCGAGGCCGCGCAGCGACAGCGTCTGGCCCCGCTCGTCGCTCTCGCCGGTGTGGTTGAGGACGACGTCGAGGATGACGTCGAGCCCCGCCGGGTGCAGCGCCGCGACGGTCGCGGCGACCTCGGCGATGCCGCCCGGCGCAAGGCGCGGGTCGGGGGCCAGGAAGGCGATCGGGTTGTAGCCCCAGCCGTTGACGAGGCCGAGGGCCGGCAGATGGCGCTCGTCGATCCAGGCGGCGATCGGCATCAGCTCGACCGTGGCGACGCCGAGCGCGACGAGGTGGTGGATCGCGGCCGGGTGGGCGAGGCGCGGCGACGGTGCCGCGCAGCTGTGGCGGCACCTCCGGATGCGGGCGGTGAAGGGCGACCGCGACCTCGTAGATCAGGCCGCCGGGGCGGAAGAGCGGCGGGGGCGGCGGGCCGCGGCGGCGGCAGGGCGGTCGACGATCGCCTTCGGCATCAGCGGCGCGGTGTCGATCGCCGGCCGCGCGCGGCGCGGCGAGGCGGGGGTCGATAGGCGAAGGGGCGGTCGAGCGCGGCGGCATAGGGGTCGACGAGGAGCTTGGCCGGGTCGAACCAGAAGCCCCTGCTCCGGGCGCGTAGGGGCCGTCGGCGCGCAGGCCGTAGCGCGGCCCGGGGCCGAGGCCGGCGACGAAGCGGCAATGACGCCGCCGGCGACGCGCTCGAGCGGCAGGCGGGCGGTCTCGCGCTCGCCCGTCGAAGAGGCAGAACCAGATCCGCTCGGCGTGCCGAATAGACCGCGACGTTGACGCCGTCCGGGCCGGGCGTGACGCCGAAGGCCGGGCGCCGCGGGAACTGAAGGGCCGTTCACGGTGATCACGCGCCGCGCTCAGGTGACGGCCGGTGCGCTCGCGCATGCCGGTGCGCGCGGCGAGCTCGCCGAGCCGCGGCGATGGCGATCAGTCGGCGAGCGCGTCCTGCGGTGTCGAGGTCGTGCTGCGCCGGGTCGGCCTCGAAGCGCTCGATATAGACGCGCAGCGTCGCGCCCGACGGTGCCGGTGCCGGACAGGCGGAAGACGATGCGCGAGCCGTCGGCGAACAGGATGCGGATGCCCTGCCTGCGTCGAGTCCGAGCCGTCGACCGGATCGTGATAGGCGAAGTCGTCGGCGGCTGCGACGGTCAGGCCGCCGAGCGTGCCGCCCGGCAGCGTCGGCAGCTGGTCGCGCAGGTGCGTCATCAGCCGTTGGCGCGCGTCGGCGTCGACCTCCTCGTAGTCGTGGCGCGAGTAGTAGTTGCGGCCGTAGGTCGCGCCAGTGCTCGCGCACGATCTCGGCGACGCTCTGCTTGCGCGCCGGCGAGGATGTTGAGCCAGAGCAGCACCGCCCAGAGGCCGTCCTTCTCGCGCACATGGTTCGGAGCCGGTGCCGGCGCTCTCCTCGCCGCAGATGGTGGCCAGCCGGCATCGAGCAGGTTGCCGAAGAACTTCCAGCCGGTCGGCGTCTCGTAGCATGCCGATGCCGAGCTTCGCGGCGACGCGGTCGGCGGCGGCGCTGGTCGGCATCGAGCGGGCGATGCCGGCGAGGCCCGCTGGCATAGCCGGGCGCGAGATGGGCGTTGGCGGCGAGCACGGCGAGCGAGTCGGACGGGGTGACGAAGATGCCGCGGCCGATGATCAGGTTGCGGTCGCCGTCGCCGTCGGAGGCGGCGCCGAAGTCGGGCGCGTCCGGCGCCATCATCAGGTCGAAGAGCTCCTTGGCGTGGACGAGGTTGGGGTCGGGATGGTGGCCGCCGAAATCGGGCAGCGGCGTGCCGTTGACGCACCGTGCCCGCCGGCGCGCCGAGCGCGCCCTCGAGGATCGCCGTGGCATAGGGGCCGGTGACCGCGTGCATGGCGTCGAAGCGCATGCGGAAGCCGCCGGCGAACAGGCCGCGGATCGCGTCGAAATCGAACAGCGTCTCCATCAGCGCCGGCATAGTCGGCGACCGGATCGATCACCTCGACCGTCATGCCGCCGAGCTTGCGCGTGCCGATGCGGTCGAGGTCGATGTCGGGCGCGTCGACGATCAGGTAGCGGTCGATCGCCTTGGTGCGCGCGAAGATCGCCTCGGTGATCTTCTCCGGCGCCGGGCCGCCATTGCCGATATTGTACTTGATGCCGAAGTCGCCGTGCGGGCCGCCGGGATTGTGGCTGGCCGAGAGGATGATGCCGCCGAAGGCCCGGTTCTTGCGGATGAGGTTGGAGGCGGCCGGCGTCGAGAGCAGGCCGCCCTGGCCGACGAGGACGCGCGCCGAAGCCGTTGGCCGGCGGCGATCTTCAGGACGATCTGGATGGCCTCGCGGTTGAAGTAGCGGCCGTCGCCGCCGATCACCAGCGTCTTGCCGTGCGAAGCCCTCCAGGCGTCGAAGATCGACTGGATGAAGTTCTCGACATAGTGCGGCTGCTGGAAGTACCGGCACCTTCTTGCGCAGGCCCGAGGTGCCCGGCTTCTGGTCGTCGAAGGGCGTGGTGGCGATCGGTCTCGGATCATGGCGGGCCTTCAGCGTCGTCCAGCGAAGCGCCTGCGCGTAGAGCTCGGCATAGCGCGCCGGCGCTCGCGGTCCCAGGAGACGTCGCGTCTTCATGCCGCGCTTCTGGATCGCGCGTCCAGAGCGGCCGGTCGCGCATAGAGCGCGACGGCGCGGCGATCGCGTCGCTCGAGGCATCGGCGCGCGTCGACCGGCAGGAACTGGATGCCGGTCGCGACGCCGGCGCGAGCGCCGCGTCGTTGGCGTCGATGATCGGTGTCGGCGAGGCCGCCGACGCGCGCGACGACCGGCACGCAGCCGTAGCGCAGGCCGTAGAACTGGGTCAGGCCGCAGGGCTCGAAGCGCGACGGGATGAGGATGGCGTCGGCGCCGCCCTGAAGCAGGTGCGCCAGCGCCTCGTCATAGCCGACGATCACGCCGACGCGGCCGCGGATGGCGCGCGGCGGCGGCGCGGAAGACGCCCTCGAGCGCGCGCGTCGCCGGAGCCGAGCACGCGCGAGGCGGGCGCCGCGCGGCGACCAGTCCGTCGACGCAGCTCGGCCGAGCAGGTCCATGCCCTTCTGCCAGGTGAGGCGGCTGACCACGCAGAAGAGCGGTGCCGTCGGCCGGTTCCAGGCCGAAGCGCGCCTCGACGCGCGCGCGGTTGGCGGCGCGCCGGCCGAGCGAGCGCGGCGTGTAGGTGCGCGGCGAGGCGTCGGGTCGGTCGCCGGGTTCCACACGTCGGTGTCGATGCCGTTGACGATGCCGGTGAGCACGTCGCGCGCGGGCGCGCAGCAGGCCGTCGAAGCCCATGCCGCCGCCCGGCGTGCAGATCTCGGCGGCGTAGGTCGGGCTGACGGTGGTGATCGCGTCGGCGAGCTGCAGGCCGCCCTTCAGGAAGCCGACATCGCCGTAATACTCGACGCCGTCGACGCGCGAAGGCTGCGTCGGGCAGGCCGCAGGTCGGCGAAGATCGCCGGCGGGAAATTGCCCTGGAAGGCGAGGTTGTGGATGGTCATGACCGATCGGGCGGTCGGCGGCCGTCGGCATAGTGCGAGGTAGGCCGGCGCCAGGCCGGCCTGCCAGTCGTGGCAGTGGACGACGTCGGGGCGGAAGGCCGGCGAGCCTGCCGAGGCCGATCTCGGCGGCGACCTGGCTCAGCGCCGCGAAGCGCTTCCAGTTGTCCGGCCAGTCGCGACCGTCCGGGCCCGGATAGGGATTGCCCGGCCGGTCGATAGAGATGCGGCGCGTCGAGGACGATGAGGTCGAGGCCGGCGGCCGTTGCCGACGCAGCGTCGCCGGCGCCGCCGAAGCAGATCGCCGATAGTGCCGCGACCGTCTCGGCCGTCGAGCGCCCCATCGACCGCCGGGATAGCCCGGCACCAGACGTCGCACGTCGACGTCGTGCGGCGGCGAGCGCGCCGGAAGCGCGCCGACGACGTCGGCGAGGCCGCCGGTCTTGACTCAGCGGAAAGACCTCGGAGGCGACGGCGAGGACCTGATCATCAGGTCTCGAGCCGCGGCTTCAGAGCCTGTCGATCATGGGCTGGGTGATCAGGCAGATCGCCCTTCTCGGTGCGGCGGAAGCGCTGCGCGTCGAGCTTCCGGATCCTCGCCGACGACCAGCCCCTCGGGAATGATGACGCCGCGGTCGATCACGACGTTCTTGAGCCGCGCCGATGCGGCCGATGCTCGACATAGGGCAGCACCACGGCGTCCTCGATGCGCGGAATAGGAATTGACGCGCACGCCGGTGAAGAGCAGCGAGCGCTTCAGCGCCGGCGCCCGAGACGATGCAGCCGCCCGAGACCAGCGAGGAGACCGCCAAGCCGCGCCGGCCGTCGACGTCGTGCACGAACTTCGCCGGCGGGGTGATCTCGGCGATAGGTCCAGATCGGCCAGTCCTGGTCGTAGAGGTCGAGCTGCCGGGACGACGTCGGTCAGGTCGATATTGGCCTCCCAATAGGCATCGACGGTGCCGACGTCGCGCCAATAGGGCTCGCTTCTCCTGGGAGGAGCGCACGCAGGACTTCGGGAAGCGATGGGCGACCGCCTTGCCGTGCTTGACGATGTGGGGAATGATGTCCTTGCCGAAATCGCGGCTCGAATTCGGGTCGGCGGCGTCGCGAAGCAGCTCGTCGCTCAGGAACTTCGTCGTCGAAGACGTAGATGCCCATGGAGGCGAGCGCCATGTCGGGCTTGCCGGGCATGCCGGGCGGATCCTTCGGCTTCTCGACGAAGGCGACGATGCGGTCGTCGGTCGTCGACATGCATGACGCCGAAGCCGGTCGCCTCCATGCGCGGCACCTCGAGGCAGCCGATGGTGACATCGGCGCTTCTGCTCGACGTGCTGCTGCGAGCATCTGCTCGTAGTCCATCTTGTAGACGTGGTCGCCGGCCAGGATGACCATGTACTTCGATCGAATGCTTGTCGATGATGTCGAGGTTCTGATAGACCGCGTCGGCGGTGCCCGGCATACCACTGGTCCTCGGAGACGCGCTGGCTCGCGGGCAGGATGTCGAAGGTCTCGTTGCGCTCGGGGCGGAAGAAGTTCCAGCCGCGCTGCAGATGGCGGATCAGCGAGTGCGGCCTTGTACTGCGTGGCGACGCCGATGCGGCGAATGCCGGAGTTGAGCGCGTTGGACAGGGCGAAGTC
This sequence comes from uncultured beta proteobacterium, assembly GCA_963750585.1. Taxonomy (GTDB): domain Bacteria; phylum Pseudomonadota; class Gammaproteobacteria; order Burkholderiales; family Casimicrobiaceae; genus VBCG01. Next base: position 81,599 of record CAVVRH010000034.1, read on the forward strand.
GATGATCCGGCTCTTGCCGCCGAAATAGACCGCGGGCTTCGCCCGCCGGTCGGTCAGCTCCATCAGCCGGCTGCCGCGGCCGCCCGCCAGAACATAGGCCATGGAGGAGCGCGCCAAGGGCCCGCGACATCGAATGGGTCCTCTTCGTCATGTCTTCCTCCCGGCCGCGAAGCTTCTTCCCCGTGTGCCGGCATGGCACGACGCTCATGCCTGCGTCGCTACGGCCTCGCCAGCGGTCATCCGATCGCGGGCCTCACGGCCCCGTCCATTCGAGATAGAGCGCCGACAAGGGCGGCAGCAGGAGGCGCGCATGGGCGGGCTTGCCGCTCCATTCGCCGGTCGCTCGCCCTGACGCCGCCGAGATTGCCGCGATTGGCCGCCGGCATAACGCTCGGCATCGGTGTTGAGGATCTCGGCCCATTGGCCGGGCCGCGGCAAGGGCAGCGATATAGTCCTCGCGCGCCACCGGCGTCATGTTGAGGACGACGGCGACGGGATTCGCATCGCCCGCGTGGCGCGCCCAGGCGAAGACGGCATTGCGCGGCATCGTCGACGACGAGCCATTCGAAGCCGTCGCCCTCGCAGTCGCGCGCATGAAGCGCCGGCCGTGTCGCGATAGATGGCGGTTGAGGTCGCGGACGAGATCGTTGACGCCCCGGTGCGGCCCGTATTGCAAGCAGGTCCCAGTCGAGCCCGACATTCTCGTTCCATTCGCGGCGCTGGGCGAAATCCTGGCCCATGAACAGGAGCTTCTTGCCGGGATAGCCCCACATCGCGCGCGTAATAGGCGCGGAGCGTGGCGAACTTCTCGCCCTCCAGCCCCGACATCTTGTTGACGAGCGAGCCCTTGCCGTGCACCACCTCGTCATGGGAGAGCGGCAGGACGAAGTTCTCGGCGAAGGCATAGACGAGGCCGAAGGTGATGTCGTCGTGGTGCCAGCGGCGGTGGATCGGCGTCGCGCTGCATATAGGCCAGCGTGTCGTGCATGAAGCCCATGTTCCACTTGAAGCCGAAGCCGAGGCCGCCGGCATCGACGGGCTGCGAGACGCCCGGCCAGGCGGTCGAATTCCTCGGCGATGGTGACGACGCCGGGATGGGCGGCGTAGACCTCGACGTTCATGCGCTGCAGGAAGGCGATCGCGTCGAGGTTCTCGCGCCCGCCATGGACGTTGGGCAGCCATTCGCCGGCCTTGCGCGAATAGTCGAGGTAGAGCATCGAGGCGACCGCATCGACGCGCAGGCCGTCGATGTGGAAGCGCTCGAGCCAGAAGAGCGCGTTGGCGATAGGAGGTTGGCGACCTCGCGCTTGCCGAAATCGTAGATCGCGGTGTTCCAGTCGGGATGGAAGCCGCGGCGCGGATCGGGATGCTCGTAGAGCGGCGTGCCGTCGAAATTGGCGAGGCCGTGCGGAGTCGGTCGGGAAATGCGCCGGCACCCAGTCGAGGATGACGCCGAATGCCGGCCCGGTGGGCGCGGTCGACGAAGCGGGCGAAGCCCTCCGGCGGGCCGAAGCGGCTGGTCGGGGCGAAGAGGCCGGTCGGCTGATAGCCCCAGGACGCATCGAGGGGATGCTCGGAGATCGGGCAGGAGCTCGATATGGGTGTAGCCGAGGCCCGGCGACATAGGGGACCAGGTCGATCGGCGAGCTCGTCATAGGTCAGGAAGCGCTGCCGCTCGCCGCGCCGCCAGGAGCCGAGGTGCACCTCATAGGTCGACGATCGGCGCGCGGCGCTGGTCGTGCCGGCGGCGCGCCTCCATCCAGTCCTGGTCGGTCCAGGGGAAGGGATCGGCTGGCGACGACGCGCGAGGCCGTGCCCGGCCGCATCTCGGCCGAGAAGGCGAAAGGGTCGCTCTTCAAGCGGCAGAAGGCGCGCCGTCGGGACCGATGATCTCGTATTTGTAGAAGGCGCCGACGCCGACACCGGGCAGGAAGATCTCCCAGACGCCGGTATCGACGCGCTTGCGCATGACATGGCGGCGTCCGTCCCATTCGTTGAAGTCGCCGACGACCGAGACGCGGCGGGCGTCGCGGCGCCCAGACCGCGAAATGCACGCCGTCGACGCCCTCATGGGTGAGCGGGCGGGCGCCGAGCTTGTCCCAGCAGGCGCAGATGCGTGCCTTCGGTATGCAGATAGTCGTCGAGCGGGCCGAGCAACGGGGGGAAGCGGTAGGGATCCTCGATCGTCCAGCCGCCGCCCTCGTTGTCGGCGCGCAGGCGATAAGGGCGGAGATCGCGCCGGGCACGAGGCCCTCGAAGACGCCGTCATCGTGTCGCCGCTCCAGGATCGCGAGGCGGTTGCCGTCCATATCCTCGACTGCAAGCCTCTCGGCATGGGGCACGAAGGCGCGAACGACCATGTCGTCGTCGGCCGCGTGGGGGCCCAGCACCGCGAAGGGATCGCCATGGCGTCCGCCGCAATCGCCTCCACCTCCGCGTCGGCAGGCGCCAGGACGGACCCGTGCCTCCCCCGCTGGACCTTGCCCCGGACATGCGCTTCGTGGCGCCGAGTCTCGCCGCCGATTCCTCTGTGGCCGTGCCGGATAGTTGTGCCAAGCGCCTTCCACCCCCTCGACCGCGCGCAGCTTGACTGCCGCGGCCCATGCGCTGCCTCCCTTCGCTCAGGCTAGGCCATTTGGCGCTCGGGTCAACAGGGGCGGCGATCAACCCGCCTTGATCGTCGGGAGACCCCAGATCTCGTCCAGAATATTCGCGGATGGTACGATCCGATGAGAACCAGCCCATGCGCGCGACGTTGAGGATCGCCTTCTCCCGCCAGGTCTGCGGGCTTCAGCCATAGCGCGTCGATCTCGCGCTGCATTGCGGCATAGGTCGCGAAATCGGCTGTGACGCAGGAACCAGTCCGTGTTGCGCAGGCCCTCGATCGTGCCGCGATGCCGCGCCGGATCGGTCGGGGAGAAGACGCCCAATCGACCGCGTCGAGCACCTCCTGGAGGGATGGTCGGCCTCGATATTGGCACGCGGGTTGAGGCCGTCCGCCGCCGCTTCTCGACCTCGGCGGCGGTGAGGCCGAAGATGAAGATGTTCTCGGCCCGACATGCTCGCGCATCTCGACATTGGCGCCGTCGAGCGTGCCGATGGTCAGCGCGCCATTGAGCGCGAACTTCATGTTGCCGGTGCCGGAGGCTTCCATGCCGGCGGTCGAAATCTGTTCGGACAGGTCGGCGGCCGGGATGATCACCTCGGCCAGGCTGACATTGTAGTTGGGCAGGAAGACGACCTTGAGCAGGTTGCGAACGGCCGGGTCGGTGTTGACGACCTGGGCGACGTCGTTGATGAGCTTGATGATATATTTGGCCGAGGTGTAGCTGGCGGCAGCCTTGCCGGCGAAGATCTTGACGCGCGGCACCCAGGCGCTCTCCGGATGGGCGCGGATCGCGTCGTAGAGCGCGATCGTCTCGAGGATGTTGAGGAGCTGGCGCTTATACTCGTGGATGCGCTTGATCTGCACGTCGAACATCGCGGACGGGTCGACGCGGATGCCGACGCTCTGCTGGATCAGCTTGGCGAGGCGAGCCTTGTTGGCGTGCTTGACCGCCGCGAAGCGCTCCTGGAAAGCGGCATCGCGGGCGATAGGGCTCGAGCGCGACGAGCTTCTCGGCGTCGTCGAGAAAGGCGTCGCCGATCGTCTCGCGCAACAAGGCCGGTCAGGCCCGGATTGGCGGTCATCAGCCAGCGGCGCGGCGTGATGCCGTTGGTCTTGTTGGTGATGCGGCCCGGGAAGAGCTTGTCGAGGTCGCGGAAGACGGTTTCCTTCATCAGGTCGGAATGCAGGGCCGAGACGCCGTTGATCTTGTGCGAGCCGACGAAGGCGAGGTTGCCCATGCGCACGCGCCGTCCATGCGCCTCGTCGATGATCGAGACCGAGGCGATCATGGCGTCGTCCGCGCCGCTCTGGCGCGCCTCGGTCGAGGACGCGCGCATTGATCGCGTAGATGATCTGCATGTGGCGCGGCAGCAGGCGCTCGATCAGCGGCACCGGCCAGGATTCGAGCGCCTCCGGCAGCAGGGTGTGGTTGGTGTAGGAGATCGCGTCGCGCGTGATGGTGAAGGCTTCGGCCCAGGACAGCGAGTGGATGTCGATGAGGATGCGCATCAGTTCGGCGACGGCGATCGAGGGATGCGTGTCGTTGAGCTGGATCGCGCCTTGCTCGGCGAGCGTCCGGATGTCGCGATGCTGCTGCATGTGGCGGCGGACGAGGTCCTGCAGCGAGGCGGAGGTGAAGAAATACTCCTGCCGAAGCCGCAGCTCCTGGCCCGGCCGGGGTCGAAGTCGGCCGGATAGAGCACGCGGGAAATCGATTCCGCCGCGGTACGGGCGTTCAGCGCGCCGATATGGTCGCCGGCGTTGAAGGCGTCGAGGGAGATCGGATCGAGCGAGCGGGCCGACCACAGGCGCAGCGTGTTGACGCGCTGTCCGCGCCAGCCGACGACCGGCGTGTCGTGCGCGACGGCGAGCACCGTCTCGCCGGGCTTCCAGCGAATGAACGGCCGAGCCATCCCAGCCCTCGCTCGCCTCGACCGCGCCGCCGAAACCGACCTCGTAGGCGACTTCGCGGCGCGGAAACTCCCACGGATTGCCGAAGGCGAGCCAGTTCTCCGGCAATTCGGTCTGCCAGCCGTCGACGATGTTCTGGCGGAACAGGCCGTTCTCGTAGCGGATGCCGTAGCCATAGGCGGCGATGCCGACGGTCGCCATGCTCTCCATGAAGCAGGCGGCGAGGCGGCCCGAGGCCGCCATTGCCGAGCGCCGCATCGGCCTCGAGCTCGGCGATCATGTCGAGATCGACGCCGACCGAGGCCAGCGCCTCGCGCGCGGTCGTCAGCAGGCCCATATTGTTGAGGCCGTCGCGCAGGAGGCGGCCGATCAGGAATTCGAGCGACAGATAGTAGACGCGCTTGCCGCCCATGCGATAGGTGGCGCGGGTCGTCGCCATCCAGCGGTCGACGATGCGGTCGCGCAGCGCCAGCGTCACGGCACGCAGCCAGTCATGGTCGCGGGCGACGATCGGGTCCTTGCCGACCGCATAGGTCAGTTTCGCCAGGATCAGGTCGCGAAAGGCGCGGGCCTCGCCGGTTGCTTCCGGCAATCGACTGGTTCGTCCCCGACGGCGAGGGCGGCGTCGGCCGAATAGAGCCGGTTCTGGAGCGATGGATCCATGTCACCGTCTCCGGCGACCGTGGTCGGAAGACCCTGATTAGCGCAGTTGCCGCGCCCAAGCGAGGCTGACTTTTGCGCATCGCGAGGAAAGGTGCTGCAGCGCGAATATTTGCCTGCACGCGCGTCCTGCCGCGCCACAGTGCCGCGGTAAACGGGCCCATCGGCCTTTCGCTCGGGAGCCTGCGCTATAAGGGCATCGGCTCGGAGCGACGCATGTCACTGGTCATCGGTATCGATATCGGGACGTCCGGCGTTCGCGCCATGGCGGTCGACGCGGCGCGGTCGGATCGTCGGCGAGGCGACGACGCCGCTGCCGGCCCCGCAGCGCGAGGGGCGCGGATCACCCAGGACCCGCGGCTCTGGTGGGCAGGCGACGGATGCTAGCTGCTCGGCGCTCTGCCGGGCCAGATCGACCCCGCCCGCAGGTCGAGCGCATCGCCGTCGACGGCACGTCGGGCACCATGCTCGCCATCGTGCGGACGGTCGCCCGCTCGGCGAGGGGCGGCATGTACAATGACGGCGCGGCGGCCGTGCCGCGGCCGGGCGATCGCCGCCGTCGCGCCGGCGACCAGCGCCGCCCATGGCGTCACCTCCGGCCTCGCCAAGGCGATCGAGCTCGCCGCCGGCCGTCCGGCCCGCATCCTCCACCAGGCCGACTGGATCGCCGGCCGCCTCGCCGGCCGCTTCGACCGCACCGACGAGAACAATGCGCTGAAGACGGGCTACGACCCGGTCGGCCGCGGCGCTGGCCGGACTGGATCGCGCCGCTCGGGCTCGATCATCGCCCTTCTGCCCGGGTCGTCGCGCCCGGCACGCCGATCGGGTCCGTCGACGCCGCCATCGCCGCCGCGCTACGGACTTTGCTGCCGACACGATCGTCGCGGCCGGCACGACGGATGGCTGCGCCTCGTTCCTCGCCACCGGCGCGGATGTGCGCGGGCGACGCCGTGACGGCGCTCGGCACGACGCTGACCGTCAAGCTCCTCTCGGACCAGGCCGATCTTCTCGCCCGAGCACGGCGTCTACAGCCATCGGATCGGCGATCGCTGGCTCGCGGGCGGCGCGTCCAACACGGGCGGCGCAGCGCTCCTCCAGATTCTTCACGACGCCGAGCAGATGGCAGCGCTCGAGCCGCCTCGATCCAGCGAAGGACACGGGCCTCGACTACTATCCGCTTCCCAAGCCCGGCGAGCGCTTCCCGATCGCCGATCCGACGCTCGCGCCGCGAATCGCGCCGCGGCCGGATGACGACGGCGCCTATCTTCCAGGGTCTCCTCGAAGGCATCGCCGCGGTCGAGGCGCTGGGCTACCGCCTCCTCACGGAACTCGGGGGGCCGCGCCTCACCGGCGTGATCTCGCGTCGGCGGCGGCGCCAGGAACGCCGCCTGGACCGCGATTCGCGCGCGCAAGCTCGGCGTCGAGGTGTCGGCCGCCGCGACCGACGAGGCTGCCTATGGCACGGCGCGCCTGGCCGGCTCGCCTTGTCGAGGCCATGCCGTGACGGCGGCGACGATCCGTCTCAGGGACCTCGCTACCGCCTATGCGCTGTTCTTCGTCGACCAGTTCGGCGTGCTGCATGACGGGCGGCCGCCCTATCCGGGTGCCGTCGAAGCGCTGCGGCGCTGCACGGGACGGCCGCAAGGTCGTCATCCTGTCCAATTCCGGCAAGCGCTCGGCCGGCAATGAGGCGCGCGTGGCCAGGCTCGGCTTCGACCGGCGATTTGGGACCTCTTCCTGTCCTCGGGCGAGGTCGCCTGGCGGATGCTCGCGGACACGCCGGCGGCGGAGCGCCCCAAGCGCTGCCTGGTGCTGGCGCGCGACGGCGACACCTCGCCGATCGACGGCCTCGGCATCGCGGTGACCGACCGGGCCGACGATGCCGATCTCGTGCTCATCGCCGGCTCGGAGGCGCCGCATCGCTCGCTCGCGGAGTATGAGGCTCTGTTGGCCGGGCCGGCGCTGCGCCGGGTTCCGGCGCTCTGCGTCAATCCGGACATGACGATGATCGTGCCCGAGCGGCTATGCCTTCGGCGCCGGCCGCATCGCGCGGCTCTACGAGGGGCTCGGCGGCACGGTCACCTGGATCGGCAAGCCCTATCCGGCGATCTACCGCATGGCGCGGACCCTGGTCGGCGGCGACGGCCTGGCGGCGATCGGCATCGGCAATTCGGTCGAGCACGACGTCGTCGGCGCCAAGGGCGTCGGCGCCGACGCGGCGCTGGTCCTTGCCGGCATCCATGCCGGCGAGACCGACCTCGACCTGCTCTACGAGGAGCATGGCGCGCGGCCGGACTTCGTCATGGAGCGGTTCGTTTGGTGAATGCTCTCGAGCCGTTCCATCCCGGGAACCGGGCGGGTGTCTTCAGGAATTGATCAAACCCTCCGCCTGATCGCCTTGAAGCGTCCGGGTCTGCGCGGTCAGCGCGATCTCGGTCGGCAGGCGCTCCATCGAGGAGGCGCCGTAGAAGCCGTGGCAGTCCGGGCAGCGGTCGAGGATGTATTGCGCGTCGTCCGGCATGGCGATCGGCCCGCCGTGGCAGATGACGATGACGTCCTTGCTGCACGTGTCTCGCTGCCTCGGCGATGGCGTTCGACCTCGCGCACGCTGTCGTCGAGCGTCAAGGCGGTCTCGGCGCCGATCGCGCCGCCGATGGTGACGCCCATGTGGGCGACGACGATGTCGGCGCCCGCCCTCGTCATCGCCTCGGCCTCGTCGGTGTTGAAGACGTAGGGCGTCGTCAGCATGTCCTTGGCATGGGCGAGGCGGATCGAGGTCGACCTCCAGCCCGTAGCTCATGCCGGTCTCCTCGAGGTTCTGGCGGAAGCGCGCCGTCGATGATGCCGACGGTCGGGAAGTTCTGGATGCCGGAGAAGCCGAGCGCCTTGAGCTGATCGAGGAAGGGATCGAAGAGGCAGAAGGGGTCGGTGCCGTTGACACCGGCCAGCACCGGCGTCGTCTTCACCACGGGCAGCACTTCGCGCGCCATCTCGACGACGATGTCGTTGGCGTTGCCATAGGCGAGGAGCCCGGCAGTCGAGCCGCGCCCCGCCATGCGATAGCGGCCGGAATTGTAGATGACGATGAGGTCGATGCCGCCGGCCTCCTCGCATTTGGCGGAAAGTCCGGTGCCGGCACCGCCGCCGATGATCGGCTCGCCGCGGCGGATCATATCCTCGAAGCGCGCGATGAGGTCCTTGCGTGCGAAGCGGGGCATGTCTTGATCCTCAGCGGCTTGCAGGCAGGAACCGAAAAAGGCGTCGGCGAGGGCCGCGGCGAAGACAGGGTCGTTGATGTCCTGCGGCATTTCGATGAGGCGCCGTGACGGGCCGGGCCGGAAGCTCGCTGCGTATGCGCTTCGAACAGGGCTGCATCCGCCTCGGGATCGTGGAAGGGCTTGCCCGGCAGGTCGATCATCGAGACGCCGCCGAGCGGCAGGAGGAATGCGACTTCGCCCTCCATGCGGCTGAGACGCTCGCCGAT
>CAVVRH010000035.1:0-57393 GCA_963750585.1 uncultured beta proteobacterium
TGAATCCTGATCGACCGTGTGAGCGCGTCTGGCCGGTCGGCGCGTGGCGGACACTCGGCTGACAGCTCGCGTCGGCGACTTCTCACGGGCGGGCGGCGTGGCGGTGTTGATCTTCGGCAAAGAGGCGCCCGGGCAAATCAGGTTAGGTTGCTCGACGAAGGGACCCGCCATGCCCGCCCCGACCATCGACCAGTACCTCAAGATCGACAAGTATCACGCGCCGCAATGGCTCGGCGACCGTGCGACGCGGCGCTTCCACGTGATGGTCAAGCCCGCCGGTTCGACCTGCAACCTCGACTGCACGTACTGCTTCTATCTCAGCAAGCAGACGCTGCCAGGCGGTCCGGGCGGCGGGAAGATGGACGACGAAGTGCTCGAGCGCTTCGTCCGCGATTACATCCAGAGCGTGACCGGAGACGAGGTCGTCTTTTCGTGGCAGGGCGGCGAGCCCACGCTGCGCGGCCTGGAATTCTTCCGCAAGGTCGTCGCGCTGCAGGGAAAGCATGCCAAGGCCGGGCAGCGGATCGAGAACGACCTGCAGACCAACGGCACGCTGCTCGACGAGGAATGGGCGCGCTTCCTGAAGGAGCACCGCTTCCTGGTGGGCCTCTCCATCGACGGTCCGCGCGACATCCACGACCACTACCGGATCACCAAGCAGGGCGGGCCGACGTTCGACAAGGTTTTGGCGGCGGCGAAGATGCTGCGGCGGTTCGGCGTGCCGTTCAACACGCTCACCTGCGTGAACCGCTACAACGCATCGCGGCCGCTCGATGTCTATCGCTTCCTGCGCCGCGAGATCGGCTCGACCTACCTGCAGTTCATTCCGGTCGTTGAGATCAAGGGCTTCGAGACCACGGCCCCGCAAAAATGGGATCCGGCGCGCCTGCCGGTGGTGGGCAGCCCGCAGGCGCGACCGGACCATCCGGACTCGGTGGTCACGCCGTGGTCCGTCGATCCCGACGAGTACGGCTATTTCCTTTCCAAGGTATGGGACGAGTGGCTCGCCCGCGACTATGGCAAGGTGCTGGTCAACTTCTGCGAGACGCTGGTGGTGCAGCACATGGGGATGCCTTCACAGCTGTGCATCCACGCCGAGGCCTGCGGCAAGGGAGTCGCGATCGAGCACGACGGCAGCGTCTATGCCTGCGACCACTATGTGTATCCCGAGCATCGGCTGGGCAACATCAAGGAACGTTCGCTCGGCGACATGGTGTTCTCGCCGACGCAGGTAAAATTCGCCTACGCCAAATCGGAAACGCTGCCGGCGTATTGCAGGAAGTGCGAATTCCTGCGCGATTGCTGGGGCGAGTGCCCGAAGAATCGCCTGCTGCGCACGCCGGACGGCGAGCCGGGCCTCAACTATCTGTGCCCGGGATTGAAGCGATTCTTCGCGCATGCGGTACCGACCGCGGAGAAACTGGCGGCGCAAATGCGTGCCGCACCCGTTGCGCCGCGACCTCGGATGTAAGCCACGCATTCGCATACCGGTTGGCATGCAGACCGACTTCATTGCGGACGCATGAGGTGCGTCCTCGGCCAACAATTCGCCAACCGGAGACAAGCTCCGCGACGCTGCGGTTTGCTCCGGATGTCCTGGACCCGCCACAGGCGACCGCGAGGGGCGATCTCAACGTTGCCTCGTGAGGCAGCTAACGCGAACCCTGCCTCCTGACCGGACCGCCGGTCGTGGCGAGCGGCCCTGCGACGTGTCGGCGCAGCGCGTGGATTGTCGCGATTCGGGGCGGGTGCTACGCTTTTCATTCCCATGGCCGCCGTAGACATCGAGCTGGCAATCGCGCAACCGAGCGATGCGGTGGAACTCGCGCACCTCGCGCGTGATCTCATCGAGGCCGGCCTCGGCTGGACCTATGGGCCCGATCGGATCCGGGCGCTAATCCACGATGAGGACGTGGTGACTCTGACAGCGCGGGACGGTCCGCGGGCGGCCGGGTTCGCCGTCATGAAGTTCGACGACGAGCGCGCACACCTCGTGCTCCTCGCCGTGCGTCCAGCGCGTCAACGTAGTGGCATCGCGCGCCGACTGATCCAATGGCTGCTTGAATCTGCAGTCGTTGCCGGCATGGCATCGATCCATGTCGAACTTCGCGCCAGCAACGCGGCGGCGTTCGCCTTTTACCGTGCGATGGGGTTTGCGCCGACGGTACGTCTTGCCGGCTACTACAAAGGGCGCGAATCCGCGGTGCGGATGCTGCGGCTACTGCGGTCGACAACTCCGTAGTCGCCTCCGCATTCGGCTCCTGGTTCCGGTCGCTGCGTGGCCAAAGGCGGTCGTTTCCATCAAAAAAGATCATATCTCAGGCTATTGTCTCGAACCAGATCAAAGGATTTAGATGGTGCTCTCGCCGTGCAATAGCCGGCTTTGCTGGCGTGCGAGGTTAATGCGCTACACGCTGGGGGCTGGAGCCGCGTCAGCGAGCGCTTTCGACGCCGCGGGGTGGCGCGGCGCATCCGGTATAGCCGTTTCAGGGCGCTGTGCTGCTGCACGCGGTCAGGGGCGCGATTGCAGCGGCCGGAACATCGTGACGGCAAAATTCGAATTGAGGCAGGTCATTTGGGTTTGGTCGACGCAGGGCAGCGATTTGCGTCGGGTCTTGAACGCACGACAGGAGGAGTCGAGATGAAATTGAGTCGATTGTTGATCACGCTGTTTACGTGGATCGGCGCGGCGCTGGGCGTGGCATCGCCGGCGCTGGCGCAGGCGCCGGCCAAGAAGCCCAACATCCTGTTCATCATGGGCGACGACATCGGCTGGATGCAGCCGAGCATCTACCATCAAGGACTGATGGTCGGCGAGACGCCCAACATCGACCGTATCGGGCGAGAGGGTGCGAAGTTCATGACCTACTACGCCGAGCAAAGCTGCACGGCCGGGCGCACCGCCTTCTTCACCGGCATGACGCCGCTGCGCGCCGGCATGATCCCGCCGCAATTGCCCGGCAGCCCGTCCTTCCTGCAGCCCGGCACGCCGTCGCTGGCCAGGTTCCTGCTCGACCTCGGCTACACCACCGGCGAGTTCGGCAAGAACCATCTGGGCGACCACTCGGCGGCGCTGCCGACGGCGCACGGCTTCCAGGAATTCTGGGGCTACCTCTACCACCTGGACGCGATGCAGGGCGTGAGCTTCCCCGACATCAACAGGACCCCGACCGAGCAGGCCATCGTCGCGCCGTGCAAGAACACGCCGGTGCGCGGCCTCGCCGAGGTCCCGGGCGCGGTGGATCCGAAGACGACGCTGTGCATGACGCCGCCGCGGCCGGTGCTCGCCTGCACGTCTTCCGACGGCACCGAGAAGAACCAGACCTGCAGCGACCAGGGGCCGCTGACGCTGAAGCGCTCTGAAACCGTGGATGAGGAAATCTCGGCCAAGGTCATCGACTTCCTCGACCGCAACGACCCGAAGAAGACCAACAAGCCGTTCTTCGTCTGGTACAACCCGGCGCGCATGCACGTCACCACCATGCTGTCGGACAAGTACATGGCGATGGTGGGCACGCCCGGCGGCAAGGACTGGGGCGCCAACGAAGCCGGCATGAAGCAGATGGACGACAACATCGGCTACGTGATGAAGAAGCTGGAGGACATGGGCCAGCTCGACAACACCATCATCGTCTTCACCACCGACAACGGCGCCGAAGTCATCACCTTCCCCGACGGCGGCAACACGCCGTTCAAGGGCGGCAAGCTGACCACCTGGGAAGGCGGCATGCGCGCTCCGGCGGTGATCCGCTGGCCGGGGCACATCAAGCCGGGCACGGTCCTGAACGACATCTTCGCGTCGTACGACTGGCTGCCGACCTTCGTCGAGATTGCCGGCGGGGCCAAGGGCAACGACCTCAACAAGCAGATCATGGAGGGCAAGTATCCCGGCATCGTCAAGACCAAGCTTCAAGGGGTCAACCAGCTCGACTATCTGACCGGCAAGTCGGCGACGTCGGCACGCGATACGTTCTTCTACTACGGAGGCCCGGTTCCGTCGGCAGTGCGCTACAAGAACTGGAAGATCTACTTCGCGATGGCATCCGAGGCCGCGACCGGTGGCCTGATGGGGGTCCATACCTTCCATTGGCCTTTGGTCGACAACATCAGGCGGGATCCGTTCGAGGGGTCCGTCGGTTTCGAACCGAAAACCCTCCTGGGCCAGGGCGGCGCACTTGCCGGACCCGTGACCGCTTACATCTACGACTGGAACATCATTCCCATCGGCCAGGCGCTGTGGCTGCAGGAACTTGAGTCCTACGGGCCGTACCCGGCGCTGCAGTCCCCGGCGTCCTACAGCCTGGCCCAGGTTCTCGCAGCAGGTAAAGGAACAGATGGCGAGGACTCGCGCCAGTGGAGACTAGGACGTAGCGAGTCAGATAGCTTGGTAAGGCGTTCGTGATGCTGCTAAGCGGGCGGCTCGAAAGGGCCGCCCGTCTTTCTTCTGGAACGATTTCGACGAGTGGAGAATCGATCGATGAAGCATTGCGTCTCTTTCAACGTTCGCCCGCGACGTTGCGCTGGCGCTTCGCTGCCTGCGCTGTGGTTTGCCGCGCAGGCCCTGCGCAGACCGACCCGCTGCCCTCGTGGAACGACGGCGCCGCCAAGAAGGCGATCGTCGAGTTCGTGCAGGACGACCACGACGCAGGGCAGCCCGAAGTTCGTGCCGCCGGCCGAGCGCATCGCCACCTTCGACCAGGACGGCACGCTGTGGGTCGAGCACCCGATGTACTCGCAGGTGATGTACGTCCTCGAGAGCGTGCCGGCGCTGGTCAAGGCGAAGCCCGAACTGGCGAAGGTCGCCCCGTTCTCGACGGTGCTGGAGATCTGAAGGGCGACCGCGCGGCGATCGCCAAGCTGACCGAGCCCGACCTCGAGAAGCTCCTCGCCGCCACCTCGACCGGCATGTCGGTCGAGACCTTCCAGGCCGAAGCGAAGAAGTGGCTCGCCGAGGCGAAGGACCCGCGCTGGAAGAAGCCGTACACCGAGCTCACGTACCTGCCGATGCAGGAAGTGCTGAAGTACCTGCGCGCCAACGGCTACAAGACCTACATCGTCACCGGCGGCGGCCAGGACTTCGTGCGCGTGTACTCGGAGGCGACCTACGGCATTCCGCCCGAGCAGGTGGTCGGCACCGCCGGCGGGACGAAGTACGGCTACGGCAAGGACGGCAAGCCGTTCCTGACCAAGGAGCCGAAGCTGCTGCTCAACGACAACAACGCCGGCAAGCCCGAGGGCATCCACCTGATGATCGGGCGCCGGCCCGTCGCGGCGTTCGGCAACTCGACCGGCGACCAGCAGATGCTCGAGTACACGAAGGCCGGCGACGGCGCGCGGCTGTCGATGCTCGTGCTGCACGACGACGCGAAGCGCGAATACGCCTACGGCCCGGCGCAAGGGCTGCCGCGACACCAAGGTCGGCACCTTCACGCAGGCGCTCTACGACGAGGCGAAGAAGCAGGGCTGGATCGTCATCAGCATGAAGGACGACTGGAAGAAGATCTTCGCGTTCGAGCAATAGCGAGGAACACATGGAACTGAGCCTCTATCACTGGATTCTCATCGCCGCGTTTGTCGGCATCGTGATCTGGGCGTTCGGCCGCAAGCGGAAGGCGCGCTTCGAGAAGGACGCGAAGATTCCGTTTGACGACGACAAGAGCTGAGACGCTGGCGCCGATGGCGCATGCGTACACACGGTGTAGACATAGCGGGGAAACATGGATGCCTCGCTGTCGGTGGCGTTCGGTGTGCTGATGATCGCGCGCCCCGGCGCCGGCGCGCTGGCTCTACTGTGACTCATCGCGACGTTCGCCATTGCGTTCGGAGTGCTGCTCGTCGGCCTCGCGTTCAGGCTGAAGAAATACGCAGCGATGGCCGCACCGGCAGCGAAGTAGACCCGCGCACTTCGCGGCAGGACATGAGGTGCCGAAGCAAGGCAGTACCATTGCCGGCTCGACAACAAGTCAGGAATTGAAATGAAATTCATCAAAGCCGGGATCCTTCTCGCCAGTGCAGCCTCCATGCTCGCCCTGGGAGCGTGCAACCCGGCAAAGGACGCAAAACCCGCTGATCAGGGTTCCAAGGGGCCGGCGGCGGCCACGGTAAACGGAATGCCGATCAGCCAGCGAACCGTCGACATGATCGCCGAGCGAGGCGCCAGCGCGGGCCGTCCGGATTCTCCGGAAGCGCGTAAGGCCATCATCGACCAGCTGGCGCTGCAAATGGTGGTCGCCGAGGAGGCGGTCAAGAAGGGACTGGACAAGACCCCCGAGGTCATGGAACAGATCGATGCGATCAAGCAGTCCGTTCTGGCCAATGCCTACGTTCAGGACTTCATCAAGAACAATCCGGTCAGCGACGACACGGTCAAGGCCGAATACGAGCGCATCAAGGCGACGATCACCGGCACGGAATACAAGGCGCGCCACATCCTGGTGGACAAGGAATCCGAAGCCAAGGACATCATCGCCAAACTGAAAAAGGATCCGGGGGCCTTTGCGAAACTTGCAATGGAACGATCGAAGGACACGGGCTCCAAGGCCACGGGCGGCGATCTGGGATGGTTCGATCTGAGAAGAACGGTGCCCGAGTTCAGCGCTGCCGTGAGCAAGCTGGAAAAGGGCAAGTTCACCGACGCGCCTGTCAAGACCCAGTTCGGCTATCACGTCATTCTGCTCGAAGACTCCAAGCCGATCGAGGCCCCCCCGCTGGAAGAGGTCAAGCCACAGCTCAGCCAGCAACTGCAGCAGCAAAGCGTGATGAAGCAGCTGGATGCGCTCAAGGCAGCGGCCAAGATCGATGTGGTCGGCGCGGCGGCGCCGGCACCGGCAGCGCCGGCGGCATCGTCCGCCAAGTGAGCCTGTGGTTCACGCAATGAGCCTGGCCGACGGTCATAACCAATCAGGACTTTGCATTCGAGCCATAGCGCGGGATATATGAAACGGACCATTCGTCACGGGATTCTCATCGCCGCGTTCGGCGGCATCAACCAGTGGAGATCAACATGAGACTGAGGAAAGCTGTTGTTGCATCGGCATTGGCCGGCGTATTCGCCACCCTTGCACTGAGCGCTCACGCGCAGACCGCGCCGTCTGGATCTGATGCCGCCAAGTTCAAGGCCGAGGAGAAGGCCCTGCAGAAAGAGTCCACCAACATGTCGACGATGACGGCCGCGCAGTCGGCTCAGTACCGGGCCGAGTACCAGGCGGCGAAGGCGAAGTGGGCATCGCTGACACCGCAGGAACAAGCCGCCATGATCGCGTCCGCGCGCCAGAAGAAGATCATGGATCTCACCGCGATGGAGCGCGTCGGGCAGAGAGACGACATGATGCGGGAGACCGCCGCTCAGTCCGCCGCGCTCAAAGCCGAGGCCGATGCGGCGCAGGCTGCCTGGAACAAGATGACGCCGGAGCAAAAGCAGGCCGTCAGGAAAGCCTCCTGGGCCAAGAAGCGCGCCGAGCTGACCGCCATGGAGCAGGTCGGGCAGCGCGACGATATGGAACCCCTGCCCTGGTAGGCGGTGGCGCAGCGCTTTTGCGCGGCGTCTTGACAAGGAGAAGTGAAGTGAACCTGCAACGTTGGCTCGTTGGCATTACCGCGGGCATCAGTATCGCGCTTGGCATGACAACACCTGCGTTCGCGCAGGCGCCGGCCAAGAAGCCCAACATCCTCGTGATCTGGGGCGACGACATCGGCATCCACAACATCAGCGCCTACAACCTGGGCGTGATGGGCTACAGGACGCCGAACATCGACCGCATCGCGAAGGAGGGCGCGATCTTCACCGACGCCTACGCGCAGCAGAGCTGCACGGCCGGGCGCGCGTCGTTCATCCTCGGCCAGCACCCGTTCCGCACCGGCCTGCTGACCATCGGCATGCCGGGCTCGCCGCAGGGCATACCGGACTGGGCGCCGACGATCGCCGACCTGCTCAAGCCGCAGGGCTACGCGACCGGCCAGTTCGGCAAGAACCACCTGGGCGACCGCGACTCGCACCTGCCGACGGTGCACGGCTTCGACGAGTTCCTCGGCAACCTGTACCACCTCAACGCGGAGGAGGAGCCCGAGACCTACTACTACCCGAAGGATCCCGAGTTCCGGAAGAAGTACGGCCCGCGCGGCGTGCTGCACACGTGGAGCGACGGCAAGGGCGGGCAGAAGATCGAGGACACCGGCGCCGCTCACGCAGGCGCGCATGGAGACGGTCGATCAGGAGATCTTCGTCGCCGAGCAGAAGTTCGTCGCCGATGCGGCCAAGGAGCGGCAAGCCGTTCTTCGTGTGGTTCAACACGACGCGCATGCACGTGTGGACGCACCTCAAGAAATCCGCGCAGGGCCGCACCGGCATCGGTCTCTATCCCGACGGCATGGTCGAGCACGACGACATGGTCGGCGCGGTGCTGAAGCAGCTCGACGACCTCGGCATCGCCGACAACACGATCGTCGTCTACGGCACCGACAACGGCGCCGAGACCGGCACCTGGCCCGACGGCGGCACGACGCCCTATCACGGCGAGAAGGGCACCACCTGGGAGGGCGGATTCCGCGTGCCGATGATCGTCCGCTGGCCGGGCGTGTTCAAGCCGGGCACGATCGTCAACGACATCTTCTCGCAGGAAGACTGGCTGCCGACGTTGCTCGCGGCCGCCGGCGAGCCGAACATCGTCGAGAAGGTGAAGACGGGCTACAGCGCCAACGGCAAGACGTGGAAGGCGCACCTCGACGGCTACAACTTCCTGCCCTACTTCAAGGGCGAGACGAAGAAGGGCCCGCGCGAGGAGATCTTCTACTTCGGGCAGGGCGGCGAGCTCAATGCCGTGCGCTGGAACGACTGGAAGGTCCACTTCGCGGTGCAGAACGGCAACATCGCGACCGCCACCCGCGACGTGCCGGGCTGGCCGGTGATCGTCAATCTGCGCGCCGACCCGTACGAGAAGGCGCCGCACGAGTCGGGGCTGTACCTGCGCTGGTACGCGGACAACATCTGGCTGTTCGTGCCGGTGCAGCAGAAGCTCGGCGCGTTCCTGACGACGTTGCCCGAGTATCCGTTCCAGCAGGGCAGCAGCCTCAACGCCGCGGGCATCAACTACAACTCGCTGCAGGCGATGCAGGCGATGAAGCGGCTGCAGCAGCTGGAGACCTTGCACCACCGCAACAACTGACGGCCAGGCATGTCGCTGGCGGCGACCGGTCCGCAACGACTCGACTGCTGAAAGGAAACAGACATGAAATCGCATCTCGCAATGCTCGCACTGGCCGCGTGCCTGGTTTCACCCATCGGCGGAGCGCAGATCTTTTCCTGGGACCCGCTGAAGGACGTGGAGAACGCTCTACCCGAGGGCGTGCCGAACGAAAGCAGGATCATCCAGGCGAGGCTTCAGGTGCGGGAAATGGCGCAGGACGCGCTGGCCACGCTCTACGAGGTGTCGCCCGGTACGCGGCGTGTCATCGATCGGGCGGCCGGCTACGCCGTGTTCAGCACGTTCGGCGTCAAGCTGTTCTTCGCCGGCGGCACGACCGGCAAAGGCATCGTCGTCAACCATCGCACGCAGCGCCAGACCTTCATGAGGATGCTGCAGGTGCAGGGAGGGCTTGGATTCGGGGTGAACCAGAATCGCCTGATCTTCGTGTTCACCAACGAGAGGGCTTTGCGCAACTTCGTCGATCAGGGATGGGAGTTCGGCGGACAGGCCAACCTGTCGGCGATGGCCGGCGGCCAGGGCGCGATGTTCAGCGGCGCCGCGGCGGTCGTCTCCCGGCGTCTATCTGTATCAACTCACCCAGACAGGACTCGCGGCGACGCTCACCGTGTCGGGAACGAAGTTCTTCAAGGATCCGGACTTGAATTGAGGCGAGTTGGCCGCTCGCGACAGTCTCGGCGGTCCGTCGCACACCATCAACGGGCACTTCTGCCGGGCGAACTCGGCGAGGCCGATGAAGCGCTGTGGACCCGGTCAAACTTTCCGCGTGATGCGGCAGCCGTCTTTCGCAACAATTTGAGTACACGGAGCGAGCAATGACGATCAAATCCAGGACACGATGTTTAACCGCTGCCGCATGTGCAGCGGCGATGCTGGCGAGCATGCCCGCCCATGCCGAACTGAGCGCCGAGGAGCTGGCCAAGCTCGCGCAGAACCCGGTCGGCAACCTGATCAGCCTGCCGTTCCAGAACAACACGAACCTCAACTTCGGGCCGGAGAAGGGCACGCAGAACATCCTCAACATCCAGCCGGTGATCCCGATCTCGGTCAACAAGGAGTGGAACATCATCACGCGCACGATCGTGCCGGTGATCTGGATGCCGTCGCTCGGACCCGACATCGACAGCAAGGACGGCATCGGCGATACGGTGTTCACGGCGTTTCTCTCACCGGCGAATCCGGGCCACTGGATCTGGGGCGCCGGGCCTGTCGTGCAGATTCCCGACCAACAGCAGCGCCGAGCTTGGCAACAAGAACTGGGGGCTTGGGCCGTCGGTCGTCGTGCTGCACTTGGATCACGGCGACCCGTGGGTCTATGGCGTGCTGGTCAACAACATCTGGTCGCTTACCAGCAACAAGCAGGGCGGCTCGTACAACAACGGACTCATCCAGCCGTTCGTCAATTACAATTTCCCGGAAGGTTTCTACCTCACCAGTGCGCCGATCCTGACCGTGGACTGGAAGGCCGACAGCGGCCAGCAGTGGACGGTGCCGCTGGGTGGTGGCGTGGGCAAGATCTTCCACCTCGGCAAGCTGCCGGTGAACACGCAGCTGTCGGCGTACTACAACGTTGTCAGGCCTGACTTCGGCGCCAACTGGCAGATCCGTGCACAGGTCCAGTTGATGTTCCCGAAATAGAAGAGATGATCCTGTCGCCGAAGTGATCCGCTTCGGACGATCGCACGAGAGTATTCGCCGGAGGCGAACCATGAAATCCCGAACCCTTCTCGCATCGCTTGTTCTCATCCTTAACGTGCTGTTGTTGTCCGCCGGCGCGCTCGCACAGAGTGCTCGCCCTGGCGGGCTGCCACCGGATCCGTGGCCGCGCGTGGTCGATCTGACCAACGGCCAGGTGCTGGTCTATCAGCCGCAGGTCAGCAAGTGGACCGACAACCAGCTCGAGTTCCGCGCGGCGCTCGCGATCAAGCCCACCGACGCGAAGGACGAAACGTTCGGCACGATCTTCGCCACCGCGCGCACGCAGGTCGACAAGGTGCTGCGCACGGTGACATTCGAGAACCTCAGGATCTCGAAGATCGACTTTCCGACGCTGCCCAATCGCGGCGCCGCGTATGCGACCGAGCTGCAGACGGAATTCGCGAAGTCGATCCGCACGATCTCGCTCGACCGGCTGGAGGCGTCGCTCGCGCTCGCCGGCATCAAGCCGCCGACGGTCGCCGTGCAGAACAATCCGCCGCAGGTGATCGTCAGCTATTCGCCGGCGATCCTGGTGCCGATCGACGGCGCCCCGGTGTTGAAGCCGGTTCCGGACATTCGCGGGCGCAGCGCGTGATCAATACGCGGGCGCTGATCCTGCAGGACAGCGCAAGCGGCACCTATTACATCCACGTCTACGACGGGTGGCTGCAGTCGGGCGCGATCGGCGGTCCGTGGTCGCAGGGGTTCATCGGACCGTTCGTCAAGAGCGCGCTCGACTCGATCGCGCAGACGTTGTCGGCGGCCGGCACTGTCGACCTGCTGGACGGAGGCCCCAAGGCCAACCCGAAGCCCTCGCTCGCCAATGGCGTGCCGACGATCCACACGAGCCAGGTCCCGACCGAGCTGATCGTGTTCAAGGGCCAGCCCGACTTCGTGCCGGTTGTCGGCACGCAGTTGCTGTGGGCGGCGAACACGACGAGCGACGTGCTGATCGACACCAGCAACAACAACTACTACGTGCTGATGTCCGGCCGCTGGTTCCGCTCGGCGGGGATCACCGGTCCGTGGACGTTCGTCGCCAGCGATGCGCTGCCGGCCGACTTCGCGCGCATTCCGCCGCATTCGCTCGCGGGCGCGGTGCTTCCGACCGTCGCTGGGACGCCGCAGGCGCAGGAGGCGGTGATCTCCAATTCGATTCCGCAGACGGCGACGGTGCCGCTCAAGAATGGCCCGACGTTCACGCCGAATTTCGACGGTCCGCCGCAGTACGCGCCGATCGAGGGGACGCCACTCTCGTACGTCTCGAACTCGTCGGAGCCGGTGATCCAGGTGACGCCCAATGCGTACTACGCGGTCGTCGCCGGCGTATGGTTCACGGCCGCGCAGATCACGGGGCCGTGGCGCATCGCGACGTCGGTGCCGACGGTGATCTACACGATCCCGCCGTCGTCGCCGGTCTATTACGTCACCTACGTGAAGATCTACGAGGCGACGCCGCAGTACGTGTACGTCGGCTACACGCCGGGCTATCTCGGCACCGTGGTATCGCCCGTACGGAACCGTCGTATACGGCACCGGCTACGCCTACAACCCGTGGATCGGCTCCGTCTGGTATGCGCCGCCGTACACGTACGGTGTGGCGGCCTATCCGGTCTACAACCCGTGGGTCGGGTACACGTTCGGCTTCGCGATGGGTCTCGCCACCGCGGCGTGGATGGAGCCGTACTGGGGCGGCGCGTACTACCACCCGGGCTATTGGGGCGGCTATCCGTGCTGCGGCTCGGCGAGCGCGAACGTCTACGGTCACTGGGGCAACGCGACCTACTCCGGCACGCGCAGCTGGTATGCGGGCGGCGGGGTGGCCGGATCGACGTTCTCCGGCTCCTATGCGACGGCGCGCGGGACGACGGGCAACATCAACGCAGGCCGGCAGTACAACGCGTGGACCGGCAATGCGTCGCGCGGTTACGACCGGACGTTCAACACGGCAGCCGGCGGCTCGGGCAACGTCGCACGCGGCAGCAACTACAACACCTACACCGGTCAGCGCTCGACCGCCAATGCCGTTTCCGCCACCGGCGCCGGCGGCAGCACGTACAACCGCGCCGGCGCGACAACCGCAGGTCCGGAAGGCGATGCGCATGTCGGCGGCGGCTCGACGTACAACGCCAAGACCGGCAAGACCAACACCTGGGCAACGGCAAGCGTGGGGAACAACCACGTCGCGGACGTCAACGGCAACGTGTACAGGAACACCGGCAGCGGCTGGCAGCAGCATTCGTCCAGCGGATGGGGCGGCGCATCGGGCGACACGTCGTGGGCCGATCGCGAGTCGCAGGCGCGCAGCTACGGCTCCGACCGGTTTGGCGGCTTCAGCTCCAGCGAGGCCGACCGCTTCGGTGGCGGTGGATTCGGCGGCGATCGCTTCGGTGGTGGTGGATTCGGTGGTGACCGCTTCGGCGGTGGCGGCTTCGGTGGAGGTGGTTTCGGAGGTCGCTTCGGTGGTGGCGGTTTCGGTGGCTTCCACGGCGGCGGGAGACGCTGATTGACCGGTCACGACGGGACGTGTCCGCTGGCAAGCACCTTCGCCGCGCGCGCAATGGCGGCCGGCACACTTGGCGCGGCACGTCTCCTGGCGGGATGCGCGGGAACCGGCGGCGGTGCCGCGCAGGCTTCGGCGCGGCGGACCGGCCCCGGCGAGGCTCAGAGCGTGACCAGCCCGCGTGGCGTGCGCAGCATCGCCGCGAGCCGCGCTTCCCGATCGAACGTCACGTGGATTGCGTCTGCGATCCCGAGCGCCGCGAGCGCGGCGCGGATCGGCGCCGGATCGGGATGCGAGCCGGCAAGCTGGACCAGCGACAATCCCGACGCGGGCAGCACGTCCGCAGGATGCTGGGGCACGTCCCACTGGATCAGCGTCGGTGCGAGTCCGCTGCCGGGGCGATGGCCATCGGCAGGGACGGTGATGCGCCAGCGATAGTCGCCGCGTTCGAACGACAGGATCTCGCCGGGAGGCACTTTCGCCTGCGCTACGGCGGCCTCGATGTCGTCGGTTCGCGCAACCCAGTGGATGAGGCGCGGCCGCTCGAGCAGGTCCACGGCGAGGTCGCCGCTGTCCAGATCGAACCACCGCGGCCGTGCGGGCTTCGCGCCTTGAGGGTCGATGGCGATGATCTCGAGGTAGAACCGCTCGCCCAGGCGGACGAGCGCGTTGTGCGTGCCCATCGCGACATGCTTGCCGCCGATGCGCGCTGCGACGCCGGTGAGATCGGCGATATATTCGATGCCCTGCGCGAGCGTGGCGGCCGCGAGCACCAGGTGATCCGGCGTCGCGAGCGGAATGCGGCTCATCGGCTGGCGCACTCCGCGGGATCGAAATCGAGCTCGACGCGCGCGCCGTTCGGATCGTGGAAGAACACCTGCCACGTGCCGCCTCCGGGCAGTTGGCGCGCGTCGTACCGGATGCCGCGCGCCTTCAGCAGATCGAGCGTCGCTGCGAATCCCGTCGCGGTGAAGGCCATGTGGTCGATCACACCGGGGCGCAACGCCTCGCGCGGCGTGTCGCCGACGAGGTGCAGGATCGGCTGGCCGTTTGCATAAAGCCAGGCGCCGGGGAACGCGAACGGGGGGCGGTCGCCGGCCGCGAGTCCCAGGATGTCCTCGTAGAATGCGACGGTGCCCGGCACGTCGTCGGTCAGGATCGTGAAGTGATTGGGTGCGGTGGCCGGCATGGCGATCCTCCTGCGTTGCGCGAACTTGCGATCTTACGCCGCGAGCGAATCGAGCCAATCGCCGACCATGGCCGTGGCGTCGGGCGGCGCGGCGTCGTTGAACGGCAGCGCTGCGTCGCCACCGCTCCATGCATGACCGAGACCGTCGATCTCGACCAGCCGCACAACCACGCGGCCGCCCCGCTGCCATTCGCGAATTCGGATGGGACGCAGCAGGTTGGACGTATCGCGGCGGTCGACATCGGCATCGGGCAGCGACGAATCCGCGCCCGCTGGCACCTCGACGCCGTTCAATGCTAGGTACTGGCGAGCGAGCGCCGCCGCGTTGCGCGGCGCGACGACGATGTCGCCCATGCCATGGATCGCG
Source organism: uncultured beta proteobacterium (assembly GCA_963750585.1). Classification (GTDB taxonomy): domain Bacteria; phylum Pseudomonadota; class Gammaproteobacteria; order Burkholderiales; family Casimicrobiaceae; genus VBCG01. The sequence continues at coordinate 14,958 of CAVVRH010000035.1, forward strand.
AGAAGCGGTACGCGGACATCGCTATCCGCATCGGCGCGCGCTTCACGGCCGATTGCGGCGACGTCGGTGTCGGGGCCGCGGCTCATCACGGTGATCGCCGTGAACGCCGAGGACGCCGCGCCGCATGCGAGCCCGGAGTGGACGATCGCGCCGCGCACGAGCGCCGGATAGCGGACACCGAGCGCCGCGGCAAGCCCGCCGCCGGCGGACATGCCGGCGACCACGATGCGCGCCGGGTCCGCGCGTTTCCAGCGCCGGACCGATCGAATCATCGCGGCGACGATTGCAGTTTCGCCATAGCCTTTCGCCGTCGCGCGATCGAACCAGTTCCAGCAGCGAAACGGATTGGCGCTGTCGAGCTGGTCGGGCATCAGCACCAGCGCACCGAGACGGTCGGCCAGCTCGGTGATGCGCGTCCCCTGTGCGAACTCCTCGGGCGTCTGCTTGCAGCCGTGGCAGAGCGCGATCAGCGGCGCCCGCGTCCAAGGCGTCCAGCCGCGTGGCTCGTAGAGCCGGTAGCGCCGGTGCGGCAACTTCCAGGGTGCGAGTGCGAGAAAACCCAGCAAGCTCGTCTTGCTGCCTTCGATCCAGCGGCCCGGGGACGGCTCGCGACCGAGCAGCCGGCGAAACGCAGTGCGGACCCGCGACCAGAAGCGCGGCTGTACTTGGTTCTCGGGAGCATCGGGCATGCGCGTCGTCCAAATGGCTCGATGCAGACTTTACCCCACCGCCTGGGCGAGCCCGCGCGCGGCGTTCCCGACGTCAAATCAGGACGATGTCGTACTGCTCCTGCGTATAGATCGTCTCGACCTGCAGCGACACGGGCTTGCCGATGAAGTCGCCGAGCTGCGCAAGCGACTGCGACTCCTCGTCCAGGAACATGTCGATCACCGCCTGCGAGGCGAGGATGCGGAACTCGCGCGCGTTGAACTGCTTCGACTCGCGCACGATCTCGCGCAGGATCTCGTAGCAGATGGTCTGCGCGGTCTTGAGCTCGCCGCGCCCCTGGCAGACGGGGCAGGGCTCGCACAGGATGTGGGCGAGCGACTCGCGCGTGCGCTTGCGCGTCATCTCGACCAGTCCGAGCTGGGTGAAGCCGTTGACGGTCAGTCGCGTGCGGTCCTTCTCGAGCGCGCGGTTGAGCTCGGCCAGCACTGCAGCACGGTGGTCGGTGTTCTCCATGTCGATGAAGTCGATGATGATGATGCCGCCCAGGTTGCGCAGCCTCAATTGCCGTGCGATCACCTGCGCGGCTTCGAGGTTGGTCTTGAAGATCGTGTCGTCGAAGTTGCGCCCGCCGACGAAGCCGCCGGTGTTGACGTCGATCGTCGTGAGCGCTTCGGTCTGGTCGATGATCAGGTAGCCGCCCGACTTCAGGTCGACGCGGCGCGCCAGCGCCTTCTGGATCTCCTCCTCGACGCTGCCGATGTCGAACGAGCGGCCGGTCACCCTGGTAATGCTCCACCTTGTCCACCAGCGCTGGCGTGTACTGGTTCGCGAACTCCTGCATCTTCGCGAACGTCTCGCGGGAGTCGACGAGGATTTGCGTCGTCTCCTCGGCCACCATGTCGCGCAGCACGCGCTGCGCGAGGTTCAGGTCCTGGTAGAGCAGCGTCTGCGCCGGGGTCTCGCGCGAGCGCTCGGTCAGGTCCCGCCACAGCTTGGTCAGGTACTCGATGTCGGAGGCCATTTCGCGCTCGGAGGCGGTCTCGGCCATCGTGCGGATGATGAAGCCGCCGGAGTTGCCCTCCGGCAGCAGATGGAGCAGTTTCGCGCGCAGCGATTCGCGGTCGGCCTCGTCCTCGATGCGCTGGGAGATGCCGATATGCGAGTCCTGCGGCAGGAAGACGAGCAGCCGCCCGGCGAGGCTGATCTGCGTGGACAGCCGCGCGCCCTTGGTGCCGATGGGATCCTTGATGACCTGCACGAGCAGCGACTGGCCTTCGTGCAGGATGCGCTCGATCGGGCGCTCGCCGCCGTGGCCGTTCTGGCGATGCTCCCAGATGTCCGCGATGTGCAGGAACGCCGCACGCTCGAGGCCGATCTCGATGAACGCGCTCTGCATGCCGGGCAGCACGCGCGCGACCCGCCCCAGGTAGATGTTGCCGACGAGCCCGCGTGCACTCGATCGCTCGACATGCAGTTCCTGCACGACGCCCTGTTCGAGCATCGCGACGCGGGTTTCCTGGGGGGTTACGTTGATAAGGATTTCATGGGGCATCGGCGGCCGGCATCACAGATTGGCCGCTGGTGGCGCTGCCCGTGCGCGATCCGTGCGTACGCTTGGAGTACGCCCCGGTCGCTCGCTTGCGCAGTGCCTTGCCAGCAACCGATCGGTGCGCTTACCGCACAGTCGACCGCGGCCCAACGGCATGGGTTGCCAGCGTTATAGCACGGGAAACCCGATCCTCGCGAGCAGGGCGGCCGTCTCGAACAGCGGCAATCCCATGACGCCCGAGTAGCTCCCTTCCAGCCGCTCGATGAAGGCGGCAGCGCGCCCCTGGATCCCGTAGGCGCCCGCCTTGTCGAGCGGCTCGCCGGTGCCGACGTAGTGGGCGATTTCCGCCTTCGTGAGCTTGCGGAACGTCACCCGCGAATCGGAGATCGCGAAACCGATTTCATCGTGCCAGCGTATCGCCACCGCCGTGAGCACGTCGTGCGTCCGCCCGGACAGGCGGGCAAGCATCTCGGTCGCCGCCGCCGCATCGGACGGTTTGCCGAAGAGAACGCCGTCGAGCGCCACCTCGGTGTCCGCCGCGAGCACCGGGCGCTCCGGGATCAGTCGCGCATGCATGCGCTGCCACCCAACCGCCGCCTTGGTGCGCGTGATGCGCTCGACGTAGTGACGAGGCGGCTCGTCTCCGAGCGCGCCCTCGACCACGTCGCGGTCGCGGCCCGGGGCCTCGCGCATGCGCAGAACCTCGAACTCGACACCGATCTGGCGCAGCAGCTCCTGCCGCCTCGTGCTTTTCGATGCGAGATAGATCGAAGGTGGGTTCATTCATGCCTCACTCGCGGTGGTAAGGATGGCCGGCGAGCAGGCTCGCCGCGCGGTAGATCTGTTCGGCGATTATCACGCGGACGAGCCCGTGCGGCAGCGTCATTGCGGATACGGCAACGCGGGCGGCGGCCCGTGCCTTGAAGCCGGGGTCGAGGCCGTCGGCGCTGCCGACGACGAAAGCGACGTCGGTCGCCGCGTCGCGCCATGTGGCGAGCCGGTCGGCGAGCGTGCGGGTGGTCCACGGTTCCCCGCACTCGTCGAGGGCGACGATCGCGTGCCCCTTGCACGGGGCGGCGAGCCGCAGCGCTTCGGCGGCGAGCATCTGCTCGACGGACTTGCCGCGGTCGCGCGGCTCCGGCCGGAGCTCGATCAGCTCGAGCGGGTGGTCGCGCGAGAGGCGCTTCGCATACTCGCCGACGCCGGCCTCGACCCAGGGGGGCATCCGGTGGCCCAGCGCGACGATCCGAAGACGCATCGGCGGGTCGCCTGGGCGCCGGACCTAAGCCGCTTCGCGCGCCGCCTTGGCGCGCCGCGCGGGCGGCGCCCAGAGCTCTTCGAGCTTGTAGTACGCGCGCACGGCCGGCTGCATGATGTGGACGACGATGTCACCCGCGTCGACCAGCACCCAGTCGCCCGTTTCCTCGCCCTCGGTCCCGATGATCGTCGCGCCGGATTCCTTGAGCTTGTCGCGAACGTGCTGCGCCAGTGCCCTGACCTGCCGATTGGAGTCGGCAGAGGCGATGATCAGCGAGTCGTAGAGGCTGGTGAGCTTGCGGACGTCGAGGACGGCAATGTCGCGGGCCTTGATGTCTTCGAGTGCGGAAACGGCGGTCTTCTGGACTTGGTTGAGACGCATCCTGTGGTCAGCGCGGTCGATAGAGTTGGTTGCGGTCAATATAGGCCAAAACCGCGGGGGCAGCAAACCGCGGACCTGGGCGATGCCCGATGGCCCCATCCCGAGGGCCCGCCGGATCGCGGTCGAGGAGATGGCGTAGGGGGAGATCGCCTGGCGATAGATGGCGCCCGCCGGCATGGATTCAAGGAGCGTGCGGTCGTTCGTATGGCGCGCCGCCCATTCGGGGCGAGCGGTGGCGGGAGCGCCGCCGCAGAATCGACTCCAGGCCGCTCCACGACGACGAGGTGCGCGAGCGTGAACAGCTCCTGCCAGCGGTGCCAGGTCGGCAGGCCATGGAACGCGTCGGCGCCGACGATCAGCAACAGCGGGCGTTCCGGTTTCTCGGCATGCAGCTCCTCGAGCGTCAACACCGTGTAGCTCTTCCCGGCTCGCGCGATTTCGCGCGCGTCCACCGTCAGGTGCGGGAACTCGGGCAGCGCGAGCTCGAGCATCGCAAGCCGATGCGCGGCCGGGCGACCGGCGCCGCACGGTGTGGCGGATCCCCGGCGGGAACGAGCCGGACCTCGGGAAGGTCGAGCGCGACTAGCACCTCGGCGGCGGCCCGCAGGTGACCGTAGTGCACCGGGTCGAACGTGCCGCCGAGCACTCCGAGCGGCGCTTGCACGCGCATATTACTCGGCATTGCGCGTGACTTCGGTCAAGTACAGCTCGGCGTGGTCGATGCGCGCCTCGATCGAGCGCACCACGCCCTCGTCGATCGTGCCCGCGTCGCGCAGCGAGTAGAGCTCCGCGCGCTCGGCGGCGATCGCCGCCAGCGCGAGCCGACGTCGCAAGGCGAGCCGCTCGTCCTCGCCGCGGCGGCGGTCGGCATTCGCCGTGAACCGCGTGAGGCGCGCGCCATAGTCGTCGATCAGGTCGCGTGCGATCGCAATGTCCTCCGGCCGGTGCAGCTTCGCGAGCTCGGTTTCGAGCGCGTGCGTGGCCGCATGACCCACGGCGATCTCGGCGGCGCGCGCCTCGCGCGCTGTCACCCCGTCCTGCGTCACTTGGAAGTACCGGACAAGCAGCGGCAGCGTGAGACCGTTGATGGCGAGCGTCAGCACGATCGTCGCGGCGGCGAGGAAGATCATCAGGTCCCGGTGCGGGAATGCCACACCGGCACTGACGACAAGCGGAATCGACAGCGCTGCGGCGAGCGTCACCGAGCCGCGCAGCCCCGCCCAGCCGACCAGAAACACGCCGCGTCGATCGAGCGGTCCCTCGCGTTCGCGAATGCGCGGAACCAGAAGCCGAGGCAGGTAGGCGGCCGGAAAGACCCAGAGCATGCGCACGAGCGTCATCGCGCCCCAGAGCGCGAGGGCGTACAGCGCAAGCGTCGCATACGACTCGCCGGGAATGCGCGCGAGCGCCGGGCGGAGCGACGTGCCAAGCAGCAGGAACACGATGCCGTTGAACACGAAGAGCAGCATCATCCACACTTCCCACGAGTGCTGGCGCGTCGTCGCGTCGAGATGGCGGAAGTCCGTCCAGCCGGCGTAGAGGCCGGCCGCGACGACCGCGAGAATGCCGGACATGTGAAGCGCCTCGGCTGCGAGATACGCGGCGAATGGCGTCAGAACCGACAGGATCGTCTGCACACGCGGATCATCCGCGCAGTAACGGCGAAGTCCCTGGCGCACGCGACCGATGCCCCAGGCGACTGCCACGCCGACAATCGTACCGCCAATGCCGAGCAGCGCGAGATCGAGCAGCGCTGCACTCCACGAGAAGGCGCCCGTCGCCAGTGCCGCGATGGCAAACTTGAAGGCGACCAGGCCGGAAGCGTCGTTGATCAGGCTCTCGCCGTTCAGGATGTGCGTTGCGCGCGGCGGCAGGCCCACGCGACCGACCATCGCGGCGGTGGCTACCGCGTCCGTCGGTGAAACGATCGCCCCGAGCGCGAATGCCGCCGCGAGCGGCAACGACGGGATCAGCCAGTGCATCAACATGCCGATCGCCACCACGGTGAGGAACACGAGCCCGAACGCGAGCAGCAGCACCGGGCGCAGTACGCCCAGCAACTCGCGCTTGGGCGAAAGCCAGCCGTCGGAGAACAGCAACGGCGGGATGAACAGCACGAAGAAGATCTCCGGGGCGAGCCGGATTTCTTCCATGCCCGGAACGAACGAAAGCAGCACGCCGGCGACCGCAAGCAGGATCGGCAACGGCGCGTCGGTGCGGCGTGCGATCGCACCGACGACGGCGAGCGCGAGCAGCAGCACCAGGACCGTTTCGACGATGTCCATCAGTCTAGCGCTGCGCGAGGTAGGCGCGGGCGATCAATTCGCGTTCGTCCAGCTCTCGTTCGATTGCGCGCAGCAGGCTGTCGTTGATCAGCTGCTGATCGCGCATTGCATGAAGTCGCGCGCGCTCGGCGCCGATCGCTGCGAGTCGCAGGTCGCGTCGCACGGCGATCCGCAGCGCGCGAGCCTGCGCCGTCGCCGGCTGTCCTGAGGCGAGCTCCGTCCGCCCGGCGTATTCCTGCAGCATCTGGTTGGCGAACAGCACATCCTCGGGTTGCACGAGCGTGCGCAGCGCGTTCTCCACCACGCGCGAACCCGCTTGCGCCATCTCGGCGCGCGCGTGCCGTTCCTCCCGTTCGGCTTCGTCGCCCGCTTCGACCCCGAGCCGGCGGATGAGCCATGGCAGCGGGACGCCGTTCAGCGCGAGCGTGAGGATGATCGTAGCAGCGGCCAGGAACACGACGAGATCGCGCTCGGGGAAGGGCGTTCCTGCTGCGGTGAAGTACGGTACCGACAGCGCGGTGGCAAGCGTGATCGAGCCGCGCACGCCCGCCCATCCGACGAGGAACAGGCGGCGCCAATCGGGTCCGGCGCGGTCTCCTGCCCAGCCCCAGTTCAAGCGATATCGCAAGTGCCCGGACGCGAACACCCATGCCATCCGCAGTGCCATCAGCGCAACCCACAGTACCACCGCATAGATCGCAAGTCGCAAGGCAGGGATATCCGAGACGCCGGCGAGCATCGCGTTCAGTTGTAGGCCGAGCAACACGAACACGAGGCCATTAAGGACGAAGCCCAGCATCATCCAGGTCTCGCGCAAGGCCCGCCGCACGGCAGGTGACATCTCGGGCATTTCCTGACCGCTTATCCAAAGGCCAGCGGCAACGACCGCGAGGATGCCCGAGACGTGCAGTGCCTCCGCGGCAAGGTAGGCAGCGTAGGGCAGGAGCACCGTCAGCAACGTGACGACCGCCGGGTTGCCCGCGCGCAGGCGCATCAGACGGCGCAGCAGCCAGCGACCTGCAAACTCCACCGCGACACCGACCGCGATGCCGCCACCGGCAAGCAGCATGAAATCGAACGCGACGCTCGCGGACGAGAAGAGCCCGGTGGCGGCGGCAGCTACCGCGAGCTTGAACGCGACGAGGCCGGACGCGTCGTTCAGCAGGCTCTCGGCGTTGACGATGTTGACGACGTTGGCGGGAAGCGGCAGATCCTCGGTCGTAGCGACCGTCGCGATGGCATCCGTCGGCGAGACGATCGCGCCGACCGTGAAGGCGACCGCGAGCGGCATTGCCGGAATCAGCCAGTGCAGCAAGTAGCCCACGGCGACGACGGTCAGCACGACCAGGCCGAGCGCAAGCAGCAGTACCGGCCGAAGCACCCGCACGAAATCGCGGCGCGGCAGGCTCCACGCGTCGGCGAACAGGATCGGTGGGATGAACAGGAGCAGGAAGACCTCTGGATCGACCGGTATCCAGTCGAAGCCGGGCACGAACGACATCACGACACCGACCACGACGAGCAGGATCGGCAGCCCGAGCGGAGTCCAGCGGGCGATCGCGCCACCGATCGCGACGGCCAGCAGAAGGGTGAGCACAAGCTGGATCAGGTCCATGGAACGTCCGCGGCACGGAAGCGCGCAGTCTACCCCCGCCCTCGCGATGCTGGACATCCATCAGAACCGGGAACCAGGCTCCTTCAGGAAGTCGATTTCGTCCGGCGTCGACGCCCGTCCGAGGACGGCGTTGCGATGCGGGTAGCGCCCGAACCGGCGGATGACCGCGGCGTGCTTCTCCGCCCATTCGAGCGGGCCACGGTCGCCGGTTTCCTGCGCGAGCGCGCCGAACAGTTGCAGCGAGCGCGCCTGCGCGGCTTCGGTTTCGGCGTGCTCGAAGGGCAGGTACAGGAACCAGCGCTCGAACGCGTCGAGTGATCGGTCGAGGTCGCGCGTGACGACCTCGTCGGCGGTCGCAAGCGCCCGCGGGTCGCCCGCGAAGGCGAGCGGGGAATCGCGGTAGATGTTGCGCGGAAACTGATCGAGGAGGATCACGCGGGCGAGCGCGCCATGCGGTGTAGCGCACCATTCACCGAACGCGCCGGAGATCGCGGCCGCGACCGCGTCGCCGAATCGTTGCGCGATCAGTCGCGTCGAATGTCGGATCCTTCCGAAACCAGACGTCGCGCGCCGTGTGAGGGAGCGGGCCGAACCAGAATTCGAGGACGTCGTCGGGGTTGGTGTCCATGGGGTTCGAATGATGCCAACGCTGCGGAGCCTAATGGCTCTACGCGACACGCGATTTGGAAACGTACTGCTGGGACACTATGGCTCGTCTTCTCGCACATCCCCATCGCTCGTCGAATTTGAGCGCTTGCCGATCCGCGGTCCGAGCATTGCGCAACCAATGCGCGAGGCCAAAGTAGCATCCAGCCACAAAGTTCCAAAGAGGGAATGTCGACGACTCAAGCGGAAGGCCAGAAATTCGCGACACTGGCACGAGCACACCGCCGGCCCGATATGCTCGATGCCAAACAGTGCGTCGGCGAGTAGAAGAAGCCGAATTCAGGAATTACGACCCATGCCAGAACAGAGCAGGACCGTGAAGCGGAAATCGCCGCTCAGAAGAGCAGACAAACCAGCGGGCCTCGTTCATGGTGCATCCGAACTCGCGTTGACACGCTGCCATGCAACGCCAAGACGAGTACAATGCCCGATGTGAAGGCAGACTGTCAACGAGTCGAGCTCTGCGCAACATTATTGACGTGCGCCGCATGTAGGGCGTTGGGCCTGGTAGCGGTTTCGCCGTACTTCATCCACCAGCCAGAGAGGCTACCATACTGTGCCCCGACGCATTCGCACAATCTGCCTGTCTGCCAGATCGCACGTTTTCATACAGTCCAAGCGTCGATTACAGCTCGTGCACCCGTGGTCGCATCGGCAGTTGTCCAGTAGCAGATGTCATGAACCAGTACAACAACGGATCAAGCCATCAGCAGGAACTGAAGTCTTTCCCGGGCAATCTGCCCATACCCTCTCTGAATCCGCCAGTCGAGATCCGATCCGCACCACCTCTCACGATACTTGAACAATCCCAGCGATCCTGTCTACAATCGGGTCTATGCGCCAGCACAACGAGTCTACGTATTGACGCCCGCCATCAACCCTATCGGATCACTCTGCTCATACCTCCCAACGCTAGGATCGTAATCGCGGAAGTAGTTGTAGTGCGTTCCCGTCTCCACGTCGTAGTACTGCCCTGGAAACCGCAACGAATACTTGAATATCCCCAACCCGCTCGGGTTCTCGTCAGCCGGATTATTCCCGAACGGATCGACGTTGTCCCAGCGCCACACGATCGCGTTGTCGCTCGGCCGACTGACCGCCCGCGGAGTTCCGAGATGATCGGCATGCACGTAGTAGACGTCGATGGGCGTCGGCGTGCCGGTTGCTCCGGTCGGCCGGAGTGTGGCGACCGGCAGGTCCTCCAGCCAAACGGTTTCCTGGATCAGCTTGCCGTTGCCATCGTACTCGCCGATCAGCCGTCCCTGCTCGTCGTAGACGAAGCGTGTGGTCGAGCCGCCCGCCACTTTCTGCACGCGCTGCCCCAGCGCGTTCACCTTGTAGCTTGCCACGGTCGCCGTGCCGTTCTTCACGTTCACGAGCCGGTTCGCGTTGTTGTACACGTAGCCGAGGCTGCCGATCATCGTTGGGTTGCCGGCTGCGTCGTAGACGTAGGTGCGCGCAGTGGCGCCGGTCAGGTTGAGCAGCTGGTTGCTCGACGCCGCGTAGCCGTAGTTGGTGACTGCTCCATCCTTGGTGAAGTTCAGCCGGTTGCCGACCGCGTCGTAGCCGAACTGCTGGGTGCTGGCGACCGGGTTGCCGTTCCGTGCCACGGCCAACCGGTCGAGGCTGTCGTACTGGAACGTGCAGCCCAGCGAGACCGCGGCCGGATCGACAAGCGCGGTGATCCGATTGGCGAGATCCCAGGTGAGATCATTGCGCAGGATCGACGTGCCGTTGCGGAACTCCCAGGTGGTCAGGCGTCCGTCGGCGTCGTAGTCGCGGAACGTGTACAAGCCATTGCCCCATTGCCACGCCCTGAGCGGACCGAAGGGCGATGTTTGCGCTGCCGTGATCAATGGTCCGCCGTTGACCATGATGCTCGTCACCCTGCCATTGACGTAACTGTAGCCGAGCACCTGCCCGGACGGCGTGGTCAGCGTGGCGAGCTGGCCGGCGGCGTTGTAGGCGTAACGGATGGTCTTGGCAGTGCCGACGGTCTGCGTCGCGGTCGTCACCCGGCCGTGTGGATCGTAGGTCCACGTCGTAGTCCCCGCGGTGTCGACGAGCCTGGTTAGCCGTCCCTTGGCGTTCGGGGCGCCGGAAGACCCGCCGTCGTACTCGAAGTCATGCGTCTCGCTGGTCGCTCCGGTCTTGCTGTAGACAATTCTGGCGACGCGGTTGAGTGCGTCGTAGGAATATGTCGTGGTGACGCCCAATGCGTCCAATCGCGTCTGGAGATTTCCCGCGGCGTCGAATGTGCTGGTCGCCACCCATGTATCCGGCGAAACCAGTTTCGTTGCGTTACCGAGGCCGTCGTAGGTGTAGCTCGTAGTCAGGTTGCGCGGGTCGGTGACCGACGCCAGGTTGCCGGCGGCGTCGTACGCGTAACGGGTGGCGCGGCTGGCCGGATCGGTGACGGTCAGTATCCGGTTGAGTGCGTCGTAGCCGGTGGCCGTGATGCGCGCGAGCGGGTCCGTGCTGGCAAGCCGGTTGCCCTGCCCATCGTAGCTGTAGCGGGTCGACTGGGACAGGGCGCCGATGTCCGCAGCGAGCCTATTCAGCGAATCGAAAGTGTGGCTGCGGGTGCGGGCAAGCGCGCCCGAGGGGTCGTAAACGTCCTCCCGCTGTCGGTTGCCCATCGCATCGAGTGTGTAGGCGATGCTGTTCCCGAGGCCGTCCCGGATTCCTGTCAATCGGTGCGCGCCGTCGTAGGTGTACGCCAGGTACGAGCCATCCGGCTGCGTAGCCTTGATAAGCTGGCCGACGGCGTCGTAATCGTAGGTCGTCGCCTCGCCAGCAGCGGTGCGCGACGTGAGCCACCCGCGCGGATGGTACGCGAGCGTCGTGATGGCGCCGTTGGGGTCGACGATGGACAGCGGGCGTCCGTTCGCGTCGTACGCAACGATCTGAGTGACATGACCGAGCGGATTGGTGATCGTCGCGACGTTGCCCCGCTTGCCGAGATCCGGATCGCTGTCCGGCCAATAGGTCGTGGTGGTGACGTTGCCATTGGGGTCCGTGGCAGTCAGAACGCGGCCAAGCGTGCCGTAGGTCCAGCGCCACGTCCGCGCAACCGTTCCCGTCGTGCCGTCGTTCCTGGGCCCCGTAACCGACTTCTGCGTCATGTTGCCGTTTGCGTCGTACGCGAGCGTCGTCGTTTTCGTTCCGCTGCCGCCCGCTGCCGGCTCGGTGATGATCAACGGCAGGCGGAAGCTTGGATGCCACGTGGTCGTGACTTTGCGGATGTCGGGTCGATTTGGCGGCGAAAGCGTGCATCCCTCGTATGACCACAATCCTTCGACGCGACCTGTTTCGAGATTGCGCGTGAGGTCATACCAATAACATGCCTTCTTGTCGTTGAAATTCGTCCACGAAGCGATGTTGCCGTTGGCGTCGTACGCTCTCGACTTGAAGCTGGAACCGGATCCCTGCGACGGACACGGTTGCGAGAGCGCGGTCGGACGCTGCGCGCCACCGTTCTTCCGGAATTCATACGTTCGGGTCGTACCGAGAGGATCGGTCACCACCGTCCGCTCGTAGTACGATGAATTCGGCCAGGCGAACCTGAACTCGTCAACACGCGTTGCGGGATCGGCGTTGTGCGCGGTGGCCGCGACACGCCCTGACACGTCGTACGAATAGGTCGCGTACCGAAAGCCCAGTTCGTCGACGATGCCTGTCAAGGCATTCGGTAAGTTTGCCCCGCTGGTGTATGCGGGTTCGTTGTACAGGTAGGCCTTCTGCCCGCCGCCGGGGAAGGAGATCATCGATAGTCGGCCCGACGAGTCGTACGTTAGCTGTATGCGGTGCTGCTTCGTATCGGTGACGCCTGCGATCCTGGTGTCGGATCCAGCGTAGTCGAAGACGAGCGCACGTCCGAACTGGTTGGTGACCCTGACCAGCCGCCCCTGACTGTCGTACGTAAGATCAGTGGACCTTCCGTCCCGCAACTTGATCGCCAACAGCCTGCCGGATGCGTCGTATTCTTCGGAGGCCTCGTTGGCCGCGTCGACGTAGGTCCATCCAACCCGCGCTCCCGAGGATGTCTTTTCGACAAGGCGATCCTTGATGTCCGGATCGCGTGCTATCCAATTGCCGCCGGACAGGACGAAGTAACGAACGTCCCGAGCGGTTCGGTAGACCCACACCTGCCCTGAGGCCGTCGACTGCACGCGCTTCTCGTAGTCGTGCGTGCGATTGGCCCCGAATGCGCCGTCCTGAGGTGTGCCGCCATAGAAGGCGATGGCGCGACTGCTGTAGGTCATCGACAGCGGCAGGTCAGTTTGGGAAATCAGCGTTTCGACATCGAATTTCTCGCCTGCGGACACCTCGACAGGATTCCCGACGCAAGCGTCGGAGATCACGCGCGGCTGGGAGCAGACAAAGCGACTGAAGTTGCCTGTGCCATCGCTATTGGCAATGCTCTGCAGATTCCAGTCCGCGGAACAGGTGGGCATCCGATACCTGAACTTCGGGTTGCCGATGAGGGGGCGTCCCTTGCCGTCGTATAGCTCGGCTGCCTTGTAGGAGCGCAACGACCATTCGTCCGGAATGTTTTCGCTGGCGGGATCCGGCACCCATGGCCCGAGATTCTGCAGCGTGTACGGCGGGGGATATTGGGCGTGGTAAAGATCCCAATGGCGCTGGAATGACGCTATCGTGAAGGCATCCGAGCCATCCTCGGTGCCGTACCCGTAGAAATTGCCAGACAAGGCGGGGTCGACCTGATTGCAGAAGCTGTCCGGAACCTTGGACGCGATGTATCCCCATGAATAGCAATAAGGTGTCCACTTCACCGGCTTGCAGGTCTTCCCGGCCGGGCATGCGGGCAACTCGGCGCGTGCAGGATCGTTGCCAAGGACGCAACTCATCAAGAGCGCCGCGCCAATGACGGACGAAACGGAACGCGCACCAGTCCACATGGGGCCTCCCCGACCAGTGAGGTCCTTGGGTCGCCAGCGGATGGCTGGCGGCCGACGGACCTTCTGACTTCGATGGTCAGCCGGGAACGGCTTCTTGGTTGTGCGAGTTGCTTCCCCGGCTTCGAGTGCATGCTTGCACGGGGTGGTTCAGGCCCGACAGTTGCAATTGGTCGTAGTCGGCCTGTCAGAAGCAGCAGGGGTGCCCGAAAGCGCGACGTGACAGCGGGCCGGGCGGGGCGTGAGGCGTCGGACGCCGCGCGCGCGTTGGGACGAAGCGCCGAGGCTGGTCCATGGTTCGCATAGGAAGGGCGAGCCCTGGCCCGCACCGGGAAGACCAGGCGGCGAGCGTGCTGCGGCTGCGCGCGTCAGTTCCGGATCTGACCGGAACCGAGCACGACCCACTTCTGGCTCGTCAGTCCCTCGAGCCCGACCGGGCCGCGCGCATGCAGCTTGTTGGTCGAGATGCCGATCTCGGCACCAAGTCCGTACTCGAATCCGTCGGCGAAACGGGTCGACGCATTGACCATCACCGAGCTCGAATCGACTTCGCGCAGGAAGCGCATCGCCGCCGAATAGTCCTCGGTGACGATCGAGTCGGTGTGCTGCGATCCGAACGTCGCAATATGGTCGATTGCCTCGTCCAGCGAATCGACCACGCGCACTGCGAGGATCGGCGCCAGGTACTCGGTGTACCAGTCGTCGTCGGTCGCGGTTTTCATCGCCGGCACGATCGCGCGCGAGCGCTCGCAGCCGCGGAGCTCGACACCTTTGTGCGCGTAGATCTCCCCGAGCGGCGGCAGCACTCGGGCGGCGATCGCCTGATGCACGAGCAGGGTCTCCATCGTGTTGCAGGGCGAATAGCGTTGCGTCTTCGCGTTGTCGGCGATGCGGACCGCCATGTCGAGGTCGGCCGCCGCATCGATGAACACGTGGCACACGCCATCCAGATGCTTGATGACCGGCACCTTTGCTTCGCGCGTCACCCGCTCGATCAGGCTCTTGCCGCCCCGCGGCACGATCACGTCGACGTGCTTCTCGTCGGCCAGCAGCAGGCCCACTGCGGAACGGTCGGTCGTCGCGATCACCTGCACCGCGGCCTCCGGCAGACCGGCACCGCGCAGTCCCTCGTGAACGCACGTGGCGATCGCCTGGTTGCTGTGGATCGCCTCCGTCCCGCCGCGCAGGATCGTCGCGTTGCCGGACTTGAGGCACAAGCCTGCGGCGTCCGCCGTAACATTCGGCCGCGATTCGTAGACGATGCCCACGACACCGAGCGGCACCCGCATTCGTCCGACCTGGATGCCGGAGGGCCGGAACTTGAGATCGGTGATTTCGCCGATCGGGTCGGGCAATGCGGCGATCTGCTCCAGACCTTCGGCCATTGCCTCGACCGTCTTCGCGGTCAGCGTGAGGCGGTCGACGAACGCATCGTCCTTTCCCGCATTGCGGGCGGCGGCAACGTCCTGCGCGTTCGCCAACATGAGCGTCGCCTGGTCGCGGCGGATCGCCGCCGCCATGGCGCGCAATGCGCGGTTCTTCGCGTCCGTGTTCGCACGCGCGAGCGCGCGTGCAGCGCCGCGCGCCGCTGCGCCGACGCCGGCCATGTACTCGGCGACGTCCGAGAAGCGGCCGAGCCCGGGAACATTGAGATTGCTCATCATGGCATTGTAGCGCCGGCCGTGGCTCGTGCCTCGGTGGCGCCACCACTGGCGAGCGCCGGGAGAGGAACCGGTATCATCGATCCGCTCGCCGTGTCGCCGAACTTCGCTGCCCACCCTCCCTCCGCATGATCGGTCGCATCGTCTCCTGGATCGGCCTCCTGCCGCTGACCGTGCTCTACACGCTGGGGCGCCTCGTCAGTTTCGTCGCCTTCACCGTGCTGCGCTGGCACGTCGAGCTCGCGCGCCGCAATCTCGCAAATTCGCTGCCCGAGCTTTCGGCCGCAGCGCGCGATAGCATCCTCGCGCAGAGCTACCGGAACATGGGGCAGACGCTTGCCGAGGCGATCTGGGGCTGGCGTCGGGGCGGCAAGGCGATCGCCCCTCGCGTGACGATCGACAACCGGGATCTGATCGACCGCTATGTCGGGGAGCGGCGCTCGGTCGTGCTGCTGACTGCACACATCTGCAATTGGGAGTGGCTGCTGCTCGCCGCCGGTGCACAACTCGGCATACCGATCGACCCGATCTACAAGCGCCTGCGCGTCGCCAGCATGGAGCGCTATTTGCTGGAAGCGCGCAGTCGCGACGGTGGCCGGCCGATCGTGCTGGACGACCTGCTGGCGGAACTGATGCTGCGCGTTGGCACGCCGCGCGCCTACGGATTCCTCGCTGACCAGACGCCGCCGAAGGGCGATCCCAAGCACTGGGTTCATATCCTGCACCAGGACACCGCGTTCTACTTCGGCATCGGCAAGGTCGCGCAATTTGTCGACGGGCCGGTCGTATACGTCGCGATGCGGCGCCTGCGCCGCGGCCACTACAGCGCACACCTGCACGTGTTGACCGAGCCCCCCTACGACGACGATCCAGAAGACCTGATCGCGCAACGCTACGCCGGCCGGCTGGAGGCCGAGGTGCGCGCGAATCCGGCCGACTGGCTGTGGGTGCACCGCAAATGGAAATATCCGAAGCCCACCGACGCGGACGACGAAGACGCCGCGTCGCGTCGCGCGAAGCGGCGAGCCGCGCGCCGCGAGGCGGAGGACAGGGCGACGCCCTCGGCTTCCCCGGAGTAGCCACCCGCGACTTGGGGTCGCGAGGGTGTCAGCGACGCGGAGTGATGGTCTTCACGCCCCCGTCGCTGCCGACGAGGATCACGTCCGCGCCGCGCCGCGCGAACAAGCCCACAGTGACCACACCCGGGATCTGGTTGATCGCGGCCTCCAGCTCGACCGGATTTGCGATCGCAAGCCCGCGCACGTCGAGGACCACATTGCCGTTGTCGGTGGTGAAGCCCATGCGCCATTCCGGCTGGCCGCCGAACTTGACGAGCTCGCGCGCGACGAAACTCCGCGCCATCGGGATCACCTCGACCGGCAGCGGGAACTTGCCGAGCACCGGCACGACCTTGCTCGAATCGACGATGCAGACGAATTTCTGCGCCGCGCCGGCGACGATCTTCTCGCGCGTGAGCGCACCCCCGCCTCCTTTGATCATCGCGCCATGCTCGGTCACTTCGTCGGCGCCGTCGACGTAGACCGGCAGCGGTCCGGCGTTGTTCAATTCCTCGATCGGAATCCCGAGGCCTTTCAGGCGCTCCGCCGTCTTGACCGAGCTCGCGACCGCGCCGCGGATGCGACCCCGGTACTTGGCCAGCTCGTCGATGAAGTAGTTCGCGGTCGAGCCGGAACCAACGCCGATGAACGCGTCGTCGACGACGTACCTTATCGCTTCGCGCGCGACGGCCTGCTTCTGTTCGTCCTGGGACATGATGGTGCCATGCGGAATGGGACGATCATTCTAGCAAGCAGTGGATGCGCGATGCGCCGCAGGAATTCCCTCGTCAGCGCTTGCGCGGCGGCGGTACGTCGGTGCAGACCCCCTCGTACACTTCCGCCGCCAACCCGATCGATTCGCCGAGCGTGGGGTGCGGGTGGATCGTGCGGCCGATGTCCACCGCGTCCGCGCCCATCTCGATCGCGAGCGCGATTTCGCTGATCAGGTCGCCCGCATGCGTGCCCACGATGCCGCCGCCGACGATACGATGGGTCTGCGCGTCGAACAGCAGCTTGGTGTGTCCCTCGTCGCGGCCGTTGGCGATCGCGCGGCCCGATGCGCTCCACGGCAGCAGGCCCTTCTCGACCTGAATGCCATTGGCCTTGGCCTCGATCTCGGTCAGGCCGACCCACGCGATCTCCGGGTCCGTATAGGCGACCGATGGAATGACGCGAGCGTCGAAGTGGCTCTTCATCCCAGCGGCCGCTTCCGCCGCGACGTGGCCTTCGTGCACGGCTTTGTGCGCGAGCATCGGCTGGCCGACGATGTCGCCGATCGCGTAGATGTGCGGGACGTTGGTGCGCATCTGGGTGTCGGTGGCGATGAAACCCCGGTCCGACACGGCGACTCCAGCCTTGTCCGCACCGATCTTCCTGCCGTTGGGCGAGCGCCCGACCGCCTGCAGCACGAGATCGTAGGGCAGCGGGCCCTGCGGCGCCTGCTCGCCTTCGAACGTCACCCACACAGCGTCCGGCCTTGCCTCGACCTTGACGGTCTTGGTGTTCACCATGATGCGGTCGAAGCGGTGCCGGTTCATCTTGTCCCAGGTGCGCACCAGATCGTGGTCCGCGCCGGGCATCAGGCCCGGCAGCATTTCGACGACATCGAGGCGCGCGCCGAGTGTCGAGTACACGGTGCCCATCTCGAGGCCGATGATGCCACCGCCGATGATCAGCATGCGTTTCGGCACCGCCGCCAGATCGAGCGCTCCGGTCGAATCGACGATGCGCGGATCGTCGGGCACGAATGGCAGTCGCATCGCCTGGGAGCCGGCGGCGATGATCGCCTGCTTGAAGCGGACGACCTTCTTCGCGCCGCTTTTCTCCTGCCCGTTGCCCTGCGTCAACTCGACTTCGACATGATTCGCGTCGAGGAACGCGCCATAGCCGCGCACGATCTCGACCTTGCGCGACTTCGCCATGCCGCCCAAGCCGCCGGTCAGCTTGCCGACGACCTTGTCCTTCCAGCCGCGCAGCGTCGCGAGATCGACCGAGGGCTTGCCGAAGCCGATGCCGTGCGCCGCGAGTGCCTTCGTCTCGTCGATTACTGCGGCGACATGCAGCAGCGCCTTCGACGGGATGCAGCCGACGTTCAGGCAAACGCCCCCGAGCGTCGGGTAACGCTCCACGATCACCGTCTTCATGCCGAGGTCGGCCGCGCGGAACGCAGCGCTGTAACCGCCGGGCCCCGCGCCCAGCACGAGCATCTCGCATTCGACGTCGACGCCGCCCGAGTAGGTCGCACTTCCGCCCGACCCCTGTCCCAGCGACGGCCGAGCCGGGGAGGGTGCCGCCATGGCGGCCGCAGGTCCGCTGGGTGGGAAGGTTGCGGCGGGGCGGGTTCGCGTGCGGAAGAAGGCTGCGGCGAGGGTGCTGCCGCAGCGCTGTCGAGCATCACGATCAGCGTTCCTTCGCTCACCTTGTCGCCGACCTTCACCTTCACTTCCTTCACCGTGCCCGCCGCCGGCGACGGCACGTCCATCGTCGCCTTGTCGGACTCGAGCGTGAGAAGCGAATCCTCGGCATTGACGGTGTCGCCCGGCTTGACGAACACCTCGATCACCGGCACGTCCTTGAAGTCGCCGATATCGGGAACCTTGACTTCGACAGTCGCCATCGCCGGCTCCTACAGGATCACGCGCCGGATGTCGGCGAGGACTTGCGCGAGATAGGCGGTGAAGCGCGCGGCCGCCGCGCCGTCGATGACGCGGTGGTCGTAGGACAGCGACAACGGCAGCATCAGGCGCGGAACGAACTGACTTGCCGTCCCATTCCGGCCTTATGCTGCGCTCTTCGATACGCCGAGGATCGCGACTTCCGGCGCGTTGATGATCGGCGTGAACGCTGTGCCGCCGATGCCGCCGAAGCGAGGAGATCGAGAAGCAGCCGCCCTGCATCTCCGCGGGGCCGAGCTTGCCATCGCGGGCCTTCGCCGGCCAGCTCGCCGATTTCCTTGGCGATCTGCAGCACGCCCTTCTGGTCGGCGCTCTTGCAGCACCGGCACGACCAGGCCGTTCGGCGTGTCGGCGGCGAAGCCGATGTTGAAGTACTGCTTGAAGACCAGATTGTCGCCGTCGAGCGACGCGTTGAAGTCGGGAAATTTCCGCAGCGCTGCGACGCAGGCCTTGATCAGGAAGGCGAGCATGGTGAGCTTGATTCCCGACTTCTCGTTCTCCTTGTTGATCTGGACGCGGAAGGCTTCGAGATCGGTGATGTCGGCTTCGTCGAACTGGGTGACGTGCGGAATCATCACCCAGTTGCGCGCGAGGTTCGCGCCGTGACATCTTCTTGATGCGCGACAGCGGCTTCGCCTCGACCGGGCCGAACTTGGCGAAATCGACCTTCGGCCAAGGCAGCAGATCGAGCTCGCAGGCCGCCGACGAGCCGCCGCCGGCCGGCGGCAGGCGCGCGCGGCCGGATCATGACCGCTCTTGACGTAGCCTGGACGTCCTCCTTCAGGATGCGGCCCTTCGGTCCGGTCCCTGTGACCTTGGCGAGATCGACGCCCAGTTCGCGCGCGAAGCGGCGCACCGACGGCGAGGCATGCGCGCCTTGAAGCTGGCCGCGTCCACGGGTACGGCGGCAGCAGGCGTCGCAGCGGCTGGCAGCCCGCGCGTGCCGCAGTCGGAGCAGGCACCGGGAGCCCGACGGCACACCCGGGCGACCGGTTGTGCGCCGACGCTTCGCCAGCCGCTGCACGCGCCGCGGTACCACCCGAAAGCGTGAGCAACACAACGCCCTCGCTCACACGGTGCCGACCGCGACGGAATGCCTTCGACCACGCCGCCGAACGGCGCCGGGACGTCCATCGTCGCCTTGTCGGATTCGAGCGTGACCAGCGGGTCCTCGGGCTTCACGACATCGCCGGGCTTCACGAAGATCTCGATCACCGGCACGTCCTTGAAGTCGCCGATGTCGGGAACTTTCACCTCGGTGGTCGTCATCATCTCGCCCGCCGGATGGGCCTCGCCAGGCGAATCGGCGAGCCGCTGCCGCCGCGGGGCTGGAGGCGGTTCTTTCGGCGCAGCCCCGGCGCTCGCCGGAGGGGTGCGGCGGGGCTGCCGCAGCGCTGTCCAGCATCACGATCAGCGTCCCTTCGCTCACCTTGTCGCCGATCTTGACCTTCACTTCCTTCACCGTGCCGGCCGCGGGCGACGGCACGTCCATCGTGGCCTTGTCGGATTCCAGCGTGAGAGCGTGTCTTCCGCCTTGACGGTGTCGCCCGGCTTGACGAACACTTCGATCACCGGCACGTCCTTGAAGTCGCCGATGTCGGGGACTTTGACTTCGATGGTGGCTCATGCGTCGTTCGGCCGTGGCCCCGCGTTACACCGTCCGCGGCGTTGCCGGCTTCGCTTCGGACTACGCAGCCGTACTTTGGCGATGGCCGTCTGGCGACCTTCACCGCGGCGCGATCGTGCGCCTTCGTCCGCCAGCGCCTTGAGCGCGGCGACCGTGACCCAGTAGCGATCGACCTCGAAGAAATGGCGCAGTTTCTCGCGCGTGTCGGAGCGGCCGAAGCCGTCGGTGCCCAGCACGAGGTAGCGGCGCGGCACAAAGGCACGGATCTGCTCGGCGAACAGCGCGCATGTAGTCGGTGGCGGCAACCACCGGCCCTCGCGTGGCCGCGAGGCATCTCTCGACATGCGACAGCCACGGCTTCTCGGTCGGATGCAGCAGGTTCCAGCGCGCGACCGCCTGTCCGTCGCGGGCCAGTTCGGTGAAGCTCGGGCAGCTCCACAGATCGGCCTCGACGCCCCAGTCCGATCTCGAGCAGTTCGGCGGCGGCGATGACTTCGCGGAAGATCGTGCCGGAGCCCAGCAACTGCACGCGCGGCCCCTTCGGCCTCTGCCGACCTCGCCTGCCTGAACAGATACATGCCCTTGATGATGTCGGCTTCCGCGCCGGCGGGCATCGCCGGGTGCTCGTAGTTCTCGTTCATCACCGTGAGGTAGTAGTAGACGTCTTCCTGCTCGGCGATCCATGCGGCGCAGGCCGTCCTGGACGATCACCGCCACCTCGTAGCCGAAGGTCGGGTCGTAGGAGATGCAGTTCGGGATCGTCGCCGACCATCAGGTGGCGAGTGGCCGTCCTCGTGCTGCAGTCCTTCGCCGTTCAGCGTCGTGCGCCCGGCGGTGCCGCCGATCAGGAAGCCGCGGGCGCGCTGGTCGCCGGCCGCCCAGGCGAGGTCGCCGACGCGCTGGAAGCCGAACATCGAGTAGAAGATGTAGAACGGGATCATCTGCACGCCGTGCGTCGAGTACGCGGTGGCGGCGGCGATCCAGTCGCCATCGCGCCGGCTTCGTTGATGCCTTCCTGCAGCACCTGCCCGTTCTTCGATTCCTTGTAGAACATCAGCTGGTCGGCGTCCTCGCGGCGTATAGAGCTGGCCGAGCTGGTTCCAGATGCCGAGCTGGCGGAACATGCCTTCCATGCCGAAGGTGCGCGATTCGTCGGGCACGATCGGCACGACGCGCTTGCCGATGGTCTTGTCCTTGCACCAGCATGTTGCAGGATGCGCACGAAGGCCATCGTGGTCGAGATTTCGCGCCCCTCGCCGTGCCTTCAGGAAGCGCTCGACGGCGCGAGCGGCGGCACCGGCAGCGGCTCGGCCTTGCGCCGGCGTGACGGCAGGTAGCCGCCCAGGTCATGCGCCGCTCGCGCATGTATTCGAGCTCCTGCGAGTCCTCCGGCGAACTAGATGTACGGCAGCTCTTCGCGAGCTCGTCGTCCGGCACGGCAGATCTTGAAGCGGTCGCGGAAGTGGCGCGACTGCGTCCGCGTCCATCTTCTTCTGCTGGTGGGTGATGTTCTGTGCCTCGCCGGCCTCGCCCATGCCGAAGCCCTTGATCGTCTTGGCGAGGATCACGGTGGGCTCGCCCTTGTGGTTGACCGCCGCGTGGTAGGCGGCGTAGATCTTGAACGGATCGTGGCCGCCGCGATTGAGTGCCCAGATGTCGTCGTCGGTCCAGTCGGCGACCAGGTCGCGCAGTTCCGGGTACTTGCCGAAGAAGTGCTCGCGCACGTAGGCGCCGTCCTTCGCCTTGAAGGTCTGGTACTCGCCGTCGACGCATTCCATCATCCGGCGGCGCAGCAGGCCGGTCTTGTCGCGTGGCGAGCAGCGAATCCCAGCGCGTGCCCCAGATCACCTTGATCACGTTCCAGCCGGAGCCGCGGAAATCGCTCTCGAGCTCCTGGATGATCTTGCCGTTGCCGCGCACCGGGCCGTCGAGGCGCTGCAGGTTGCAGTTGACGACGAAGATCAGGTTGTCGAGTCCTCGCGCCCGGCCATGCCGATCGCGCCCAGCGATTCGGGCTCGTCCATCTCGCCGTCGCCACAGAAGCCCAGACCTTGCGGCCGTCGGTCTTGGCGAGGCCGCGGTCCTGCAGGTACTTCATGAACCGCGCCTGGTAGATCGCCTGCAGCGGGCCGAGGCCCATCGACACGGTGGGGAATTGCCAGAAGTCCGGCATGAGCCACGGATGCGGATACGACGAGATGCCCTTGCCGTCGACCTCCTGGCGGAAGTCGTCGAGCTGCTCGTCGGTCAGGCGGCCGAGCATGAACGCGCGCGCGTAGATGCCGGGGGCAGAATGGCCCTGGACGAACACGAGGTCGCCGCCGTGCGTATCGGAGGGCGCATTCCAGAAATGATTGAAGCCGACGTCGTAGAGCGTCGCGGCGGATGCGTAGCTCGCGATGTGGCCGCCGACGTTCGTGTGCTTGTTCGCGCGCACGACCATGGCCATCGCGTTCCAGCGGGCGTAGTTGCGGATCTTCTCCTCGATCGTCGCATCGCCCGGCATCTTCGGCTGCAGCTCGACCGGGATCGTGTTGATGTAGTCGGTGTTCGCCGAGAAGGGCAGGAACGCGCCGAAGCGGCGCGCCTCGTCGATCAGGTTGTCGATGATGTAATGCGCGCGTTCGGCACCCTCGACCTCGAGCACGGCCTTGAGCGCATCGATCCATTCGCTCGTTTCCTGCGGATCGTAATCGGGCGTCGCGTCGAGCGGGGCCATGGCATTCCTCCAGAAGAATTCGCCCGGGAGTCTCCCGGGCGATGCTCTGCCGATTGTAGTGAGAGCTTCGCGCGGTGTATTGCTGCAGCGCGAGAGCCGGGTACGGCGCCGCGGTTCAGCGGACCGCGCAGCATGATGTTACGGCATTATGGAAATAATTCTCAAATGCCGTATCGATTCGTTCTTCGACAACTATTCGCCGTCGGCATGCCGGTGGAGCAGCAGCCCGCAGCCGAGGCTCAGCACGGCGACGAGAAGGAAGCCGCTGCGGTAGCTGCCGGTCAGCGCCGCAAGGACCGCGAACGACGGCGGTCCGGCGACCACGCCAGCAAAGGTGATCACGCCTGCGCCGCCGGTGATCGCGCCCGCTTCGCCGGGAGGCGCTTTGCGAGCAACCTCGGCAAGTTGCACGCCGTTCCACCCGATCGCGGTGGCGCCCAGCACCGCGGCGAGCAAGACGACGACCCAAACCGGCCAGTGCCGATCGGCGAGGGCCATGCCGATCGCCGCAGTCCCGGCGACCACGCCTATCAGCGCGAGCACGGCGCGCGGCGCTCGCGTGCGGTCCGCGATCGCGCCCCAACCGATGCGGCCGACTACGCCTGCAAGCGTGGCAACGGTCAACCCGAGTCCTGCGGCAACCAGCGACCAGTCGAGCGTCGCGTTGAGGTGGACAACGAGAAAGCTCGTGAGACACGTCTGGGTGGCGGCGTAGGCGAGACCGACCAACGCGAGCTCGCGCAAGGCACGGTGCCGCCAAACAGTGGCGAGCGGCTCCCGCACGGCGCGCCAGGAGAAGCGGCCCACCACACGGCGATCCGCGTCGAGCGCGGCACGAATCGGCTGGGCCGAGAGTGCGACGGCGATTCCCAATGCGCCGACGCATAGGAAAGCGACTCGCCAACCCGCGAGCAGCGCAATGCCTGGGAGGAGTGCGCCGGCAAGCGCGGCGCCGGCCGGCACACCGGTCTGCTTGATCGAGAACGTGAGCGCCATGCGCGACGGCGGCGCGGTGCGCGCGAGCACCTGCGAGGATGCGGGCGTGATCGGTCCGTAGCCAATGCCGATCAGCAGTGCGGCAGCGATCAGCAGCCCCGCGGCACCATTCGGCAGCAAGGCAATCACGGCGACGCCAAACGTGCACAGCACCACGCATACCTGCGACGCGCGGATCGGCCCGATGCGGCGGATCGCCTCGCCGGCGAGCAGACTCGCGGCCATTGCGCCGACGTAGACCAGTCCGACGAACAGGCCCACCCAGCGCGGCGGGATGCCGAGGTCGCCCGCAAGCATGGGCGCCAGCACCGGCGTTGCGCTGGCGGCAAACGACGTGAAGATCTGGATTGCGAGCGTGGCGACGAGCGCAACGAGCGCCAGGCGGGCGTCGGCTGGGGAATCGCCGGAGGCCACCGTCGGCCTCTAGGGAGCCTCTGCATGGCCCGCGCACGGTCGCGACGGAGCTTGGCGGAATACCCCCGCCGCAGCATCGCGCTGCGGAACGAGCGCAGCGGAGGCGGGGGCGTGCGCCTGCTTCGCCTCGCGCCTCGGCTTCGTAGGCCCTGCTACGACCTTCGTCGCTCGGCTCACATTCATCCGCATTTCGCCCTGCAGCGCGGCCGTGTGGGGGTCATGCAGAGGTTCCTGATGCCGTGGCGTGGATCAGGCGCGTCTCGGTCGCGATGCAGTCGACGCGAAGGTCGTGCAGTGTCGCAGGGACCTCGGCAACCACTTGCACATCGAAGGCGCCGGCGATGCGCGGCACGTCCGGGCGCAACAGCGGCAGCAGGCGATCGTAGTACCCGCCGCCGTAGCCTAGTCGGCGCCCG
Organism: uncultured beta proteobacterium; assembly: GCA_963750585.1. Taxonomy (GTDB): domain Bacteria; phylum Pseudomonadota; class Gammaproteobacteria; order Burkholderiales; family Casimicrobiaceae; genus VBCG01. The sequence continues at coordinate 39,866 of CAVVRH010000035.1, forward strand.
GTTGCATCGAACGCAACTCCCGGCACGATGACCGCATCGATTTCGACGTGGGCCACGAGAGGACAGGACACGCGCGGTTCCGGTATGCCGAGATGCCCAGGTTCGACGTCTGCCGCGGGATCGGCGATTGCGTGCAGTTCGAGCATGCGCGTGCGCGCGTTGACGCGAGGCAGCACGATGGTCTTCGTTGCGGCGAGGGCAATGTCGACGAGAGGCCGCGTGTCCCATTCGCTGCCGAACGGAAGCGTGACGAGCAGCGCGCGGGCAGTGCGACAGGCGGGAAGCACGGCGATCCGCTGCGCGATCGCCTGCGACGCGGCCGACCGATCGGCGGCATCGAGGGCGTCGCGCGCGGCGAGAATCCGAGCGCGCAAAGCCCGCTTTATCTCGCGCAGCGCGGGGCCGTCCGTGTGGCCACCGTCCGAACCCCGTGTGTCGCTGTCATGCGGCATGGCGCGATGGTAGCGCACCGGCAGCACGCTGCTGCGAACACCGCGTGCCGGCCTTCTATAATGCCGCCATCCCCAGGAGTCCCGGCCATGGATCACGCCCACCACACTTACCGCGATCGACGTCGTGCGCTGCTCGGCGCGATGCACGTGCAGAGCGGAGGCGGACTTGCGCTGGTGCCGACGGCACCGGAAGTGCCGCGCAACCGCGATTCGCTGTTTCCATACCGGCCCGACAGCTATTTCTATTATCTGTCCGGCTTTCCGGAGCCTGATGCGGTGATCGCACTGGTTGCCGGTCCCGAGGGCGACAAGCAGGTCCTGTTCTGTCGCGACAAGGACGAGGAGCGCGAGATCTGGGACGGCTTCCGCTACGGCCCGGATGCAGCGCGCGAGATCTTCGGCTTCGACGAAGCCCATCCGATCGGCGAGCTTGCGCAACGACTGACCGACCTCGCATCCGACCGCCCCGCGCTCTACACGCCGCTCGGGCTATTTCCCGCGTGGGATCGTCGTGTCACCGATCTGCTGAACGATGTGCGTGGTCTGGTGCGCACGGGCGTGGCGGCGCCCGAGGCGGTCATGGACATTCGAGCAACGCTGGACACGATGCGACTCACCAAGGACCTGCACGAGATCGCGCTGATTCGGCAGGCTGCGCGCATATCGAGTGCGGCGCATCGCCGCGCGATGGCCGCCACGCGTCCGGGCTGGCACGAATACGAGGTCGAGGCCGAGCTGATGCACGAGTTCCTGCGCAACGGCGCGCAGGCGGTCGCCTATCCCTCGATCGTTGCATCGGGACCGAATGCGTGCGTGCTGCACTACCGCGACAACAATCGCCGGATGGCGGCGGGCGAACTGCTGCTGATCGATGCCGGTTGCGAGTACCAGGGCTACGCATCCGACATCACGCGCACCTTCCCGGTCGACGGGCGCTTCACGGGGGCGCAAAGGGACGTTTACGAACTGGTGCTCGCCGCGCAGCTCGCCTGCCTCGAAGCGGTGCAGCCCGGCGCGCCGTTCCACGATTACCACAAGGCGGCGGAGCGGGTCCTTGCGCAGGGACTGATCGACCTGGGGCTGATCGCCGGGCCACTCGATGCCGCCATGGAGGCAGGATCCTTCAAGCGCTTCTATATGCATCGGGCTGGACACTGGCTCGGCATGGACGTGCACGACGCCGGTCTCTACCAGGTCAAGGGAGAGTCGATGACGTTGCAGCCCGGCATGGTGCTGACCGTGGAACCGGGTCTCTACATCCGCAATGGCGACGACATTCCCGAACCGTTTCGCAACATCGGCATACGCATCGAGGACGACGTGCTGGTGACCGCGCTTGGCCATGAGAACCTTTCGGCGGCGGCGCCGAAGTCCGTCGCCGAGGTCGAGGCTGCCTGCGGCGACAGAGGACAGAAGACAGAGGACAGAGGACAGAGGACAGAGGACAGAGGACAGAGGACAGAGGACAATACGCGACGTCACCGTCCTATCCTGCTCGACGTCGGTGCGCGATCGTTCGCGCCCAATACCTATCGCCATCGTCAGGGCCACGGTTTCCTGTCCTCTGACCTCGCAAGCCTGAAATGCATGACCTGATCATCGTTGGCGCCGGTCCGGTCGGCGCTACGCTGGCGCTCGGGCTCGCTGACGCGGACCTCGACATCGCCGTGATCGACGCGCGCCCGGAGGGTGGCACGCTTCGTGGCGACCGCTCGCTCGCCCTATCGCACGGCGCGAGGCTGATCCTCGAGCGCCTGGGCGCATGGACTGCGCTGGCGGCGTTTACGGGAGCGGTCACGCCGATCCGCGAGATCGACGTATCGCAAGCGCGCGGCTTCGGCATCGCCCGACTGCGCGCCGAGGAGGTCGATCTGCCGGCGCTTGGCTACGTCGTCTCCTATGTGGCGCTGCAGTCGGCGCTCGACGCCGCGCTCGCGCGCGCGGGCATTGCGGTGCGCTACGCAACGTCCGTCAACGATGTGGGCGGCACGCCCGCGTACGCAACCGTGAACCTTGGGGGAAGATCCGACCCGGCGCTGACCGCGCGCCTGGTCGCGGTCGCGGATGGCACCGGCACCCTGATTTCCGGCGTCGTGCGCGAGCGGCACGATTACGGGCAGGTCGCGCTGGTGGCGAGGCTGTGGCGCAACGGGCCGCCCGATGGCGTCGCCTTCGAGCGCTTTACCGCCGATGGCCCGGTGGCACTGCTGCCCGAGAACGATCACTACGGTCTTGTGTGGACGATGCGCCCAGTCGAAGCCGAGGCTGCGATTGCGCGATCGGAGCCGGAATTCCTCGCTGCGCTCGCGAGCCACTTCGGACCGCGCGTGCAGGGATTCGCACGGGTTGCGGATCGCCGGGTGTTCCCGCTCGCGCTCGAAACCTCGCGCCCGGTCGTCGGTACGCGAACGGTCGTCCTCGGCAACGCGGCGCAGGCCTTGCATCCGGTGGCCGGGCAGGGCTTCAACCTCGGCCTTCGCGATGCGTACGAACTCGCGCAGGCAATCCTGCGCCTGCCGCCCGACGGCATCGGCACGACCACGATGCTCGCCGATTACGCTGCGCGTCGGCGCACGGACCGCCAGGCCGGAATCCTGTTCACACACGGTCTCGTGCACCTTTTCGGAACGGATTTCCCCCTCGTCCGCTGGCCACGCGGCATAGCGCTTGCGTTGCTCGACGTGTTGCCACCCGTCAAGCGCGCCTTCACGCGCGCAATGCTCTTCGGTCTGCGATAGCTCCGTATCCGGCGCTGGCATACCGCATGCGATCCTGCGCGAAAAGCGCGCCAGCCAGCGCAAGCATGTCGTGCACAATGCACTGAACGCGCACGTTTTCCCGATTTGCGCAATCGGGCCGATGAAAGCACGCGACGGGCACGGCCGCGAGCAGCTATAATCCGCCTCCCTCGCATTGCATTCGCGCGCTCGATCAGTCGCCTCCCGCCGTGCGCATCGGCCCCTACACGTTGCCCAACAATCTCGCCGTCGCACCAATGGCCGGGGTTACCGATCGCCCGTTCCGCCAGTTATGCAAGCGACTCGGCGCCGGCTACGCGGTGTCGGAGATGGTTGCCGCGAATCCGCAGCTCCGGGGCACCGACAAGTCGCGCCGGCGCACCGATCACGCCGGCGAAGTGGCACCGATTGCCGTGCAGATTGCCGGCGCGGATCCCGCGATGATGGCCGACGCTGCGCGTTTCAACGTCGCGCACGGCGCGCAGATCATCGACATCAACATGGGCTGCCCTGCCAAGAAGGTTTGCAACGCGGCGGCAGGCTCGGCGCTTCTGGCTGACGAAGCGCGCGTGGCCGCGATCCTCGCGGCCGTCGTCGGGGCGGTGGATGTGCCGGTCACGCTCAAGATCCGCACCGGCCCCTCGCCGACGGCGCGCAACGCGGTGCGCATCGCGCGCATCGCCGAGAATAGCGGCATTGCCGCGCTCACCGTTCATGGCCGCACCCGCGCATGCATGTTCGTCGGACCGGTGGACTATCCGACCATTGCCGAGGTCAAGGGCACGGTAAAGATTCCCGTGATCGCGAACGGCGACATCGCGACCCCCGAGGGAGCGCGCGACGTTCTCGAGCAAACCGGCGCCGACGGCATCATGATCGGCCGCGCCGCACAGGGCCGGCCCTGGATTTTTGCGGAGATCGCGCACTTCCTCGACACCGGAACGCACCTGCCGCCGCCGACCGTGGCTGCGGTACGTGCGCTGATCGCCGAGCACCTCGCGGATCATTACGCGTTCTATGGCGAGGAGGTGGGTGTGCGCATCGCGCGCAAGCACCTCGGCTGGTACCTGCGCGATCTTGCCGGCGCCCGCATGGCGCGCGACAGGATCAACGTGGCGACCACAGCGGCGGCGCAGACCGCCGCGGTGACGGACTTCTTCGACCGATTGGCGGAATGCGGCGACCGGCTCGCTTACGAAGCCGGCGACGCGGCGGTGATCGCTACCGCCGAGCGGGCGGCATGGGCAACACTGCAACCACAACAGGCAGCTTCGTGGGCAGGGGAGGCCCTCGCAGCGTGAAACGACAGGTTCGACTGAACGGCAGCAACGAGATCGGCCGCAGCGTCGAGAAATCGCTCGACGAGTATTTCCGCAAGCTCGACGGCGAGGCGCCGCACGGCATCTACGACATGGTGATCGGACACGTCGAGCGCGCGTTGCTCGTGTCGATCATGTCGCGTGCGAACGGCAACCAGACGCAAGCGGCGGACATGCTCGGCATGAACCGCAACACGCTGCGCACCAAGCTCGCCAAGTACAAGCTGATCTGACCGCGCCGCGATGATGCCCGCCCGCGTCGCTCAGGCGCTGCTGTCCGTCTCCGACAAGACGGGGCTGGTCGATTTCGCGCGTTCGCTGGCGGCGATGGACGTCCGCCTGCTTTCCACCGGTGGAACCGCGAAGGCGCTCGCGGGCGCGGGACTGTCGGTGACCGACATCGGCAGCTACACCGGCTTTCCGGAAATGCTCGACGGCCGGGTCAAGACGCTGCATCCGAAGGTGCACGGCGGCATCCTGGCGCGCCGAGATCTGCCGGCACACGTGCAGGCAATCGCCGCGCACGGAATTCCGCCGATCGACCTCGTCGTCGTCAACCTCTACCCGTTTCGCGAAACGGTTGCCAAATCAGGCTGCACGCTGGACGATGCGATCGAGAACATCGACATCGGCGGGCCGGCGATGGTGCGCTCGGCCGCAAAGAACTGGGCGCACGTAGGCATCGTGGTCGATCCCGCCGACTACGAGGCGCTGCAGGCCGAACTCGCGAACGGTGGCGGCGCGCTGTCGCAGCCGACCCGCTTCCGGCTCGCGCAAAAGGCATTCGCGCACACCGCCGCGTACGACGGCGCGATCGCCAATTGGCTGACGGCGCGCGGCCCCGATGGCAGCGAGCAGGGTTTTCCGCGGTCGTTCCGCTACGCGGGCGAGCTGCTGCAATCGCTGCGATACGGCGAGAACCCGCATCAGAAGGCGGCGTTCTACCGCGACGAAGCGCCGGCGCCGGGTTCGATCGCGACACTCCGGCAATTGCAGGGCAAGGAGCTTTCCTACAACAACATTGCCGACAGCGATGCAGCGTGGGAATGCGTCAAGAGCCTCGTCGCGCCGGCTTGCGTCATCGTCAAGCACGCGAACCCGTGCGGGGTGGCCACGGCCTCCGCGCCGCTCGATGCCTACCGCATGGCGTTCGCGACGGATCCGACGAGCGCGTTCGGCGGCATCGTCGCGTTCAACTGCCCGGTCGACGGCGCGACGCTCGAAGCGGTCTCGGCGCAATTCCTCGAGGTGTTGATCGCCCCGTCCTACACTGCCGACGCGCTCGCCGTGATCGCGCAGAAGAGGAATGTGCGCGTGCTGGAAGTGGGTCTGCCGACGGGGGTGGCGCAGCCCCCGCTCGATTTCAAGCGGGTCGGCGGAGGCCTGCTTGTGCAGACTGCGGACATGCGCAACGTCCTGCCGGCGGAACTGCGCGTCGTCACCCATGCCGCACCAAGTGCCGCGCAGCTCGCCGACCTGCTGTTCGCGTGGCGTGTGGCCAAGTTCGTCAAGTCGAACGCGATCGTCTATGCGAAGGATGGACGCACGGTCGGCATAGGCGCCGGCCAGATGAGCCGCGTCGACTCGACACGCATTGCGGCGATCAAGGCGAAAAACGCCGGCCTTACGCTCGAGGGCTCCGTGGTCGCATCCGACGCCTTCTTCCCCTTCCGTGACGGTCTAGACGTGGTCGCCGACAACGGCGCCGTCGCGGTCATCCAGCCCGGTGGCAGCGTGCGCGACGAGGAAGTGATCGCGGCTGCGAACGAGCGTGGCATCGCCATGACGTTCACCGGCATTCGCCACTTCCGTCACTAGCCGGAGCCGCCCATGTCCAGACTCGCGAGGTGCTTCCTCGCCGCATTCCTCGCGCTCGGGGTGTCCACTCAGGCAAACGCCGCGAGCTGCTCCGACCTGTGGGAGTGGGTCGACAAGGCATGCCGCCGCATCGCCGACACCTACGAGAACGGCGAGAAGGGCATCCTCGTTTCCGGCTTCGCCTGGCACCTGCCATCGACCTGGACGCCGGAGCGTCGTGCCGAGTTGAACCAAGACGCGTGGGGTGGCGGGCTCGTGCGCAGCGTCGAGGAGCCGAACGGCAATACGCACGACGTCTTCTTCCTCGCGTTCCTCGACTCGCACGAGAACATCGAGTTCCAGATCGGCTACGCCTGGGGGACGTTCTGGGGAGCGCGAGACAGCGTGCAGGCCGGCTTGGGCTACACCGCGATGATCGTGCAGCGCCCCGACATCTTCAGCGGCATCCCGTTTCCCGCGGTGCTGCCGCTCGCGCTCGTGCGCTACCAGAAGGCGACGCTGATCACGACGTTCATCCCGACGCTCAACAACGGGATCAACAACGGCAGCGTGCTGTACATGTTCGGCAAGATCACGTTCTGAAAGCGGTGCGATGAACGTCCTCGTCGTCGGCTCGGGCGGCCGCGAGCACGCGCTCGCGTGGAAGCTCGCCCAATCGGCGCGCGTGTCCAAGGTGTTCGTCGCGCCCGGCAATGCGGGCACGGCTCGGGAGCCGGGCTCGACGAACGTCGCGCTGACCGCGATTCCCGATCTCGTCGAGTTCGCCCGGACGCGCGAGATCGCGTTGACGGTCGTCGGTCCGGAGGCGCCACTTGCTGCCGGAATCGTCGATGCGTTCCGCGCCGCAGGGCTGCGCATCTTCGGCCCCACCCGGGCGGCCGCACAGCTCGAAAGCTCCAAGGACTTCGCCAAGACTTTCATGGCTCGCCACGGGATTCCAACCGCGGCATACCGGACATTCGGCGACGCAAGTGCGGCACATGCCTACGTCGAAGGCCGCGGCGCGCCGATCGTGGTCAAGGCCGACGGGCTCGCCGCCGGCAAGGGCGTCGTCGTCGCTACGACTCTTGCCGAGGCGCACGGGGCGATCGACGCGATGCTCGTCGACAACACAATGGGGGACGCCGGCGCGCGCGTCGTGATCGAGGACTTCCTCGCCGGAGAGGAAGCGAGCTTCATCGTTGTGGCCGATGGGCGAAACGTGCAGGCACTCGCCTCTTCGCAGGATCACAAGCGGCTGCTGGACGGGGACCGCGGCCCGAACACCGGCGGCATGGGTGCCTATTCGCCGGCACCGGTCGTCACGCCGGCGCTGCATGCGCGGATCATGCGCGAGGTAATCGATCCGACCGTGGAGGGTATGCAAGCCGATGGTATCCAGTACACCGGCTTCCTCTATGCCGGCGTGATGATCGACGCGGCCGGCAACCCGAAAGTCCTCGAGTTCAATTGCCGCATGGGCGATCCGGAGACGCAGCCGATCATGGCGAGGTTGCGCTCCGACCTCATCGACCTGCTGATGCACGCGACGGACGGCACGCTCGATCGCGCCGAGGTCGAATGGGACCGGCGCGCTGCGCTCGGTGTGGTGCTGGCCGCGCACGGCTATCCCGACCGACCGCGTCGGGGCGACGTGATCGAGGGGCTCGACCGCGTAAGCGTGGCCACCCACCCCGACGTGCGCGTATTCCATGCGGGCACGGTGCTGGAAGACGATCGCATCGTCGTGAACGGCGGACGGGTGCTTTGCGTCACCGCGTTGGGAGACTCGGTCCGGCAGGCGCAGCGGACCGCCTATGCTGCGGTTGCGGAAATCCGCTTCGACGGGATGCAGTTTCGCGGCGACATCGGGCACCGGGCGGTCGCATCGCGCAAGGCGTAGCGCAAGCGCCGCCTGACGCGAACGGGCGCTAGATCGGCAGGAACACCGCGGTTGCAACACCCTGGACGACGCGGCGGATCGTCCGGTTTGTCCGCTGCGCCGCGATTTCCGCCATCACGTCCTGATAAGCGATGATCTTCCCGAACTCGCGTTCGAACGAAAGATTCGCTATCTCTTCCGTCATCTCGTTCGAAAGGATGAAAAGCTGGCCGCGGCTGTCGCGCGCGTTGGCGAGCTTCCATGCCGCGATCTCGACGTTGCGTGCGGAGTTGTAGAGCTTCTGCGCATCGAGCGAGTCTGTCAGGTAGAACGTGGTCTTGCCGTTGTAAGCGAGGAAGATCATGCTTGCGAGGCCTACGCCGAACGCAAACACCCGGTCGCCCGGGAATTCCGGTTTGAACGCGAGCAGGATTGCGCCGGAGCTGCGAACCTTGCCGAGTTCCGGGAAGCGGAATTCGAAGCGCGGATCGAACGCGCGCGCCAGCGCCGCGTTCGCGCTCGCGTAGTTTCCCTTGCGCCACTCCCGCGGATTGCGCTCGTAGAGCTTCTCCATCACGAGGCGCGCGGACGCCAGGCTTTCCTGCGCGTGCGCTTCCGCGGCGACGTCGATGTCGGACTTCAAGGCATCGGATGCGCGAAAGCCGCGTTCGGCCGGAGGCTGCCGCTTGCCGGTGCTTGGCGCGGCCGGTGGATACGAGGGCGGTGCGTTGCTGGCGCAGCCGGTGAAAAGGGAAAGAAGGCCCAGCGCAAGCCGCGTGGACGCCATTCGTCGCGCGCGCAGGGTCGCGCTTTCCGCTTCCCAGGGAATCAATCTGCCCCCAGCGTGCACCGAACGTGACACTCGCCTTGCCCCGGCGGTTGGCTCAGCTGCCGCTCCTGGATGGAATCTGCTAGGAATGGAGGTCGGCAGTCAAGCGTTGCGCCTGAAGTGCCTTCGCGAACGTATGCCTCGCGTGAAGCCTTGGCTCGTCAAGGATTCCGCCGATCGTACCGACAACCGTGGCGACGACACCGGCGAGCGGCAGCGCGAGGATCAGGCCCGTGACGCCGGCGACGGTGCCACCGATGAAGAGCATCAGCACCGTGGGCAGCGGATGCATCTGGATGCTGCGGCCCACGGTGAGCGGCATGAAGATGAACGTGTCGAGCAGCTTGACGAGCCCGTACATTCCGAGCGCGAGGTACACGACCCACGGGTTGTCGGGAAACTGCGTCGCCGCTGCCAGCACGATCGTCGAAGCGGCGAGGACCGAACCGACCACCGGAATCCAGGGCAGCAGCGCCGCGACGATGCCGATCACAAGTGCGCCGGAAATCCCGATCACCCAAAGCCCGAACGTGAGGCAAATGGCATCGATGACCGCGAGTCGCAGCAGGCCCTGGAAATAATTGCGGGCGGTCGTGTGCACTCGGTCGAACATGTCGATCGTGCGCTCGAAGAACGCGTTCGGGACCGACGTCACGATCCGGTGCAGGAAGCGCCGTCCGTCGCGCAGCAGGAAGAACGCAAGGAACGGCGCGAGCAGCAGGGTCGGCAACTGTGTCGCCGCCTTGAGCAACGTCTCGGCCAGCTGCTTCCGCATGAACGTGTCGCCGAACTCGGCGAGCCGGCGTCCGACCTCGGCGTGGAAATCCATCCGGCGCAGGAAGCCGAATTCCGCCTCGAGCGTGGCCAGTGTGCGGTCGATCAGCACCCGGCCGCCCTCCAGATAGCGGCCGAGCGCCTCTTCGCCGGAGACGGACTGGCCAACGAGCCAGGGCACCGTCGGGACCAGCACGGCGACCGTCGCCAGCGCCGCGCAGCCCGACACGAGCGCCGCTGCAGTCTCGCGCGCGATGCCATTGAGCTCCAGCCGCTGCACGACCGGATACAGCATGTAATAGAGGATGATCGCGAGCAGGAATGGAACGACCAGCCAAAGGGCCTTGGAGGAGGCGACGAGCAGCAGCGTCGTGACGACGATCGTCACGAGCCAGACCAGTGGGCCGGAGGCGGGTGCGGCGGGTCGGTTCACAGCGGGCGCGCATCCATCGCGACGAAGTGCTCGCGGAGCTTGTGTCCGACCTCGCGCGCAAGTTGCAGCGCGATCTTCGAGGCGATTACCGCATGCGTTTCGACGAGGCTCTGGAAGTCCGCGCGTGCGAGCACACCCAGCGTGCTGTCTTCTGTCGCGCGTGCTTGTGCCGCGCGCGGCGCGCCATCGAGGAGCGCGAGCTCGCCGAACATGCCGCCCGCGGCCACCTCTGCGATGCGACCCGTTTCGGGATCTCCCTGCCTGCAGATCAGCACACGACCACTGAAGACGATGTAGAGCGCCTGTCCTTCCTCGCCCTGGTCGAAGACGATCTCGCCCTTGAGGTACGGGCGGTCGTGCAGCAGGCGGTCGATCACGCGCAACTCTTTCGGCTGCAGCGTGGCGAACAGGCCTAGACGCCGGATCTGGTCGGTCCGGGTTTGGTCGGAGTGCCTTTGCAGGAAGCGGAGCATCGACGATCTTTCGCGCGATCAGGACCGCCCGCCCCGCGAAACCGTTGCGGACCGCGTGGCGTGGGTTATGGTCGCCACGCTTTCCCCGGCAGCGACCGACCGTTGGGCATTGTAGCGAGAGTTTTCGATTCTCGCAGATCGATTCAGGATCACGTAAGGGAAGCGCGCCAGCCGGATGACCTGCCCGCGGACCGGACGCGATCGCGCTCCGCCCGACAGGCGCTATTTCGTCCCAAAAAGCCGGTCGCCTGCGTCACCGAGGCCAGGAATGATGTAGCCGTGGTCGTTCAGGTGACTGTCCACGGCCGCGGTGTACACCGTGATGTCGGGATGCGCGGCATGAAACGCCGCGAGACCCTCCGGAGCCGCGAGCAGTGACACGAACTTGATCTGCGTGACTCCGCGCGCCTTCAACTGGTCGACGGCGGCGACCGCCGAGTGCCCGGTCGCTAGCATCGGGTCGAGCACGATCACGAGGCGCTCGGCGATGTCTTCGGGCACCTTGAAGTAGTACTCGACGGGGGTGAGCGTGGTCGGATCGCGGTAGAGCCCGATGTGGCCGACACGAGCCGAGGGCACGATGTCGAGCATGCCGTCGAGGAGGCCGTTGCCTGCGCGCAGGATCGACACGAGGCAGAGCTTCTTGCTGCTGATGATCGGCGCATCCATCGGCCCCATCGGCGTCTCGATCGGGATCAGATCGAGCGGCAGGTCGCGCGTCACCTCGTAGGCCATCAGGATCGCGATTTCCTTGAGCAGTCGCCGGAAGTTGGCAGTCGACGTCGCCTTTTTCCGCATCAGCGTCAGCTTGTGCAGGACCAGCGGATGGGCGATGACGACGAGGCGATCGGACATGGAGGAGGATGGCGGGATGGTGGACGATTTGGGCAGCGCCGTCAGAATACGGTGCCGTCGCTCGCGACGTCGAGGGGTGGTCGACCACCGGGGCGACGGTCTGCCGCAATCTTGCGTCCGGCGTACCAGGTACCGCCTTCGAGCACGCGCGCAAGTGGAAATGCGGCAGCATCGACGCCGAGACGTGCGCGAACCTCGATCGCCAGGCGATCGAGCGCGATCACTGTCAGCGCGCGCCACTCGACGACGGCCGGCGAGTCCACGGGCAACGGCGAGGCGCCGAGTTCGTCGAGGAAGCGCTTTTGGGCGACCAACACACCGGTGTCGAGCAGGAGGCCGCCGTTGCGGTACTCGGGAAGCCCGGTGAGGGCGTCCAGGTCGATCACTTCGATCCCGCCGGCAGCGAATGGCTCCACGAGGGAATACGCGAGCCACTGCGAGAGCTTGTGGAATGGCACGAGCCCGTCGGTGGGATCCGATTCGTCGCGACAGGCGGCCTCGTGTCGCCAGCAATCGCCAAGCGGAATCCCGTCGAGCGAGACACGGTTGGGCCACACGGGGCCGAGTGCACGCAACAGCGTCGCAAGCAGGAGCGCCGCGGAAATCCGGCCATCAATGGCGAACGCGGCCAGGTAGTCGAACAGGTTGCCCAGTCGGGCAGGCGTGCCGAACACGGCGGGCGTCGCGGCTGCGACGGTGCCGAGCCTGCGCAACAGCGCGGCCCGTCCATCGACGCCGACGAGCGGGTTGTCGGGTGTCACCTGGAACGCGGCCGCTACCGCTCCGGGCGTGATCGCCGCGAGCGCGGTGGCGTCGGTCCGCAAGGGCATTCGCGGCTGCGCCGACCATGCGCCGCGCACAAACCATTCGAGGCTCGCCACACCGAGGCCTTCCGAGCGCGCGAGCATCATTTCGTGCGCATCGTCCCGGTAGCGCCACGCGCCGCCCGCGCCGGCATCGAGCAGCACGCTCGGTATCACGAGATCCACGCGCACACGTGCGGCTTCCGCCCCTGCAAGACCGGCGGTGCGCGCGAGTTGGCCATAGCGATCGACGCCACCCGCTTCGAAATGCCGCCACCGGCTGTGGTATGGCACACGCAGATCCGGGTAGCGCTCGCGCACGATCGCCGCAACGAAATCGGCGGCCGCGGGCAGCGCGCTGTCATCCCAGCGGAAATGTCCGGTGGCACCGCGGAGGGCGGCCTCCATCACGAGCGCGCATCGCTCGCGCACCGCGCCAGCGCAAAGGAGCCGCGCCGCGGGATGATCGTCGGGAACGAACGTGTGCCAGCCGCCCGCGCCGCCGTCCGCGCTACTCGTCGAGCCCACGGCCCTTCGGCGCAGACAGTTCCTCGGGCGGCGGCTTCAATGCCGAGAAGTAGCCGGCGGCCTTCTTCGCGTCCATCTCGACCTTGGCATCGGCCGGGACGAGCGTGTCGGGGATAGGCACCTGCTCGACGACCTCGATGCCCTGCGCGGCGAGCGCGTCGAGCTTCATGTTGCTCATCGACGCCCAGCGGTCGATGCGGCGGACGCCGAGCCAGTGGAACACGTCCGGCATCAGCTCCTGGAAGCGCATGTCCTGCACGCCGGCGACGCATTCGGTGCGCTCGAAATAGGTTTCCGCGCGGTCGCCTCCGGCCTGCCGCTTGCGTGCGTTGTAGACGAGGAATTTCGTCACCTCGCCGAGCGCGCGCCCTTCCTTGCGGTTGTAGACGATGACGCCCACGCCGCCTTGTTGCGCGGTCTCGATGCACACCTCGATTCCGTGCGCGAGATACGGCCGGCACGTGCAGATGTCGGAACCGAACACGTCCGACCCGTTGCACTCGTCGTGCACGCGGCACGCAATGCGTGTATCGGCCGAACCCAGCTTGCCCGTGTCGCCGAAGAAATAGAGCGTCATCCCGCCGATAGGCGGCAGGAACACGGCGAGGTCGGGCCTCGTCACGAGCTCCGGGAACATGCCGCCCGTATGCTCGAAAAGGCCTCGCCGCAGCACGCTTTCCGCGATGCCGAAACGCTGCGCGATGCCGGGCAGGTACCACACCGGGTCGATCGCCGCCTTGGTGACGCGCACGTTGCCGGCGGCGCCGAGCACCCTCCCGTCCGGGCGCAGGCGACCGGCCGCAACAGCGGCCTGGAGTTCCGGCATCGCGATGTGCGCGCGCGTCACCGCGATCGTCGGGCGGATGTCGATGCCGCTCGCGATCTCCGCCGCGAATGGCGGAAGCGACGACGTGGCCATACGGGTCGAGCGAAACGATTCGGGCGGGATCGGCCCACTGCGGAAACGGGCCGATCGCCTCCGCCGGCGAGGTGTCGGTGAGATCGGGGCGGTGGTCGCGATCGAGCGCACCCGAAGCGATCGCGAGCGCCCGGTAGACGGCATAGGCTCCCGCATGCGTGCCGATCGCATTGCGCAAGGACGGATCGGTGAGCGTGGCGACCACCGGTCCACGCTCCTGCGCGCTTGGGGCGCCCCAGCGCAGCGGCGGCGCGCTGGCGCTGCTGCCGCGGCGGCCGTGCGAAGTCAGGACGATGTGCTTGGAACGCATGCTTGGATGTCCTGCGAGCCTGCGAGCCTAAGCGAATCCGGAACCAGCGGCAAGGCGGCGCCGCCCTGCGGTGTTAAGCGCGCGTGCGCGCTGACCGCGTCGTGCCGGTAGGATCATCGCCTTTGCCAACACCCGCCTGCGCATGGACCTCGCCGCTGTCCGTAGCTATCTGCTCGATCTCCAGCAGCGCATCGTTGCGTCGCTCGAGCGCATCGATGGCGGCGAATTCCGGCGCGACGAGTGGACGCGCCCAGAGGGCGGTGGCGGCGTCGCACGCTTGATCGAGGACGGCAAGGTTCTCGAACGTGGCGGGGTGAACTTCTCGCATGTGCGCGGTGACCGCCTGCCGCCATCTGCGACCGCATCGCGACCCGAAATGGCGGGCCGCGCATGGGACGCGATGGGCGTCTCGCTGGTGCTGCATCCGCAAAACCCGTACGCGCCGACCGTGCATCTCAATGTCCGGATGTTCGTCGCGCACCCGCCCGGCGTGACGGCGACCGGTCCCGGCGCCGCCGGCCAGTCGATCTGGTGGTTCGGCGGCGGCATGGATCTGACGCCTTACTATCCGTTTGCCGAAGACGCGGTGCACTTTCACCGCACCTGCCGAGCGGCGCTGCTGCCTTTCGGAGAGAACGTCCATGCGCGCTACAAGCGTTGGTGCGACGAGTACTTCTTCCTCAAGCATCGGCGCGAGCCGCGCGGGATCGGCGGCATCTTCTACGACGACCTGAACGAAGGAGGATTCGACCGTTGCTTTGCGCTGACGCGCAGCGTAGGCGACCAATTCCTCACTGCCTACGCGTCGATTCTCGAGCGGCGCAAGGACACGCCGTTCGGCGAGCGCGAACGTGAGTTCCAGCTGTACCGGCGCGGGCGCTACGTGGAGTTCAACCTCGTCTGGGACCGCGGGACGCTGTTCGGGCTGCAGTCGAACGGCCGCACCGAGGCGATCCTGATGTCGATGCCGCCGCTGGCAAAGTGGCGCTACGACTGGTCGCCCGCGCCCGGCACGCCGGAGGCCAGTCTCTACGCCGATTTCCTCGTTCCGCGCGACTGGGCGGCAGGCGGCTGATCGTGGACGACGCGCCCGCGAGCGATCCGCGCCCGCCGCTTAGCGTGCGGCCGGAGGATCGCCACCTCGTCGAGGAAATGCTGACGACGGAAGTCGTGTTCCAGGGAAAGCTGTTGCACGTCCGGCGCGATCAGGTGCGCCTTCCCGACGGCAAATCCGCAACGCGCGAGTACATCGTTCATCCGGGCGCGGTGCTGGTGGTCCCGGTAAGGGCCGACGGCAGCTTCGTCGTCGAGCGTCAGTTCCGTTATCCGCACAACCGGGTCTTCGTAGAGTTTCCCGCAGGCAAGCTCGACCATGGCGAGTCGCCGCTGGCCACGGCGCAACGCGAACTGCTGGAGGAAGCGGGCTACACGGCCGAGCGCTGGACGCGGCTCGGCACCGTGCACACGGTGCTCGCCTACTCGACCGAAGCGATCGAGATCTTCCTCGCCGAGAACCTGACGCACCTGGGTGCCCGGCTCGATGACGGCGAGTTCCTGGAGATCGCAACGCTGTCGCACGACGAAATGCTCTCGGCGCTCGACCGCGGCGAGGTGACCGACGTCAAGACGGTCGCCGCGTTGATGTTCCTCGAGCGGCGGCGCCCGCAGGTCACGCGATGACGCGCATCGTCGCGCTGCATCTCGTGATCCGCGGCGCGGTGCAGGGCGTGGGTTTCCGCGACGCGATGGCAGATGTCGCGACCGAGGCGGGCGTGCATGGCTGGGTGCGCAACCTGCGCGACGGTGGCGTCGAGGCCTACGTTCACGGGAATGCGCAGGCGGTCGAACGCATCGTCGGATGGTGTCGGCGCGGACCGCCGGTGGCTCGTGTGGCGAGCGTAGAAGCTGAAGCCGTCGCGGTCGATATCGCGGTGACGGGGTTCTCGCGGCGACCGACGTCGTAACGGCGTACGACGTTTCGGTCAGCGATCGCGTTCGGGCAGCCCGTGCCCGGTGACGCCGAATACGTCCTTCCACGCCGCGTACGACGACGTGGCCCACAGCGGCAATGCCAGAAGCAATCCGACACCGTAGGTCATCACGCCGACGAGCACCAGCAGAAACGACGCTGCGGCATAGAGCAATAGCGTCAGGGGGTTGCGTGCGAATGCCGTGAGGCTCGCTGCGAACGAGTCCCCCACGCCTTCGCCGTCGAACAATGCTGCGAAGGGTACGAACGTCAGCGGCAGCGAGGCGACGAGGCCGGCGGCGAATACCGCGACGAGCGCGCCGGGTGACAGTGTCGTCGCGCTCTCGGGCGCAAGCAGGTTGACGCCGGCGAGCCACGCGGCAGCGGCAGCCTCCGCCGCCAATGCGACGATGCTCGCGAGAATCACGGCGGCAACGGCCCGCGCGTTGGCCGCGAATGCGAGAATTGCAAAGCGCAACCGGACGGGCTCACCGCGGTCCGCAGCGAGGCTTGCGTAGAGGAGACCGCACGCGACGAGCGGGACGACCATGTTCGCAAGCGGTGGTCCAACCAGCGGGATGATGTTCAGCAGAAGCTCGGTGACGAGCATCACGGCGGCGAGCAGTACGAAGCGCCCGGGCGCGCGCTTTACAAGCCGCAATGCTTCGCTGTACCAGGCGGCGACGCGCGCGGGAGGAACCGTCCGCGGCGTTCGCGCCAGAGCGCGTTCTGTCGTGCCCATCCGATGCAATAGGGATGCGTTGCGCCTCGCCGGAAGCGCCGCTCGCCTACGCGGTCTCGCCCAGGTATGCGGCGCGCACCGCGGATCGTCGAGCAGGCGCTTTGCGTCGCCGGCGAGCGTGATCTCGCCCGACTCCATCACGTGCGCGATCGGCGACCTCCAGCGCGAGCTTTGCGTCTGCTCGATCAGGAAGATGGTCGCCTGGCCTTCACGCCAACACCGCGAGGATCGTCTCGAAGACCTTCTGCACCATCAGAGGCGCGAGTCCCATCAACGGTTCGTCCGGCGGCGGCGGTATCGGCGCGGCCGGGACATCAGCGAGCGCCCCGTCGCGAGCATCTGCTGCTCGCCGCCGGGAAAGTGTCCCCACCGTCTGCCGGCGGCGCTCCCTGAGCCTCGGGAACAGCGAATTCACTCCCGCTCGAGATGCGCTTCGCGATCACGGCGCAGGGTCGAGGCGCACGTAGGCGCCCATCGCGAGATTCTCCTCGATGGTCAGCGCGCCGAACACGCCACGTCCCTCGGGCACCATCGCAAGACCGCGGCGCACGAGCTCGAACGCCGGTCGTCCGGTGATGTCCTCGCCGGCGTAGACGATCGTGCCGGAACGCACCGGCTGCAATCCTGTAATGTGCCTCAGCGTCGTCGTCTTGCCCGCCCCGTTCGCGCCGATCAGGCATACCAGCTCGCCCACGTCGACGTGCA